>JBMTAN010000025.1:0-48432 GCA_049428765.1 Roseiflexaceae bacterium
GATGGTGAAATGGTCGCGATGCGCCCGGATGGTGAAATGGTCGCGATGCGCCCGGGTGGGGGATGGCCGGGTTGCGATGCACACGGGTTAATTATGACCAACCAGTTGATCAAGGCGCAACGAAAGCACGCGGGATGCGCTGTCGTCACCCATGGACACCCCATAAATAGTATCGGCGATTTCGATAGTGCCACGGTTATGAGTGACGACTACGAATTGTGAGGTCTGACGTAGGTCGGCAAGGGCAGCACGGAAGCGGGCCACATTTGCCTCATCAAGGGCTGCATCGACCTCGTCAAGCACACAAAACGGGGTTGGTTTGACCTTGAGGATGGCAAATAACAACGCTGCTGCCGTCAAGGAGCGCTCACCGCCTGAGAGGAGCGAGAGATTCTGTTGGCGCTTGCCTGGTGGCTGAGCGGTAATCTCGATGCCGATATCGTCAAGCGCGCCACCCTCCCCTTGTTTGACGAGATCGAGGCTGGCTCGGCCACCACCAAACATAATTTGGAATGTGTTGGCGAATTCACGAGCGACTGCGCCGAAGACGGTCTCGAAGTTGGCCTGCATAGTGGCGTCGAGCTCACGAATGAGTTCTTGTAGACTCTGGGCTGCACTGCGTAAATCGGCGACCTGGGCCGTCAGGAACGTATAGCGTTCGTTGGCCTCTTCGTATTCTTCGAGCGCGAGTGGATTGACTGGACCAAGGCGTTGCAGTTGTTGGCGGTAGCCATTCAGCTGTTGGTTGAGCGTGGGTTCATCACCTGCCACAGGTTCACTACTTTTGCGCAGGACCTCAAGGTCATAACCCTCACTTTGGGCACGTTCAATCAGCACTTGAATACGATCGATTGCACGCTGGAGTGCCAGTGCGGTATGATTGGCCTCAGATTCGGCGTCACGAAGTTGTTGGAGCACCTGTTGCTCATGCTTCTCGTGCGTAGGTAACTCGGCTTCGTGCGTATGCAAGGTACTCTCAAGCGGTGCTAGTCGTACTTGAATCTCGCCGATGGCCTGTTGTATGCTTGTCAGTTCGGTATGATGACTGGCGCTCTCTTGTTGAACATCCTTAGCCTCGCGTTCGAGTTCAGCTTGCCGTGATTGGCGTTGTTGGAGCGTATTTCGCAAGGTAGTTAAGCGTTGCTCGCTCGCCTGAATGGTAGCCATGGTACCACGCACTTGTCCCTCGGCCTCTGTCAAGAGTTTTTGGGTGGTGGCCCGGCGATCGTCGTCGGCGTAGCTCTGTTCAATCAATTGTTGTTCATCGCGGTAGCACTGGTCGAGTGTGGCGCGTTGCTGCTGTTGTTGTACTGCCAAATCGAGGAGCTCTTGTTCGAGCTGACTGATTTGCGTAGTTGAATCAGCAAAGCGGCTCCCAGCTTGTGCTGCTTGTTGAGTAACTAACGCCACATCTGATTCGGCCTTGTTGACGGTGCGTTGGGCAATATCGCGTTGACTCTGGAGTTGCTGAAGCTGTTGTTGGCTCTGTTGCCGAGCGCCATCGAGTTGTCGTACTTGTTGCTCAACTTGCTGGATTTGATTATTGAGTTGAGTACTACGCGCAACGAGGCGGTCAACCGCGGCTTTGGCTTGAGCTATTTGGTCGGGTAACTCGCGTAAATCGCGTTCACGGCGCAACGTGCCACCGTCGCGTACTTGGGCACCACCGGTGAGTGCCCCACCACTACTGACTTGCTCGCCGCTAATGGTGACAATTTGCCATCCGCCGCCGATACGTTTGATCTCGCGGCGAGCAACATCGAGGTCGCGGACAACCAATGTACGCCCGATTAAGTATTCGACGACTTTGGCATACTTCGCGTCAGCACTGACCAACTGTGATGCAACGCCAATCACTCCGTCGCCACTTGTGGGTGATTTGGCATCTCCACTACCGCTCCGAAGTGTGTCAAGCGGTAAGAACGTAGCACGACCTTGACCTCCTTTTTTGAGGGCTGCAATAGCTGCTTCGGCTTCGTTCCAGGTAGGTGTAACAATATGTTGTAATCGTGCACCAAGGGCTGTCTCAATTGCAAGTTCGAGCTCGGCTGATGCGCTAATTAATGATGATACCAAAGCAAAGTCTGCCCCACTTTTGCTGGCCCACTCCATCGCTGCCTTGACGCCTTGGACGACACCTCCGTGACTACGTTGAATCTGGACTAACGCTTGATAGCGCGAATCGAGTTGGTTGAGGGATCGCCGTGCTGCCGTAATATTCTCTTCGTTGTTGGCGCGCTCATTGCGGAGTGATTCAATCTGTTGGCGTACATTTGTGACAGATTGTTGGGCATCGGTGAGCGTTTGTTGTTGGGCATCAACTGCCGATTGTGCGGCGACAAGTGCTTTTTGGTGTGCGATGAGTGTAGCCTCAGCCTGCGCGACCAATTGTTGTTCGTTTTGTTGGTGTTGGTTAAGTGAGGTTATGAGTTCATTGAGGCGTTCGACTTGTCGTTGACGTTCACGTATTGCAGCTTGTGTACTGGCCTCGGCACGTTGGGCTTGGTCAACAGCTGTTCGTAAGGCTCGGCGTTGTTCGTTGTAGGTGGCACGCCCAGCGTCAATTGTATTGAGGGCAAGCTGGTGCTGATTGCGTTGGGCTTGTTGTTCTGCCAATAGTTGATTGAGTTCGACCAACTGCTGTTCAATCACCTGCAGTTGTTGCTCGGCTTCTTGTTGGCCTTGAGTGAACTCTTGCATGCGCTGAGCAACGGATTTTGCGCGTTCGTCAGCCACAGCAATTGCCCGTTGCAAAACTTCAGCACGACTGTGTAAGCGACTGCCATCGGCATAGATTGTCCCAATCTGCTCGCGCAAGGTACGAATGTGCTCGCGAGTTGTCGTAATTTGGTTACCGATAACATCGCGCTGTTGGCGCAACTGGCCTACCTGCTGTTGGGCGGTTGCATGGTCACTCTGCGCCTGTGCGAGCTGCTGCTCACTCTGTTGTTGTTGGAGTCGTAGCAAGCGGATTTGTACGCTGTCGAGATCGTGTTTGATATCGCGATACTGCTTGGCTGCACCTGCTTGACGGCGTAAACTGCGTAGGCGAGGTTCAAGTTCGGCAATCACATCATCCGTGCGCCGTACATTGTTATCGGTATCGCGCAAGCGGCGCATCGCCTCGTTGCGGCGTTGTTCGTGCACGCTGATGTCGGCTGCATCTTCGAATAAGCGGCGTCGCTCTTCGGGACGCAAATCAAGCACGTTGTCAACTAATCCTTGATTGATGATGGTATATGACCCACCGAGTGTCGCTGTGGCCTCTTGGATGTCGCGTAAGCGTACCTTGGCGCGATTGATGAGGTACTCATGGTCGCCTGAGCGTGTGCTTCGTCGCGTAATGGTGACCGTATCAAAGGCAATCGGCAAGGTGCGATCGCTGTTGTCGATGGTCAATGAGACTTCGGCAAATCCGGCTGGTGCACGCCGCGGCCCACCACCAAAAATTAGGTCATCGGCTTTGCGACTGCGTAAGGTCGAATAGCTTTGTTCTCCCAACACCCAGCGTATTGCGTCGACGACGTTACTTTTGCCGCTGCCGTTTGGCCCAACAATGGCAGATACGCCAGGTTGGAACTCAAAAACCGTTCGACTGGCAAATGTTTTGAACCCTTGAATTTCAAGTCGCTTGAGATACACGCTACGCTACTTAATCTTGGTAATGAACACTAACCACATTATATTACGATTGTACTCTGGCGACAATGATGGTTATTGTGTCTGTGCATAAGTACCGAAAAGGAATATGTTACAATTCTGTAATAATTGTTAAGATATTTTATGGAGCGGTTATGCACACGCTTGCACGTGCTGAGGTACAGACGCAGTTTGAGTCATTTGTCAAAGCATTCAATGCAAATAACGAATACGACATGTGGCGCTGTTTTGTCTGGCCATATACTGAGATTCAAGGGAATGAGCTCCTGTTGCGGTATAAACCGATGGCTCCTCTCAGTGAGTTGAAGCCGTCATTAAACTGGTTCTACAGCCAAATCATCTCGCTTGATATTCATGCGTCTGAAGATACCGCACACGTGATTGCGCACACCGCTCGACTTGATTCGATCAAAATTGTGACTGCTGAGGTATCCACATTGTATATCTTCAAAAAGATTAGTGGCGAGTGGAAGATATTCTTAATCTCTCAACTATAGTAAGTAAATGCTACGTTACCTCGGCGCATTTGTCTGAGTCGAATTGATATAAGTAAGATTAATTTAATTACACTATATTTTACTTTCTACCTTTAATAGTTAATAGTATTAAACTAAATCATAAAATTGTGACACGCCAAGTAATAGCTTATCGTGAGCATACTGCACACATCGTTGATTGTTTGGCATGTCTTAATTTACACAAAAAGTTGATTGCCGAACGTGATATGGTTTACATCTATAAAAGATGCGTGATGAATGGGTATTTACATGATCTCACACGCGGATGAGACTACGACTGATCAGACAAGTAATGTGTAAGCCTCATCACTGTAATGATGGAGATTCGGCTATAATTGACCAAAGCGTATAAGCACTAGATGGGGATATCAATGCGACGTTTGCTCAGTGGTCTAGGTGTTGTTGAGATTATTATTACTGTGGTGTTGCTCGTACTTGTGGTAGTTGCGCTTGGTCAAGTACTGCAGTCATAGCAGATGGCATACGAAGTGCGTGGGCAATGCGTTGATGTCCAATCATCAATAGTGCCTGGCCATCCCATGGAGTAGGATGGCGTGTCAGTTGTGTGTATAACCAGTCTGGATCGAGGAGATGCCCTAGACCCATTGCCAAAGTTCCGCCGCGTCGTATGGTACGGACACAGGAGCGTACGGCAGTGTCTAGGGCATGCGTGTGCGCCATGTGAGGGATACGTGTGATGCAGAGTTGATTATCCTGGTTATGGATGAACTGTAATCCGAGTTGCTGCCATTGGTCGGCATACTGCAAAAAAAGCTGTGCAGTAGCGTGATCTAGTGGATAGGGTGGCACACAGAGTTGTCCTGATGCAAATGTGGTGATGCCACACATGTGGATGACATTGGCTGGATCCATTACAATAACGCCTTCGCTACTGCTCCACAGTAACCACTCTGCGTGTCGGCCAATATAGGTTGCTTGAGGCAATTGCTGCGACACGTGAATTGGTGGGACATGCTGTATGGATGGTTGACGAATGGCATCATACAATAGCCGGGCAATGACGCTCGGTGTGCGAATGCCAAGTTCATCCTTTTGGTTACGCTGATTGATATCAATAGAGTCTTTGGGTAGCCGGAACTGTAAAAGGGTCGCCGTATGTTGTCCTTGAAACGGCGGTAATACCTCGTCAATGATGTGCGCAATAAACCCACGTACGGCTATGGGTCTTTGATTAATTGCCACAACTTGACACCGCCGCGTGGGAATTGCATGATCGCCGACATATCCCATTACCTCACCGGATCCGCCAGTGCTATGGGCATTGACGGTATACATGTTGATATGAGGCCATACCTCGTGGAGTGTTTGCATATGGTCGCCGCTCCCCGTGGTAGCGAGTAATCCTTGTTGCTCAAAAGTAACCGTCATGCGTATATGTGGATAAATCAGCGCATACTGAGTACATGTATCAACAATATGCTGCCGTTCGGTATGCGGCTGGCGCCAGAAGCGCCGACGATGAGGCATGCTCTGGTAGAGCTGTTCAACGCGTATGCTTGTACCAACCATGCCTGCGCAAGGCCGCAAATCGTGTAACTCCCCTGCTGTGATGCGTATCTCGTGGGCACTGGTGCATTGCGCTGAGCGACTGATACAAGTGACCCGGGCGATGGCTGCGATTGATGCCAGTGCCTCGCCACGAAATCCAAGTGTTTGAAGCGTTAATAAGTCATCATAATGCTTGAGTTTGCTCGTCGTATGTCGCTGAAACGCACATGCGAGCTCATCTGCTGTCATGCCGATGCCGTCATCATGGACAATGAATGTCCCTTGGGCATCAAGTGTGACGCTGATGTGGTGTGCTTGTGCATCAATTGCATTATCAATTAACTCGCGAATGACGGCCGATGGTCGGTTCAGGGTGCTTCCGGCCGTAAGTTGCATGGCGGTGAGTGGATCAAGTGTGTGCATTTCAATACCTTTAATATAGAACATTTGTTCTAAATATAGCACAAGTAACAAAATATGTCAGGTGAGCGGATAACTTTTTGGAGATACACATGACGAAATGAAGAGGGTGAATGATGTGCCGCATACTATCTAGCGTGCATTGGTATGAGGTATACGCTTGTGTGTGAATGTTTTGCGGCAAATACTATGCAAAATGTAAACTTACTGCTATACTCGGGGTATCCGTATGGGTAACTCAGTTGAATACAGACAGGAGGGATGCCATGGAGAACACCGATGCCGGCATGCTGGGTGGAGTCATTGCTCTAGGTGTGGCGTTTTGTATGTTTGCCATTGGATTTGCAGTGGTTGCATTCACGCTGGCAGGGCTATGGAAGATGTTTGTCAAAGCTGGTCAGCCTGGATGGGCATCACTGGTGCCTTTTTATAATCTATATCTGATGGTCCAAATCGTCGGGTTACCCGTCGTGTGGTTCTATTACTTTATAATCTTGACGGTGGTAGGCAGTGTGCTCCCTGTAGTAGTATTTTTTACAAGTATCGGCACACTAGTGCTGTCGTACTATCTGGTGCGTATGCTACACCGCGCCTATGGTCTCAATGCCGATACCGTGAACGTGATTATCAGCATGTTTTTGCCGTTTATATTGACATATCGTGCTGGGTTCGGCCCAACGAAGTATCTTGGCCCACAATCAGTGCATGATGTGCCTAATTTGCCGTGGTTGAGTAATGCTTCACAGAGTAATACTGTGCAGTCACCACCACAATCCCAGTATGCGGAAGGCAGTGCTATTCCTACGCTCTCTACAAGTCAACCTACCGAGACCTCGTTTCAACCTACCGAGACTCCGTTGGTGAATAATCAACCTACAAACGTGCCACCAGTTTCGGGTGGGCCAACAGATCCAGGCGTCGATATGGGATCGTTGCCCCAGATGGGGAGTAACAAGGATCAGCAACAACAATAGCCATGCGAATTGTTTGTGCCCCTGCATCTATAGATGCAGGGGCGCTGTCGTTAATTGACTGGTAAATCAGGCAAGCCATAAGACTTGGCCGCTATCCGATCAACCCAGCGTTTGGGTAGTAGTCGTGGCAACCACCAATCCATCAGAATATTAGGGGCAAGTGCGTAGCGTGTTTTTGGGCGTGGGGTAGTAAGTGCATGCATGATAAGTGCCCCTACGCGCTCAGCGGGGAGCCCGTGAATCCCTTTGGCCATGAGTTTTTGATGGTAGTGAGTGATATATGGTGCGTAGTCAGTATCGGTATATTGAGCGATATTGAGTTGTTCGGCTTTGGACCATATGGGAGTGGCAATTGCACCTGGGCCGACAATAACGACATCAATGCCGTACATCAAGAGCTCACGGCGAAGACATTCAGACCAGCCCTCAAGGGCATGCTTTGAGCTGACGTATGGTGCAAGATAGGGAGCACCTAGCTTGCCACCGAGTGAGCTGACGTTGATGATACGCCCATGTGCACCATCAAGAGTCGCATCGGTACCAAGGAGTGGTGCAAAGGCTTGGGTGACGGCAATTTGGCCAAAAAAGTTGATTTCGAACTGCTGTCGTACTTCATCTAACGGGATGTGAAGCATGGGGCCGGCGACGGCGACTCCTGCATTGTTAATCAATCCATTAAGCGTATGTCCTGCAAGCTGCGTGCGCACATGCTGCGCTGCCGTGGCGATTGTCTCGGTGTCACATACATCAAGAATGACGGGTGTGACATGATCGCCAAATTGTTGGCGTAAGCGCTCTGCATCGACATGCCTACGAACACCAGCATAGGCATGCCAGCCCTGCTGGGTAGCCGATGCCACGCAGGCCCAGCCAATCCCACTTGATGCGCCGGTAACCATGAGTGATGGCATGAGCTCTCCTTTTGGATGTGTATATGAAATCCGCACTATAATGCAATTATGCACGAGATATACAAGGAGCACAACGCATGGACTTAGCTCAATTGCGCATTGATATTAATCATCTATATGCCCGTGAACATGCAGCGATGGGGATTGCCGGGGCACGTAAGGCGCTTCGTGATGCCCAAGAGTGGGAGTTGAGTGGTGTATTGCGTCAAGGTGGCGCACTGGTGTTCCCACATGCCGGTGTGCAGGATTGTGCCAAGCAGATTAGTGCGGTGGTCAATGCCTGCATCGAAAGTGGTGCTGACACTGTATTAGTCTTGAGCGTACTGCATTCATTTACTGATGAGATGGAGCAGGCACGTCGACGCGTAGCCGCTGGGGGTGACCCCTCTACTGACCCGATATGGGGTATCCAAGGACCGGGACTTACACGAGGGACGCAGTGGGGCTATGATCATGCGTTGTTTACCTGGCGCTATTTGTGGGAGATTGCTGCTGATTATTACGGCAAAAAAATGCCGCGTGTGATTGAGCGCTACCCGTGGCTCGCTGGTGGTAATCCGACGGCACTACCAGGCTATGACGAAGTTGCGGAGATTGTGCGCAATGCGGTGGTGGTCTCGACGGCCGATATGTTCCATCACGGGATTGGCTATGGTACGCCACCTGAGCAATCGTTTGCACCACATGAGGGAGGTCTTGCGTTGGCCCACAAGGTGATTAGCGAGGGTGCAGCGATGTTGTCACGTGGCGATTATGCCGGCTACAACCAACATTGTGTTGACGCCAAAAGTGATCATCGCGATGCGGGGCAGGTGATGCGTGCAGTGCTGGGTCCGATGACTCCCGAGATTGTCGAGATTATTCCGAGCGATGCAGCTGCGTTGTATCATGCACCCGATCCAACATGGGTAGCTGGGGCGTTGGTGGCCTGGCACAAGCAATAACAAAAGGACCACACATGGCAAAAATTAAACGCATGGCGCAGGTTGAGTGGTTGGCCATCGGTGATATTGCAGGGACATTGGTGACACGACCTGTCAATGACATAACACTTGATTGGCAAGGTGTTGTCGGTGATAGTCATGCGGGCGCTACGCGCAAAGCCGATGTGCGTATCCCACATTATCGACGAGGGAGTGTGGTACGGAACGAACGGCAGGTGACAATTGTTGCTGCTGATCAACTCGCCGAGGTGGCCATGCGCCTGAATCTGCCCGAGATACGTCCAGAGTGGCTGGGCGCCAACATGATGCTTGCAGGTATTCCTCACTTGACGTTGCTACCACCGGCGACACGCTTGATTTTTGCTAGCGGGGCCTCTTTGGTGGTCGACTGGGAGAATTTGCCGTGTACGGGCCCAGGGCGAGTGATTGCAAGTCAGTATGGCGATGAGTCGCTGACGTCGCGCTTTGTCAAAGCGGCCAAGCAACGACGTGGGTTCACGGCGTGGGTGGAACGTGTCGGACCGATTGCACGTGGCGATGCGGTCGAGGTGGTGATACCACCACAGGCCGCTTATCCAGGCTGGTAGGGCGCTAATAGTACGCTAACAGAACGCATATGCATCGCTAACAGTGCGCATATGCGATTCTAACGGTCGGCACAGTATAGTAAAGTCACGGTCAATTGAACCACAAGTCACGTACGGGTGGTTCTACGAAGGAGCAAGACAATGCCTATTTATACTGTTGCTGACATGTTGATGCAAAATGCTGTACGTCCAGTTACTACTGGTGCCATCGAGGTTAATGAGGATTCCCAGGGCTATACGGTCAAAATGGTGGTGCCAGGGATTGCTCCCGAGCATATCGAGGTGACGCTGACCGGCCGCACATTGACCATCAAGGCTGAGGCGATTAACGAGGAGCAGAAACAGGATGAGCGCCGACATGTGCGTGAGTTTGCGGTGAGTCGTGTGGCTCGCCGGATTGAATTCCCTCTGCCGGTTGATCCGGATGGGGTGAATGCCCACGGCGAGCACGGGATTTTGACGGTGCGTGTGCCCAAAAGCGCAGTTGCACAGCCCAAACGGATTGCGGTGAATGGTGTACATCAAATTACCGAATAAGGTCATGCCGACTGGCGCACATAACAGAGGTGTGATTATAGAGCCCCTTGGTGTCATGCCTGATACCAAGGGGCTTTGATGCAACAAATGCTGTCAGTGTGACGTCATATTACAGTGAATGGTAATAGTGGAAAAGTGGAGGGCAGATGGGACGCATACTATGGAATCTTCTGTGGAAGGTGTTACCGTGGTTGTTGGTCGTGCTATTGCTGATTCGACCAACACTGGATGCGACGAGTGATATTGGTCGTTTGCTAGCGCCATGGATGCCGGTACAACCGCAACACGCTATGCCATTGAATCCTATTGCATCAAATCCAGCCACCCAAATGGTTGATGAGCAGACAATCGTACGTCAGATCAACGATATTAGTCGGCTTGAGACACAAAGTATGTTAATTAATACAACCTTTAAATTGACTAACGATGAAGCCGATACAATTGGTGCGTGGTGGGATGGGGAAATACTGCAGATGCGTGCAGTTGGTACTGTTGTAGCCGGCGTTGATTTGAACGATATGTCAGTGAACGACATTGTTGTATCCGATGATGGACGTACAGTCACCATGTCGTTGGCTGAGGTCAAAATTCTGTCGCTGACGATGGATCAAGCACAAACGCAGCCGTTGAGCTATGAAAAAGGGCTAGGACTTATCTTCAAGAGTGGTATTGACATGACAGAACAGGCATATGCCGTCGCCCATGATAATATTTTGCGCGAGGCATGCCGGTCTGGCATTATGGATAATGCTGCTAAAAATGCAATAACGCAATTGACACAGCTTATTAAGGCATTGAACCCCGTAGTGCAGGACATTGAGATTACGGTAAAAACGAGTGACTGTTTGACTGTGTCGCAGTAAGCGAGTGTGAGTAAAGGAGTGCGCATGCAGCGAATCCTGAATGTAATCTACATGGTAGTAGTGGTTGTGGCGCTTTATTTGTGGGTACAACAGACACCCGCTGGTGTGAATCTACCCAAAATTACGATTGAAATGCCAGGTGCTGAATCGGTGGTATCTGCGACACCTAATACGATCGAGCCGACGGTCACAGCTGAGCCGACGGTGACGCAGACGCAGACATTGACACCGAGTGCTACGGCGACGGTGGTCCCAACAGCTACACCAGCTAAATTTGCGACGAGTGTTGATACTATTGTGCGCAAAATCAGCAGTACGCGTAAGTTGACGACAGTTGAGACGATTTTGGATGTGGTAGTAACATTTGATGATACTGAGAAAAAACTCGGTTGGTGGGACGGCGGGGAGTTGTT
The DNA here is from genome assembly GCA_049428765.1 of Roseiflexaceae bacterium. Lineage (GTDB taxonomy): Bacteria > Chloroflexota > Chloroflexia > Chloroflexales > Roseiflexaceae > UBA965. The sequence continues at coordinate 11,337 of JBMTAN010000025.1, forward strand.
GGTGCAACGTACGACGGTCAATGCGCGCCTAGAGATAGATATGAGCAAGGTAAGTATTCTCCAGACAAATGACCATTGGGTGGTATCGGTGCCAGCGAGTACGATGTACTTGTCACAAACGCCAGAGAGGCCGTATTACTTCAGCAAAGGGATTCGGTATGCGTTTCAAGACGGTCAAAAAGATACATGGCGTGACATGGTACCCGCTAAGGTTGATGCGCAAGCGCGTGAACGGATTTGTGCCCTTGGTTTACACAAACAAGCTGAAAATGAGGCGCGGGATTATATTATACAGATGGCTTTGGTATGGAACCCGAATATGACAGAACGCGATATCACGGTGAATCTGGCGCGATCGCGCGAGTGTCCGGCACAATAAAATAGATGATAAGATGAGCAAAGATGTCTGTACGAGAGAGGTGCTAGTCGCCTCTCTTTGATTCTATGATTGAGAAAGCATGCGTACATCACTATGGTTCTTGCGAGTGGGGCAAAGTACATATAATCGACGCCGTGCGTTTATGGGGCAGGCTGCTGATAATTTAACGCAGCTCGGTCAGGCACAAGTAAACACTGCGTTAGCGATGATTCGTCGGCAGCGCATCACACAAATCTATGCGGCACCGCAAGCAATTTGCCAAGAGGTTGCGCTGATGGCTACATCCCAATGGCGAGCACCAGTAACGATTACACCGGCGTGGGCCGATCAAGATATGGGGGCATGGACGGGGTTGACGTGGCGCGAGGCTGGGCAGCGTGACCCAGATGTGATGCAGGCGCGTATGGCGGACCCAATGCAGAGTGTGCCACCGGGCGGTGAGTCATTGGCTCAGGTGGCTGAGCGAGTGATGCATGGCTGGCGTCAGCTGCAACAGCATGCGCATGGTCACCGCGCAGTAGTGGTGACTGCTGGGTTACCGATTCAGATTGTGTTGTGTGCATTATTGCGGGTGCCATTGCAAAACCACTGGATGTGGCGCATGGATCATGGTGGCTGGACGGCGATTGAGTTGTACAACGATACGCCAATTGTGCGGTGTATTAATCAGGTGCCCCGGGTCGATTTGAATGAGTAATGACGGAATGAACCAATGCAACGTACGATTCGTCAGCAGAGTATGACAATACTATTGGCACTCAGCGTAAGTGCAGCGTTGTGGTATAGCGGCGAGATTGGACGTTGGGTATTAGCAACCTTGATGGTAATGATAGTGCCTGGGTGGTGGTGGCAACGTATGTTGCCGCTTACGGATGTGCATAGGGTAGGCCGCTGGATGATGCAGATATGTATCGGTCCAGCGTTGGTTATTATTCTCTATGTGTGGGCTGCATGGCTTGATGTACGGGTGCCGGTGATGGCACTTTGGATTGGTATCGGTGTATTAGCGGTGGGAATGCTTTGGCAGATGCCTGTGCAACGATGGTCACCTGATACATATACCTCGCCATGGTATATCACGATTGCATGTGTGGTAGGTCTCATAGGGATGAGTCGCTGGTTGCATATTGATGGTCTGGTGTTGCCACCGTGGGTTGATGGCGTACATCACACACTCCTGGTGCGAGTTGCAGTTGAGCAGTCCCATGCCGCATGGGACTTAATGCCATATTTGCCAATTAATCCGCTGTTGTATCACACTGGATGGCATAGTGTGATGGCATTTGTGTGGGTAATGGCGCCGTCATCGTTCATTGAGTTGGGTTGGTTTTTGTTGATTGTGGGCCAATGGTTGAATGTGTTGGCTGTGGTGAGCGTGGCTGGATTCGTGTGGTATTGGTGGCGTAGTTTGTCGGCGACGGTGATTGCGTTGATTCTTATCGGGTTGGTATTGATCATGCCTGCCTATTACCTCAGTTGGGGGCGTTATACGTTGTTGGCCGGGATGGCTTGGTTGCCGGTGGTGTTGATTGCATTGGATGTAATGTGGACGCATGATGCGCCACAGCGTGTTGTGTGGGTTGGCCTCCTTCTTGCTGGCTTACTGTTGACGCATTTTGTGGTAGGGGTGATGGCGCTTGTATGGGGGATGGTGTTGTGGGTGAGCTATGGGCGTCCCCCGCACGGCTGGGTAATCGTTGCTGGTGTTGTGCTGGTGTGTATGCTCCCGTGGTGGAGTGTGTTTATGACGCAAGTCGTGTGGGCGAGTGTCGGTGATGGTGTGGGTGATGCATCGGCGCGTGTAGTCATCGGCAATTCAAGTCAAAATGCATTCGTGCCTGAATTATTTTGGGCGCGTCATCATGTGTGGTTCGTCCCTTTGTCATTGGTGAGTGCGTGGTGGTTGATCCACAATCGACAGGTACGCAGTGCACAGGTGGTGGTGTGGTGGACGCTCGTGATTGTGTTGGCGAATCCAGTGGTGTTCGGAGTGCCGTATCTGTCGTTCTTTACGAATGAAATATGGATTACGGCGATGTATGTGCCGATGAGTGTGCTTATCTCCCGTATGGGAGCATATTGGCGTCAACGATGGATGCGTGTAGCATTGATTCTGGTTGCGGTATTGGCATTTGCTAGCATGCAACGGATCGTGCGATCGGCCACCATCTTGACAAATCAAGCGGATATGGCTGCTATTGCATGGATTGATGCCGAATTACCTGCGGATACGGTGTTTTTGACGAATGTGACAGAGTGGATGTGGCAGGTTGATCGAGGTGTTGATGGTGGTTGGTGGGTAATGCCGTTAACTGGGAGAGCAACAACAACACCGCCGGTGTTATTCACATATGCTGATGGCGATGTGGCACAAGCGTTATATGCACAGACGGAGCAAGTGAGGCAGATTCGTACAGTTGACGCACTTGATGCATGGTTGCAGGAAAATCCAGCAATTACCCATGTTTATGCGACAGAACGGGGTGTCATTAGCCCACAAATGGTTGCGGCTTTGCCATATGTGACGAATGTATACGCTACAGGAGATGTGGCGATTTATGCGGTGCAACCATGACAATGTCATTGAGCGAACGTGAACTGCAAATCTTGCGATTGGTGGCCGAAGGCTTTTCGAATCGCCAAATCGCAGGACAGCTTGATATCAGTGAGAATACGGTCAAAGTCCATATACGCAATATTTTTGGCAAGATTGGCGTGGCGTCGCGTACTGAGGCAAGTATGTATGCGGTGCGCAACGGTCTGATTGCTGATGTGGTGCCGGTGGAGGTAGCGCAGGTTGAGAGTGATGTATCGGACGCAGGTGGTGACATGCCATCACGTGCGCCGCTACAGTTGCTACACAGGTGGCCAGTGCTAATTGGTGTGATTGTATTGGTGAGTATTATTGGCGGTGCGATGTGGTGGTCGATGCGCGATGTCTATCTCGTGCGCCCAATTGTGCAGCCTGCTGATACGCAACGCTGGCGACAATTAGCGCCATTGCCAATGGTTGCACCTGATGTGCAGTTAGTGACGGTGGCAGGACGATTATATGCATTAGGTGGTGCGCTTAATCAATTAGTGATGGCGTATGATGCGAGTCAAGATGCGTGGATAGTCACAGATGCATTGCCGTTTTCGTCACCATATCTATGTAATTGGAATGATGCGACTACCGTGTGGTTGATTGAATCATCGACACAGGCAGTGTGGGTGTGGGATGGGCAAGTGTGGCAAGTCCAGGGGCAAATCCCTGAAGGAGTCATTCCTGTGGCATTGGCGCGAGTAGCAGGAATGCTTGTGATACTTGATTCGCATGGTATGGTATGGCTACCTGCCGATGAGACACTCGTGCGATGGAATGCAATAAGATTACCGGCGACCCAGCTCACTACACCTCGACTAGTCGTAGTCGATGATGTCTTGTTGCTGTTGGGAGATGGGCGAACCGTATGGAAGTCGCTTGATCAAGGGCGATCGTGGCTACGTGATGGTACATTAGCGCAGCCGTGGCTGGGTGGGCAAGCCGTGCCGGTGTTGAACGCAATCATGCTTATCCGCGCTGACCAGCAGTCGTTGTATACGTTGACGGTAGGTGAGGGGGCGACACAAGGCATTCCCGTTGTGATTGGAGCTGATGCGCCACTGACAATTTGGCAGACGATGATAGTAATTGGTGCGCACGATGGTCATCGGATTGATACGTATCAGTTCATGTATCAGTCATTTATGCCGATTATGCAGTAAACGCCCTCGCACTATGGCAGTGCGAGGGCGATTGCCGAAGGGGCAACTAGAGCGTTTATGGGATGGCGTTGTAGTCTTCGGCAGTTTGTCCGAGGACAGTGCTGTTAAGGACGCGGACGGTGACGGCGATATTTTTGGTTGAGGATGTGGTGCCGTCTACTGCTAGTGCTTCAAATTTGGCGCTACCTCCATAGACGATATTGCCGTCAATGACCCAATAGCCAAACTCGTTATTGGCGTTTCGGGTGTTTCTATTGGCAACGGCACCGACATCTGTTGGGCTAATAGAAACTTTGGCATTAGGGCTGATAGTATTAGTCACATATGGTGTACCGACTACTGCGCCACTCGAGTTATACAGCGTCATACGGACTTTGATGTCCCCACTGCCATTTGCATTTTGGACGGAGAACACGGTGCGTTGGCGCGACTCGTTGCGGCAGACGGAATTGGTTGGTGATGCGGTAAAACAGCGTGTGCTATAGCGTACATATGGAGCATAAACGACGTCTGAGTTGCCATCAGCGACACGAGGCAAACCGGGAGAAACCGCATAAACTCCGTTCCCCGTGACTTTGTTGATAGCAGTTAATGTGGGAGTGCTATTGGTATTGATGAATGCTGCACCAACAGCACGAGCTGGTAGATCGCTACAGGCGTTGACGGTGGTTGTGTCGTTGGCTGGAACAGTTTTGCTGATATTTTTTGTTAAGAGTTTGGCTAATGATCCATTAGTAGCACGGATTTGATAGCGATAGATAACGTTTACCGTGGCATTGCTCGTGGTTGGGTTGTGAATAACTATCGATGATGATTGAGCACCGTCGCCGTAGTTGACATTACACAACGCAGATGGAATTTGGATAAAATTGGTCCCAGGAGTGACAATACCTTCGTAGGCGGCGGCACTGCGACCATTGGTGCTTGTCTCAAATGAAGTAGCGACAATACTTGGTCCTGTTATTGTTGCTGATCCCTCAAAGCCACACCCGTTTGGACGTGTATATCCACCCGAGCTAGGAGCGTTGACTGTGATTAAACGCATGTCGATGCTGATAACGCCACCAGTTGGTACAGCGGTGTCAGTTTGTGTATAGGCGATATTGCCGTTAGGCCAGCGCAAGGTGGTAACGATATTACCCGAGGAGCCAACATTCTGAATGTTGATGCGTGAAGTTATACGGGCCGCACCACAGGCTTTAGCGATATAGGGGAAGGAAAGTGTGGTGCCGGCGTCATTGGCGGTAAAGCCATTGGATACAGGACGTACGCGAATAGTGGGATTGGTTGATACCTGCACCATCGTTGTCACAAGTGGTTGATTGGCATTGATGATGGCACCACCGGCCCAACTAGTGATACTTGCGTCAAGTACGGAGACTGCCAGTGAGGCACTCGCATTTGCTGCTAGGGTACGGGCACTGCCGTCGTTGTTGAGAATCGGGTAGTCGATAGTTGCACCCGCATCATCAATAAATTGGACACTCAAATTTGCTGATTCACTGCCCACGTTCATGTAGGTAATTGATGTGACAAACTTGGAGTCGTAGGCATTAGTTGAGGCCGATACAGAACCAATTGTGCTCAAAAACAGGACTGTGATGAGTCCTCCATAATTGAGTATGCGACGAAAAAGGGACATTGATACCTCCGCGTAGATAGTACGACTGTATGTAGCATAGCCGAAAGCATGGGATTTATGCAATAATACCTTCGGGTTATTAGGGGATATATCATGCAAATAACACGTTTTTCCATTATTCTTATCACTTGTGCCTGGTTAATCGCCTGTAGTAGTATACCGGCGACGACAATCGAGGTACCGCCAGCTCAACCAGGGCTGGCCTTGGTGCGTGGACGTATGCACGATGCACAAGGGAATGCGTTGACGAACTGGAGTGTGCGTCTGGCACCGATTTATGGAAGTGGTAATCAACAAGCGTATGTGCTTGATGAGGCGGGAGGAATTGGTGGAGTGACGAACGAGAACGGCGAATTTGCTATTACGAATATTCCACCTGGGCGATATGTGATGTTATTGATTATCGAGGAGGGATTGTCGATTGCGATTTTGGAGCCAGGTGGTAAAGAAAAAGTGTTTGAGCTTGCTGCTGACAAATTAACCGACATTGGTACGGTACGGATTACGATTCCTGGTCGGTAGTGCTGGGAATTGTTAGCTGTGCCAATTGGGTAGTGGATTGTTGGCGCTGCACCGCAATGATGGAAAGTTGGTCGTGATGTGAATCAATGGCAGCAATAATGGCCTCGGGCGTGATCGTGTCGATAGTGATACACCACGCTGCGAGGCCAGCATCATACATGATGCCGATGGCTTTGGGCTGGTAGGCAATCACGACTGCAGATTGCATCATGGCAAAGCGCATGAGTGCGCCATGCAGACGTGTCGAGAGCAGGCAGGTGAGCTGTGCGTACTGGTACTGAAGTGCAGTGGGTGTGTCAACAGTGGGCATGACGGTGGCAAAAGGGAGTTGCAGGGCGATGCGTTGTACGACGACACTATCATCCCAACCTGGAGTCTGGTCTGTGCATTGCCCAAAGAGTTGAATGTGCCATCCATGCGCATGATAGTGTTGCGCTACAGTGATGATGGCTGATTCATAGGCTTGTTGTAGGGTAGGTTGATGAGACTGTATGCCCCAGTCGATGAGTGTAATACCGAGTGTTGGTGTGAGGTGCTGTACTGGCGGTGATGTGCTTGACAAGTTCCAGACAAAGTCGGGTGCCTGCTGGTATGCAACGCCGAGGGTGTCAAGCAGATGGGCGCTATATGACTCACGCACATATACTACGTGGGCACGGCGCAGGATTGATTGAACTAGTATACGGAATGGTCTGTTGTAGAGTGGACCAATTGACTGTGGCATGAGTACCAGTGGTCTGTGCCAAATGATAGCGATGATCATATCAGTGCAAACCCAGATATCCCAACTGATGAGGCGCCACCACGGCCGTGGGCTGGGTAGATCGTAGAGATAGCCACCTCCACTTGTGCAGACGAGATCGGCAGTAGTAATGGTCGTGAATGTGTTGCGTTCAGCAGAATTCATTCCCCAAGTTGTTGTTATGCCGAGTAAATGCATGACAATACTCCAGATGAGGGCGAGCATGCGGCGGAGTCGAGTTAACCACGGGGCAATTTGGCCGTGCTGATCGTAGACCCAATGACTGATGCTGGGTATGGTGTCGGGCGTAGGGGCAACAGCGTAGCACCGTTGGATGTGGGCGTGAGGAAACTGGTGATTTAGCCACATGTACTGGTGGTGGTGGATAGCCGCGTCGCCGAGATTGCGTGTGCCGTACATGTTAGTGATGACGATACGGCGTGGCGGCCATGTGGGGGGAGTTGCCGGCTTGGTACGCGTGTTCCATATTCCACCGAGCAGGTAGCCGAGTGCAAGGACGCTTTCGGTGATGAGTTGTGCATAGATGGCCCCGCTGATACCGGCAGTCGCAATGAGTGGTGGCATGCTAAGCCACAAAACCCCGACGGTGATAAGTTGGACGATAATCCTCCAGACGAGGCGTTGGCGGTGGATGATGAGCATGACGCCAAAGAAAGTCAGTGCTTTGATGAACGGCAAGATGGTCAGGTGGGTAATAAATGTAACGCTAGGTGCAAAGCTTTCGCCATAGAGTATAGTAATTATTTGTCCACCGCCAAGTGCGACGAATGTGCCCATTGATACTGCATATGCCACAAATGATATTGCACTACGTTGGATAATCGATTTGCGCAGAGACTGATTTGCATTGTTGAGTAGTGGTAGAGTGGTGCTGAAAATAATTGATGGAATCACTACCGTATACGCAATAAAACTCCATGCTCCGCGAAAAATACCAACATCAGTAGCACTCGCATAGCTTGCGAGTAATAACGTACTGGTATACGTATAAATTTGTGCCAGCAGATCGGAGAAAATGAAAGGTCCGCTGCTACGGATGATGTGGATAGTTGTGCTCGTTATGGGATTTCTGTGGATGTGTGGCCTGAGCTGGTTCCAGGCAGTTATAAGGACAATTATTAGACTGACGATTTGGATGCTAAAGAGCATGTGGATGTCGTCGGGGTACCACCAGCTTACCACAGCAAGTAACATGCCTGGTGCAATCAGTTGAATTAGTGCCACTATGCGGTGCTGGTTGCAAGCGCGTAAGGCCTGAAGCAGAGTGGTGCTGAGCGACTCGAGCAGAATGGCAATCAGCCCGAGTCCAATGAGCGTAAGCTCGATGCGCTCAATTTGCCAGACAAAAATGATTGAAACAATCAGCCATAGTATGAGTTTGATGCGTACTATTAGGCTGATGTGCTGACGCATCTGGTTAGGGTTACGACTGCCCCGATCGAGCAACCAAATGTCAAAACCGGCTCCTATGACTGATCCGGCAATGGCTAACCATGCATAAAGGGTTGTATACGTACCATAGCCAGTACTCCCAAGCGCCCGGATGATGATAACCTGTGCTATAGCTGCAAATACCTGGCTGACGATGGTGCTACTCAAAGCGGCGGTGATGTGTGACCCCCAAGCCGTGCGTGCGCTCATTTGCTCCTCCGCCAGAGAATGAGCCCGATGCCGCCGATGATGCCATGAAGCATGGCGATGAGGTATCGCCAGCGGGGGACGGGTGGGATTGAAGAGACTGTGCGTGGAGCGGTATAGAGTGAATTGGTGGCTTCTTTGTATCGAAAGTGGAGATAGTCGTAGGCGATTTGCATCCCTTGCCATGCGTGGTAAAGGTGGAGTGCGATCATACCAGTACTATAGCGTTGAATGAGTCGTGCATGTTCGACCGGCATAATCCACGCATCATGAATAATACGGAGTGAGGGCGCAAAGGCGCAGGCATGACCGTGGGAGAGCATGCACAAAGCCATATCAACATCCTCACCGGATTGAAGCCATGCTCCAGCCCCTAACCAAGGATTGAAGCCCCCGATACTCTTGAGCGTGGCACAGTGAATCAACATCTGGTTACCATGACCTAGATGCTCAAGAACTGCTACTGGTTGATGTGTATGAAATGGCTGATTGTCGATGCGTAGGGCATGACATGATGCCCCATCGTAACGCGTTGCCCAGGTGATATGCCCCGTATGCGTCTGGTAGTGGTGTAGCGTGTATTCGGTACCACTCGGCCATGCTTGTCCAAACCAAGCTGCTACATTAGGGTCAGTCGTGATGCATTTGTGTGCCTGGATAATCCAGTCATGGGTTGGGCGACAGTCATCGTCGGTGAAAAGGATGTAGGGCGTCGTGCAGTGTTGAACCGCACGATTGCGGGCGAGCGATAATCCGCGCCCCGGTACATGGATGTAGGTGATGTATGTGGGCCAGGGGTAAGTAAACACTGTATCTGATTGGTCGATGATGATGATTGGATGGTTGCTACTGGTATGCACATCTGCCATGTGCGTAATCCACGCCGTAAGCTGTTGTGGGCGATTGCGGGTGCAGAGTGCGAGGCTAATCATGACGAATCCCCCAGGCCATGCCGAGGTACCACCATGTACGTAGCCACCAACATCGTGCCCAGTACCCGCTGCGCCTCGTACGGACCGTATCATGGAGCGATAGGAGTGGGGCGATGAGGGCCACGAGTAGGGCGCTAAGCCACGATGGTAGTGGAATCGATGTGAATACCTGTGGATGACGGCGGCGTACACGTGGCCAGACCGTGCCGTAGCGCCAACATCGTTGAGTCACTCCCCACATACCAGCCGGTTGTGGGAGATGATACACGTGTGCTTGGGGGAGTGTCATCAGTGCACCGTGCCGGCGCAGACGCAGGCTGATGTCGGCATCCTCGCCGGCTGGTTGCGTAAATGTTGTATCAAAGCCGTTGATTGCCACAAATGTTGTCTGGCGTACCATCAGCGCCATGCTTGCGAGTATGGGTGGAATGCGTCTTGCCTGAGCGGCATGTTGTGGCGCCATTGCCATCCGATGAAAGGCCTGTTGCCATGCGTCATTGGCAGGATGGTCGTGAATTACGGCACCACACGCCACAACATGTGGTGCCACAAAAACATGTGCAAGAATGCATGGGACATCGCTATGGAGGGCGATGTCGTCATCCAAAAAACAAAGGAGATCGGCAGTGCTTGCTGCGGCACCAAGATTGCGGGCCTGAGCAGGGCTTACGAGTGTAGCCGTCGTGATACTAATGACATCAGGTGGTGCACTTGTTGTGGCGGGATGCACGATGATGATCTCATGGTTGTATCTGCGTAAGTTGGTGATAAGCGATGTACAGCGAGCTGGATTGCGCGTGGCAATGATACAGGAGATGTTCATAGCGCACCATACGTTGGGGTGATGAGCCGATGATGTGCAAGCCAACGCGGGCCAATCTGATCCCAGGTCAGATGGGCAACCTGTACTTGGCCGGTAGTGCGCGGTAGGCGCGGCTGGCTGCAGATGTCATCAATTGCATCTGCGAGCGCCGATGCTGATCCAGCTGTGACGAGTCGTCCATGTGTACCAACTATGGTGGCACGATCGCCGACGGGGCTAGTAATCACAGGCACACCGTGTGCTAGGCTTTCGAGGATTTTGAGCGGGTAGCGGGCTGCTGCCGCAGGCGTGTCGTAGACGGGATCGAGGGTAGCATGGGCGTGGGCAATGATGGCATCGGCTGTGGCTGGATCGACATGACCGAGCCATATACAGCGTGCCTCTAGTCCATAGCACTCAATGAGTTGACGCAGTTGATCGCTATCAGGTCCACTTCCGGCGATGACGAGTGGCATTCCGGTGTGTGTCTGCGCCAATGCCTCAATTAAGAGATTCACAGCATGTGTATTGAACGCAATACGACCGATATAGGCGATGTAGTGTTTGGGCATAGTCGATAGCTGATGTGGTAGTACAGGTATGTGTGTGATGCCATTCGGGATATGGGCAAGGTTCCGCTGTCCTGTTTGATTCAAGAGATGCATCTGCCATTGACTAGCAACACTGGTGCTGTGGGCAATCTGAGGTAATACGTGTTCGACTTGTGCGACGAGGTCTTTGTGCCAAGTATGAGTAAACTGATGACTTGCGTGTTCAACATCATCGACATCGAGGATGATGTTTGCGCCGATACGCCGACTCGCAATCGCGGCTGCAAGCCCATTAATTGGCTGAGCCTTGCAGATACTGATGATTTGTGGTTTGCGACGAATTGTATGGAGCGCCATCTGCATGCTCGAACGCAGGGCGGTGACTATGAGATCTAATCCAGTTAACGGTTTTCCATACCGATTGACATGCATTTGTGCAACATGGGTCACGGTGACACCATCAATTGACTGATGCGGTATAGATAAGTTGACGTAATCTGGATGCAAACAGAGTATCTCGGTAGTAATACCATGGTGTTGAGCGAACCGTGCGAGAGGGATCCACCGTGCACGGGGACCAGGATGATGACTCGCACTAGTACTAAGCATGACAAGCTTCATGATTGAATCTCGTGGGCAAGTATGTTGATGGCATGCACGCAGTCTGACCAACCGTCAGCGGGGATTTGATTGGTGGTTTTGGGTGTATGAAAGAACCGATCAAGTGCGACCTGCCAAGCCGTACTATCATTGGCTGGTAATTGGGCGAATGGCGTTGTTATACCTGCGATTGCGCCGACATCACTGACGATGATTGGCACCCCCCACTGCTGAGCGAGTCCTGCAACACCACTGACAGTCCCACTCCGGTAAGGTAATACAACCACGTCGGCTGCTGCAAAAAACAGCGCCACTTGTTCATTTGGAATGTAGTAGTCGTAGATATGCACGCGGTCTGACATGTGGTGATGTGCAATCAGTTGACGGAGATTAGTGCGTAACGGCCACCATTCTCCAGCGATGATGAGGTGATAGTTAACTTGACTGTTGACCATCGCATTGATGATGGTGTCAAGTCCTTTGTAGTCACGCACAAAGCCAAAATTCAGCACGATGGGGGTGTGCTCATCGAGATTGAGTTGATGTCGTGCCTGCGCATGTGTACATGCAACGCGTGAGAATGCGCTGAGTGCAGGTAAGTGAATGCAACGATGTGGCATTTGCCAATAATCAGGGGCACTTCCTAGAAAGAGGACCGCATCAGCACGGCGTAATGACCAGACTGCGATTCGCGCTTGCCAGGCTTGCGCGTCGGGCTCAACGAGTTGATGGCAGATAGCCAACGTGGGGATACCACGTTGCCGGGCTTGCCAGGTAACAAACCAAATCAATGGGACCCAGAACGGTGTCCACCACTGCCAAATAATCAGATCGACACGTTTCAGCGTCTGACATGCGCGCCACCAACTCAGCGGATTAATTCCATCAAGCCACATATCGACTGCGCAGTTGATAGTCTGATGACTCGGATCGGGGGCTGTTGATCCAGGGAACAACCAAGCAGGATAGAGACGATCAAATCCCCATGTGGTGAGCTGGTGTGATTGCGCTAGCAGGCATGCCAATAACGTGCCAAACTGCGCAATGCCTCCGCGATGGGGGGTTGTCGGCGTAATGAATACCATGCGCATCGTGTTAGCGCCCCCACTGTTGGCGAATGCGCCAGCGCATAACATGCCACACAATCAGATGCCACGGGAGCGACGGCCATCGCTCTGGTGAGCGATTGGCGTAGAATGCAAGATTGTAGGCCTGACAGAATGCATCGACCATCGTAGCAATTGCCGGAAGCTCTTGCGTTGTGAGGTGTGCCACCTCGAGTGGTGTTGTGCTTGAGGTTACATCGAGTCCCGCAGAACGATATAGGGCAATGAGGATGCGATAAAACCAGCGAGCACGTTGTACCAGTGGCGTGCGAGTCCAACTCAACCATCCCCCATAGATGAGACCGAAACCGATTAATAGGACAGCGATGGTTGCCCACGGGATCTCCACGGTAGCAGTGGTAATACCGTCTGCGTTATCATCGATAGGTGGTTCAAATCGTTCAAGATTGTTATCTAGGTCGTTTTGATTCAATAGATCATCGGGGCGAGTCATAGTTGGCGCTAGGGTCATGTTGGTATCGGCATCTGCCGGAGCACGACGGTCTATAACACGGGTGTATCCGGCAGGTGTGGGCTCAAAGCGTTGCCAGCCGTAGCCATCAAAAAAGACCTCGACCCAGCTATGTGCCATCGACTCACGCACCACATAATCTCCGCGGGCTGGATCGCGATCGCCGCCTGTGTATCCTTGGACATAGCGGGCGGGGATGCCTTGGGTGCGGAGCATTACTGTCATGGCAGTGGCGAAGTCGTCACAATAGCCGATCTGCCCTTCGAACAAAAAGTAATCAACCCAATCGCTTGATGTGGGCGGGCGTGGGCGTTGTTCATCATAGCGGAGTGTGCGGAGATATTGTTGAATTGCCATGGCGGCATCATAATCAGTGGTTGCGTTGGCCTCGGTCAAAATTTGGCGGGTGAGTGTAGCTACGCGTGTAGGGACAGTCTCAGGTAAGACGGAGTAGTACCCGCGAATGGTGGCCATGGCAGTATCAGCTCCGCGCAATTCGTTGTCATATGCGCGTGAGATGTACGATGTTTGTGTGTAAGTGTTAGTGGCCAACAATGGGATATCACTGGTTAGATAGAGTACCCCCGTTGAGCCGAATCCGAGGTCTGGCAGGGTGTAGACAGTTGCGTCGCGATTGTAGGCGATGGGGTCGCCGAGGGCCATCAATAGGTCATCGCTCCGATCTCGTGAGAGGGTGATGGTACTGTTCACGATTTGGCGTGCATTATTACTGTTACGAATCATCGTACCAGTCGGTAATGATTCGCTGATTCGGTTGTTCGTCAAGATCCATCCTTGACCTGTATAGCGGTCAAATACCATCGCACGCAGATATTCAGTAGCGTTGCTTTGATAGCGCAATATCTCGAGCTCGGTTTGGTTACGCCCGCCACCAACTTGCATGCCGTTTTTGGAGAAACCGCCAGCCACGTTGGTAGCTCCACTGCCGAAAGCCTGATCAAAGCCACTGCGCACCGTACTAACGGGCGAGCGCAGCGCCGACCAAATGCGTAGCGCTGTTTCATTTGGGGTTGGTAATGGAATTGCATTAGCAATGACAATTGTTGGCACAATAATCAACAATGCATGCCATAGAGTCTGTAATGGTGCCGTGACCGGCCGATCGACGCGCGTCGCGCGCCAGATTGCGTCAGCTACCGTGATATGGTGGAACAAGATGCTGAGCATAGCCATGGCCACAAATAAAATCAATGATGTTTCGTTTTTTTGTTGGCCGGCAAAGGTGTAATTGACGAACAGTGGTATGGCCGAGAGGACTACGCTTAGCCACGGCTGTTGTTGCCTGAACATCAACCAGGTGTTGAGCATGACAACAATGTAGCTAATCAGCGCAAGGACGGTAATATACAATACTGCGTCGTTGGCTGGCTCACCGGCGAGGATGCGTCGCCACCATCGGATGATATGCAAAGCGATTTCGCTTAGCGTATCACCATACCCGCGTAGCTGTGGTGCATAGGCCGGCCCCAATTCAGTACTCACGGATGCAATGACTGCACTCTCAAGTTGCCATACAACGAGAGTCATGCCGATGACAATCAGTGTGATGTATGTGCTGAGAGTCGTACTGTTGAACAGCCAAATAGCAATACAGGTGAATACAACGGCACTAATGGCTGTACTCATTAATACACTACTATATGGACTCCATCCGGCTTGATGAATCGACTCATAGACGACCCACTGCGCACAGATTTGGATAATGATGAGAATAAGATGTGCCCAGCCGAACAATTGTTGTGGCTGGAGCCAACTGCGTATACTAGGTAGGTGTGGGCGTGTCATTGGTCTCTTCCAAGCCGAAACAAACGTGGGCGTTGTGCCAAAGTTGGGTGGCCACGTCGTTGATTGGTACGTTGTGCAAGGTGGCAATCTGTTGTGCGACGAGTGGCACATAGGTGGGCTCGTTGCGTTTGCCACGATGTGGATGGGGCGCCAAGTATGGACTATCAGTCTCGATGAGTAGGCGATCGAGTGGAATATGCGGAATTACCTCGTGCATGAGCCGATTATTGCGAAAAGTAATCGGGCCGCTGAGTGATAACATACACCCCAGCGCCAAACATGCCTCGGCGTAGTCACGGTCTCCGGCAAATGAGTGCATGACGATGCCGTATTGCGGGCGCGTCTCTTGCAGGACACGTAGCGTGTCTGCATGGGCTTCACGCGTGTGAATCACGATGGGCAAGCGATGCGTGTGTGCCAACTCGATTTGGGCACGGAATATGCCTTCTTGCACGGCTACCGGCGCTTTGTTGTGATAGTGATCGAATCCAATCTCGCCGATGGCCACTACGCGCGGCTGTTGGGCTAATTCATGGAGCTGATTGAGCCAGGTCGGATCGTCAGCTGCCTCAGGGTGATTGGGTTGCACTCCGACTACCGCCCAGCAGTTAGGCGTTTCGTGGGCCAATTGAACAGCACGCTGGGACGACGGCAAATCGTAACCTATCTCACAGAACTTTGCGACGCCGTGCGCTTTCATACGCTCAAGTACCGATGTACGGTCGTCGTCGAATTGCATGCTATTGAGGTGGCTGTGAGTATCAAAAAAGCGCAAATGGCGGTCGTTCATAGGTAGAGTGCTCGGATAGATGCAAATGAGCAGATGTATAATCAATCGTACCAAAAGGTACATCTCTATTGTATATCAGGGAAGATGAGTATGGCATCACAATTATTTAGTCCGTTACAGATTGGCCCACTTGCCGTGGCAAATCGTGTGGTGGTGGCACCGATGTGTCAATACTCCGCCAACGATGGAGTGATGTCAGATTGGCATATTGCGCATTTGACTGCTATGGCGAGCGCCGGACCTGGCATGGTGGTGATTGAGGCAACCGCGGTCGAGCGTATCGGCCGAATTTCACACGGGTGTACTGGATTATATTCAGATGATGCTCAACACGCGATGGCGCATGTGATTCGTGTGGCCAAATCAGTCGCACCGCATGTCACCTTCGGGGTGCAGTTGGCGCATGCCGGGCGCAAAGCCTCGTCGCCCCGTCCATGGGATGGTGGCGCTCAGATGTCGCCATTTAATGGCGGATGGCAAACAGTGGCGCCGAGCTCATTGCCATTTGATGCGAATTGGCAGTCGCCGATGGAGCTTGACGATGAGGGAATGGAGCGGATTGTCAATGCGTTCCGTGATGCAGCAGTACGCGCAGTAGCTGCTGGCGTCGACGCGATTGAGTTGCACATGGCGCACGGGTATTTGATGCATTCATTTATTTCACCGCTCACCAACAAACGAACTGATCGTTGGGGTGGCGACCTTGAGGCGCGCATGCAATTCCCGTTGGCAGTCACCTCTGCAGTCCGTCATGCAGTGCCCGATAATGTGGCGCTCGGGGCTCGCATCACTGGAACTGATTGGCATGAGCAGGGCTTGACGGCCGATGATGCGGTGACGCAGGCACAGATGCTCAAAGACGCTGGGCTAGACTTTATTTGTGTGTCGAGTGGCGGTGCAGTGCCCGGCGTCAAGATTCCGGTTGCTCCAGGGTACCAGGTGCCGTTTGCTGCCCGTGTCAAACAAGAGAGTGGGATTATCACGCGTGCGGTCGGCATGATTAATGACCCACAGGTAGCCGAGCAAATTCTGCAGGATGGTCAGGCTGACCTGATTGCACTTGGGCGCGCCATGCTTGATAATCCGACCTGGCCGCGCCAAGCGGCGACTGCTCTTGGAGATGAGCCGTTTTATCCCAAGCAATATGAGCGTGGTGGCCCCAAATTATGGCCACTTAAGAAGTAATCGCAGAGGATGCTTTGATGTTTGATTTTATTGTGACTCGTCATGCGATGTTGCATGAACAAAGCTTGGCGCCGTTGTTTACTAAATTGACCGAGGAGCAGTTGCGGCGCCAACCAACCGCCACCATGAACTCGGTAGTGTGGAATATCTGGCATCTGTTGCGCATCGAAGACATTACGCTCAACCGCTTTGTAGCGAATTACCCCCAAGTCCATACCAGCGGAAATTGGCAACAACGCATGGGTATCCCGTTTGGACATATGGGGACTGCGATGTCACTCGAGGATGTGGCAACGCTCTCGCAGCAGATAAACCTGCAGGAATTAGCCAACTACCAGCAGGCTGTTTACACACAGAGTGCCGCGAATCTGGCATCGCTCGATCATCAGACGCTCAATCACCAGTGGGACGAGGCGCATATGCGGTCGGTAGTTGCCGGTGAGGCCGTGTGCATTCCTGCTATCACTGAGGGTGTCATCAACTATTGGGGCGCCCTGTCGATAGGACGCTTTGTTCTCGATTATACGCAAGTTCACCCCAATATGCATGTGGGAGAGATTGGTGTGATTGCGGGGATGTAGGTATAGATGACCGGGGAGTGGCATCTGTCACTCCCCGGTTTTGGCTTTTAGGTGGTGGTATTTACCCGCTTCACAATTAGGAGCAAGACTACTGCACTCATCAACAAAATCAAACTCATGGCAATGGCAGTGGCACTATCGTAATCTGCGTTGATATAAATTGCCAGGGCTAATGTACGCGTTTGACCTGGCATGCTCCCTGCAAAAAGCGCCGTCGCCCCGAATTCACCGAGGGCTCGGGCTAGTGCCATGGCAACACCGGCTTGCAACCCGGGCATCGCTAACGGCACGATTACATATCGCCAAAGTTCGTACCGTGATGCTCCATCGACACGTGCTGCATTGAGGACATCGGGTTCAATACCTTGGAGTGCCGCACTAGCACTTCGAATGTATAGCGGAGCGGCCACGAATGTCTGCGCTAAAACAACCGCGAGCGGCGTAAAGGGAATTTGCCAACCAAAGGCCGTCAGCGTTGGTCCCAGCCAGCCTGTCCGACCAAAAATAGTCAACAAGGCTAAGCCAGCCACTGCCGGTGGCAGCACAGCTGGCAAGTCCACCAACAATGTACGCCACCTACTGAGCGGGTTGCGGTTGAGCCAAACTGCGAGTGGTGTGCCGCCAATGATGACACAGAGTATTGCAATAATGCTCGTCTGAGCAGTAACGGTGACCGCCTGTTGGAGCTCTTGACTCGCCAACGCCTGCCACAAATCTGTCAGACTGCTCCGGCTGCCCAAACCGATTAGCGGCACAATGAGCAGGAGTAGCATGGGGATTGCAACAATGTCAATCAGATGACGGTGCTTCATACTCTGTATTATGCACGAAAGCCGAATGATTGCCAGATGGCTTGTGCGTCGTTCCCACGGATGAACGCCAGAAACGCATGACTTTCAGTCTGTGCACCAGGCAATACTGCTGCAACGTACTCTGCTTGTACCCCATACTGATCTGGTATGGGGATTGTTTGTATGTTATTGTCGGATAATTTGGCAATATCTGCGGTATATACAATTCCTGCATCGGCTTCGCCACTTTGAACTTTTTGTAAGACGGCGCGAACATTGGTCTCGAGCGAGACAACATTGGCATTAACCTGGTTGGCGTATTCTACTCCATGCAACGCTGTCAAATTGGCTAATGCGATTTGTGCGTAGCGCCCAGCTGGAACGGTGCTATCGGCGAGTACGACTTTGGTCCCTGGCGTCGCCAGTGCAGTCAGTGCTGTGACAGCACTCTTGGGATTGGCCACGACAATCATGTCTGCTGTCGCAATTGTGACGACATCGGCGTCGGTGATAATCTTCGCGTCGACAACTTTGGCCATTGAGGTACGGTCTGCCGAGGCAAACACATCAAACCGCGCGCCGTCGAGAATCTGTTGGGCCAACGATCCTGAGCCGGCTGCTTGTAATATCGCCGCTGGGCGTGGATTCTGTTGCCTGAATGAAGCATCAAGTGCCTGCATTACATCTTTGAGTGAGGCGGCCACCGCAAGGTTGAAAGCAGTGGCTGCTGGCGTCGCCACTTGGGTACAGGCACTGAGTAATGTGAATCCGAGCATACTCCCACTAATGATGATGAATCTGCGACGATGCATCGCTACTACCGTTTCTGCTGATATGTATGAACGCATATCATAAGTATATACTTATTTAATAAGTATTGTCTAGCATTAGAGTAGTAAATCTGGTTGACAGGTGCATTAATTCGATGTACACTTGCACGTATGAAAGACGTATCGATGTTGAACAGCCGAGTGTTGCGACGAACTATCCGCCGACGAGTCCGAACAGGACCCGGGGCGGCGTTGTGCATTTGGTCGTAGTAGACATACGACCGACCTGCCAAGCCACACCACCCCGGGAGCATCAAGCCCCCGGGGTTTTTGTATAAAGTAAAGGACAAACACAATGGTGCGTGTGGGTATTTGTGGGGTGACAGGATATGCGGGGTACGAGGCTTTACGTTGGTTGCGCCGGCATCGCGATGTGGAGATTATCTTTGCCACGTCTGAGTCACAGGCAGGCAAATCATTGGCTGCGGTTTACCCGGGTCCACTGGATACGCCATTGGTGGCGGTCGACGATGCGCCATTTGATCAGGTCGATGTGGTGTTATTGGCATTGCCACATGGTGCGGCGGCACGGGTAGCGGTCAAGGCATTGGCAGCAGGAGCCAAGGTAGTCGATTTTTCGGCTGACTTCCGTTTAAATACCCCCGAGACCTATGCGCAGTGGTACGGCCATGCCCACGAATTCCCCGAGATGTTGCCTATCCCCTATGGTCTCCCCGAGATTAATCGTGCCAATATTGCTGGTGCCAAACTGGTTGCTGCTCCGGGTTGTTACCCGACGTCGGTGATTTTGGGTGCAATGCCGATTCTCAAAGCTGGCATTATGACGGACTCCACGATTATTGTTGATGCCAAGTCAGGTATTTCAGGTGCAGGACGTGCTCCCAAGTTGAATACGTTGTTTGCCGAGGCTCACGACACCGTGACTCCCTACAATATCGGTCACGTGCATCGACATGTGGGTGAGATCGAACAAGAGCTGTCCAAGTTGAGTGCTGGTATCACGCCGACGGTCTTGTTTAGTCCACACCTAATCCCAGTTGTGCGCGGCATGTTGAGTGCTTTGTATATCAAGATTGATGCATCATTGAGCGAAAGTGCCCTGCGCGCGTTGTATACCGAGGCGTATGCGAATGAGCCATTTGTGCGTGTCTTGCCAGCAGGTCAGTTAGCGGCGATGTCCCACACGACTAACACGAATATGTGTGCAATCTCGGTGACACTTGGTCAGCCTGGTACGGCGATTATCATGTCGAGTTTGGATAATTTATCAAAAGGGGCTGCGACCCAGGCCATCCAGTGTATGAACATTGTGTCTGGACTCCCTGAAACGACGGGGTTGATATGAGCATCAACATTGTGCCTGTAACGCTTGATAATCTCGATCAAGTGCTCCCATTAATTGCGGACTACCAGCGCTTTTATAAGGTAGAGCCAGACGAAGTGCGTAACCGTATCCACTTTGGCCGTCTTGCCACAGCACCATCGCAAGGGGCACAGTGGCTGGCATTGGATGAGAATGGTGAAGCGGTCGGATTTGTGACAGCGTATCGGGTGTTGTCGTCGACTCTGGCCGTTGAGCGCTGTTTGCTGAACGATTTGTATGTGATGCCGACTGTGCGTGGGCGAGGGGTTGGCCGGCAATTGATTATCCATTGTGCGGAGTGGGCAGTGGCCGAAGGCTACAACGGCATCTACTGGCGTACTGCGGATGACAATTATACGGCTCAGCGCTTATACGACTCATTGCCGACCACACGCCGCACGTGGATTGACTATACGTTGAATCAGAATGCGCTTGCGTCATTGCGCGAACAGTAAGTGGATGTGATGAGAGTGCAGGATTGATATGAATGTAACAATTGTGCCGGTGACGTGGGCCAATATTGACCAAGTATTACCGTTAATTGCCGATTATCAGCGCTTTTATCAGGCTACCCCTAATGATGCGCGCAATCGGGCGCATTTTGGCAAGCTGATTGATCACGCTGCGCTTGGTGCTCAGTGGGTGGCAATGACCGATGAGGGGCTTGCAGTTGGATTTGTGACAGCGTATCGGGTGTTGTCATCGGTATCTGCCGTTGAAAAGTGCTTGCTCAATGATTTGTATGTGGTGCCTGCGCTACGTGGCAAAGGTCTAGGCAAGCAGTTGATTTTGCATTGCCATGCCTGGGCTAAATCCGAGGGATATAACGGGGTCCATTGGCAAACTGCACCAGATAATCATACAGCACAGCGGTTATATGATTCATTACCGACGACGCGGTCGGAGTGGTATACCTACACACTCAACGACTTGAAATAGGGAGAAGGCAGATTGAACACACTGCGTGTCATCAAAATTGGCGGGAACGAAATCGATGATGCGGCCTTCGTGGCGCGCTTGACGGCGGCGGTGGCCGCGATGCGGCCAGCACCAATTTTGGTGCATGGCGGTGGCAAAGAGATTGGCCAGATCCAGAGTGCCCTCGGTGGTGAACCTCGTTTTGTGGCTGGATTGCGTGTTAGTGATTCCACCGCCATGGCCGCCGCCGAGATGGTCCTGGCTGGTGCCGTAAATACGCGCTTGACGGTGGCGTTGACCCTGGCTGGCATCGATGCGTGGGGTATGTCGGGAGTCGATCGTGGACTCATCAAGGTAGCCAAGTTGAATCACTCCGAGGGTGATTTAGGTCGTGTGGGTCAGCCAGTGGCGGTGCGTAGCGCAGTGTTGTGGCAATTGATTGATGCAGGTGTTGTACCGGTGATTGCCCCTGTTTCATTGGGCAGCGATGGCAGTTATAATGTGAATGCAGATGATGCAGCTGGTGCGGTAGCTGCTGCATTAGCCAACGACGGGCGCAATGTAGCCGTTGAGGTCACGTTTGTGACGAATGTGCCAGGAGTGAAGTTGGCTGATCAGGTGCAACCACAGTTGACGGCCACCCAGGTTGAGCAGGCCATCAGCAATGGCGAGATATATGGTGGTATGATTCCCAAAGTACGGGCTGCTTTGGCAGTGCTGGCGGCGGGTGCGGCGCAAGCGCGCATCGTTGATATGCACGGGCTCGAGCAGCTGGCGAATGGCATTGATGCCGGCACCTGTGTGATTGCACAAGGAGGTCAGCAATGACGACCATTCGCGAGGTGCATACGGCGCCGAATGATGTCAATTTGGTCAGCGTTCGCTTGGCAACGATGGCCGATGTTGATGCCATCAAGATTGTAGTAGATGAGAACGTTGCGTTGGGGCACTTGTTACCACGCACACGTGAGAACATCGCTGCAACGATTGGTAACTGGCTCGTAGCCGAGGTACACGGGCGCGTGGTGGGGATTGGCTCACTCCTCGAGATGGGGCCTGCGCTTGTTGAGGTGCGATCATTGGCAGTGTTGCCTGAGTATCGTCGCTATGGTGTCGGTGGTGAGATTGTCAAGTCCTTAGTTGAAGAAGCACAACGACGTGGTTACCCGACGGTGTTTGCGCTGACGCGCGCCGTGGGGTTTTTTGAGCGGCTTGGATTTGTGGTCACCGAGCATGAACGCTTTCCCGAAAAGGTATGGCGTGATTGTGTGCTTTGTCCGCTCAAGGATCGGTGCGATGAGACAGCAGTTGTGATTGAATTTGCCACGCGGCGTAATTCCGCAAGTGGGGAGGGAAAGTAAGGCATGCAGGCAGGTTTCCAACGCACGCCAGCCGTGCTCGCACTCGAAGACGGGACTATCTGGTCCGGCTTTGCGTTTGGCGCGATTGGGCAACGCACGGGCGAAGTGGTGTTTAACACCGCCATGACTGGCTACCAAGAGGTATTATCAGACCCGTCGTATTTTGGGCAGATTGTCGTGATGACTGCACCACATATTGGCAATACCGGTGTCAACGATGAAGACGGTGAAAGTCGCAAATGGTGGCTATCGGGTTTCGTGGTGCGGGCTGCGAGCCCACGCGTCAGTAACTGGCGCGCCGACGCATCACTCGACGCTGAGATGCGCAATCAAGGCATCGTCGGCATTACTGGCGTTGATACGCGCGCATTGGTGCGCCATATCCGTTCGGCTGGTGCCATGCGTGGCGTTATTTCTTCAACCGAGCTCAACCATGAGGCGTTAGTGGCCGCTGCTCGTGCCGTTCCTACGATGGAGGGGCAAGATTTGGTACCGTTCGTGACCTGTCCTGAGAGCTACACTTGGGTTGATGGTGTGGGCGAGTGGGGGCTTGGTTCACGCGGCAAGAAAGCCATGCGTGATTTGCATGTGGTCGCCTACGACTTCGGCATCAAACATCATATTCTGCGCTTGATGGCCGAGCGTGGCATCCGCATTACCGTTGTTCCAGCGAATACACCGGCTAGCGACGTGCTTGCACTCAAGCCCAATGGCGTCTTTTTGTCAAACGGTCCTGGTGACCCCGCCATGGTTACTTATGGGGTTGATTCGACCAAAGAATTGTTGGGGAAGGTGCCGATGTTTGGCATCTGCTTGGGGCATCAGATTTTGGGGTTGGCCCTGGGTGGGAGCACCTACAAGTTGTCGTTTGGTCATCATGGTGCTAATCAGCCGGTCAAAGCCTACGGCAAGGTGGAGATCTCGAGCCATAATCATGGTTTTGCAGTCGCTGCAGATTCGTTGCCAGCCGGTGCGGGTGTGACGCACGTCAATTTGAATGACCAGTGTGTTGAGGGTCTTGAGGCGCCTGCACTCAAGGCCTTTAGTGTGCAGTATCACCCCGAGGCTGCCCCTGGTCCGCACGATGCATCCTACTTGTTCGATCGTTTTGTAGCGCTGATGGAAGGGTAGGAGATGCCAAAGCGTACTGACATTAAAAGCATTTTGATTATTGGATCGGGTCCGATTGTTATCGGTCAAGCCTGTGAATTTGACTATTCGGGCGTGCAAGCCTGTAAGGTATTGCGCCGCGAGGGCTACCGTGTCATTTTGGTCAACTCCAATCCGGCCACGATCATGACTGACCCGCAGTTTGCTGACGCCACCTATATCGAGCCATTGACACCCGAGGCGGTTGAGCAGATCTTGATCAAAGAGAAGCCTGACGCCATTCTGCCGACTGTCGGCGGTCAAACCGGCCTCAATTTGGCAATGAAGCTCCATGAGTTGGGCATTCTTGAGAAGCATAACGTCCAACTCATCGGTGCAACTCCTACTGCTATCGCCCTCGCCGAGGATCGTGAGCTCTTCAAGCAGGCTATGCTTGATATTGGCCTTGGTGTGCCACTCGGTGAGACGGTGACCACCGTCGAGCGTGCGGTTGAGGTCGCCAACAAAATCAACTATCCCGTCTTGATTCGTCCGTCGTTCACCCTCGGTGGCAGTGGCGGTGGTATCGCCTACGACGAGGCACAGCTTCGCGAAATCTCGGAGCGTGGTTTGCGTGCGTCGCCGGTGACGCAGGTTTTGATTGAGCAGTCAGTGATTGGTTGGAAAGAGTACGAGCTCGAGGTTATGCGTGACAAAGCGGATAACTTTGTAGTAGTTTGTACGATTGAGAACCTCGATGCCATGGGTGTGCATACCGGAGACTCGATTACCGTGGCCCCAGCGATGACCCTAACCGATCGTGAGCTTCAGCGCTTGCGCGAGATGGCTAAACTGATTATCCGCACGGTGGGTGTCGAGACTGGCGGTTCGAACATTCAATTCTCGGTTGATCCTAAGACTGGTACACCGTTTGTGATTGAGATGAATCCGCGCGTCAGTCGTTCATCGGCCTTGGCTTCGAAAGCGACCGGGTTCCCGATTGCCAAAATTGCTGCCTTGTTGGCGGTCGGCTATACCCTCGATGAAATACCCAACGACATTACCAAGTTGACTCCGGCCTCGTTTGAGCCGAGCCTCGACTATGTGGTAGTTAAGGTGCCACGTTGGGCATTTGAGAAGTTCCCGGGTGTCAATCCCGTCCTTGGTCCACAGATGAAGAGTGTGGGCGAGGTGATGGCCATTGGTGGGACATTTGCTGAGGCATTCCAGAAAGCCATGCGTGGTCTTGAAATTGGCGCTACGGGTTTTGTGGGTAGCAATCAAGTCAAAGTCGTCGGTGATGACGATATTAGTATTCCGACGCCCCGCCGTATTTTCCGCGTGTGTGATGAGATCCGGGCTGGTGCTAGCATTGAGTCGATTTGTCAGCGCACCGGCTATGATCCATGGTTTGTCGAGCAGTTTGTTGAGATTGTCGAGATTGAGCGTGAGCTTAGCAAGTATGCCTTGAGTACCTTGCCGTATGAAGTGCTGTTTACTGCAAAAGAATACGGCTTCTCAGACCCGCAAATTGCTGGATTGTTGTCAGATAAACCGACTGCAATGCAGGT
The DNA here is from genome assembly GCA_049428765.1 of Roseiflexaceae bacterium. Taxonomy (GTDB): domain Bacteria; phylum Chloroflexota; class Chloroflexia; order Chloroflexales; family Roseiflexaceae; genus UBA965. The sequence goes on from JBMTAN010000025.1 coordinate 36,737, forward strand.
GCGCCAGGCGCGTAAGAATGCAAGAGTTGTGCCGGTCTATCGCAAGATTGACACGTGTGCGGCAGAGTTTGCTGCGGACACGCCGTATTTTTATAGCACGTATAGTCGGCAACCAGGCAGTGACGAAGCAAATGTCACGGAACGGCCCAAAGCGATGATTATCGGCGGTGGACCAAATCGTATCGGCCAAGGTATCGAGTTTGACTACTGCTGTGTGCATGCATGCTTTGCCTTGCGTGATATGAACATCGAAACCATCATGATTAACTGTAACCCGGAGACAGTTTCGACTGACTACGATACGGCTGATCGCCTGTACTTTGAGCCGTTGACGCTCGAGGATGTGCTCAATATTTATGACCGTGAGGCCGGGGCTGACTTTGGCCCTGCGATACGCCATGTGCCTGCGTTGGTGCAGTTTGGTGGGCAGACGCCGCTGAACCTCGCCAATGGGCTCGAGGATGCTGGTGTGCCGATTTGGGGGACCTCACCTGATGCGATTGACTTGGCTGAGGAGCGTGGGCGCTTTGGTGATTTGTTGCGCAGTTTGAGTGTCGAACAGCCACCAAGTGGTATGGCATCAACGCTTGAGGATGCCCGCACAATTGCACACCGAATCGGTTTCCCTGTGTTGGTTCGTCCGAGTTATGTGCTCGGTGGGCGTGCCATGGCCATCGCCTACGATGATGAGAGCTTTGAGCGCTTTATTGCCGAGGCGACCGTGGTGAGCTCAGGCGCGCCAGTGTTGATTGACAAGTACCTCGAGGATGCCTTTGAGGTAGATGTTGATGCAATCGGAGATGGCGAGCGCATGGTGATTGCCGGCATCATGGAGCATGTCGAAGAGGCCGGCGTACACTCGGGCGACTCAGCGATGGTGTTGCCACCGTATAAGATTAGTGCGTACCATCTTGAGATTATCCGTGATACGACAATCCGTATCGGTCTGGCACTCAACGTCAAGGGGCTGATGAATGTGCAGTACGCTATCAAGGATGACGTGGTATACGTGATTGAGGTCAATCCGCGGTCATCACGGACGGTGCCGTTTATTGCTAAGGCGACGGGCTATCCGTTGGCACGTATTGCATCGATGGTGGCTGCTGGCAAGACATTGGCCGAGCTCGACTTTGTTGAGGAACCGAAGGTGGACGGATTCTTTGTCAAGGAGGCAGTGTTGCCGTTCGACAAGTTCCCTGGTGCAGCCATCATGTTGAGCCCTGAGATGCGTTCGACGGGTGAAGTGATGGGCCATGCATCAAATTTCGGTTTGGCTTTTGCGAAGGCTGAGATGGGTGCCAATCAGCGTATCCCCACAAAGGGTGGTGCGCTATTGACGGTCAACGATAACGACAAAAACGCCATTGTGAAGATTGCGCGCGATTTGATACAACTAGGATTTGTCTTGTATGCAACCAAGGGCACTGCTGACATGTTGCTGACAGCGGGAATCGATGTGACAGTCGTTAACAAGATTTCTGATGGGTCGCCACATACTGCTGATTTGTTAGCGCAAGGCATGGTTCAGCTGGTGGTTAGTACACCACTTGGCCCACAGGCATACGCCGATGGTCAAGCATTGCGGGCAGCGGCGATTCGGTATGGGGTGATGTTGGTTACGACCCTGACTGGGGCTGCGGCGACGGTTGCCGGTATTCGCGAGTTGCAACAGCGTACACTGACGGTTCGTTCATTGCAGGATCACTACGGGATTGCCAAGGGACGCTAATCAATGACCACAACGCGGGTGCAACTCATTACTCCAGCGCAGATTGAACAGTTCCTGGCGGCGGTGCCGCCAGGAATGCGACGACGTGCCGCTGAGGTGTATGCACGTGGAGGGGTTATTGTAGAGCAGGTCGCAGCGACATCTGCCACGATGGTGGTTGATGATGCCACACGTACCTTCCGGGTTACCACCATGATTATTGCGGGGCGCATCACGACGTTGTGTGAATGTGCCCATCGTGATGATGGCCCATGTATTCATCGTGTGGCTGCGATGAATGCTCTGCTGGAGCATATGACAGCAAACCCACCGCAAGTGTGGGAGACGCTATTTGCCGTACCTGACAAGCCACGGGCGGTGGTACCGACAACCAATGTCTCACACATTTGTTTCTTTTTGCATGCCAATCACCCATTTGGGGTCGGCGATGAAGGGTGGGCTGTAGTACCCGCTAGTGTGACGCCCCGAGCTGGTCGCGATGATTGGCTTGGTGCGGATATCCGTCCACTTCGTGCTCCGCCGACACCTGCAGGATATCCACATACGGAGCCGTCGATGTTACAAGCTGCTGCCATGTTGTGCGAACAAACACTCCAGAGTGCCCAGCCGGCACAACGGGCATGGTTGTTTGCCGGTGCATTGTCGTTGCTTGGTGATCAGCAAGTCTATATTGTGCGTCAGGCATTGCAGTTCAATCAGCCGGTACAGGTGATCGGTGCTGTGGGCGAGATGCAGTTGGCGTGTGATGATGATGGGACGGATTTAATCCTCCAGAGTATTATCTACACGGTACAGCAGACTATTACCGTGGATATGGCGAACCGAACGGTGTTGCCATTTGCACCGCATTGGTTGTTGACTGGCCAAACGTTGGTCTGTATTGGTGAACGAACACCAATGATTGATCAACTGCTCCAGGCACCTCAATTGCGTGTGGAAGCCCAAGACCGTGAGCGTTTTGATCAACGCTTGCTTGAGTTATCACAGCGGATTCCGCTGTGTGGTGCCGCATTGCGGTGGGATGATGTCTCCTGTGAACCTGATGTCATTATTACGCTGGGTGAGCAAGCAGGTGTGCTCCATGTTGTAGTAGCGTTTAGCTATGCTGACTATGAATTACCGTTTGACGAAAGTTACCCACGTCAAGCAGTATTACATGGTGCTGAAGAACTGCATCTCGTACGAATTAAACGTGATATCGATGCGGAAAAGGCTGCCATCGTTCTGCTTGAACAACAAGGACTCCGACTCAATGATGATGGCTGTTTCCGCGTGAGACGCGCGATGTCGGCCACTGATTTTATGGTGCGGATTATTGGTTTTCTGGCATCGAGTGGCATGCGCATTCGTGGTGAAGCGAATTTGACGACGGTACAGATGCGCACTGATACGCCACAAATACGTGTACAAGTCAATTCGATGATTGACTGGTTTGATGTATCAGCGGTGGTTAATTTCGGTGAACTATCTGTTGATCTAATGACTGTACGACGAGCTGTCATGCGCCGTGAGCGCTATATTTTGCTGTCGGATGGATCGCTTGGATTGGTGCCAACGGAATTTGTTCAGCGACTAGCGCCGATTTTTGCGATGGGCAGTGAGCGCGATGAGACCATGCGCTATGCCAGCGCTCAAGCAGCAGTTGTTGATCAATTGGTGCAAGAGTCGCACCATGCCGTGGTTGACGCACAGTTTGAGTCTCGACGTAATCAGTTACGCTTGTTCAGCCAAATTGAACCACAAGCACTACCCAATGGCTTTGTAGGAACGTTGCGCAGTTATCAAAAAGCAGGCTATGACTGGTTGCACTTTCTCAATACATACGGCTTTGGTGGTTGTCTTGCAGACGATATGGGTGTTGGCAAAACTATCCAAACGCTGGCGTTTGTGCAATCGATGCGCGAGCGCAATCCCCAAGCACCAGCGATTTTAATCGTGATGCCACGCTCGTTGATTTACAACTGGCAACGTGAGGCACAACGCTTTACGCCACAAGTAACATTGTTGACGCACATCGATCAAGGACGAAGTAAGAGCAACAAAATTTTTAATAAATATGACGTGATATTAACGACCTATGGCACGATGTTGCGTGATATTGACATGTTATCGCAGTATCGATTCCAGTACATTATTCTTGATGAGTCACAGGCCATCAAAAACCCATCAGCTGAGACTGCGCGGGCGGTGCGGCGGTTACAGAGCGATCGCCGATTATCATTGACAGGTACGCCGATTGAAAACAGCGCTGTCGAGTTGTGGTCGCAGTTTTCGTTTTTGAATCCCGGGTTATTGGGTAGTGCCGAGACCTTCCGCGATACGTTTACTCGTGACGGCGATGGGCGTGAGGCTGCGCTTAAGTTGCTTAAGCGGCTGACATACCCGTTCATTTTGCGCCGCACCAAAGACCAGGTTGCGCCTGATTTGCCGTCACGCACCGAACATGTGTTGATGAGTGAGATGGATATCGAACAGCGCAAGTTATATAACGCTCAGCGTGATCACTATCGAGCGTTGTTATTGGGGCTGATTGATACTGCAGGGCAGCAACAAGCGCGCGTCAAGATGCTCGAGGGATTGTTGCGCTTGCGCCAAATTTGTAATCATCCGCGCTTAATTGATCCAAAGAGTGCTGGATCATCGGCTAAATTTGATTCATTGTTGGATACGATTGAGACGTTGCGAGCATCTGGCCATCGGGCGCTGATATTTTCGCAGTTTGTACAGATGCTGACAATTGTACGGGAGGCGCTTGATGCTCGCGGGATTGAGTATGCATATTTGGATGGACGGACGCGCGACCGCCAACGAATTATCGACTCGTTCCAACACGATGATCGCTACTCATTCTTTTTGATTAGCTTGCGTGCAGGCGGGGTGGGGTTGAACTTAACGGCTGCCGACTACGTGATTCATGTCGATCCATGGTGGAATCCAGCAGTTGAAATGCAGGCAACTGATCGAACACACCGGATTGGCCAGACGCGACCGGTGATGGTGTACAAGATGGTGGTGCGCGATTCAGTTGAGGAGAAAATCCTTCAGCTGCAGGAGCGCAAACGCGAGTTGGTAAGTCAGCTTATTACGCCAGAGCGGGGCGGGGTGAAAACATTGACCCGTGATGATGTAGAGCTTTTATTTACATAACACAAAAGGAGTGGTTACATGGAGCGTCCCAAAGTCAAGAAGGTCGTGCTGGCTTATTCAGGTGGTCTTGATACCAGCATCATTGTGCCGTGGTTGAAGCAGCACTACGGCAACCCAGAGGTCATCTGCTACTGTGGTCATCTCGGCCAGGATGATGAGTTGGTTGGTATCGAAGAGAAGGCCATCGCCAGTGGCGCCTCGAAGTGCTATGTCGAGGACCTGCGTGAGGTGTTTGTACGCGATTATCTGTTCCCACTCATTCAATCAGGCGCTACCTACGAGCGCTTGTATTTGCTCGGTACCTCGGTGGCGCGCCCATTAATTGCCAAACGCCAAGCCGAAATCGCCATACAAGAGGGTGCTGACGCATTGTCACATGGCTGTACTGGTAAGGGCAATGACCAAGTTCGCTTTGAGTTGACCTACATGGTCTACGCACCACAACTTATGGTAATTGCGCCATGGCGCGAGTGGAACATCCGCTCACGCGAGGATGCCCTCGATTACGCTGCCGAGCACAACGTGCCTGTTTCAGCCACACTGAAGTCAATCTACAGTCGTGATCGCAATATTTGGCACATGTCGCACGAGGGTGGCATCTTGGAGAACCCGTGGAACGAGCCCGAAGAAGAGATGTACACGCTGTCAAACTCACCCGAGAACGCACCAGATCAAGCCGAGTACGTCGAAATCGGCTTCGTCAAGGGTCGCCCAGTCAGCGTCAACGGTCAGGAAATGAGCCCAGTCCAGTTGTTGATTGCCCTCAATAACCTCGGTGCCAAGCATGGTATCGGTCGTATTGACCTGGTCGAAAATCGCTTGGTCGGCATGAAGAGTCATGGCGTGTATGAGACTCCTGGCGGTACGTTGATTCGTGCAGCCCACCAGGCAATCGAGCAGTTGGCGCTTGACCGCGATACCTTGCACTACAAAGATGTCATTGCTCATCGATATGCTGAAGTGGTCTATTACGGTCAGTGGTTTACCCCATTGCGTCAGGCCTTACAGGCGTTTTTCGATGTGACACAGGAGAGTGTGACTGGTACGGCTCGTCTCAAATTGTACAAAGGCAATGCTATTTTGGTCGGTCGTAAAGCAGATCGTACCTTGTACAACCCAGACATCGCAAGCTTCACTATGAGTGAGTCGTACAATCAGAAGGACGCTGAGGGCTTCATTAAGATCTTTGGCCTGCCCATGAAAGTGCAGGCATTGGTTGACGGGAAGTAAATAACTATGAACGATGTATTCACCCTTGCCCCTGGCTTTCGCACGGTTGCAACGGCCTGCGGGTTGAAAAAGAACGGCGCGCTCGATTTGACGTTAATCGTCGCAGATTCGCCGTGTAGTGCAGCGGGCGTGTTTACCACCAACCGTGTCAAAGCGGCCCCAGTGTTGTATGACCGCGAAGTGCTTTCGACCTCGGCTGGGCGCATGCGGGCGGTGATTGCGAATGCCGGCTGTGCAAATGCCTGTACGGGAGACGAGGGCAAGGTGAATGCACGTCGCATGGCACAGCTCGCCGCCGACATGATTGGCGCTACGGCCGATCAAGTGCTGGTACTCTCAACAGGTGTGATTGGCCGACAGCTGGATATGGACAAAGTCTCATCTGGAATTGCCTCGTTTACGCCTGATACGTGGAGCGAAAACGCCATTGCCGCCTCAGAAGCCATCATGACCACCGATACCCACCCCAAGCGCTCGTATGCCACGATGCATGTGGCTGGGCAGACCATTACGGTGGCTGGTATGGCCAAGGGGGCGGGTATGATTCACCCGGGTATGGCGACCATGTTGTCGATTGTGACCACCGATGCTGCGGTTGAGCCGGCACTGTTGTATGACGCGCTCAAGCAGGTCAGCGACATGAGCTTTAACCGGATTAGTGTCGATGGTGACATGAGCACCAACGATACCGTGTTGCTCCTCGCCTCGGGTGTCTCGGGTGTGACTATCGGTCAAGCCGAGTTTGCCGAGTTCGTTGAGGCCTTGCGCATTGTGTGTGTTGACTTGGCCAAAAAAATCGCTCGTGACGGTGAAGGCGCAACTAAGTTGGTCGAAATTCGCGTGACCGGTGCCGCCGATGATCATATGGCGCATCGCGTAGCCGATAGCATTGCCTGTTCACCACTTGTCAAAACTGCCATTCATGGCAATGATCCGAATTGGGGGCGCGTTGTGTGTGCGGCTGGCTACAGCGGCACGGCCATCGACCCTGACATGTTGACACTTGATTTTGGTCTTGGTGATGAGCAGATTTGTCTGGTCAAATCGGGCATGCCACTCGATGTTGATTTGAATGCTGCGTCAGCCCTATTGCGCCGTGAGAATGTCTACATCACGCTTGATCTGGGCTTGGGACAGGCTGCGACAACGATGTGGACGTGTGACTTCAGCAAAGAATATGTCGAAGTCAACGCGCATTACACGACCTAAAGAACGCTGTCGATACAGAATGTGTGTGGCCAATGAATGGGGGGTATGCGATGTGGGGTGGGCGATTTAGCGAGGGCATTGATGCGCGCATGGCCGAGTTCAACAACTCGTTTCCGTTTGACCGGACCATGTGGGCTGAGGACATTACGGGCAGCATGGCGTGGGCACGACAGATTTGTGCGGCTGGTGTGATTACCACAGCAGAGCGCGACGAGTTATTGCGTGGGTTGCAGGCGGTCTATGATGAGTTCGCTGGTGGGGCGTTCCCCGTCAAAACGGACGACGAAGACATTCACTCGGCGGTCGAGCGCCGTTTAGGCGAGATTGTCGGTGGTGTAGCTGGTAAACTTCACACAGGTCGCAGTCGTAACGATCAAGTCGCCACCGATATCCGGCTGTGGACGATGGGAGCGATCCAGCGGGCCGATGAGGCTGTGCGCATGGTGCAACAGGCTATCGTCGATCAGGCCAAGGCGGCCGGTGATTTGATTATCCCTGGGTACACGCACGTGCAACGCGCCCAGCCAATCTTGCTGGCCCATTGGTTGCTCTCACATTTTTGGCCACTCGAGCGCGATCGTCAGCGCCTCGCAGATTGTTATGCGCGGGTGGCGATTTTGCCACTTGGATCAGGTGCCATTGCCGGTACGCCACTCAAGGTAGATCGCAATGCGTTGGCAGCTGATTTGGGTATGCTGGGCATCTCAGCAAATAGTGTCGATGCAATCAGCGATCGTGACTTTATTGCCGAATACCTCTTTTGTGCCTCGATGATCGGCATTCATATCAGTCGTTTATCCGAGGACATGGTGTTCTATTCGAGTGCTGAGTACGGCTTTGTGACGCTGGCCGATGCCTATTCAACGGGGTCGAGCTTAATGCCCCAAAAGAAAAACCCCGACTCGTTTGAGTTGGCTCGTGGTAAATCGGGTCGTTTAGTCGGCAGCTTGATGACTATTCTGACAGTGCTCAAGGGTTTGCCATCTGCCTACAACAAAGACCTGCAAGAGGATAAAGAACCGTTGTTCGATGCTGCCCGTACACTTGAGTTGACGTTGCCGGTTGCGGCTGGGGCTTTGGCTACGGCTAAGTTTAATCAGGTGGCGTTACAACGTGGCCTTGACGATGCCATGTTGGCGACGGATGTAGCCGATTATTTGGTCGATCGTGGCGTACCGTTCCGTACTGCGCACAAAGTCGTCGGTCAGTTGGTACGTATGGCCGAAGATCGTGGTATCAAGATGGTTCAACTGCCACTTGAGGCGTTCCAATCAGTTGATAGTACATTCAAGGCTGATGTGATGGAATGCTTTAGCATGTCGGCTTCGGTCGCCGCGCGCACGGTGCCAGGTGCAACAGGACCACAGGCAGTGGCTGATCAACTGAAGGCAGCTGAGGCCTGTTTGGGCATGCGCTAGTCTGGTTGAGGTGATGGGGGTATGGTGATGACGCCGCAATGGTTGGTGTGGACGCGACGGTTACAAGCAATTGCCCAGAGCGGTTTGCAATATGGCCGCGATGTCTACGACAAAGAGCGTTACCAAGAGTTAAGCGATATTGCGGCCGAGATGTTGGCGCATGGGAGTGGCATGCCAGTTGAACCGGTTCGTGAGCTGTTTGCCCAGGAACACGGCTATGCCACGCCCAAGGTTGGAGTGCGGGCGATTGTCTTTGATGCGCATGAGCGATTATTGCTTGTACGCGAAAAAGCCGATGGCGGATGGACTCCACCGGGCGGTTGGGCTGACGTTGGTGCAACTCCGTCTGAGGTATGTATCAAAGAAGTGCGTGAAGAGACGGGCTACGAAGTGCGAGTGACCCGTTTGATTGCGGTCCTTGATCGCGACAAGCAGGGGCACTTGCCGATACCATGGCACATCTACATCATCTTCTTTTTGTGTGAGGTTGTCGGAGGTCAGGCGCAAATCACAACGGAGACAAGTGATATTGGTTGGTTTGGCCGTGACGAGATTCCTGATTTGTCACTTGATCGGGTGCAACCACATCAGATTGATTTGTTTTTTGCGCATCACCGTGATGCCACGATGGCGGTGACGTTTGATTAGGAGTGTGGTGAAGAGCGATGCCGGTAGTGCGCGCATTGTCGTTGCGTCGGCGAGTATCAGCAAAGGGTATTGACGATGGCACATTCAATCTATGGTCGCGATTTGCTCAAGATGAACGATGTCACCCAGCAAGAGCTGGCCGATCTGTTGACCATTGGGTTGACACTCAAAGGGCGGTTACGCCGTGGCGTGCCACATGCGTTGTTGTCTGGCAAGACGCTGGCGATGATGTTCTTTAAGCCGTCAACCCGTACGCGTGGTGCCTTTGAGATTGGCATGACCCAACTCGGTGGTCACGCGATGTTCTTGAGTTCAAATGACATGCAACTTTCGCGTGGTGAGACGATTGCCGACACGGCGCGCGTGCTTGAGCGCTACGTCGATGTCATCATGGCGCGCGTCTTTGCCCATAGCGTCTTGACTGAGATGGCCGACGCCTCACGCGTGCCGATTATCAATGGCTTGTGTGATATGCACCACCCCACCCAGACTATTGCTGACTTGATTACCGTCAAAGAATATTTTGGTGGCACGCGTGGCGTCAAGATGGCCTATGTCGGTGATGGCAACAACATGGTGCATTCGTTGTTGCATGCGGCACCACTGGCCGGCATGAATATCTCCGTGGCCACACCATCGCACTATGCGCCTGATCGCTTGATTGTTGCTGAGGCTCAGGCTCTCGCCGAACAAAACGAAACCGAGTTAGTGATTACTGATGATCCATACGAGGCTGTGGCCAATGCCGATGTCATCTACACTGATGTGTGGGTGAGTATGGGTCAAACCGATGTGCCTGAGCGTATTCATGCCCTTGAGCCATATCAGGTCACCGATAAGCTGATGAGTGCAGCCCGCCCTAACGTCAAATTTATGCACTGCTTGCCAATGCATCGTGGCGAAGAGGTAACCGAGAGCGTGGCCGATGGCCCGCAGTCGATTGTCTTCGATCAGGCCGAGAATCGCCTGCACGCCCACAAGGCGGTGTTGGCCATGTTGTGTAGCACTGAGGTTGAGGGGATGTTGTAAGGGGTTGGATTGATGCCCCCGTTGGTAGAAACGTATGGCCATGCGTCTCTACCAACGGGGGTGTTTGGCGTTTATGCGGAAAATTACGTAAAACGTGATATACTGCACGTGTTCACTGTATTATTGTGATAATCCATATGTATCATAAAAAAATAAACACGCTGCATATGCTGTGGTTACTAATTGCTGTAGCTTTCACGTTTGCTAGTTGTACGACAAGCAACGATGCAAATCCCTTTGCCGATAATCGCATGAGTGAAGCTGCCAAAAGTGTTGTATTAGTAGAGTCTTTTGATGATAATCGTGTGCCTTATCGGTTTGGTTCTGGAACCATCATTGATCCTCAAGGGTATATTCTGACATCATTTCATGTCGTTGGTGATTTGACTACTGGTGTATTGCATAATTCGGATGGAATTACTCGCATCTATGTCACGAACGACTATCGTGAGCCACCCGAGTTCCGCTTTTATGCACAAGTGATTGAGTACGACCAAAATGCTGATTTGGCCATACTTCGTATTATTCGACTCAAGAGTGGCGACACGCCCAAACAATGTCTTGACCTGGCAGCGCGTGATATAAATAGTCAGCGGATGCAAATAGGAGATACAGTTTATGCGCTTGGATATCCAGCACTTGGTGGTCGTACAATAACGGCCACATCTGGTCAATTAGCTGGGTATGACTATGTGGTGGATATATTAGGAGTGCGTGAAATCAGTGAAAGTATGAAAATTGATGCTATGCTTTCGTCTGGTGTATCAGGTGGAGCATTGCTCAATGATAATTTTGAATTAGTTGGTGTGCCAAATTATCGAAATGTCGAACTTTCAGGGCAAGTTGGGTTTGCTAAATCAGTGCAGTTGCTTGGTAGTTTGGTCGATGATGCCAAGTTGAATGATATACCAGGATGTGATGGAGCCGCCCAAGTCCAACTTCAACGTGAACCAGCGACGTATCCGACACATTATGTGCGAGGCAATGTACAAGGCGGATTTTTTAAATATGGTTCAATCTTTTTGTTTGATCGATCGATGGATGTTTCATCAATCAACGAGCAAGAAGTACGGCAAGCATTGATGTATCGTCGATTTGGAAGTGATGGATATTTCTCAATTCCACTCGCTGATGACGCAGCAGAACAAGAGGAATACGGTATCGTGTTGCTTATCGAAGGCAAAGTGGTCGCACGGTGGAATAATAGGCAATTGAAAGACATTTACGATTTTTCGAGTCGGTACAATATTAAATTGCGATAATGTCATTGAATATCCCGGCGGGTT
>JBMTAN010000026.1:0-47854 GCA_049428765.1 Roseiflexaceae bacterium
CGGACACGGTCTTTGACACGATTTACCAGATATAGTGACGTCTCGACTCCGACGTCAGCTTGAACCAACAAAGCCTCGAGGTCATCCCACAATTCATCATTTATCTGGCTCACGCCGAACAATTCAGCAATTTGACCAAAAAAGCCGCGGCGAGTACGCGCAGTTGCACCACTGAGTTGTGTGGCCTCAACTTGTGCCTCTTGCTCATCTCGAGGAGCATCTCGCCCTTGACCGAACAATCGCTCAAAAAGTGACATAGTATCCCTTACTGTATTGTTGACAGTGCTTGTCGCACTGCATCAATGACATGGTCCACCTCACAGTCCTGAAGTTCAGGGAAGTTCGGTAGTGATAATACATGCGTCGCCAAACGCTCTGTATGCACCAAACACGATGATGGCGCATATTGTTGATAGACTGGTTGTTGATGCGTAGGCAAAGGATAATGAATATCGGTACCAATACCTGCCTGCTTGAGTGACTGTTGGAGCGCATCACGATACGGTGATTCAATGACATACAAGTGATACACTGATTGATACCCTTCGGGAATCGTTGGCAACGTTATCGGAAAAGTCGCAAACGCTTGCGCATACATCTGGGCGATTTCTTGTCGCCGCGCAGTACTCGCCTCGAGGTGTCGAAGTTTAACACGTAACAACGCCGCTTGTAGCTCATCCAAACGCGAATTAATCCCTCGTTGCTCAGTGGTGTAATACTTACGTTCCCAACCATATTGACGCAAACGCTTGACGCGCATAGCTATATCGTCATTATTAGTGACTACAGCCCCACCATCACCGACTGCGCCAAGATTTTTGGTGGGATAAAAGCTAAATGCAGCCACATCACCGATACTCCCGGCAACCCGATTATCCAGTGTTGCCCCATGTGCCTGAGCCACATCCTCGACCACTGGAATTGCGTGTTGCGTTGCAATCCGCATAATCGCCGGCATATCCGCCATCAATCCATACAAATGCACTGGCATAATTGCTCGAGTTCGTGGAGTGATTGCATCAGCAAGTATGGTAGGGTCAAGATTCCGTGTACACGGATCGACATCGACAAATACTGGTGTCGCCCCAATGGCAATAATTGCAGCCGTACCAGGCACACCTGCATTGGCAACGGTAATGACCTCGTCGCCAGGACAGACGCCTACGGCAAGGAGTGCAAGCTGAATCGCGTCAGTACCATTCGCAACACCAATCGCATGTTTGGCAGTACAATATGCCGCAAACTCGCTCTCAAATTGGGTTACTTCAGGCCCTAAGATGTAATACCCGCTCTGCATCACACGCTGAATAGCATCATTCAACTCAGTCGCAAGTATATCGTGGTGACGTTTAAGATCATTAAAAGGTACCGACATGTCGGTGTCTCACTTTGTGCAACTATCGCGCGGATAATGAGCCATGGTGAACCTGTTCTCACTACCGATTATAGCAGATAACGATGCACAATACCGATTTATGTCTCTTTGGGCGGATCCTCGATCAGCTGCATGCGATAGCCGACGCCGCGCACATTTTCGATCTGAAGTTCAGTTACCATCGCATTCACCAGCTTACGCCGCAAATGCGAAATATGCACCCATAAGTACTGATTTTCTTGTTCATATCGATCACCCCAGACGGCTTGGAGCAATCGCTCATGTGGCAACACTTGCCCCATACTGCGTACAAACACCACAAACAGTCGATGCTCAATCGGCGTCAGATCAAGAATCTCATCGCGAACTTTGATTTGTCGTGAGTTCAAAAGTAGTTGCACAGTGCCAACCTGCAATGACGGATCATCATTGGTTTGTTCATGTTGCCGTCGTAGCAAATTACGTACACGTAACGCTATCTCATCATAGCTAAAGGGTTTTACCATGTAATCATCGACGCCAGCTCGGAGACCGGCGACGACGTCTTTTTCGCTGTTCCGAGCAGTGACCATCATAATCGGCGTAGACATCCATGTGCGGAGATCACGGACAAAATCAAGACCCGACTGATCAGGCAACATGACATCAATAATCATCAAATCAAAGTACATTCGATCTAATCGTTCGTAGGCTTCACGCACACTTCCAGCCACAACCACAGTGTAATCAAGCTCCTGAAGCATAGTTTGAATCGTGCGTTGCACCGAACTATCGTCATCAACGACGAGTACCCGTGCAGTAACCCCTTGTTTAATCAACGAAATAGTCTCAAGTTGATCGGTCAATGGCAATGTAAATGTGACGATTGTCCCACCATCTTGTGGCGCTGCATCCATCATAATTTCCCCACCATGTGCCTCAATGAAATACTTACAAATGGCTAATCCAAGCCCCACGCCTCCATTTGTTGTATCGTGCGCCTGATAAAATCGCTCAAACACTCGGCGACGTTCGTTCTCAGACAGTGGTTTGCCGAAGTCACGTACTGCGACAATGACTGCTTTTTGTCGAGGGTCATAGCGCAGACTGACCTCAATGTCACTATTCGGTGCGTACTTTGTCGCATTCTCCAACAAATTCTCGAGAACTTGTTCAATGCGCAATACATCGATATATACATCTGGCAATTCGGTCTGAATCATTACACGAGTTAACCCAGACCATGGTCGCTGTCGCTCTACAACACGACGTATTAACAACTGAGGATCAATCCGTTCACGTTGCAATCGCACACCCTCACGGTCGATACGTGCGACATTGAGGACATCATCAATCAACTTTTGGAGTCGTTGCCCTTGTGTATTAATCAATTGAATAAATTCATGAAACTGATCTCGCCCATGCATATGCTGATTAACGAGCATTGACGTGGCTCCAATAATAGCAGCGAGCGGAGTGCGTAACTCGTGACTAATCATGCTCACAAAGTCAGCCTTGAGTCGCTCTAGTTCATATTGCGTCCGCAAATCCTCGAGAATCACCACATATGCACTTCGATTTGCATCATCGCGAATGGGTACAACCTCATGACGCACAGGAATCCGTTGTCCGGATACATCATGTGTTATCTCGGTTGATTGCGTCTCATCCCCAACAATTGCATGTACCATCGGCAGTTGATCGCTAGTGATTTTACGCCCCCCAGCAGCAAAAAATTGCTGTGAATCTATCACTTGCGTGATTGCTAATCCATTTACACATGTTGGAAATAACTCCACAGCTTTGTTATTCGAAATCAATATAGTTCCATGCGTATCAATGAGCAATAGGCCAATAGGTACAGTATTAACAACCATTGCTAAACGCCGCTGTTCTTGTGCTATTTGCTCGAATAACACAATATTCTCAAGTAATAGCGTAAGCTGTTGTTGAATGAGTGAATCAAGCACAAATGGGTGTTGACTCACAATAAATAACGTGCCGATTGTTCGAGAACCTATCATCAAGGCAATCCGATTTAGCACAAAACCATGCTGTTGCACCACACTGTCAGCAATCGGATCATTGAGTAAGTCGGGGTCTGTGATGTATGGGTCGAGCACAGCATGTTGTTGCGTTCCACAATGCGTGTAATAGGTATGCACATCGGCATGCTGTAACCGGAGCACAACCATCGTCAGCGCAAATTCATCAGCCATCACCTCAATGAGCTGCTGTATTCGAAATCCATCAATGTTGGTCGCCGTTGAATTAAGTGCAAGTCGTTGAGCAAACGCTAAACGTGCATTTTGTAGATTCACATTATTTAGTTGTATCGTCAGCTCTTCGGATAAATGTTGTGCATCTTGTTCTGATCGTTGTAATGCCTCAACAAGACTACTCAATCGATTAAATCCAATTACCACGATACCCACACCAATCAAGGCAAAAAACACCAGTATCTGGTTAGTTATGGTCGACTGACTACGTTGTTCGGCAGCAAATTCTAATTGACTGCTTCGCTCAAGTTTTGCATTCGTCCGCAAATCACCGATCATTGAACGGATTTGCTCATATGACTGCTGACTCACGCCTAGCAAAAAGTCTTTTTCGGCTTGGTCACGTTCTCCACGCTCAACCATAGCTATTTGAGCAAGTAATCGCTTCGTACGCCACTCATCTATCGATTGTGATAACTCATCAACGATTGCACTATTTGGCACATTACGACGGCTATCGATATTTTGAATGAGCAGATCAAGCGACTCACGTTGGCGTTCACTGGCTTGTTCAAACTGGACCGCAAAGAGTGCATTCTCCGTAATAATATAGCCACGTGTAGCTGCACGCATCTCTTGGAGCGCCACTTCGAGCTCATTTAGGTGCGTAATAATATTATTTGTCACAGAAATTTGTGCTACGATCGTGTCGCTCTGTGACTTCTGCCAGCTCGGAATAATCAACAATGATAACAGAATGCTGATGACCACGAGAAGACTTAACAGTGACGAACGCAAGTGCGCTGTTTGTTTCATAATTGCACGGATATTCATTCTGTTTTATTAGCTTTCATCACTCGCAATATTGATTCACCACAATGTGTCAGATCTACAACCCTATTAGTATTATACTGTTCGCTCAAAGGCTCAATCAGAAAATACCTCTCAGGTACGACTACAACATAAACACTCTCACGCTCGTTCATAAACTGACGACTATCAGTTTCTATCGTTACATTAATATATTCCATGCCTGGATTCATAAAATCCATCGTCATCCATGGTCCATAATGAAACTCGTCCAAATTCCCGTATATCAATACAGTCGCACTCGGGTCATTTAATGTATACAGATAATTCGAGATTACTCCTGCCTGCTGCGTGCGTAAATCGCCGCCGTATCGACATACATCTACCAGCTGCGTACGGTATATTTGTACGTTTTGGATTGCAAAAAACATCAGTATCAATCCAATAATAATCCGACTCGCAGTCACACCAAATCGAGTATCAATACGCTTCAACACCACATCATATGTATACGCTACGATTAGATACACCACAGGCACAACGGCAAATAATCGATAATGATATGTACTAATCGGAATCGTCAGAACTGCAAGTGCAGTCACACCGCCCCAAAACCATCCGAGCAACAACAACATACGCCGCTGACGCATCTGCCAATGAACCAGACCCATACCAATCACAAAGACAACGGCACTGACACCATCTAAAATTGGTACACCTGCATGATAGAAATCAATAAACGGTTGTGTAAGAAACGCCAGAATGGCAGCTTCAAACAACTGATAAACAATGACTATTTCACTGACACCGTACAATTCTGCTTCGTTGGATATCCAACCGGTAGTAATAGAACCATCCATACTCATGCGCGACATGAATTCACCTGAATACGCACTCGCCCAGATAATCATCGGACTTAACCCAAGCAACATCAAACCAAACATGAGTAATAAAGGACGTATTGCCGCACGTACAGCATGACGGTCTACAACTGCCCATGCACAAACTAAGATAATCAAGAACACTGCCCATGCCCATGCATCAAGATAAAAGTTTACATGAAGCATTAATGCACACGCAGCGACAATTGCCGGCCACATGCGCTTTGTGGCCACAACCTGCCAGACACCCCACAAGTAGATTGGCATGAAAAGGTTCGCATATATATACGACACCGCAACCTGACGACTAAAATGAATATGGGTATGAGCAAAGATCAACAAGACAGCGGTAATTATTGCCACGCGACGCCCAAACAATTGCCGAGCTAACCAGTAATTTGTCAGAATAGAGCCAATTCCAGCAAGGGCAGGCAAAAATCGAAGCGACATAGCGTTTTGCCCGAATACATCAAAAATTAATGACATCAGATACAAGTACGTCGTACCAACACCATCAATTGCCCCAAATACAAATGAAAGTGGCCCATCAATCTTAAATAATGACGCTGCCCACCACCCAATTAACCCCTCATCACCATTCAAAATATTCGGAACTAGTCCCAGCTGATATGTCCGCAACCCAATTGCAATGACAAGCAACCCACCTAATCCAAGCAATTCAGTACGATATGTCTGATATATGGTTGCATAAGATAATGGCGGCCAAACTGACATGACAACATAAATCCAACCAATACACCATGTCACCAATACTGCCTGCGCATACCGAGAAATGAGCTCCACCATGCCCAATACCATTCCATATTGTGCATGCAGAAACTCAACCTGTATAGCATGGCGCACAATCACAACAAGAATCAAACCAACTCCGGCAATAAACATATGGGGCTTGCGAATCCCATGTCTGACTAACCATTGGTGCCATGGGTGCTGTGCAGTTGATGCAGGTTGCAACATAAGCACCCAATTTGCAAGCGCCCAGGCAACACTCACCACCAAAGTTACTTGATCATAGATGGCAAACTCGTCTTCAACCACAATCGACGCAGCCATTGCCATTAATAAGAAGAGCGTAGTTATGACAATTCCATGGAATATTTTCATCAGCAAAATCCTAGTTCGTTACTTAACTTATTTTGATATCTTTAGTGTGACATGATTAACTTTATGTAACCCTTATGAAAATTTTTGACACCTAAAGATAACCTAAATGTTGATATGGCACTCAAAAAAACAATTGGCACACACTATTTTATGATAGGCACCGTACATCAATCTTATCCGTTTAAATCAACTGGCTACCTTACAAAGTGTCTGGTATTTTTGACAGTTTTATCTTGCTGCTACATTACTTGAGACTATTTTTATGAATATAACCATAAAACTGCAGTACAATTATTTATGGATTACCACGCATCACAGGATATACCATGATCATCGATCAAGACTATTCGATTTTGTTTTGTATGATTCCGGCATTGTTAATTGGCATTGCACTTGTATTTATCAAATTCAAGTAGCTGTTGATCAGTATGAACCACCGCTCAATTACACTGCACCTAGGCGGTGGTTCTCCTTTGGATATTGACAAACACACTATTTGATGATAATTTCTACATATTGAACAGTATTCATTTATGTGAACACATGAGCGACACAACATCGATTTCAGTGGTAAAATCAGCGGCCCGAGTTTTCGATGTATTTGAACTACTCGTGAAACATCCAGATGGTCTATCACTTAGTGAGGTATGCGCAGCACTAAAGCTCCCCAAAAGTAGTGCACACGCATTACTGCATACAATGGTACTCCATGGCTACTTACGTGAGGGCATGCGTGAGCGCACCTATCGTCTTGGGCCAGCGCTATTTGAGCTCGGTAGTGCATACATTGCTAGCACTGATTTAGTCAGTGATGGCTGGGAGATAGTCCGACATACCTCACGCGCATGCAACGAAACTGTGCATTTAGCGGTACTTGACGGCAATGAAGTGTTGTATGTCGCCAAAGAAGAGGGCACCAGTGCGATTCGCATGGTCTCTGCCGTCGGCAAACGCTTTCCTGCATATGCTACTGGAGTCGGCAAGGTACTCCTCGCAAATCTCAGCGACGTTGATCTTCAACAACGCTACCCTGCCAATATCCAACTCCCAGCAATCACGCCCACAACAATCACAGATCCCGAGATTCTCATAGACACGATTCACACTGTCCGCAACCAGGGGTACGCACTTGACAACGAAGAGTCAACACCTGGGCTCCGCTGTGTCGCGGCACCAGTGTACGACGCCACTGGTGCAATCGTCGCCGGCATGAGTATCTCGGTACCCAACATTCGCTTTACTGAGAGTCGACGCGATCAACTGCTTGAGCTGGTGCGTCAACAGTCAATGCGGCTCTCAAACATCCTCGGATACAGACATCATCCCATTTAGAAGGTGACTGACAAGCCACCATCCACGACAATCGTATGCCCTGTAAGGTAGGTAGCAGTTCCCTCGGCCAAAAAGACCGCCACGGTGGCAATCTCTTCAGGCTCAGCTGGGCGTGCAAGTGGGATACGGCGTCGCTTCACATAGAACTGATTGAAGTCGTCTGTTGTATGCTCATTGACTCCCTCAACCACCGCCATTGGCGTCTCAACAAATCCAGGCGCTACGCCATTAACCAAAATGCCATGGGGAGCCAACTCAACCGCCAAACAACGTGTCAACTGGTCAATAGCTCCCTTAGCCGTGTTGTAATGTGATGAGAGTGGAGCGCCAAGAAATGCATTCACCGACGAAATATTCACAATTTGGCCACCATGTCCCTGTGCCACCATGGATTGAGCAACCACTTGACTACATTTAGTCGCCCCCAAAAACATCACATCAACTGCACGATGCCAAACATCAAACTCAGTCGTCAGAAAATCAGCAGGATAAAAGATGCCTGCGTTATTTACCAATATATCGACACGACCATACCGCATAACGGTCTCGGCAACCATACGTTGGGCATCATGTCGGACATCAATGGCAAGCGCCATTGCATCGCCACCCATAGAAACAATCTCAGCTGCCACATCCTGCGCATGCTCGTGATGAATATCAGCCACCACAACCTGATGCCCACGAGTTGCTAACTCGCGGGCAATCGCCCGACCAATCCCACTCCCTGCACCAGTCACGATGGCAACTTGTTGAGACACCTGAGGCATCACGTCGACCTTTCGCTATTTCACTTCGCCAACCAACGATATATCCGACACTGCATCTATCCCATGATAGATAACCGCACGCAACTGTGTAGTTAATTCTTGTCCAGGCAATAAGCGACTTGCCGTACCCTGTGCTACTGCATCATCGAGCTTGTAGGGATATCCTGTGCATGGCTCGAGAATCGCCGCATAGAGACTACGCCAACCACCATAAGCACCAAAAACCCAGCACGTACGAAACACCGTCGGATCAAAGGCCAAACCAAACCCGTGCTGCCGACGGGTGTCGGTGAGTGCACACCAACCCGCATCAAGTTCTGTGGCATAAAAGAAATCACAGGTGTTTGCAGTTACCGGAGGAATCAACCGCATATCCTCAGGTCCATGTGCGGTATGGGCAATGGGCCAGGTGAATCGATCAATATCTGCCCCACAGCGACTACGAAAGCCTTCGTCAATAATTACGGTACGCGCTGGCATATCAATACGACAATCGGAATTTATTGCCACTGCCGGGTGCAGTTTCCACAAATAATCAAGAGGTTGGGTAGCATAATTCGCTAATCGATAGTCTACGCGCAACTGTAGCTCATTGGCATACAGACAAATTGTCTTCTCTACCAAGGTATCAGTGACTATACCGCGACGCGACAACTTGACACCGACATAGTCAGACTCATGAATTATATGCCAGTCAAATGGCATTGACCACCATTCACCATGGTCAGGATATGCGTCACCCGTCATGCTAGTAGGGGCATCATTAGGAAAGAGTTCGTCCCAGCCGCCACAAAACCAATCGTCGTAGGTGGCCCCATAATGAGCCACGCGCGGCATCACCCGTGGGTTATGCCACAACACCTCGCGGTCAGCGATTTTGTCGTAGAGTGACCACAACTTACCGCCAAGCTCGGGGAGCAACATGACACGAATGGCATGATTTTCGAAAATAACTGCCCGAAAACCGCGCCATGTATACTCACTGTCAACACGCACATAGCTCATCTGCGACCCCTTCTACCCTTGACGAATCATATGCACAATCTCACCCGACAACTCAGGTAAGGCCAATGTCACACCGGACTCCATCAACTGAGCACCAGTCATCGTGTGCTCGCTCCCTGCATCTTTTATGTGCACAACATATGTTGCAGATGCATCAAGACCACGCGGTTTTATAGCACGTGAATCAACATCCCCCATGGCGCGGAACACCATCAACACACTCTCAGATTGGTCAGGAGCAACCGCTTGAATGGCATCCCAACCCCAACCTTTGCGTTCAACATTGTAGAGTGGTGGTAATACGTGGATGACCTTAGCGTCACGAATCAACGTGCGATATGACTTGTACTCATCAATGGCAGCTTTGGCATAGGCAAACTGCTGTGAATCCCAATCAGTAATGCGTTGCATCAAAATCAATGGTCCACCGAAGATGGAACTGCGCAACGTATATGGGGTCGGATCATCCTCCATATACCGCACACTGTACCGTGGCGAGAATGGATATGAAGCGCCATACGTCCCTTGGCGTGTAGCATACGTAGCAATATTATCAACAGTGATACTGGTATGGTAGAGCCGCGCCATTTTGTAGGTCATCATCATACCGCCGTCTTCACAATTCTCAAAGACAACATGCGGGTACTTCTCACGTAATGTACCAATCACCACATCAATACCGTACTGAGAGTTGGCGTAATTACTATCACCGGGTGCATGGGTATGATCGGTACGATTACAAAGCTTGACCATATCCTCGCCATCTTGGATGATATAGTCAATCCCCTCTTGTTCAATCAAGCGTGAGACCTGTTCGATAATCCAATTACGACAAGGATCATTGCCAAAGCAGAAAAACCCAGCACCAAAGTAATCATCATACGTCGATACCAACCACTCAGGATGTTGTTTGGCAATTGGCGCCTCTGGGGCACATTGGGCGATAGCGATGTGCACTCCAAAACGCATGCCATAACTGCGGGCGCGTTCCGCGAGTGGTTTAAGGCCACGCGGGAATTTGGTCTTGTTTGGATGCCAATCACCAATCATGTTTGCCCAGCCGAGGTCCATTACAACCACCTCAATACCTAGCTCATGACAGCGATCGATTACCTCAAGTTGTTGGGCTTCGTTGATCTCTTGACCGTACTTCCATGAATTGTACTGAACCCACGGGTAGCGATCATCGGGTCGAGGTGGATGCACATAGCTCTCCGCAAAGCGGTGCGTAACAAATCCTGCCTCATCCCAGTCACCGTGATATCTGCCAAGAAAAATCGCCGGTATATCAAATACTGCTTGTGGCTTAATAACGTGATTAAGGCTATCAATCACACTCTGGACATGTGTCTCGGTCGGGGTTGCCCAACCAAATACGCGGCTCTTGCCGTTGAACTCTACACCGGCTACTAGACCAGGTCCTTGGCTCGGTGGCATCTCAGGATCATAATCAAACGGTGGCGGTTTGAGGGCAAACCAACCGCAACTAGTGGCCGCATCATAGTGCGATGGGTATGACCCCATGCGAATTTCGAGTGGCGTACGCTCTGGCCAAATTTGGCTTTGATGTTGCGTAAAAAAGTCATTTCGATGTGGCCAACTAAACTGATCTACATGAAACAAATAAAGTGGGGTTTGGGGAATCACAACATGTGCAATAGCACAATCAGTCAATGTCATGGGTATCGTTGCGATATTCTTTAGTGCACCCCAAAACCGCACAAATGGCTGATCTGGGTATGTCTGCACGTACTGTGTATAGGACAAGCCATCAGCTTCAACAATCATCTCGGCCACCGATGACCCATCATGGTGCCGCGTCACGGTACTAGGATTCAACGCTGTCCAACGAACGGGCACACCAGCGACCGATAGTTCACCGAGGCGCCCATCATGAATATCGAGGCCAGCAGTTGTGCTGGTCAGTTGATACAAAATTTGGCCATCACGGAGCATTATCTGCACCGAAACATGGGTGTGGGAGATGACCACGGTGTTCTCAGTCGGGGTGCGAATCAGCATGTGAATTCCTTTCTGGAGAGGTTTTTTATTAAAATACACAATGCCCACGGATACGTCACACATATCCGTGGGCATTCAACAAATAGACTAACCTTCGGCCAACATTGCGTTTGCCTTATCGTCGATTTCCTTACCTGCGTCAGCCACAGAAATCTTGTTATTCCAGACCAAATCAAGGGTTGGTGAAATCACCTCGCCCAAAATCTGCTGGACCTTGGCGCTGTAGAC
Source organism: Roseiflexaceae bacterium (assembly GCA_049428765.1). Lineage (GTDB taxonomy): Bacteria > Chloroflexota > Chloroflexia > Chloroflexales > Roseiflexaceae > UBA965. The sequence goes on from JBMTAN010000026.1 coordinate 11,744, forward strand.
GTCGCCGATGCGAGCACTGCTAATCGCAGCGGATACATCTTTGAAGCCAGCTGGCATACCCTCGAGGAAGGCAGCTGAGTTACGAGCGTCAGCGCGGATTGGAATCCAGTCGCGCGTCTCGGCCATCGTCTGCTGATACTCGGTAGCGCACCAGATAGCCCATGCAGTAGCGGCATCAGTATGCTTGCCATCCTTTGGAATAACCCAACCACCAAACCAGTATGGCATGGCACGGTTATCGCCCCACTTTGGCATAGGAGCCATATCCCATTCGAACGGCAACTCTTGGTTGCTCGAGATCATCCATGTACCGCCTGGGTACATGCCGACGATACCCGAACCAAAAATACCCATCTCTTGGCCAACTACAGAACGCATCTCTGAATCTGGAGCCAATTTCGACACATACATGACGTCTTGAATCCACTTAAGTGCGTTTTGTGCCTCTGGTGAGCTGAAGGTGAATGCAGTTGGCTCGACAACTTGATCGAAGTAGCCACCACCTTGTGCCCATGCAAGTGAGATTGAACCCCACCATACGGCCAAATCCCCAACGTCGAAGCCCCATTGAGTAACCTCGTCACCTTCGACTTTCTTCAACTTCTCAGCCATAACGAGGATATCATCCCACGTCGTGTCTGCATTTGGGTAGGCAACGCCTGCCTCGTCAAAGATTTTTTTGTTGTAGAACAAAGCCATACTTTGGAAGTTCTCAGGGACGGCGTACATGTTGGCACCATCAAACTTCCATACTGCCATCTGCTCTTGTGGGTACAAGTCAGGATTGGCAAAGTCTGCTATGGCATCCAAGTCTGCTTGCACATTCTTCAACAAGCCCTGCTTGTAATGACCATATGCCTGAACATCCCAGAAGTAGACATCGATTGGCTCTTTTGAGGCATACGCCAAATCAACCTTTGGCCAGTATTGATCCCACGGCAACAACTCCATTGAGACTTCATACTTGCCGGCATACTTGGCATTGAACATCTCAGCGCGCTTCTTGAAATTATCGTCAAGAACTGGTGAGTTGCTCCACATCATCGCCTTGATTTTGGCCAATTCGGTCGTAGCAGGTGCCTCGGCAGCACCACCCTCGGCTGGAGCCTCAGTAGCTGGGGCAGCACCACCACAAGCGGCAAGCACACCAGCGGCAACCGCAGCCGAACCAAATGCCATCGTGCGCAAGAAACGGCGCCGTGTCATTTGCTGCTCGTTCATTTCCTTACCCATTGCACACTCCTTCGTAAAGTGCAAACCATCTATGTACCAGGGTGGTTACCCCTTGATACCAGTCATCACAATCCCTCGCACAAAATACCGTTGCGCAAATACAAACAACAACACTGGAGGTACGATTGACAATGTGACCGCCGCCATCATCAAATGCATTTGTGGCCCTATTCGCGGCGATCCCTGAAAGTACGTCAATGCGACGGCTATCGTACGCTTACTCTCGTCACTGATATAAATCAACGGTGTAAAGAAATCGTTGTATGTTCCGACAAACGTAAATACTGCAATCGTCGCCAAAATTGGACCACTCAATGGCAACATGATGAACCACCAAATGTGATAGACGGTCGCACCATCCATCATGGCCGATTCTTCTAATTCCTTAGGTATTGTTATGTAAAATTGTCGCATCAAAAAAACAAAAAACGCATTTCCAAAAAACGCCGGAACAATGAGTGGCATAAATGTATTCACCCACCCAATACTATTAAATAACAGATACGTCGGCACGAGCGTGACTGCGCCAGGCAACATCATGGTCCCTAATAACACCATAAAAATGGCATCACGACCAGGTGCCTGCAACCGCGAAAACCCGTATGCTGCAAATGACGCCGAAAACAAGGTCCCGATCATCACGAATGCCACAATAATCGCCGTATTGGTTGCGTGGACCGTATAGTTGAGTCGTGTGACTGCCGTCACGTAATTCTCCCATTGTGGCTCCGCTGGAATCCACTGTGGTGGGTAAATATAAATATCACCTGGCCGTTTAAGTGAGGTCGAAATCATCCAAAAGAACGGAATCAAAATAAAGACAGCACCCACCAACAACACCGCCATAGTGGCCATGCCGAACAACTTATCTTGTCCAGTCCGCGTGCGAAACAAGCGCTTCATGGTAGTCATCATTACTTCTCCCGTCGCTCTGATTCATAAAACACCCACAACGGAGATGACCGAAACACAAATATCGTCAAGACCATGACAATCAAAAACAATACCCACGCCAATGCTGCTGCATAACCAAAATTCAAAAACTGAAACGCATGGCGATATAAGTACACTGCAATAAATAACGTCGAGTTGTTTGGGCCACCACCTGTAATGACATATGCGTCCGTAAAGACCTGCAACGCACCAATAATCCCCAACACCAGATTAAAAAACGTCACATGTGAAATCATAGGCAGTGTGATGTACCTGAATTGCGCCCATTTGCCGGCACCATCAATCTCAGCGGCTTCGTTGATTTCACTCGGAATACCTTGCAAACCAGCCAAGAAGATGAGCATCGTCCCACCAACACCCCAGACGCTTGTAATAATCAATGCCGTGAGTGCCCAGTTTTCATCGAGTAACCAGTTTGGCCCCTTAATGCCGATGTTGCGCAACAATGTATTCAATACTCCGTATTGCCCATTGAAAATCCAACGCCACAACAGAGCGACACCGACGCCCGAAATCACTGTGGGCAAATAATACACTGACCGCAACGTATAAATGCCACGCATCTTGCGATTCAACAGAATCGCCAAAAACAACGCTAGCATCATTCCGAGTGGCACACTAACAACCGAGTATGTGGCACTAACTTTGAGCGATTGCCAAAACAAACGCTCACCATACATCTTGACGTAGTTATCAACGCCTATCCACTTCGGATCATTGAGTAAGTTGTAATTGGTGAAACTCAAAAACAATGATGCTATGATTGGCCCAAGCGTGAAAATCAACAAACCCAAAATCACCGGTGACATGAATACATATGCATTCAATGCCTCCCGTCGCTCGCGCCAACCACGTTTTTGCCGACGTGGAACCGTCGCAGATGAACTCGCCATAGATAACCTCTCTGTTATCCGTGTACCATATTACCCTATGTTACCGCACTGTTCACATATATGAATATGTTTCACGAATCTTGCAAACCGAGTATAACAGTAGCATTTCAAACTGTCAACTTGATGCGTTCACAGAGTATCAAAGCCGAACCAGGCTCCGTCAAACCACTTACCATCCAGCCACCAGCAAGCTCACTGCCAGATACGGTTACTTGGCGATTCTCAGCAAGCCACGTCAGTCGATATTGGGCAGATTCCTCAATGTCATACAAATAAAAACGTCGTTGCGGCTTCGCACCTGGCAAACGAAACAGTGCAAGCAACATACGATCAGCTCCAGGCATCACATATTGAAAGCCGGCATAGCGATCAAGAGTACCATCGCGACGTGGTTGATTAGTCAGACGATGCATTGTTGCTGATGACACAAATGCACGCACCACCTTTTGATAATCGGTAATGTGTTGTGCATAACGATCACGTACCCATGGCAATAACGTTGGTAACCCCTGAGAGAAGCCGAACCGACGCAACATTCCAATCCGCGTGTAGTAATCAAGTTGCGGCGGTGTCAACGTGCTGCTCTGTGGGTCAAACGTCTGCTCCGGATGATCAGCAAATCCCCACTCACAAAATCCCCAGTGCAAACACGCATCAGGAGCCAACATGGTTGTGGCGCCCCAGAACAGCTGCAGGCTGTGTTCGGGCCAATCTGGATCGCTCAAAAACGCCATATGTGTATGCCGTGCAATGCCTAAATCAATGCGTAATCCACCGGATGAACAGTTCTCCAAAATAACATGTGGGTATTTAGTGCGAATCTCGGTCAACAGACGATAATAGCCGTGATAGTGACAGAGCAACCCATCACCCTCGCCATGCCCATGATCGGTACGATTGCACCCAGCACCAGGATCAAGATTAAAGTCAAGTTTAATCCAGTCGGCGCTGTACTCAACAATCAAACGTTCAAGCGTAGCAAATGCCCAGGCATAGCCCGCATCACTCCCTAGACAGACATAGCCAGCTGGTGTACCGTGCCGTAGCGCAACAATTGCCGGATTCTCGCGGGCAGCAGCTGATTTCTCACCAAGTGCTTCAATTTCACACCAGATGCCGAACGCCATCCCTTTGGCATGCACATAATCGGACAAGGCTTTGATTCCCGAGGGGAAACGACGGGTGTTGACTAAATGCCAATCACCGCGATAGTCGTACCAATGTGTATCCGGGTCGGACGGCCCAAACCACCCGGCATCAAGGGTACACACCTCAATATTCAAGGTCTGAGCGACATCAACATTCTGGCGGAACACGTCTTCGTTTAGGGTGCGGTCCTCGTAGGTCCACCAGTGATTCCACTCGACCGGCATCGTATCGGACAATGGTGTCCGTGGATACCAATAACCACGACCGATCTGGGCATACTGTCCTGCAATTGCATCGATGTCGGTATGATTGGCGGCCACAGTCACCACGGTTGGGGCAACCACACGCGCGCCAGGCGCTACATCGCTAAAATATGCCCAGTCATTCAATCCTGCAGACAGCTCAACATTGCCATCGGCCTGCTCTTGCAAGCGGATAATCCAGTTACCTGACCACGCAACAGAAACAGAAAGTGCCGCACGCCCATCACGCCAGGCAGTCATATATGGATGCATACCTTGCGATGAGCGTCCCGAACGTACCTCAAACACAATATCACCCATCATGCGTTGGGTGATAGGCTCAAATTCACGCCCCCAACCACCGGTATACCCCATCACCTCGTAGGCACCAGACGGGAGCGACAACGCAATTGAATCTATTCGTGTAATCCGGTGGGTCGTGGCCGAATGATTGACAACTTCGACCCAGCTCTCAAACAAATAACTCTCTGCATAACTACATACATGATATTCAATCCACAACTGCGTCGGCTCATGAACAAAGTGCAATACCTTGTGCGTTTGACCAAGCGCTGATGACCCATCGACTATCGATACAAACCGAACCTGACTCGATATCGCTGAGATACGCTCGTCACCGATATAGACACCAAACAATGCACTGTCTGCCAATGCCCAACACACCCGATCGTGCAACAATGTCGAGCTGGTAAACGGTGACTGTTCGCCACATTGCCACTGCAACGACCCTGTCACAAGCGCAACCGTGGTTTGATTATTCATATGAAAACCTTTCGCATTTGTGAATTATGCGCCACAATCCTACGGTTTAACCGCAAAATTGTCAATTGCACGTGCTATAATCGCGTTACTTAAACGCCGACCACAGAGGACCACGCGCCATGAAGATTGACGCTGTAGACTTTTTTTATCTTGCGATGCCCGAAGTACTCGATATCGGCGATGGCAGTCAGGACGCCTTATTGGTACGCATTCAAGCTGGGCCATATGTCGGCTGGGGAGAATGTGAGGCATCGCCACTGGTATCAATCGCCAGTTATGTCACGCCGATGTCGCATAGCGCCTGCAAACCGGTGCGAGACTCGGTGCTCGGCCAGCAACTCGATGATCTCAGAGACATTGCCCGGATTGGCGCACTCGTACGAGCAAACAGTCTCGATTTACTCCAAGCCGAACACACGCTCTCAGGCATCGATATCGCTTTGTGGGACTTGATAGGCAAACGCCTCGATACTCCTGTATACCAGTTGCTCGGCTACCAACAAGCCCACGGCAAGTTACCATATGCATCACAACTATTCGGCGACACACCCCACGAGACGCTGACCAAGGCGCAACGCGTACGCCAACAGGGATACCGCGCCGCCAAGTTCGGTTGGGGACCGTACGGACTCGGCAATGTGGCAGACGACGCTGCCCACATTTATGCAGCGCGCGAGGGTCTCGGCCCGGACGGAGTGCTACTGGTTGATGCCGGCACCGTTTGGCTTGACGATGTAGCCCGGGCCATGCCACGCCTTGATGCCCTTAAAGCATGCAATGTCACATGGCTCGAAGAGCCGTTCCTCTCGGGGGCTCTGACCGCCTATAATCAGCTAAGTAAACAAGCGACCCCGATTAAACTCGCCGGTGGTGAGGGGTGTCATACCTACCACATGGCCCAACACATGATTGACTATGCCGGTATTGGCTATGTCCAAATCGACACTGGGCGCATCGGTGGCATCAGCATTGCGCACCAGGTTGCCCAGTATGCACATGCCAAAGGAGTCACGTATGTCAATCACACATTCACCTCAAATCTGGCCTTGAGTGCCTCGTTACAGCCATATGCCGGCATCAAAGAAGACCTAATTTGCGAGTACCCAGTTGAGCTCAAACAGTTAGCCTATGACATGACGGTCGAGCACCTGACACCAGACGCCAACGGGCTCATTAATCTGCCAGCCAAGCCAGGGTTGGGCATTACACCTAACATCGAGATGATTCGGCCGTATGTGGTTGATTGTGAAATTCGCGTGGGGCGACAGACCCTCTACAAAACCCCAGATTTATACGCTTAATCGACCAACGACCATCTAATCTACCCACGTCACATCATTTGGACGTGGGTGCCGAATTTTTTTTGCAAAATACGCTATACAAAATTCACAATATCCCTGATAATACAGACACCATCATCCCCATAAATATGCAATGAGGCAAACATGAACGAACTGTCGCAACGTGTGTTGGAAATTATCAACGAGTACCAACATGCCGGTGCTGAGTACGGCATTCAAGTATGTGCCTACCACCGTGGCCAGGTCGTCGTCGATGTGGTAAGCGGTACACGCAACCAATCGGGCGATGCGCTTGATGCCAACACACTAATCTTTTGTTGGTCGATGACCAAAGGCGTGACCGCACTTGCTATGCACATTCTCGCCGAACGTGGTGTCATTGCCTACGATGACCTAGTCGAACGCTACTGGCCTGAATTTGCACATGGCGAAAAACAGTACATCACCATCCGCCAATTCCTTGCACACACCTCAGGCATGTCCGAGATGCCACGCGTCGATGACCACGAGATGAGTGAATGGGATGGCATGTGTGAACGCTTTGCGCATATGACACCCACCTCTCATCCCGGTGAGTCACCCGCATACCATGCCATCAGTTATGGTTGGTTGCTCGGTGAAGTCCTGCGTCGGGCAGACGGGCGCACGCTAACACAGTTTGTCCAAGACGAAATCTGTACACCCCTAGGCATCACAAACCTGCACATCGGTCTACCGGCCGATCGGCAGGCCGATTGCGCCGATTTACACTACGATGGCTTGCCGCATCCACTCCGCATCGAACACGTCGGCAGCGAATTAATGATGCGTCGACCTGACATGTTTGCCAATCTGCCGCACGTGCGCACCGCATGTATGCCGGGCATCAACATGATGACCAATGCACGTTCATTAGCGCGTGTATATGCCTCGTTGGTGAGTAGCGGAGCAGATGGCGTACGTCTCCTCGCGGATCGGCGCGTTGACATGGTGCGGAGCGTACAACGGCTCGCACTCGACGGCACTACCGGCTTCCGTATGGCCATGGGGCTTGGGTATCAACTCCCCGACAGCAACGACGATTCGGCCATGAGTAAGCGCCGCGGTGTATTTGGTCATGGCGGCTGGGGAGGATCAGTTGCATTTGCTGATCCTGCGCATGAATTTGCCTTTGCACTTACCAAAACCAACATGAACCACAACATGGACATGCTACCGATTAATATGGTCGTCGCCAAAGCCGTCCGCGCACATTTGGGCATTCCTGAAGAGTAAGAGTAACAGCCATGATCATCAATCATCAACTTCAATCACTCTTACAACAACACATGCAGCACATGGTCGATGACGGCTCCGAAGAGGGCATGCAATTATGTGTCTATCGACATGGGCACTGCATCATCGATTTGACTGTCGGCACAAAAAACGACGCTGGTGAACCACTCCATGCAGACGACTTGGTACTGGTCTGGTCTGTGAGCAAAGGCATCACGGCGACTGCCATGCACATACTGGCCGAACGGCGACTCATCGACTACGATGACCCGGTTACACGCTATTGGCCCGAGTTCGGCAAACATGGGAAGTCGGCAATCACCATTCGGCATCTCCTTGCACATACCGCGGGTATCCCAGATACCCCAGAGTCCACCATCGAAGAGTTAGGCGATTGGCAACTCATGTGTACTAAAGTAGCTGACATGCCACTCAAAAGCACACCTGGCGCCATCCCCGCCTATCACGGCATCACTTACGGGTGGCCACTCGGCGAGGTACTCCGGCGCGTAGATGGACGTGCCATGGCTCAATTCGTCATTGACGAAATCAACCAACCGCTCGGCATAGACAACCTGTTTTTTGGGCCACCAGAGGCCAAACTTGCGCATGCCGCACGCATTAGTCACAATATGCCACATATCACAGGCAGTGGCACATGGTCGGACCCGGCACGCGTAGCCAACCACCCAGCGTATCAACGCGGAATCCAGCCTGCAGCCAATTTGATGGTCAACGCTCGCTCCCTTGCGCGTGTGTATGCAAGCTTGATAGGTGATGGGGTTGACAGCGTACGACTGCTACCGCACACGCGCATAGCACAGGCAACATCCGTGCAACGCCTAGCCCTCGACCAAACACTCGGATATGCGGCAGCGTTTGGCCTCGGATTTTGGCTCGGTGGCGTCAACAACAAAATGCCCCCACGCTTAAGCGCGTTCGGCCACCCTGGTGCAGGCGGTTCAATTGGTTATGCTGATCCCGAATCAGGCATTGCAATAGGATTTACAAAGACACGTATGCATTATGTGGTTGATAGTCATGACACCAGCCGAGCACTCGTCAAGCTTATTAGCAAACACTACGGAATCATCGACACTTAGCATGGTACATATGATGCTACACGCAACACTTGCTTCATTGAGTGAAATAGCTGTTGCATCGAAACTATAGACAGCTTGGAGTACCCCATGACCACATTGCGTATTGAGCCGTTGATAATGCCCGGCGTGTCACTTGGCGCAGAGAATCCGCTCCCACAGTTCCGCGATCGCAATCCCAATCGCCACGTGGCCGTACACGAGTCATTGCCAGACCATAAGCAACATCTCCTCGGACACGAATGTGGGATGCGAGTCTTGCCGTACCGCATGCAAGACAACTACACACGACACCGTGAATTGACCACGTATCAATCCATTGTGCTCGAAAACGACATTCTCAAAGCCACCTTCATGCCGGCCCTCGGTGGTCGCTTGTGGTCACTCCTACACAAGCCGACCAACCGCGAGCTACTCAATCGCAATCCAGTCTTTCAACCGGCCAATCTCGCCATACGCAATGCATGGTTCTCAGGTGGTATCGAGTGGAACGTCAGTCAGTACGGGCATACGTTTGCCACCTGTTCACCGATTTTTGCCGGCCAAATCACTGGACTCAATGGCGAACCAGGCTTGCGCCTGTATGAATACGAGCGTTGTAAAAACATCTGCTGGCAGATTGACTTTTACTTACCTGACAGTTGCACATGGCTCATCGCTCATACACGCATCGTCAATCCCAACCCACAACCAACTTCGATGTATTGGTGGACCAATACGGCAGTCAATGAGGCATTCAATGTGCGCGTGCTGGCCCCGACCGACCACGTCATTTACACCGATTTGACCGCTAACGAGTCACAGTTTGGCTACGGCGTCATGCCACATCTAGGGACATTCAAGGGTCAAGATGCCTCGTACTCATTGAATGCACATGCGGCGAGTGAGTACTTCTTTCAGCCGGACGAGGTCGATATGCCGTGGGAGGCAGCACTCGACGCCAAAGGCAATGGTTTCATTGAGGCCTCGACACTCATGTTGCGCTACCGCAAGATGTTTTGTTGGGGGACGCACCAAGGTGGACGACACTGGCAAGAGTTCTTGGCACCGGGCGGGCACGACTACCTCGAGATTCAAGCTGGCCTTGCCCCATCTCAGCTCCACGGACTTGAGATGCCAGCACATGCAGATTGGCAGTGGACACAGGTATTTGGCTATTTCGAAAGCGCCGCCGCCGAGGTGCATCACCCCGAGTGGCATACAGCCTGGCAGCATGTTGACACTGCACTCAAGGCGCGCTTGTCACCGACTCAGCTCGCTGATCTTGATGCCGCATACACACATCTCGCCAGCCAAAACGTCAGCACCATCATGCACACTGGATCAGGCTGGGGTGCACTCGAGAACGAACGCAGAGCAACCTGTGGCGATGAGTTATTACCGGCCTCCTGGCGGTTCCCTGCTGAGACAATCGGTCTCGAACAACTCAAGTGGATGCAGTTACTCAACGATGGCCAATTCGCCACGCAGTCCCCCCTAGACTTACCTGGTGAATGGATGGTACAACCAGCATGGCACGATATCCTTGAGTCACATCCACAGACCGCATCAAACTGGTATGCGCTCTTGCACCTTGGCGTAATGCGCATGGAGCACTTTGATATGACTGGAGCTGAGCAGGCCTGGCGCCAATCAATTGCGCTGACGCCATCAGCCTGGGCCTGGCGTAATCTGGCCGTAATTGCTCGACTCAATGGCGATAGCGAAGCAGTGCGGTCCTGCATGACACAGGCGTGGTCTCTCAATCCGCACATCCTCGAGATAGCTCAAGAGTACCTGTCGTTACTCTGTCAAGATGGCAAGTTTGACCAAGCTTTTTCAGTATATGACGCGCTTGATGCACACATCAAAGACAACGACCGCATTCAAATTCTATATGCGCGCATTGCTCTTGAGCGCAACGATTTGGCCACGGTCGAGCGCTTAATACGACATGAGTATGCCGTCGTGCGCGAGGGCGAGACCGAGCTGACCGACATCTGGTTCGGCGTGTGGTACCGTCGAGCAGGTGGGTCGCTCGATGATGCGGCTAAAGCCGAGATCCGCCGACTGCATCCGCCACCTGCACATATTGACTTCCGCAGTATTAATAAGTAATCGAAACTCTCCTCAATCGCTATAGGTTTGACTATCACCACAAAAAAGAACCTCGCAGCCGTATGGCAACGAGGTTCGTGTGGTCTCGACATGCTTACAACGAATATAACTCGCCATATTTGCTCCGCAAATAGCGGAAGTAGGGCTCAACGCTCAAATCCTGACCTGTGACACGTTTGAGCGTGGTCGGTGCGTCGTAGCGACGACCAGTGGCGTAAAGATTCTTTTGGAGCCAAGCAAGCAACGGTTGGTAATTCCCCTGCGCAATGGCCGGGGTGATGCTTGCATCTTTCTGCTGTGCAGCCTCGAAGATTTGGGCCGACATGACGTTTCCGATAGTATAACCTTGGAACGATCCGCCGACGATACCGGCGTACCAATGTACATCCTGCAAGACGCCATCTTTGTCGTCTTTGGGTGTAATGCCGAGGTCGCTGGTGTACTTGTCGTGCCAGACTTCAGCTAGATCACGCACATTAAGTGTACCCTCGAGTAAGCCAATCTCGAGCTCAAAACGAATGATGACGTGCAAATTGTAGGTTACTTCATCGGCATCGGTACGTATGAGCGAGCGTTGCACCTTGTTGATGGCACGGTAGAACGTCTCCAGCGAGACATCTTTGAGTTGGGCGGGGAATGCAGCCTGCAGACTAGGGTAGTTGTGTTGCCAGAAGGTGCGAGAGCGGCCAATTTGGTTTTCCCATAACCGTGACTGACTCTCGTGAACCCCGCTCGATGTACCATGGGCCAACGGCGTCCCCTCAAGCTCAAACGCCACACCTTGCTCGTACATTGCATGGCCACATTCGTGGATGACGCTGAAGATACAATCTCCCAAATCGTTCTCACGCGCACGGGTGGTAATACGAATATCACCGTGGTGGAGACGAATTTCGAACGGATGCGGAGCGGTATCGAGACGGCCACGATTGAAGTCGTAGCCCACCTTCTCAGCAATGGTGCGAGCATAGTTCAGTTGTTGGTCAATCGGGAACGGCCCAGCCAAGCAACTGTCATCAATAGGCGCTTGATTACTGATAGCCTCTACCATCGGGATAAGCCCCTCACGCAATGATTTGAAGAGCGGGCGGAGCGTCGCAACGTTCATACCACTATCGTGCATGTCGATCAACGAGTCCATCACATGTGCACCTTGTGGGAAGAATCCGGCATACTGTCGGCTCATCTCAACAGTCTTCTCAAGGTACGGGACAACTTTTTGGAAGTCGTTATCTGGGCGCGCCTGTGACCACGCCATGTAGCTGGCATTGATATGCTCGCTCATCTTACCGACAAATTCAGTCGGAACGCGGGTTGCGTCGGCATAATCTTTGGCAGTAACTCGCACGATGGCGCTGTCGATACTATCTGGGTCCCATTGTTCGGCTTGTTTCTGGAGTTTTTCGAGCAGGTGGCCAATCTCTGGGTCGGTCATTTTCTCGTGGGTCAGTTTGGACATTAAGGCCATCTGACGACCACGACCCTCACCACCACCTACCGGCATAACACTCGACTGATCCCAGCCAAGTAATGAGTTAATTGCATTCCAATCCGATAACTCAGCAAGTTTTGCTTTGAGTTGGTTCAATTCGTGCGACATGTCATCCTCGATTCTCGTCTGTTGTAGCTAAATACGCAAATTGTTCTTCGGTCAATGGCACCACCGACAACCGACCCAACTTCACAAGGTACGAATCAGCAAAAAGTGGTTGGGCTTTGATCTGAGCCAAATTATAGCCGTGTGGGAGTGCTTTGGTTGCTTGTACATCGACGACCGCTAGTTTACCAGTGGTATCCGTGGGGTTGATATACGGAGCACTGATAACCGTTGCAATACCGGCGCACCGCCGCTCGTCACCCGTGTGATAGATGATACAGGTGTCACCGATTGCCATAGTCCGGATAAATATCAATGCCTGATTGTTAGCCACGTTGTCCCACATCGTCTGTGTATCACGGACAAGATCTGCATACGAATAGACATCTGGTTCTGTTTTAAGAAGCCAGTGCGCCATCAGTTCCTCCTTCGCACAAAATACTGCGCTTGTTCGATTACACTCGCGGTCATTACTCCAGACCACAAACACATCTTACAAGCCCCTTGTGGCATCATACCGCATATCAATGAGGGGGTGCCAATTAGCAACGCAAATCTGCACCCTCCTGCAGTGACCGGCGCATGATTATTTGCAACTATGACAAGTATGTAGCCTAGAATAAATATACACGCAGGCCGCACAACACACGTTTAGATTTCCACACTAGGCCATAGCGCTGGCGAGTCATCGCCGATGAAACAGCATCATCTGTCTGATGTGTGCGTCTTATCCGTATACCAAACAGTTATACCCGCAGTCTACATCATCAAGTCGGCAATCAGCAGGTCATTGGTAGTTGGTTATAATTGCATATTACACACACACCAAATCATCGCTCATTTCTCAATCGTTCAACCGTATCTCCACCTCGACAACATTGATGTACGTAGGTACAATCAGTAATTCCACTCAGGCGCATAAGTGATATGATGCGTATATTAATTTTTTGCACGAAGGAGCCACATGTCAGCACTCAACGACGCGTTACTGACGCGCATGCACGAGGCCATAGCCCTCGGCCACGAAGAGGGTCTCCAGCTTGCGGTGTATCATCATGGACAATTGGTAGTTGATCTCACGGTCGGCGCCAAAGACGACGCCGGCACACCGTTACAACCCGATGATCTCGTGTTGGTCTGGTCAACCAGCAAAGGCATCACGGCCACGGCTATCCACATCCTCGCTGAACGCAATCAAATCGCATACGACGATGCTATTGCCGATTATTGGCCCGAATTTGCCAGCCACGGCAAAGAGGCCATCTCGATTCGGCACCTGATGAGTCATACTGCAGGCATCTACGCACTCCCCTCAGGATATAGCTATGAGGTCATGCGCGATTACGCTGCGATTTGTGCCATCATCGCCGACCTCGTACCTGCACACCAGCCCGGTCAGTCGCATATCTATCACCCACTGACCTACGGCTGGCCGCTGGCCAAAGTCGTCGAGGCAGTGACCGGTATAAGCTTTGGCGAATTCATCCAACGCGAGATTTGTGCCCCACTCGGTATTAGCGACTTGTTCATCGGCGTCCCACATGCGCGGCTCAACGATGTGGCTCGCTTGAGTCACGACGCCACACCTGAACAGTTAGCAAACCCTGAGAACCCGCTCCCAGATCCGACCGTCATGGCCAACGATCCAGCAATTCTCGCGACGTGCATCCCAGCGGCCAATATGGTTGCCAGCGCTCGTGCAGTCGCCAAAGTATACGCATCACTACTTGATGACGGAATAAACGGTGTCCGCTTGCTATCACCAAAGCAGACAGCCAATGCCACCCGCATCCAGTTTTGGGGGCAAAATATCGAGGAAAGCACTGAAATCGGTCACAGTCTAGGGTTCGCACTAGGGCGCGCCAATCCACTCTATGGCAGTCATCATACTGCCTTTGGTCATTGTGGCTACGGTGGCGCAACTGGATTTGCCGATCCTACAAACCACCTTGCATTTGCTCTCACCAAAACCCGCATGACTCTCGCACCTGACCGACCATCAATCAAACACGATCTCGCAGCAATTGTCCGCGTTCATCTTTGTCGAACGGAGTAATTCATTCATATGTCACTTGAACACGCACTGACGACGCACATCGACCAGGCCATCGAAAGCGGTCGAGAAGAGGGTATCCAGCTCTGCATCTACCATCATGGGCACTGTATCATCGACATTACCCGTGGCGTACGTGACGACGCCGGCACGCCACTGGCCCCCAATGACCCCGTGCTTGTATGGTCAACCAGCAAGGGAATTACAGCAGCCTGCATGCACATCTTGGCTGAGCGTGGATTGATCAACTACGACGACGCAGTATCACGCTACTGGCCCGAGTTCGCCAAACACGGTAAATCAGCCATCTCGATTCGCCATATCATGAGTCACACTGCTGGCATCCCACATTTGCCTGATTGGGTGACGTTCGACGATTATGCCGACTACGAACGCATGTGTGCTATCGTAGCCGATATGACACCAGTCAGCCGAGCCGGTCAAATCCCTGCCTACCATGGACTCACTTACGGCTGGCCACTCGCCAAAGTGCTCGAGGCGGTTGATGGTCGGCAATTCGGCCAATTCGTCAAAGAAGAGATTTGTTGGCCACTCGACATCCATGATTTGTTCATCGGCTTGCCAGCAAATCGCACTGCGAGCGCAGCCCGACTCTCGCATGATCTGGGTATCGAATTCACGGCGGACTCGGCATTCGGCGATCCCACTGCTATGGCCAACCACCCAGGAATCCAAGCAACCTGCATGCCGGCCGCCAACATGATGGCCAGTGCGCACGCCATCGCCCGCGTTTACGCATCACTCGTTGGCGAGGGCGTCGATGGCGTGCGGTTATTGACTACTCGTCGCGTCGAGATTGCCACCAAAGTCCAACGCTGGGCTCATGACCACACACTTGATACCGAACGTGGATTTGGGCTCGGCTACTTTTTGGGCAGCAGTTTGCCGGCGATGGGCCTACGCGACTCCACCTTTGGCCATGACGGATTTGGTGGGGCGATTGGGTTTGCTGATCCCGAGCACGAGTTAGCCTTTGCTATGACCAAAACGCGCATGACGCTTACACCAAATGCACCGACATTTAGTGCTGAACTTGCAGCTATCGTACGCTCCCATCTCAATATCCCCGCATAACTCGCATTACACACGACGGGGGTGCGCATGGATGCGCCCCCCGTTATTATCGTTTTATACGTTGATCTACTGCGCTCAACCTTTTAAATCATCTGGCGTAACAGTATCGGACCATACACACCACTAGCCTGTTGATACGCAGGAGAATAGTGTGTTGGACTGTGGGCTGCCAAGTACGATGCCAGCGTATTAGTCAACTCAATCTCAATCTGGTTGACACCAACCTGTAACCAGTCCGACACATCAACGGCATACGGCGCCCAAATACGTACACCCGCTTGCACACCATTTATATAGACAGCAACTGTGCCACGTACTTGACCCAAATCAAGCACCCAATGACCACTTGTCTCGTTCAGAGTAATTTGTCTACCAAAGCGTAACACGCCGGAGAAATCTGCGTAGCCGATATCAGCCGCATCGGCGGGCAACACCGTGGTCCCAATGCCGTGGTCATATCGTATTGGCACATCC
Organism: Roseiflexaceae bacterium; assembly: GCA_049428765.1. Lineage (GTDB taxonomy): Bacteria > Chloroflexota > Chloroflexia > Chloroflexales > Roseiflexaceae > UBA965. The sequence goes on from JBMTAN010000026.1 coordinate 27,969, forward strand.
ATGCCAACGCGACCACTCGGCACCGACACCTGCCAACGCGCCATCTCACCACCAGGCGGTACCTGTACCACCCCGTCATCAATGACACACTGCGCCCCATCGATTGTCACGCTACCAACACTATGGGGCAGATACATGCGTATTGCAGTCGCAGGAATACGCCATGTCACATCTAACACATGCGATACCTGTGGGAAAGCATCAGGAACGACCGGCAACACAGTACCATCAGCAGGCGCATCCTCGAGCCAATGCGCGCCAGGCAATGGATGCTGGCGTCGCCACATTAACGGCCACCCCGGATCCATATCGACATACAACGCATGGTCAGTATCAAACGTCAAATCGACCCACTGGCGCCGTCGCACCGTGGCCGGCACCACCGTACCTCCGTGACGCATCACCTGCCACCCTTGGCCGGTCATCACCGTACCTACGATGCGATTGCCGTCGTACCAGACCCCATCAACCATAATCGAGACACCACGGCCAGCATCAAGAGCCTCGACGATCAGCTGATGTGTCCCTGCCACAACGCCGTTCAGGCGATACGGCTGGACGCGCACGGTGCTCCCATACGGATCAAACCCACCTTGACGACCGATTTCAACACCATTGAGCACCACACGAATTGGCACATCGGCCACCACCATCACATCAGCATGACTACTTGATTCTGCAAGTGTAAACGTATGCGAAAATGACACATACGAGGCAGGTTGAGGCGCATCCGCTTGCATAATCCAGTTTGGTCGGGCAAATCGTTCAGGTTGTGTTACCAGTGCCCAATAACCACGCAAATTCAGCGTCTGCTCAGGCGCAAATTCAAACTCAAGCAAATGACGCCCAGGCGCTAACTGCACCGACACAAACCATTGATATCCCAATGGCACACCGTCGTAACACACGCCATCAATCCACAATCGTTTAGCAGCAGCTGCCGCCAATACGAACGCGCCCTCAAATAATTGCTCAAGTACAACAGTTGTGCGCACCCGCACTGCTTGCCCCGCCTCAACCGTGCCAAAGTGCATGAACTCCTCGGGCACATACCCCTTAGGACCCAACATGCCCCAATGCAAGGTATCGTTGGCAATCCCGCGGGTCAGTGAATATACAAGTGGTGACCAACCAGTCACCTCGAGCCCTGTATCATCACTTAGTTGCGCCAACGGAGCTGGTAATGTATCGACTGCTTGTGGCCCTATGTACCACCCATACGTCTCAAATCCTTGGACATAGGGTGTTTTATCTAGCCCCACAAAGCGCATCGTATGTGGCATCATCGGCTCAACACTCGCTGGCAAATCCATGTCACCCCAGCGATTATCGAGCGTCGGCACAGCCTCTATTTGCCACTCCCCGGCCAAATCAATCTGCTGGTGCTGGTGCAATTGTGACGACACACCAAACGTCGCATCACCATCAAGCACCACCACACCAATCGGAGCATCGGTCAAATCGACACGCCAACTCCCGTCAGGATTGTGGGGAATGGCCACCATCGAGCCGTCACTAATCCGCCATTGCCGTGGCACACCTGGCACGTTAACTTTTATGTCTACATGATGAGGGAGTCGATCCGCATCAAAATTATAGGGTGTACTGTTCCAATGCCCATTCCAGGCAAACTGCGTGCCACTGACTGTCGGGGTCACCAACCACATCGGCGTCTGGTCAACTACCCGCTCAAGCACCTGTACATTGCCATCGACGCGTCGGGGTAGTTGTTCGAGGTACGGAGCAAGCTGATTCACTGTCTCAACGAGAATCACTCGCGCATGTGCCGTAATTCCTGTAGGCAATGTCCCCACCGCAAACACCATCCCACCTGCCATGACAAAGGCATTCACCTGCGCCACACCTTGTGGTGTCAAATGCGTCAGCGCCGGCAGAATCAGACAGCGGTACCGCTCATCGGCAATTGCAAGCACACCACCATCGACCTGCGCCCGTTCAAGCGAATCGTCGTCGAGCATATCAAAATCACGCCGCACCCGCTCAAGCAAACCCGGCTGCGGATTGTTCCAAAACATCGACCCGGTCACCTCAACAAACACCTGTTCGGCGCGGGTCGCAATTGCATTTGGCCCGTGCATGGTCAAATGCGCTTGCACCGTCGTCGTCGGGAACATCACTGCAATATCACAGTGGTGTCGACCCAGCGCCATCACGCCGGTCAAACGCATGACTGCCTCGGCAAAATGCCGGTAATGACGCCAATACGGCTGACGCCAACAAGTCGAAGGTGGCGCCCACTCCCACCAACCACCACGCGTCGAGTAGTAGACCGCATGCGGATCATACAGCGTCAAACCAGCGCGGAGCCATGGGACCAACCAATCAAATGTCTCCTCGAGCGTGCCACCCCAACCACTACTATGGAACGCCTCAATCCACGAACGTGGCCGCTGATACAAATGCGCCATCGACGAGTGAATCTTGCCGTTGCCGTGATGGTCGCTCCCCGGCGCTCCATACCAACGATGCGTCTGCATATAATCGGCGTATTCATCGACCCCGCCAATCGGCAACGCCATGCGCGCCGGACTTTGTTGGTCAAATCCACAGATTAGGCCGTGTTGATCATGCCAGGCATAAAACGGCTTGAAGAACGACTCCTCGCTCCGTTTGGCGCGCCAACGCTGATAATCGATGCGCACCTGTTGACTCTGTGCATCGTCACCTTCAAACAACGCTAGCAACTGGTCGCGCAAATCATAACCGTAGTGATTGGCAAAACTTTGGGCAAAATCAGCACTCCATGTCGGCATCGAGGGCAACTCATCTTGGAACGATCCGACAATCACCGAGCCAAAGTAGTCGCCCACCTCACGTTCGAACGCCTCGTGCACCGTCGCCCGTAACGCAGCGCATGCCGCCACACTCATATAATCAAAACCTTTGGATACCGCATACACCAAGCGCACACGATGTGGCGTGGATGTTATCGAATGTACACTTCCATCCTGCACAGCAAGCACTGATGTATTACCTGCATCATCAATCTGCCAAGCACCGAGTGGAATTGCACCCTCCGGAAACTGACAAAGCGCTGGGCAATCATATTCCTGCACATAACTCTGAATCTGCTGCCCGACAAACGACGGCTCTGCCCGCACAATTTGCCCCTGCAGATTAGCCCCTGAAAAGCCGATTTGGTCATAAAACCACAGCTTAATACCCAACTCCAACGCATCTTGACACACCCCACGAAAAATCGCCCACCACTCGTGCGTCAAAAAAGCCGGATCATCCGCCCGCGACCCATGCAACGGCCCAGTCGGCGCCAGGTTGAGAATTACCAAATTATAGACTCCGCCCTCGGCAAAGCGCTCGAGTTGCCAACGCAATCGCGCCGGCTCAAGCCGATCACCACTCCACCACCAAATCGGTGCCGGCGAAAAAGCTGGATCGGGCGTCTGCCAGCGCTGTTGGGCTACAGTATACTCGCTCATCGTACGACCACACATTCGATACCCAACAGACGCGCCACATGCTGGATGACCGTCGCCTGATGACCAATCCCCAATGCCACATGGTGCGTTGGCGCCTCTTGACACCACGTATCCATGAAGGTGGCTGGGTCACTAGCAAACTTGAGGCGACTGTTGGTATTACCGATCTGCAATACTGGTCCAGGAATTGACTCGCCCTCAGCAACCAAAAGACGCAACTTGCCGTTACCGTCTTGGGTCACGCCCAAAATCGTTATCGGGCCATGCTTGACCTTGAGCTCAATCGAGATTCCATCACCCGCCTTACCATGATACAAACTCAAGGCTCGCATCAACGGCTGTTCATCACTAATATGTGGATGTGCCGGCCCGTCATGCCCCATCAACACAAACTGCTCAGGCACGTCCATTGCATAAAACTCAGTAAACGAACCGCCGGCACCGAGTCGATCCATGATAAACATGGCGACGGCCGTCTTGAGATCCCCTTCTCCAGCACACGGCACCCCTTGCCAGGTCAACATGGTAGCTCCTACAATCAGGTGCGCTGCAGCATCAGCTGTAGGCATCCCTGGCATACCACGATGGTAATAACACAGCGCATTCAGCCGGTAGTCGGATACCAATTTATCAAGTGCAAGTGAGGTACGAGCAGCATTGGCCAAACCATCAGGCGTCACAGGACGTGAGATTGTATCGACACCCATTGGTGCCTCATGGAAAGCAGTTCGAATCTCCTGCTCACGCATCAGTTGCGATTCACCACTCGTGGCAGTCACATTTGCCGCCAACTCGTCGAACTCGAGCCACTCCACATGACATCCAAGCTGCGCATGCAACATGGTCGGGTCGCTGTACATATCGAGCATCCCTGGATACGGATGTCCCAACATGCCAATGCGGGCGCCTCGTAATGACGCCACCGCACCTGCCGCCCGCACCCAATCCGCAATGCGCCCCCACGCCCGAGGATCATCGTGCAATGTTCCTGAAACAACCTGGAACGGAATATGGGCCCGGCGGAACGCATTTGAAATCTCGGGCACACAACACGCCGAACATTCTGCCAGCCATGACGCCGTATCGGTATTTGGATAATCAAGTTGTGCTGATGGCTGCAAATTCAACACCAGCACCTGTTTATTCGCACGTTGTACAATCGGCAATACCTGAGATGATGTGGCATACGTGGCGGTGTGACAAATCAGGAGATCCACTTGCTCCCGAGCAAAAAACTCTCCAGCGGCCACTGCAGCTGGCGCCGTATCAACCAACCCAGCCCCAACCACCTCAGCCCCCATGGCTTCGAGACGCTCGACAATGACAGTGTGATAGGTGAGCAATAACTCTTTGAGTCCAACAAATTGCGGCCAATACGCCTCAAGTCCGACAGCAAATAGACCAATACGAGGTCTTGGTGCAGGAATATGGTGCATAGCAAACTCCTTTGTTTGTATTCTGTATAGGTGTATATCTAGCCTATCAAAAAGACGTCATGACGCGCAATCTTTTAGATACACAAATTGTTACGATTCAGAAAGCATCAAAAAAACGACAAAAGAAAACCCTTGCAAATATGCAAGGGTTTGAATGGTGCGCCGCGAAGGACTCGAACCTTCAACACGCTGATTAAGAGTCAGCTGCTCTACCAATTGAGCTAGCAGCGCATTCATAACGATGTGTATAATACCATCATCGTGGCACAAATGCAAATAGAATTTTGTGCATTCATGACTTGTGGCGACATCCACAAGTAGGGAGTACCAGCTCATGATCAATGTTGATCCAAATCACACCCAGTCAGCATATGGTGGTGATGGGTGGCGACCGCGTCAACGTGCACTCCGTGGCGAACTCGGCACCTTGTGGGGTGCATGTGGTATCGATAGCGAATACCGCCCACTTACCCATGTACTTTTGCACAGACCAGGTGCTGAGCTATTGGCATCGCTCGATCCCGATGCCGTCAACATGCTTGAACCACTCGATTTAACCAAAGCGCAAGCACAACACGATGCCATGGCTGAGGCCTACCGCGCTAACGGTGTAACTGTCACCTATGCTGATCCAGCCGAAACACCGCGCCCCAATCAAATGTTCATGGCTGACCTATTTGTAATGACCCCTGAAGGCGCTATTCTTGCACGCCCCGCATCCGAAGTGCGCGCTGGCGAAGAGCGCGTAGCTGCCCGTCGCCTCGCCGATATTGGGGTGCCAATTGTGCGGAGCATCAGCAATCGTGGTACATTCGAGGGTGCAGATTTGATGTGGCTCGACCCACAAACGGCAATTGTCGGACGTGGGCTGCGCACCAATGATAGTGGTGCTGCCCAAATCACTAGTGTCCTCAATGACATGGGTGTCGAGACAATCGTCGTCGATATGCCATTTGGGACAATGCACTTGATGGGTATGCTACGGATTGTCGATCATAACCTCGCAATTGCCTGGCCGACTCGACTTGTCCATCGTGCCGTGGAGTCTCTGCGGTATCGTGGCTACAAGGTCGCGATGTTGCCTGATAACGACGAGGTTCGCCGTGGTGCAGCGTTCAATCATGTCACACTTGGCCCACGCAAAATTTTACTGGCGTCTGGGAATACGCAGACACAAGCATGGTACGAACGCCATGGCATCGAGTGTGTTACAACACCAGTCAGCGAGCTCGCCAAAGCAGCCGGCGCAATTGGTTGCTTAACTGGCATCGTTGCTCGTGAGATGAATTAACAAATTTCACCGGTTGGTCGTGATAGCAAATATCACGACCAACAACATACAAATGTATTACACACAGAGGTAGCTTATGAATTGGTCACCTACGATTTTGCGCATCGGCGACATTTCCATCAAAATGCATGTGTCATTTTTGTTGCTCATTGGATTCGAGGCCTGGCGCTGGCGCGAACAAGGTGTCACTGGGATGTTGTTCGGTGTAGCACTGATTCTACTCTTGTTTCTGTGTGTCGTCCTCCATGAGCTGGGTCATGCACTTGCTGCCAAAAGCGTCGGCATCCCCGTCCGGGAGATTTTATTGTTACCGATTGGTGGCCTAGCTTTTCTCACGCGGCTCCCTCGCAAGCCACTCCACGAACTCTGGATTGCAATTGCTGGTCCGCTCGTCAACGTTATCATTATTCTCGTGTTGTTCCCGTTTGTGATGAACGATACATTAACCTACATCCTGCCTGGTCCTGATGTCACGCCTAGTCTCGATACGGCACTATCAGCATTGTTCACAGCCAATGTCATGCTCGTGCTATTTAATATGTTGCCGGCGTTCCCACTCGATGGAGGACGTGTGCTTCGTGCGATACTAGCACTGTTCTCAGGTGAACGTATCGCCACCAACATTGCAACCTTAATCGGACAATCTGTGGCAGTCATCATCGGTGTCATCGGTGTACTCACCGGCAACATCCTGATGGTCCTCACGGCAGCATTTATCTTTTTAAGTGCGGGCAACGAAAAAGCCGAAACGCGCACGCGTACGATGCTCGAAACGAAACTCGTCGGTGACGCCTATAATCGTCATGCGCTCACCCTATCCCCTGCGGATCGCACAAGTCGCGTCGTTGACTTGATTTTGACCTCGTACCAGCCAGACTTCGCGGTGATGCAAGGCAATCAACTGCTCGGCATTGTCACCCGTGAGGATGTCATGTACTCACTTGGACAAGAACCTAATGACGTCTACGTGGCGAGTATCATGCAACGTGATGTTCTGCGGGTCCCCCACACAATGACCCTCGATGACGTGCGTAATGTGATTGGCACCAACAACAGCCAAGTCGCTGCAGTCTACCGCGAGCAAGAGTATCTTGGATTAATTAGCCTGACCGACATCGCCGAGGCGTTAGCCGTCATCGATTATGTCGAACGCCAGAAACAGCTTGCACAACCAACCAATGCATAATGTTTACCACCATTGCACAACCGTGTGGTATAATCGATATCAGTATATATGTCCACAATTGTGCATTAAGTAGTAATTTATGCAAATCATCGAACTAAATCCCCACGACATCATTATCAGTAATGATGGTATCCGCGAAGAAATCGGCGATGTCAGTGGTCTTGCTGCAACCATCGCCGATCAAGGCCTCCTACAACCACTCGGCGTGATCAAACGCGACGACGGAGCGTATCAGCTTATTTATGGGCAACGTCGGTGTCAAGCCGCCAAAAGCCTCGGGCTCACACATGTGCCATGTTTAGTCTTCGCCGATGAGGCCGATCGCAACTTAATTCGGCAACTTACCGAGAACTTACAGCGCCGCGACCTTAATGATCTTGAACAAGCGCGAGCCTTTGCTCGCCTCCGCCAACAGTTTGCCCGATCACACCCCGACGCCGATGAAGGGTCACTAGACGAGTATGTGGGGAGCACCGTCGGCTTGTCACCTCGCTCGATTCGGCGGTATTTAGGACTACTTGACCTCGATGAAAGCATTCAAAATTACCTCCGCACCGGTCAACTCACCGTCACCCAAGCACAACACCTGCGCCGCATTACTGACAGTCAGACGCGCCTTGAGTTAGCCCGAGCTGCGGTCGACGAAGGCATGTCGGCGGCTGAACTGAGTCGGCTTGCTAACTACTTCAATGCCAACCCAACCCATAACCTCGACAATGCAATGGCGGCAATGCAACCAGCTGCACCAGTTGAATCCAAAAGCTTGGCATATGAGCCATTAGCACAGGACCACCAAGCATCAACGCTTTCGGCATCAACAGGCTGGGAAGAGAGCGGATTACCAGCCCATGCGCAAGATGAAATCGATGACGACGAGCGGGTCTACCTGCGGGATGATACGGTGGTGGCGAGTAGCAAGTTCCGCCAACTCAAAATCAAGTCACTCGATCAGATGGTCGATGAAACAGACCGATTGTTACGTACCTATAGTGATGGCCAGTTACAGCGCTGGCTTGATCAAGATGAGAACGCACCAGTCAAAGTAGGCATGATGATGGTGCAATTGCGCCGGCTTTTAGATGGATTACGCGACATTGCTCGCACTGAACAATGGCCAATTGACGGCGATGAGTAGGAGGTCTCAATGAACAAACACATTAGTGGCCGACGCCGCAGTTCAAAACAGACATTTCGTCGACGGATTATTATTTTCCGTACATTATTCAGCCAACCCAGCACTACCGATGAGCTAATTGAGGCAGTTAATAATGAGTTGGCACAAGACGGTTATCCAGCCGCTGCAGCCATGGCTCTCAAACATGACCTTGATGCACTCAAGCGCGAGTTTGGTTGTGAGATTAGTTTTGATCGCAATCTCAAGACCTACACGCTCCATAGCGTCGGTGATTTTGCGGTACTCGACTTATCACGAGAGAGCCTTGAGGCCTTGGCATTCCTCGAGACTAACTTCCCCGAGGATAATATGCTCGCGGCGTTTATCAATGTCCAAAGATTATTACGTCAAGTTCGCATGTTATTACCACAGTCAGTTACAGCAAATATTCCAAGTATTTTTAAGTTGCATCATCCAATTCGTCAGAATAAAGCTTTTGATAATCAGACGTTGCGGACAGTGAAACGGGCAATTGAGTACCGTCAGCAGCTACGATTCATGTATATGAGTAATTTTGAACAAAACGAGGCACGACGACATACCGTTGCACCATACGGATTATTTATGCGTGACGGACATATGTATCTCGATGCTGTGTTGATGAGTGTTGAGCCAGCAGGACATGCACTACCACTCACCAGCGTCGAATATCGGCTTGAGCGCATTATCAAAAAGAGTGCCCAAATGTTGCCAGTCATGAATCCTCCTGAGCGACCACCACAACCACAGTATCATTTGGTGTATCGCCTCGATCCCGTTGTCGCACGACGGCGTGATCTGGCAACATTTTTCAATGACAGCGTCGTCGAATATCAAGATGATGGGAGCGCAACTATTACTGCTACCGTCAATAATCTCTGGACGACACGCCAAGTTTTGCTCCGGTATGGTGGTACCTGCGAAGTCATCAGCCCACCTGAACTCGTAGAAATGTTCCGCGATACAATCGCTCAAATGGCGAACAAGTATCAAATGTTAACACCGCCAATAGCCACCGATCCTGCCGCAGATTAACCATATTAATGGATTGGGGACCATCTCATTCGCCAGAATAGCAATAACCGTGTATAATTAACAAGTTATTGTTACGAAGGAGGGAATGTGACCAACACATTCGAGGCGCTTGGGCTAAGTCAGGGCCTGCTCGCCACATTGAGCGAGCTCGGGTATGTGACCCCGACACCAGTCCAAGAAGCGTCTATCCGTCATATGCTTAACGGCGAAGATGTTATCGCCCAAGCACAGACGGGAACAGGGAAAACGGCAGCATACTCATTGCCGTTGGTTGAGCGAATCGATGCAGATCGGCGTCAGGCCCAGGTTTTGGTACTGGCTCCAACTCGTGAGTTGGCCGTCCAAGTGGCTGGCGCGTTTAAGGAATATTCAAAGCATCGTCGTCTCAACGTCGTGGCCATCTATGGTGGCCAACCAATCGATCGCCAGATCCGCTCGTTGAACGCCGGTGTGCATGTCTTGGTAGCAACCCCCGGTCGTCTGATTGACCACATGAACCGTGGCACAATTAATCTCAGCACTGTCCAATCGGTCGTCCTTGACGAAGCCGACGAGATGTTAGCCATGGGATTTATCGAAGACGTCGAGCAAATTCTGGCAGCATTGCCCACGCCGCATCAAACGGCGCTTTACTCGGCAACCATGCCCGATGCCATTTTGCGCCTGACCAAGCGCTACATGACGAATCCAGCTCACATCACAATTGCCTCAAAGCAACAGACGGCAGAGATGGTCGAACAGCGCGCCTACGAATCGCTCCACAGTGACCGCTTCGAGGTGCTCTCACGCTTGCTCCAATTCGAAGAGCCAGGCGCGGCAATGATCTTCTGTCGCACCCGCATGGATGTCGACCAAGTCGGTGAGAAGTTGACCGCCCGCGGTTTCAACTGCGACACGCTCCATGGAGAGCTATCACAGACCCAACGTGACCGCGTCATGCAACGCTTCCGGACCAGCCAGAGTAATATTCTGGTTGCCACCGACGTTGCTGCCCGTGGACTCGATGTCGATCACGTCACACATGTCATCAACTACGAATTGCCACCCGACCCCGAGGTCTATGTGCACCGTATCGGTCGTACTGGTCGTGCCGGCCGCAGTGGTGTGGCAATCTCGATTGTGACACCCCGTGAACGTTTCATTCTACGCCAAATTGAGCGTATGACCAAGGCGTTAATTAACATCCACAAAATTCCTGGGTTGGTTGATTTGCGTCAGCGTCAGCGTCAGCGTTTTGCACAACAAATTGTCAATACCATCACGAGCCATGAGCTCCACGCCGAACGTGAGTTGTTAGGACAATTGACAGAGGAGCACGACGCCATGACTATTGCAGCAGCTGCATTGCGCATCGCCTTTGGCGAGCAAATGACCACGCCGCAATCAGATCCACTGGCGAACTCCATCAACGCTGTACACCGCGCATCAACGCAAGCACCACGAAGCAACAACCCACACGGTCCCAGTGGTAATCCGCAGTTCCGTGGCAACGATCGTGGTAGCGTGCGCTTGTGGATTGATATCGGACGTGCCAAAGGCATCCGCGCCGGTGATATCGTCGGTGCAATCGCCAATGAGGCCAACATACCAGGTCGCATGATTGGTAGCATCGAGCTCCACGATGGATTCTCTTACGTCAACGTGCCCCAACGTGATGCACGCCGAGTGGTTGATGTACTCAACCATGCCACCATTCGTGGTCATCGCATCAAGGCCAATATCGTAGCCCCACGCAAGGTCTAATCACAATCATCAACGCTGCACTGCAGGAATCCTGCAGTGCAGCGTTTTTCGTTGTCTGCATACCAATGTGAATAGCCAGACACTACAGACTGCAATACAGATGGTAAACAGCTGTCTATCTGTATTCTAAATACTCAATAAACTCCGATATGCGCAATCTCAAGCGCAAATGGCCCCTCTTGTTTGTATTCAATCAAGACACTCATCGAACGAATGATAGACGCATCGATCGGGTCCCCTGGAACTGTCCGACCAAAGTACGTCGGCTTGAACTGATCAAATGGTAGTTGAATTGTCTGCCATTCACCCGTCGTGACAAACGTCGCCTGGTACACCAGCGAACGCGAGTTCGTACGCAAATACATGCCGTAGCGCTTTGAATCACCCTTGATGCGCACTGATATACCACGATAAGCCGACACATTTATTGGCTGCACAAAATTTGTCTGGACCGTGGCAAAGCCACCATTATTGTCAAAACTCACAACTCCACGGAAGATAGCAGTGCCACTCGTTGTGGCGACAAGCTCACTCCGACTCACACCACCCATCACACCATCATTGAGAGGCGCCCAAGCCTTCGTTTCGTTTGGCAAAGAAAAATCAACCAGTTTCATCGATACATCCTGCGGTATCACCGCTTCATCTTGCATACGGGGGAACGCACACGCGCTCGTAACAGTCACACAGACAAGCAATACAAGTATGTACGCAATTTTTTTACTCAACATAGACGCCAATCGCGCGAATTTCGACGGCAAATTTACCCGGCTGATTATATCCATTCATTACACTCATTGAACGCAAACGCGTCGGATCAAACGGCGGTGCTACTACCGGCTCGCCCGATCGAATCGATCGAAATGCGCTGAACGGCAAGCGAATCTCCTGCCACTCACCTGTAGTCATAAATGTCGCTTGATATGCCAACCCACCCGTGCCATTACGCAGATAAATACCAAACCGATCGCCATTACCTTTCATCCAGATTACTACCCCATCATAGGCAGCAATATTCCGTGGTGTATCAAAAATCGTTTGGATTGAAGCAAACCCACCGTTATTTTCAAACCGAATCTCGCCAGCAAAGATCATCGTTTGATTGGGCGATACTTGTGCATACCCATCACTTATCCCACCCATCACATTGTCATTACGCGCATACCAAGCATCGGTAGCAATAGGCGAACCAAAATCAAACAACACCGTGTAATCAATTGGATCCTCGGCTATAATCCCGCGTTGCGAGCCGAGATACTCATGAACTGCCTGCGCACCCGGTGAAATGTATGTCCATAACATCATCGTAATCAGCAATAATGACACAGTTCCCTCCTTTTTGTACCCATTATGTAGTGTCCTTCAGCTCTGATAGCGTGTCAACCAATCCGTGGGTGTTTTTGGTGAGAAAACAATAAGTCATCGAAATCGCAAGTTGACATCCTAACCACTACTCCGTTTTGTGCTAGGATAGTGGCACCCAGCCGTGTTGCACTACAAAGGAGTAGTTCATGAGTCTCCTGCGACCACACCAATTACGTTGTGAATATTTGGTTGATCCACGTGGCATCGAAAGCCGTAATCCGCGCTTAAGTTGGCGACTCAAAGGGAACGGCTCCAATCGACGACAAACTTCCTATCAGATTCAAGTAGCACTATCTACTCAAGCGCTCAAATCGCAAACCAACCTCTTGTGGGATAGCACTAAAGTAGACAGCGACCTTCAACCTGCAATTCGCTACGCTGGGCCACCGCTCACAAGCGGGCAAACGGTCTTCTGGCGTGTCCAGATCTGGGACGAAGATGACACCACCTCAGGCTGGAGCAATCCCGCATATTGGCAACACGGTCTCAGTGCCAACGACTGGGAGGGTACAGAGTGGATCGCATTTCCTAGTGCCAAAGACGCCGGGGAGATGAGCCAACCAACCGCACTCTTGCGTCATCAATTCACCTTGCCTAGCCCGGTTGCGAGTGCCACATTGTATGCATCAGCACTCGGGTTATATGAGATTAGCCTCAACGGCACCGTCGTCGGCGACCGCGTTTTGACGCCCGGTTGGAGCGATTACAACCACCGCGCCATGTATCAGGTCTACGATGTCAGTGCGTTACTGTCAACCAACCAAAATGTCATTGCCGCCACCATCGCAGATGGCTGGTACTGCGGCTACTTGGGCTTCGAGAACAACTTTTCACGCTACGGCGATTACCCGGCATTGCGCTGTCGCCTCGATGTAATCTGTGTCGATGGCAGCAAGCACACTATCTTTTCCAATAAAAAGTGGAAAGCGCGTGATGGCTTTATTCGCGCAGCCGACTTTTATATGGGCGCAACCATTGATTACACGCGCATCCCACATGGCTGGGAGACGACAGGTTTTGATGACAAAAGTTGGAAGACACCCAAGAGTGTCAGTTATGCCGGCCAGATGAGCCCAGATACATCACCACCACTGCGTGTCATCGAAAAGCTGCCGGTCAAACGGGTTACACAACCGAGTCCCAAAGTCTATATCGTCGACTTTGGTCAGATTTACGCAGGCTACATGCGCCTCAAAGTAAATGGACCCAAGGGGCACAAGATTGTGGTGCGCTATGGCGAGATCCTGAACCCAGATGGTACATTACATACCGTCAATTTACGATCTGCGAAGCAAACCGATACCTTCACGCTGGATGGCCACGAGCGTTGGATTGAGCCCAACTTCACCTACAAGGGCTTTCGCTATGTTGAGATTACCGGGCTCGACAAGCCACCACAGCCTGAACAGGTCGAAGGACTCGTGATGCACGTCGATGCCGAGCTGACAGGCGAGTTCCGCTGTTCAGATCCGTTGCTGAACCAACTATGGAAAAATATTCGCTGGGGTCAGCGCGGCAACTTCATGAGTGTGCCAACCGACTGTCCGCAACGTGATGAGCGCTTGGGCTGGACCGGCGACATGCAAATTTACGTGCGCACCGGCATCTACCAGATGGACTGTGCTGCCTACCTTACCAAGTGGATGCGTGACGTGCGTGATGGGCAACACGACTCTGGCGCTTTCCCCGATGTTGCTCCGCGCATCGTAGTGATGACCGAGGGTGCACCAGCTTGGGGTGATTGTGGTGTCGTCGTGCCATGGACACTGTGGCGCATGTACGGCGACACCGAGTTCATCAGCGAGAACTATAGTGCCATGCAGCGTTGGATGCAGTTCTTGCTCGAGACCAATCCCAATCTACGCCGCATGACGCGTCGCGGTAACGACTACGGTGACTGGGTCGCGATGGACTCACACACCGCCCGCGATTTGATTGGCACCGCTTACTGGGCGCATGACGCAACCTTGATGGCACAAATGGCTACTGCAATCGGACGCGATGATGATGCCACCTACTACACAACCATGGCTAACGATGTACGCGAGGCGTTCCACCAGGCCCACGTCTTCCCCGAAGGGGCAGTGGTCGGTGACATCACGCAAGTACAATCACATTTGGTGCATCTCAATATGCAACTCAACGCCGAGACGCAGACCAACTACGCCTTGGCCATCAACCTTGATTTGCTCAAGTCAGATCAAGTCGCATATGCTGCAGATCGCCTCGTACGCGACATTACGCGGCGAGGCAATCACCTTTCCACCGGATTCGTCGGTACGATGCACCTATTGCCAGCCTTGACCAAGGGTGGTCGCAACGACATCGCCTATCGCCTATTGCGTCAGCAGACATTCCCTTCATGGCTCTACCCAGTCACCCAAGGTGCCACCACCATGTGGGAGCGCTGGGACTCATGGCACCATGAGTTTGGCTTGCAGACTCCGACCATGAACTCATTTAACCACTTCGCCTATGGTTGTGTCGGCGACTGGATGATGCGTACCATGGTCGGCATTTGCGATCACCCCGATCATCCCGGGTTTCGCGTCGCTTTAATCGCCCCACAACCGGGTGGAGACATCACCACAGCCAGCGGTAGCTATAATTCACAGTTCGGCACATACAAAGCAAGTTGGAAGCAGAAAGGTTCTCACTTCAGCCTCACTGTCACCATTCCCGTCGGTTGTGAAGCCGAGGTGTGCTTGCCCACTACCAACCATAAGTCCATCCGTTTGGACGGCCAAAAGGTACCACAGACCGACGCCATCATCCTCGGTTCTGGCACATACGAGTTCACTTGCACAATCTAAATAACAAGGCGCATCAGCATGCATGCTGATGCGCCTCAATTACCACGTAATATCGCCTCGATAGGCATCTATCGAGGCATCAATGTCTTAATCACCTGTGTATAGACGTTACAACAAGCCACAATTGACGGCAAATCAACCCATTCATTGCATTGATGGAATTCGCCGCCGTCTGGTCCATACAACAGCGTGGGTATCCCTGCCAACTCGGCTATTAAATTGGCGTCGCTGACACCCGTCGAATGCGCCAAATCCGGTTGCGTACCCCACTCCTGTACATAGGCCTGTACCATCGCTTGCACCAGTGGGTGATCGGGCGCTATCTCAAACGATGGATAGTACGGCGGTGGCGTACTCAGCGTAATACTAGCCGGTGACGCGAGTCCATCAACCACCTCTTGCATCTGGGCCTTGACGCTCTCGCGGTTCTCACCTGGTACAATTTGGCGTGACACCAGTATTTCAGCCCGTTCTGGTATTGTCACCACATATTGGGCACTACCACTCAAAAAGGAGAGCACCGATTGCGATGCTGGTATTCGCTCGTGCGTACCGAGTGACAATTGATCAACACCCGTCACAAAACGCGCACCTTCACTGGCCGCATTAATGCCCTGCCACGGCATAAAGCCATGCGCCGCCTTGCCAATCACGTCAGCCTTGACCAATACTTTACCAGCAGCACCAATGCCAATTTTAGGGTGATACGCCTCAGCCACAATACAAAAGTCAGCCTTAATACCTTGCGCAATTAACGCATTCGCACCAACCGAATACGCCTCTTCATCAACAACTGCACTCATAACTAACGTGCCGCTCCAGGCGTCGCGATGATGGTGCATCTCGCGCGTGACCAGCATGATTGCCGCCATGCCTGACTTCATGTCACACGCACCAAGGCCATACAACCGATTACCATCGAGTCGCCCCTGCCACGGGTCACATTCCCACCCCTCGGCAGCAAGCACAGTATCGGTGTGACCATTGAGCATAAGGGTTGGGCCAGGACCATTCTCAATCCGCACAACTACATTTGGCGCAGCAGATGTCGGCCACAGCTCAACTGGCATGCCCTGTGTCGAAAACCACTCCACAATATATTGCTGTACCGCATGTTCTGCACTAGGGTAACTTTGAATTGCCACCATGGCCTGCGTAAGTGCAGTTGCCTCGGCCAAATCATACTGAATCGTCATCTATCGCTCCATCATACAAAAAAACGGGCGCCATTCGCTGACACCCGTGCAATCATCTATGTATCCTAGAGTTCTTTGCCCATGAACGCCATCAATGCGCGCGTATAAACAACACAACATGCGGCAATTGACGGCAAATGAACCCACTCATTACATTGATGGAAGTTTCCGCCCGTCGGGCCATGATTCACCGATGGAATCCCCGCTAGGCCATTAAACAAATTCGCATCACCGACACCTGTCGAATATGTCAGCTCCGCCTCACGATGGTGTACCACGCGATATGCCTCTTGCATAACCTGAATCAATCGATGCTGTGGATCGATGTCATATGACGGATAATAGGGAGGTGGAGTGCTCAACTCAATTCGGGCCGGTGAATTAAGGTCGTCGACCACGCCTTGCATCTGCGCCAAAACACTCTCTTTGGTCTCACCAGGGACAATTTGACGTGACACCAAGATCTCAGCTCGCTCAGGAATCGTCACCACATATTGGGCACTGCCACTCAAAAACGACAGCACTGACTGTGATGACGGAATACGCTCATGTTTACCCAGTGGCAACTGATCTACTCCCACCACAAAGCGCGAGCCCTCGCTTGCCGCATTCACACCCATCCATGGCATAAATCCATGTGCAGCCTTACCAATCACATCAGCTTTGACCAACACCTTACCAGTTGCGCCCAAAACCATACCGGGCATTGGTTCACTCACGATACAGTAATCGGCCTTGATACCACTCTCAATCAAAGCATATGCGCCCACTGAGTAGGCCTCTTCATCAACAACCGAACTAAAGATGAGCGTGCCATTCCAGCGGTTTTTGTGGCGGAACATCTCCCGCGTCACCAGCATAATCGCGGCCACGCCCGACTTCATGTCACATGCACCTAGCCCATAGAAGTTCTCTCCATCAATTTTGCCCTCAAATGGGTCACACTCCCAGCCGTCAGCTACAAGCACAGTATCGGTGTGGCCATTGAGCATAATTGTGGGGCCATCACCATTCTCAATCCGTACAATTATGTTTGGTGCAGTTTTGGTCGGCTGAATCTCAGTCGGAATGTGATACTTGGCAAACCAATCGACAATATACTGCTGAACCGCATGTTCCTCCCCTGGGAAGCTACGAATTGCCACCAACGCACGCGTCAGCTCCGTCACCTCATTTAAATCATAATGTATCATCACATGCTCCTTTAATTGCCTACCTGACCAAAACCTTACCATCATCTTGTGGCACTACTATAGCACGCCACTAGTTCATTCGCTCAAACTCCCCTACCTAATCACTTTTCACCTAATCATCTAATCACCTAATCACCTATTCACTTTTCACCTAATCACTTTTCACTTTTCACTTTTCACTTTTCACTTAAAAAACTCCACACTACCGCCGCAAACGCCTTTGGATTCTCACGTCGTATACAATGTCCTACATCACGAATCAATGCAATCTCCACTAATGAGCTCATCATCCGCACATGAGTAGCCAACTCTCCAGTCACAATTACTCGCTCAGTATCACCACCAACCACAAGTAATGCAGGAACACCTAACTGTGATATCATCGTAGTCCAAGATACATGGCGTTCGGGTTCAATCCAAGGTATCCGTTGTCCAACCTGATGTTTTGATTCAGCCCATGGAATCAGTTCGCATGCCTGCCACGTAGGATTCTCGTCAATACATTGCATTACCAACTGGGCAATCGATTGCTTTCGTGCTCGATCAAGTGATTTATAAACACCCGCCATCCATGCTTCTTCAGCAGATTGATTGTAAGGAGCACCCAATGCCTCAAACGCCGGATCCTCGAGAATTACTCCACGCAACAACTCTGGGAACAGACACGCACAAATAAACACTGTCATACCACCCATGGAGTGCCCCAACAAAAATGACCGATCCAAATCGAGCTGTATAATCACTTCCCGTATATCTTCAGCGTGATCATGTGGCGCATAATTCTGTGCTGGTGTATCTGATTGTCCGTGACCACGAGCATCAACTAATATCACATCATAGTGAGTCACAAACTGCTCGGCCCATGTCTGCCAACATGCCCCATTATCCGTCATTCCATGAACCATAATCAACGGAACGCCTGCACCCGCCCGTCGATAATGAATGCGAACTGCACCCGATTGCACATACCCTGTCTGCCACTCAACCATATACCCAACCTTTCACCTAATCACTTTTCACCTAATCACTTTTCACTTTTCACCTTTCACCTAAAAAACTCCGCACCAACTTCATATACGCCACAGGCGACTCACGTCTAATACAATGCCCTGCATCGCGAATCAACCCTACTTCAATTTGTGACGACAGCGATCGAGCCAATGCTGCTGCCTCTGCCGTGACCAAACCTCCACGCGCCGGATCTGAGACAATCAACAGACTCGGTACCGTTAACGCACTGACTAACTCTTGCCACGGATTAAAATGTCGTGGGCCAAAGTGTTGAGCCTTGGTGGCAAACTGCTGTTTCGACTCCGCCCAAGCTACCAGCTCCTCGGCACGCCACGTCGGATTTTCTTTGATGCAACGCAGAACCAACTGCTCTAGTGGCATCCCTTGCATCTCACCAAGCCAGCGCATCATACCTTGACGAATCTCCTCGACCCGTGCAGCGGATTGCTCTGGCTCTTGCATAATAAATGGAGGATCTTCAAGTATCGCCGCCCGAATCTTATCGCCCAAATCAACAGCCACCTGCAACGTCGTATTAGCACCCATCGAATGCCCCATCACAATCGGTCGATCGAGTTGCAACGCATCAATTAAATTCGCAACATCGCGTGCTTGCGCCGGATTGCCGTTACTCACCATTGAAGCTTCTGAATGGCCATGCGCCCGTGCATCAAGCAAAATTACATCGTATTCATCTACAAAATGCTGCGCAAACGCCTGCCAACATGCACCACTATCCGAGAACCCATGTGCCATAATTAACGGTACACCAGACCCCTGTCGATAATAGTGGATCTTGACATCCTCGGACTGAATGAATCCTGTCTGCCACGTCATGATGCGCTCCTTTTAGTGTATAGTGTGACCCCATCATACACCCAAATTCACGCCCCACGTTATTACTTTTATTACTATAGAGAGTCACCTAATCACTTTTCACTCAATCACTTTTCACTCAATCACTCAATCACTCAATCACTCAATCACTCAATCACTCAATCACTTT
>JBMTAN010000027.1:0-46838 GCA_049428765.1 Roseiflexaceae bacterium
GGTGTACTCGTGGCGGTTGGTGTACTCGTGGCGGTTGGTGTACTCGTGGCGGTTGCAGTCTGGGGACGTTGTAGTTGAGAGAACAAGCGACGTACATCGCTGTCAGTCACAGCATGATTTGTCAGCACAATGCGCGCGATTTGACCGCCAAACCACGCGCCCTTGGTAGGTTGTGAGGGTTTGGCAGGATTATTCAGCCAACGGGCACCTACTGCGAGTATGCGTTTGCCATTGCCGGAGAGTGGCGGAGCTTTCTGCTGTGCGACTAATCGCTGATCAACATATAATCGAAGTTGCCTACGCGGCATATCAAAAGCACAGGTCACCATATGGGCTTGCGTGTCAATAGCCTTAAGAGCGCGTATTGTTACTCCAGCACTCCGACAGAATGGTGCGTGATTTGATCCAATACCTAACTCAAATGCCGGCTTACCAGCTACCCCATGGCTAATGATTACGCGCTCGTGTCGTGGTGTATCACGACGAAGCCAGATGCTCACACTAAAGCTTCGTTTATCGAGTGAAATCGGTTTTTGGGTCATAAGCAACTGCTGTTTACTCGACACAAATCGAATTCCTGCTCCGATATTCGCAGTAAATTCAGCAACAAATGCAGGGCACCGTTGGCAGGTAAGGTGATTTTTATTGGGCGTATGATCACGAAATGTACGAGACACAAAGAGATAATCGCCGAGCAAATATTGTCCACGAATCGCAGTGGCCGTTGGTGCAAGTCTAGTCATCGTAGGGTTTGCCACAACTGGCATGCTCAACCAAAGCGAGGCCAATAACAGACCTCCTACTAATCCAGTTATCCAGGTACGCATATGTAAACCTCCTTTTTGACGCATTATGTTGCGAAAATAGGGCCTTAACCATACGTATCATTCGTTGGATCGAGTCTGAACAATATTGACTTATAAAGTTACGTAATACGTATATTATTTAAGTTTTAATTTTTGTCAAATTTAACAAATATGCAATACATATGCCATTTAAGAAGAGAATCTCTTATAATTCACTCAGCAGTGTATTCATACTACAGGACAGACAAATGCTGATTATTATCGGAGACATCAATGTTGATATTAATCTGGCATTGAGTCATTGGCCCCACGAAGGCGGTGATGCAGTCGCACACACTGCCACCTGGAGTAGTGGTGGCACCGGTCTCAACAGCGCCCTGGCGGTTGCACGCATGGGTGGCACGCCACAGTTGTGGGGGCGCGTTGGCACTGACGCTGCTGCGCTGCAGCTACGCAACACCGCAACTCATCATCACATCAACATCGATGCAATTCAAACAGACACCGTATTACCTACTGGATTATGTGTTATCCCAGTAAGTCCGAATGGTGAGCGAACATTTTTGAGTTATCGCGGGGCAAACACGGCGTGGCAGGTGCCACAGGTGTGGCCAGACGGTCATCATTGGCTCCATATCTGTGGACATGCGCTCGTCAGTGACATACAACGTCTAAGCGCAATTCAAGCCTTACAAATGGCCCAAGCAGATGGGTGGCAAACGTCCATTGACTTATGTGAGGCACTCGCTCCACACCTTGATGTGCTTTATGAGGCAATTGGTCAGCTCACCGTCTTGACAGGCAATAACGATGAGATGCGCGTCGCCCAACAACATGCGCAACACCCAATGAATACATATGCACAGACGGTCATCACCAAACGTGGTGCACAAGGATGTGAAGCAATGACGCTCACCAACCATATCACCTCAACAGGTTTTGTAGTCGATGCAATTGACACGACTGCATGTGGTGACACGTTTGCCAGTGTATGCGTTTGGACGCTCATGCAAAACCACGAACTCGCCGATGCCTTAGTCGTAGCAAATGCAGCCGGTGCAATCACCGCGAGTCGACGAGGCGCAGCTGATATTACACCAACGCGAGCAGAGGTTATCACGTTGATACAACAACAACGTGCACAGGTGCCAGACTGGCTCTAGATATCACAGGCACCGATCAGAATGGTACAATGAAGCCATGTAACGTATGGATGAGGATACGCATGACACCAAGTTGGAAAACCCGTTTGGATGCCCTACAAATCAATTCGCTTGACAATATCTTTCGCACACCGAAACCAATTATTGGCATGGTTCATTGCTGGCCAATGCCTGGCGCACCAGGGTATACCGGATACGGCATGCAAACAATTATCGATCACGCCAAAGCCGACACCGAAGCCTTGTTAGCAGGCGGATGTGATGGGGTCATTGTAGAGAATATGTGGGACATTCCGTTCCGTGCTGGTGCCCATATCCCGCCTGAGAGCATTGCTTCACATGCAGTGGTCGCTGCTGCTGTACGCGCCGAGTGTCACTTGCCAATGGGGATAAACTTGGTGCATAACGGTGGAATTGCGTTGCTTGCCGTAGCAATTGCCTCGCGTGCAGAGTTTATTCGGGTATGTATGTTCACTGGGGCCGGCGTATGGGATGCCGGGAGTTTTGATGAGGGATGTGCTGCAGATTTGATGCGTCGGCGCAAAGAACTCCATGCCGAAGATATCAAAATCATTGCCGATGTCGACAAAAAACACTCTGTCCGATTCCCCGGCATTGATTTGGCAACCCACATCGAATGGACGCGATTCTTTGGCGCAGATGCATTGATTATTTCAGGGCGCATGACTGGAGATGCCCCTGATCTTGGTAAGGTACGCGAGGCCAAAGCACTTGCCGGCGATCGCCCCATTGTTATTGGTAGCGGTGCTGATGAGCGCAACATTGGCGCATTTATGTCAGTCGCAGATGGCGTTATCGTAGGGTCAAGCATTAAGCGCGATGGCCAAATTGCCGAGCCAGTGGATGCCGAACGCGTTCGACGGTTCATCGATGCCGCTCGGAGTCATGCATGACAAAGGCACGGCACATACTCATGCCGAGCGATGTGTTTCCACCGCGCTGCGGAGGAGCCGGGTGGAGCGCACATGCCTTAGCACTTGCGCTCCAAGCACATGGTGAGCGTGTGACAGCCCTCGTGCCAACGCTGAGTGACTCTGCACTATTCGCTAGCCCGAATACGTTGGTAGATGTGCTTGGAGTACCCACGATACGCACGGCCACCGCACGACATCCCTGGCGACTCTGGCACCAAAGTATGGTAGTTGCACAACTCAACCAATCGTTACGTCAACTTGCAAATCTTGCACCGACGACGATTATTCATGCACAACACATGCTCTCGGCGCACGCTGCGATTCCACTCCAAAATCGTCGTACGAAGGTCGTCATCACGGTACGAGATCATTGGCCCTGGGATATGCGCGCAACCGCGATGCATATGGCCGGCGATCAGCGCACATGGCAAGGAATGTACGCTACGCTACGCCTGCATCAACGCCCACCATATCACCAACTCGTGTTGCCGGCGTATGTCCTGCAGATGCGTGCTCGTGCACAGATGCTCCACGATGCAACAGCGGTCATAGCGGTGTCACAGCACATGGCCAAACGGATTATCACGCATGTTCCAACTGCCAACGTGGTAACGATTCCGAACATGGTTGATGTAGTAGATATTCAGCATCGTATTTCCACAGCGCCAAAACTTGAAATTCCCGAACGCTTTGCCTTGTTTGTGGGTAAACTTGAGGCCAACAAAGGCGCACAATTTTTGCCTGAACTGATTCAACAGATACGGCCACCGGCATTAGTCGTTGCCGGGGACGGCCCGCTCAAAGAGCAGATTCGCCAGGCCGCCATGCAGGTAAATGTCCCATGTGTGATGTTGGATTGGACTGATCACGATGACGTACTAAGACTCATGGCACGTTGTGAAGCGTTATGGTTTCCCTCATCGTGGGATGAGCCATTGAGTCGTGTATTACTTGAGGCACTAGCGAGTGGGGCACCGATTGTGGCCATGCCTACAGGCGGAACACCTGAGATTATCGTTGATGGCGTGAGTGGTGTCATTGCGGCAGACATCGCAGCATTTGTAGACCACGCACAACGACTCCATCATGATATGCAATGGCGACAACAACTCAGTGGCGGGGCAACTGCGTATGCAACCACAACCTTCGCAGTACCAGTCGTTATTGCGCAGGTACAAAGACTCTATGATCAGATAGCAGGTACTCCATGAAGCCGTTGCGTGTTGCCATGTTAGCACGAGCTGTCTGGCCATTACATGGATATGGTGGCATCGAACGTCATATCTACCATCTCACGACCCATCTGGTCAAGCGCGGAGTCGAAGTAACGCTCTTTGTGCAGGAGACCGCAGATACCGCTGGGTTGGCAATGTTACGCACACAAATGCAGGTCGAGCTCGCACGGTATGACTACACCTCGCCACATATTCGACCAAATTCTATTCTTGGTCGACAAATCAACTACCCACGCTATACCTTAGCCCAAGGAGCTGAGGTCGTACGACGTGTACGCAACGGTGAATTCGATATTGTGCATTCGCAAGGATTATGTGCCTTTGGATATGGCTGGCATCGACAGAATCAGGCTGATGTCGGCCATGTACCGTTTTTTGCCAATCCCCATGGACTTGAGGAATATCGCACACCTGATTGGCGTAAATGGCTGGCGTATGCGCCATTCCGCTGGATGTACACCAAAGGACATCAACTCGCCGATTATGTGATTGCCACAGATGCATGTACGGCACCAGATTTGCCCAAGTATCTGCATGTGCACCCGACGCAAGTAGTGGTTATTCCGAGTGCGATTGACATCAATGAAAACCTTGCGCCGATCCGGCCTGAGCGCATACAGCAGATGCGACAGCGCGTTGCCGCAAATGATGAGTTACTCATCCTTAGTGTCAGTCGACTCGAGCGCAACAAGGGGTATCATTTGTTAGCACAAGCGCTGCATAAGGCAATGAACCAAGGGCTCATGCCAGCAACATGGCGCTGGGTGTTAGTCGGAGATGGCAAGGAGCGCAGTACGCTGGAGGCACAAGTAGCCGAACTCGGCATCGCCCAGCATGTGACATTTGCCGGGCGAGTAGACGATGCCGATTTACAGAATCTGTATGCAGCAGCTGATTTTTTTGTGCATCCCACGCTCTATGAGGGGTCATCACTAGTAACACTCGAGGCAATGATTCATCAACGCCCAGTTCTCGCAACGGCGGCGGGTGGTATTCCAGACAAAATATTTAACAACGTAAATGGTATACTAATACCACCAGATAGTGCGTCAGCGCTATTTGATGGACTACGTCATATGCTACAAGCTCGCCCACAGTGGGCTCGTTGGGGTGAGGCAAGCGCAGCGATTGTACGACAGCACTTTGATTGGAGCGTCGTAGCGCGACAAACGCACGATGCCTACATTGAGGCACACACCGCGCACAATCCACAATATTGATGGAAAAGATGAACCTATGCACGTTGTACCGTTCCACATTTCAATTGGTTCAGAAGATAACGTGACATTTGTATTGTATGTATCAACTCCTTCAAAATCATTTGCGACGCCTATTGCTATTCCCGACGACATCATCCAACTCGGCATTCGACTCCTCCAACCACAGCACCTCGAGCCGCTTGGCGATGCAGCATCACTTGGGCGGACACTCGGCAACATCTTGTTCCCAGCTGTTGTACGGGATCTGCTCATAAGTAGTGCGCGTGAAGCCCATACTGAAGATGGTCGAATCCAGATTCAACTACAAATTGCGGTACCCGAGTTAGCAGCTTTACCGTGGGAATGGTCGATTATCGAAGGTACACGTTCTTGGGCGCCATCAGTAAATGATGATTATGGCGTCGTACGAATTTCGTCGGTCTCCGAACCGGCACCACCCATCGGTGTAGATGGGCCACTCAACGTACTTATGTGTGTGCCACCAAACCAAAAATCAGAGTACAGCGCAATACATACGTTGCTCCAAAGCGAGATTGCCGAACAACGAATTCATGTGCATGTTGTCGAAGTCCATGGACTTGCCGACCTTAATGCAGTATTGAGTCGTGATATATACCATGTTGTCCACTTTGTAGCTGATGTATCGCTGAACCATGAACAATGCATGAATATCTCATTCGGGGTCGATATTGATGTGTTTGAACTGCAAGAGATGTTATCTGAATACCATGATATAGGGTTAGTGTGCGTCACATGTAGCGGGATTGATGAGCCACAAATTCGAGCAATTCCACAGATTTTTGCGGCACTCTTACTCAGTCGCACAATTAACGCGGCAATTACATTCAGTGGTATTAGTACGCCTGACATTATCGTACGGTTTGCGGCCACCTGCTATAACGCAGTCATTGACGATACACCACTTGATCTGGCAGTGACCCGTGGACGGAGAGCGCTGACAAGTGGTCGACGTGATACGAGCTGGGGTCTCCCTCAACTCCGGATTGTCCCGGGTACTGAGCGATTATTTTTGTTTGAGCCGCCACGCGATCCATGGCGCTGGATTTGGTCAGTCACTGCAGTTATCGGCATTGCTGCCGCCATTATCGGTGCAATTCTCCTCGGCAGATTCTTGGTTGATACGACAGCACCAATGGATACACCTCCCGCAATTATCATGCCCACACCGGAACCATAACTCATGAATGTGTTGCGTAGAATTCCATCCATCGACCGCCTCATCGGATTGTTAGATCCTACTCTTGATTTGCCCCATGCACTGATTGTCAGCCATGCGCGCGCGTTGCTCGATGAATTACGTCAAGCACCTGATCAAATCCCCTCACACGAGCATATTGCGCAACTGCTTACAACGCGTCTAGCAATGTTGACGATGCCCTCACTACGTCCTGTCATCAATGCCACTGGTGTGTTACTCCAAACAAACTTGGGGCGGGCACACTTGAGTACTGCAGCCCAACAGGCCATACAACAGTATGCAGGAGCTACCTCAATTGAGTATGACCTAGTTCAAGGTCAACGCGGTGAGCGAAATCAGCACATGGCCAAATTACTTACCGAGTTAACTGGTGCAGAAGCAGCAGTAGCAGTCAACAATAATGCAGCTGCAGTATTGTTGATTTTGTCGACTTTTGCAGTAGGCAAAGAAGTCATCGTTTCGCGGGGGCAAGCCGTTGAAATCGGCGGCGGCTATCGTATCCCTGATGTGCTACGTCAAAGTGGTGCCACATTAATCGACGTGGGGACTACCAATCGCACATACGCCCACGATTATGAGGCTGCAATTACCGAGCGCACCGCTATGATTTTGCGCGTCCACACAAGCAACTTCCGCATCCAAGGATTTGTACACGATGCGGAACTCCAAGAGCTAGCGGCAATCGCCCACAAACACAACATCTTACTTGTTGATGATGTCGGCAGTGGTTCTTTGATTGATGTATCTCAATTTGGCTTAACTGCCGAGCCGTTAGTCCACGAACGGATTGCACAGGGTGCAGACTTAGTCTGCTTTAGTGGCGACAAATTACTAGGTGGACCACAAGCAGGACTCATTGTCGGCCATGCACCACTCATTCAACAACTTACCAAACACCCACTGATGCGCGCAATTCGCCTCGACAAGCTTATCATGGCTGCATTACAGACGACGCTGATGAGTTATATTACCGGTCGTGCACTTACCGAGATTCCCATATGGCAAATGATAAGCGCATCGCCTGATGCCATCATGCAGCGAGCGCAACGTATCCTGGCCCAGATACCCAGTGGGTGGCAGATTAGTGCCTGCGAGAGCACCGTTGGCGGTGGTTCACTTCCAGGGGATACATTACCTTCTTTTGCCGTAGTACGACCACATGATACCCCTCAACACCTTGCGCAGTTATTGCGTATCGGCACCCCGGCAATAGTCGGACGCGTCTCCAACCATGCACTCTGGCTTGATTTACGGTCAGTTTTGTCGCAATATGATGACACAATCATAGAACGCATCCATCAAATTCAGGAGTGCTGATGTGACACGGTCACTCATATATAGCCCATACCGCTTATGGTTTATTTACTGCGTACTCCTCGGTATATTCGTTACTGGATATGCGCTATGGCGAACTCAACATCAATGGACCATCCGGGCCAGTGATCCAGGTGCGGTTGCATACGGCCCTGGATATCTCGCAATGGAACCGACGGACTTTTTTGGTGATCGTCGCTGGTTTCGTCATGTGCGTAATCACACACCGATTGGGATACCCAATCTGACAACCCCTCAAATAGTGACACTACACGTCCTCACACGGAGTGATGAGCCACCACAATCAATTGCTCTGACAAACGGCGCGCATACTATTGCATTACCTGCACAACCTCAGTCATGGCAGATTCATCTCTATGTGCCAGCAAATAGCACCTACCTTGTCGAGTGTGACAATAGTCAGGTCACCTCATCATATAACCAACGACTGTGTCTCTCTATGGTCCAGATTAGTGGGCGTACCACCATACAGCCTGCATCATTCACCTATCTCAGCTATCTATTCATACCATTCAGTTGGCTATTGCTAATTGCTATGGTTGCCCAGATCAGTAACGCCACACTGCTCGTGCGGTATACAACAATGTTGATGGCGACTGGGGTACTGTGCATGCTCTTTGAACGGTATGCACTACAACTCCACATGTGGCGTGAGGGCATCAATATCACACTCTTGGCTGCTACTGGAGTCATCATGGCATTCCGCCGTTTATCTAGGCCATATCGCATCATTGGAGCAATAACGATAAGCGCGCTCATCATCAAACTATTAGGACTGGTGACTCCTGGCGCGCGTTATGCTGATTTGAGCATCCATATTACCCAATTCGAAAATGTACTAATGGGGAATCTGTATCAACAAATGCAAGGCACCATCTCGCATGATTTAA
The DNA here is from genome assembly GCA_049428765.1 of Roseiflexaceae bacterium. Classification (GTDB taxonomy): domain Bacteria; phylum Chloroflexota; class Chloroflexia; order Chloroflexales; family Roseiflexaceae; genus UBA965. The sequence continues at coordinate 8,804 of JBMTAN010000027.1, forward strand.
TAAATCAACAACAAATCCAAACCTACCCATACCCGCCATTAGCCTATGCGCTAATGGCACCGGTTGCACTTATTGGGAGCGAACTATTTACGCATGAGCGCATTATTGGTCTGCTTACTATCCTGCTTGAGGCAAGTCTTGTGTTCGGAGTTGTATGGCTTTCACGCCGACTGATGCTCTCGTGGGGCGCAACAATCATTGCGTCGCTTACATATGTGGCACTCCCTCAGTCGTTCATCTTGCAGAATCACACTGCTGCCGCTCAAGTCATTGGTCAGTGGGCGAGCTGGGTCTTCATGCTCGTAGCAGTTGCAGCTGGGTCTCATGCAGACACCAGACAGCGGTTACTCATGATACTCATGGCATTCATCACGAGTGCAGGGCATTTTGGTGCGCTGTTAACCATGAGCATCATGCAGGGATTTCATATATTGATTGGCACATTACGCAAAGCGGCATGGATTTGGTTTAGTGTAGTGGCATGCGTGAGTGTGCTGTATTATTCACAGTTCATCACGTTGATTCTTAATCAGTTTCAGTTTTTGACACGTGACACTGCGATGACGCGATGGGGCGAACTGATGATGATCGTCAACATGGGGGTATTTGATCACTATAGCGCGATTGTGTTCGGTCTAGGAGTATTAGCTGTATTCCACCCACGATTTCGACGCGATACACGAATTTGGAGTATCTGGGTAGCAGCATTTGCCACATTTGTGTTATTTACACTCTTACGGGTTGGATTTTTTGTGTCACCGACACGCTATGTAATCGCACTCTCACCACTAATCGCCATTGGTATTGGGAGTCTCAGTACAGGGTACCTACGATCACGTGCGGGCCAACTCATGATAATGACATTACTTGGCTACGAGATTATCATGGCGATTAGTGCTTGGAGCGCCTACAAAATAGATCATCAACTCGTGCGTTGGATTGTGCCACAATAATTAACACACAACTAGCTTATTGGTTCGACGTAAGCAGTTTACTGCGGACAAGCATAATCAAATCAGCCAGATTTGCTGGTGCTGGCGGTATTCGCTCATCACCAGCCAGCATGTCGGCATATGTCATCAACCGACGCACGATATCATCAAGGGCTTCGCCGCGTACCAAACCATGTTGATCGCGTACCATCGTACAAGCGGTAGCCAATCGGACTGCAGTCACGCCATCATCCTCAGCCAAACAAATAGCAGCAAACACATCAACAATATATAGCAGGTCGTTTAAGCCACCGATCCGCTCTAACACCTTAAACGCTTTGGTGATGTAGTAGCGCGCATCGTTTGGTTGGTTATTTAATGCAAACGTAGCGGCCATGCGCAAATGAACAGCAGCATTACTACTCGGTGCTTTGAGCTTGCTATACATACCATCTGCCAAAAACAACTCGTTCCGGGCCATCTCATAATCACCAATCACCATATAAATCAGACCACGATTCGCATGTGCATCTGCTGCACCAAATGATACTGATTTGTAGCCATAAATCTTGAGCGACTCGTCACTCATTTTAATGCTTTGATTTGGTTGACCGGCAATCAGATAAATATACGCAAGTGTGTCATAACAGCGGGCCGACCACACCGACAAGCCCAAAATCTCGAATTCAGACATAGCCCGCAAAATCAAACGCTCAGATTCTTGCCAGCCAATCGCCTGTAACCCGTGTAAACCACATTCGAGTGCTGACATCGCCCATAAATGTGATTGTTGCATGCGCTCAGCACGTGTCATCGCCTGATTCAAAAACCGGATAGTACTATCGACAATCCCTCGATGACCGTAGAAACTCCCAATAGCAAACAGTAAATCACCATACGCAGGATGATGTTCGCCAATCACGCGTAACAGTTGATTTGAAATAGTACATAACTCGGCACTCAAGCCATGACGTATCCAGACAATCCGCCATTGCACAGCTAAGTTGGTAGCCCAATCATACAACTCAAGATCATACATTTGGCGCAATAAATCATACGTAGCCAATACGTCAAATGTCGTCATCTGCCGCGCAAACACGTCTCCTTCGATTTCGATTGCATGTAATGCATTGGTCAAGAGGCGGCTAATCTCCCCGAGCATAGATTGTTGCTCGGTATCACTCATGCTCGACAACAACGAAACACGCATCGTATCGTGTACCAAATATCCCTCACCACGTCGGTTCGTAATAATTTGGCGACGCTCAAGGAGTGACAGCTGACTCTTGATAATAACTGGGTTGTGCACTTTGAGGTAATCGCCGAGCAAATGCCAAAACTGCTCACTCAGTGGATGGCGCACCATCACCATGATCCGCACGAGCTGTTGAGCAAGATCGGATAGACTGTTAATCAAACCGCGATACAAGTCCACACTATATACATCTACCCCAGCCACCACACTGTTGGCGACAGCCACTATATGCATCGGGTGGCCGTGGGTTAATGCCAACAGTTCATCCACTTTCTCGGGTGAAATATCGCCACCATCCGCATTACGATAGACATGCCAAAACAACTTGTGAGCCTGTACACCATCAAGCGGGGGTAAGGACACCTCATGTATATGATTGAATGCGTGTGCTAAACCTGCCACTTGTGTGGTGACAATCACATGCAAGTTAGGCAATTGTTGGAATATGTGATACAAGATATGCTCAGGTGTGATTTTGTCGTTGCCGTTCAAGTCGTCGAGTAAAATGACCGCGTTTTTGATACGATCTGCCGTACGCAACCGCATCAACCATGTCTCATTACCAAGCAAATGCATACCTGACGTCAACCCAATTGCCCGATATACATCATCCACATGTGACAGATGTGGTGGCACGGTTACCACAAAGACTTGATGATCATAGAGGGGCTCAATCCGCCGTGCGGCCATCATCGCCACCGCACTTTTGCCAATCCCCGATGGCCCACTAATCACCACGTGCTGTGGTACATCATGTACTTGCCGACGCCAAGCAGTCATGATGATGTTGACTACATCATCCACATAGGCTTCTCGTTCAAGCAGAATCCCGTCCTCGTGGATGCGAAACGGCACGATGTCATACTTCTGCAACGCTTTGCGCCAATCTTCACTACTGAAGTATTTGGCAAAGCGTGACATGTCGCCTAACGGCAGACGAGTCAAATTACATAGTTCTAAGAGTTCAGATGCTGTCATGACGGGCGGGGTAACCTCAAGAATCACCTCGAACGTCGTAATAAGCTCCTCAACCCGCGCATTGACTACATGATGTGGTCGTGCCAGAAAAATGTCCGAAAACCGCCCCGGCGTAATGTCGCAACCACGATCCCGAATCATATCAACCAGCGACGCCATGGCCACTCGACGATTCTGCGCAGCAACACTTGCACTCTCTTTACCAACGACGATGTTTATTTTCTGCTGGCGCAACCGCACACGAATGCTACTCATCAATTCGACGATACGCTTTTTAATCTGTGCGTCACTTAAACTCACTAAGCTCGGCATCACATTCCTCTTTTCGTATCAAACATATATGAATAACAGCAAAATCAACAACGATTGCCAACCCACCACGTTACTTTTATTTCATTCATCTACATATAGCCTACCATGCAAGTTGCATTATGTTTATGTAAGTTATTACAACTTTATTTTTGTACACAATTTTATTTTTGTAAAATTTCACAAAAAATCTATGATAACAATCGTTCTTGGGTAGAATTGCGAATGCCAAGCGCACGCACAACCAAATCAACTACTGCACGTCGACCAGTTACAGTATGTGCAAAATCAAGGTCATCAGTCGGAATAGGCAACACTGGACAGCGATCAAACCGACCCATCCATTCGTCGTACCGTTGATTGAGGCGCTGCAAATAGGCAGGCGGGATGTTCATTTCACTTGCACGGGCGCGTTGTGCAATACGTTTTTGGAGGGTGTCTAACGATGCTTGTAAATACACCACCAAAGTCGGTGGTTGGATGCGCTGCACAAGTGTCGTATATAGCCGACGATAGGTGCGGAAATCGCGTGCAGTAATGATTTGTTCTTCGTAAAGGCCTTTGACAAAAATTTCGTAATCCTCATACATACTGCGATCTTCGATGACTGAGCCGGGCATATCACTAATCTCAAGGTGTTGCTCAAAACGTTGTGCCAAAAACCAGATTTGGCTATGGAAACCCCACCGTTCACGATCGGCGTAATAATCATCGAGATAGGGGTGGTCACCAACTAGTTCATAGTATGGTTGCCAACCCAATTCTTCAGCTAAAATTCCGACCAATGTGCTTTTGCCGACGCCAATGTTCCCTGCAACCGAGAGATGAATGCGCCGCGAGCGGTGCGTGTGTTCCATGATAGCAGTATCCTTTTATTACACCTGCATTGAACGCCATTTCCCTTTTCGAAAGCGGACATATGCGAGAATGGCCTGACTACAAAAATCCGCACCCATGGCAATCCATACACCAACCAGCCCGCCGCCACTCAGTAGCACGATAAAGGTAATAGGTAGGCGCAACCCCCATGTGCTAATGACTTTGGTGTACAAGGGCCAGCGCGTATCACCGGCGCCACGCAACGCGCCTGATAACACAAAATTTGCCCCCATGGCAATTTGAAACGCACCAGCAATCTGGAGTGGCACAATCCCCGCAGCAATGACCTCGGCATCATGCACAAAAAACGCCAACAATTGCTCGGGGAACAAGGCCATCAGCCCCCCCAGCACGACCATCATTAACGAGGTCTGTTTCAATGCCTCATACGTAGCGGCATTCGCCTCCTCAGGATTTTTGGCACCGAGCGCTTGCCCTACGAGTGCAGATGCCGCAATTCCGTAGCCCCAACCAGGCAGGAATGCAAGTGACTCGATGCGAATTACCAAATTATGTGCCGCATAGGCTGCCGTACCAAGTTGATTAATCATACCAATAAACAGAATTAATGCGCCCTGAAATACCATCTGTTCGCCCGCAAACGGCCAACCAACCCGCACAATACGTTGAATCATACTCCGGTCTAGAGCAACATTAACCTGCAACTGTAATCCAGCGCGCCCACGAAACAGCAACCATAATACGACAAGCCCACCGATTGTACGTGCAACTGCCGTGCCAATAGCAGCTCCTTCAACACCGAGTGGCGTCAAGCCAAATGAGCCACCAATTAAAAGATAGGATAGCACCATGTTGATGAGATTTACCACGATCATAATCATCAATGGTGTGCGTGTGTCGCCAGCACCACGCAGTGAAGCCATGCCAATCATCATAACTGCGGTAGGCAAAAACGAGTACCCCAAGATACGAATAAATTGAGCGCCCAAATTACTCACCAGCACCTCAGCACGATAGACTTGCATCACATATTCGGCAAATCCGATAGCCACCACACTCATCACTGTAGCGCTGACTAACCCTAATAACAGTCCTTGGCGAAGCGCCGCATTTGCCGTGGCTGGATCTTTGGCGCCAGTGGCGCGAGCTACAAGTGCAGTACAACCGGTCCCAATAGCCATAAAAAGCAATGACATTGTCCAGAACATCTCACCAGCAAGGCCGGTTGCAGCAAGCGCAGGTGCCACTCCATAACCAAGTATCGCTATCGTCGCCATACTCATCTGCCCTACGAGCAAAATATCAACCAAACCGACCAATGTGTTGAGTACGAGCTCGCTTACTGCGGGCATCGCCAAGCGAAAGACCTGCTGACGCCGCGCCTGTGGAGTTTGCATGAATGTCCCTGCTCCCTTTGTCTGAACATGTCCATGAATTGTAGCACGATGTATTTATGCTGTTGGCAAAATGTCATGCAATTTCCACTTGACATGAAACAAATGTTCGTATATTATTAGCACAGATGTTTCGAACATATGTGCCACACCCCTCAAGGAGGTTCACATCATGGCAGTTCGCACACAAGACATGCGCAATCCAACCATGCGTCTCCCCCGTGCCAAGAGCAAGGGCTTATCACTCCGACGCATCAATATTCCAACCATCGGCACACTGACGCCGACCTACATCGTTGCGGCGCTTGGCGTTGCAATCCTGCTCTACTTCGCCTTGAGTGCTGCAGTAGGGTGGGGTGTAGAGCGCTACGACGATATTCGCTATGGCGAGACGCGCACGTTCCATACTGATGCATATCTTGGCATTGATGACAGCTCAATGAATCCAAGTCACTTCGTGGCCATGAACTTGAACCGCCAAGTCGTAATTATGCATATTCCGGGTGGTGACACCAGCAAGACACGCATTATCAATGGACCATACCTGTTCGGTGCAGACGAAGATCGCACGCCGGTATTACTTGACTTCCGCGATGTCAACGGCGACAGCTTGACTGACATGATTGTCAACGTCAAAAACGAAGCGTTGATTTACCTCAATCGTGGTGATCGACTCGGTCTCATGTCACCCGAAGAACGCGCAAACATCACGCTCGAATAACTGACAACTCCCTGCGTGGCCCCTTACCGATGTGTGAGTGTCCCCCCGCCCAACACATCTGGCCACACACTGCACCGCCACACGCTTTTCCCGTGGCGGTGCACTTATGTTATGCAGTCCGTGGCATAATAGCGAGATACATTGTTTTTGCGTAATCACGAATGGCACAACATGACAGCAGAATCCGAACCAACCATAGTCGAGCGGTTTAGGCTATGGATTGCACAAAGCAAATCAGCATTATCAACAATTCCCGCAGCCTTTCAGGTAGTACGTGCAGCTGATTCAGGTGGTATGTGGGCACTGAGCATAAGCACTATTGTCAACGCAGCAATGCCAGCTGCCCAAGCATATGCAGCTGGGCAAATTATTGACAGCGTAACCAAGGGGATAAGCATTGGTGACATCTGGGCAGGGTTCGAGCTCAGCATGCCGTGGTTGATTCTCGAGTTTGCCTTGATTACGGTAAGTGCCATTATCAGTCAGATCCGCGTGCTAGCTGAGCACATTTTGAACACCAAGCTCAAGCACTATATTGCCATGCGTGTCATGCAAAAAGCAGACGAGCTCGATGTCCAATTTTTTGAGGATGCAGCGTTTTATGACCAACTACAAAACGCACGGCGGCAATCTGAGTTTCGTGCGATGGCTCTCGTCAACGGTGTATTTGCGGTCATTCAACAAAGTATAAGTCTCGTATCGTTTTTAGTCATTGTTGTTGCCTTTGAGCCGTGGATTGCCATCATCTTGTTTGGCGCAAGCATTCCTGCATTTATCGCACAGAGTTTTTATAGTCGCCTTTTTTTTCGGTTACTCACACGTAGCGCTCCCGAATTCCGGCAGATTCGGTATCTCGAAGAGTTAATGACCACCGACAAAAGTATCAAAGAGGTACGCTTATTTGGATTAGGGACACCGATTATTCAGCGACATGACGAGACATTCACGCAATATTACAACGAGGACGTACGTCTGGCGCGTAAGCGATCGCTTTTGAGTATGTGGTGGGGATTCATATCGACAGCGAGTTTTTATGTGGCCTACGCATGGGTCATCTGGCTGACCATACAGGGTGCAATCACTCTCGGTGGTTTAACATTTTATATGGCAATTTTGCGGCAAAGCCAAAGTACATTCCAATCATTATTTAACAGCATTAATTGGCTCTTCGAAAACGGGTTATTCATGACGCAACTGGTGGATTTTTTCAATCTTAAGCCGATAATGCCACACACTACAGATGCCGTACCTATGCCCGACCCTATGCGTGACGGCATTATATTCCACGATGTTTCGTTCCGCTACCCCGAGCGCGAGGAGTGGACACTGCGGCATATCAATTTGCATATCAAAGCCGGCGAGACATTGGCGCTGGTTGGCATCAACGGCGCCGGCAAAACCACACTCGTCAAACTGCTGACACGGCTATATGATCCCACTGAAGGATGCATCACTATTGACGGCGTTGACATCCGCGAGATGGATATGGCCGATTTACAGCAACACATCGGCGTCATCTTCCAGGATTTTGTGCGCTATCAGATGAGTCTCAATGACAACATCGGCTTCGGCAATGTAGCCCGCATCGATGACCGCGCCCGCATCGAGCAGGCAGCCGATCAAGGTGGCGCAGCAGAGATTGCAACCACACTCGCGCACGGCTATGACACCACGCTTGGGCGTCAATTCCAACAGGGGCGAGAGTTATCGGGTGGTCAATGGCAGAAGATTGCCCTCAGTCGGGCGTTCATGCGCGACGGTGGAATTTTGATCCTCGACGAGCCGACATCGGCACTCGATGCCCAATACGAATATGAGGTCTTCCAGCGCTTCCGTGAGCTGACCCAAGGGCGCACCGCCATTCTGATTTCGCATCGTTTTAGCACGGTGCGGATGGCCGACCGCATCGCCGTTATCTCAGGAGGTGAGTTGGTTGAGCTTGGCACACATGCCGAGTTAATGGCCAACAATGGAGACTATGCTCGCCTCTTTGAGATGCAGGCCAGTGGTTACCGCTAATCAACCCACAAACGACAAGGCGCTCCACGAATCGTGGTGCGCCTTGCACATTCTCCAGACCAATTACAACATACGCCGGAGCACATCGGGCTTATCAGTAATAATCCCGTGCACCTTGAGGTCAATGTAGCGGCGCATATCGGCCTCTTCGTTGACGGTCCACACATTAACTGCATACTCAGGTTGCACCAATGGCGCCACTGCATCAATCTGGTCGAGATTGAAGTAGGGATGCCAGGCTTGGCAGGCAAACTGAGCCAATGTAGCCCGCATCCGTGTAGCATCAGTGTAGACCTCGGGCTCCCAGCCCCGGTTATACATCAACAAGCCCATCTGAATCAGTGGATCATGCTGGCGAATCTCGACCAAGGCCTGTGGATAAAACGATGAAATAATCACGGCATCATGCATTTTGGCATCGTTGATGGCTGCCAACACTTGCGGTGCCATGCCGGCATGCTTGAGCTCAACATTCAACTGCATATTACGCTGTCGCGCCAAATCGAGCACAGCTGACAACTCGGGGACGCGCTCGCCACGAATATCGAGCAATAGCATCTCGGCCATGGTGAGCTGGTTAATCGGGCGATCTTGGCTCTCCCACCGGCCAGTAGTGTCGTCATGAAATACGGTCAGCTTGCCGTCAGCAGTCAAGCCCACATCCAACTCACACATGTCTGCACCCATGTCCGCAGCCAAATCGAAGGCTTTGAGCGTGTTCTCAGGGGCATATGCAGATGCTCCCCGATGTGCAATGACAATTGTCATACATTACCCCAATGATTCAGCGAAGCTATCGGCATCAAGAGGATTGACTGCTTGACGTGCACGGTCTGAGAGCATGGGCGCCAGAATCTTCTGCATTGACATTACGTGCGCACAGGTGCTGTGATGTTTGAAGAAGTCGCAGTCGCACTGCCACACCCCCGCGTTGATGGTGATAATATGGTCGTTGTTGCCACCGCGAAAGGTTGCGCTCAGGCTATCAATCGCAATCCGTTCTGGTTGCTGTGCATACTGCCGTGCCTTTTCAATTTTGCTAATTAAATCGGAGTGCATACAACACCTCTTTCATCTACAAAAACCACACTGCTATCATAGCAAATCTACATCAACATGATATGAACAAAATCATCTAACCTCACTTACAATCGCTGTACGTTTGATACACACAAAAAAACGCAACACGCTGTGTTGCGTCGTTGTGGTGGGGACGAAGGGAGTTGAACCCTTACGGATTGCTCCACTAGTTCCTAAGACTAGCGCGTCTGCCATTTCGCCACGTCCCCGTACAGTTGGCTTCATCATAGCACAAGCAGAGGATAGGTTGCAACCGAATCACCAACAAATAGATGATTATACTCGTCCTAGGCATCAGTTCACACGAATTCTCAACACGATTTGGCGCAAGCGCTCAAAATCATCGCGCAGCAACGTGGCTAACTCACGCCCCGCCCGCACCGTATACTCGCGTTCATTGGGCGTATGAGCGACCGCAATTTGACGAATCACGGCGCCCACCAGCTCATCAACCGGCAACTGTTGAGCATGTACGACTATGCCAATATAACCAAAATCTCGCCCAAACTGTTGGAGTTCATCAATCGAACAAGCATAGACACTGTAGTGAACCGGTGCAGTTTGGGCAGGGATGCGATGATAGACGGTGTCGCCACGGCGATAGCCAACAATCCAGGCCGAGAACTCAGTTTGGAGTACCTCATTTAAATCTGGATGGGCACGATAAATCTCTTCGTTTTGTAGCGTTTCTCCGGTATAACTAACTCCGCGAATCACGGCACGCCCACCAGGCTCACGGCTGACAGTACGGACATCATAGACGAGCGCATAGATATCAACTTGCGGATCTCGTGTCTGTACGCGGACAATCGACCCGAAAGCTGGCGCCTCATGCAACTGATAACTACCCGCAGTAAATTGCAACGTCGATGATTCAATGATTTCGCCGATACGCTCTGCCATGTGCGCACGCTCCTCCGTTAGTGACGCGGGGGGGGCCAACCCCACACATGAAAAATAAAGTCTTGGGGCATCGTCTGACCACCAGCAGCATGAATCAACGGCAACACTTGACTTCGATGATCGACGCCGTGTGTCGTCAGGTGCACCAAAATCTGCCAGCGCATTTCGTTCATACCAGATGGCACCGTAGCCAAATCGGCATCACTCCAGCGCTCGACTTGTTGCACCAAGTCAATCATCCCTTGTTCGGCCCAGGTCTGCGTGGCCGCAATCGTAGGGAAGTCGTTGGCATCGAGCCACGTAAACGACTCGCGCGGATTACCATGCATCCCATTCAACCACCCCGCATCAACGCTCATCATATGCACCATGTGGTTGCGAATCGAGCCAATCGAATAGCCACTCTCACGACAAAACACCTCATCGCCCAGTGGCTCGATTAACTGCCACAGACGTCGATTGGCCGCATGGTGGTAGGCAATCATCTGACTAATCACCTGTTTAGTCGTCATGATTGGATGTCCGTTGTCAGAGCATCGACCAACTGTTGCCACTCATCCTCAAGCGATAGTGTGCTAGGTGGTACCGGTTGGTGCGCACGCCGATACCAATACGCTGCATTAAATGCATCCCCCTCAGCACGATGTAAATGTGCATGCACCCACGACCCAGCTTGGCTGTCATCATCTTGGAGGGCATCATGAGCGCCATGCCAATCGCCATGGCCTTGATACCACAAGGCTACAATCGGGCGACTCCACTGCGGATTTGGGGTCGGAACCTGCATAAATTGTGCTACGTTCATAAGGATACCTCGTTGCTACGCTACCACCATTGTAGCGTCGATTTGGCGTTGCCATGCGAGCAACCCACCAGCCAGACTCACCGCATTAATACCACGCTGGCGGAGCAGATCAGCTGCGCGAGCGCTGCGCATGCCACTGCGACAATAGACAACAATCTCAGCATATGACACAAGCTGTGCGCTATGATTCGCCACCTCATCCACTCCAATCCGCACAGCACTGGGCAGATGCCCCGCATCATACTCGTGTGGTTCACGCACATCAAGCAAAAATACGGACTCGTAAGTGAGTCGTCGGGCCAATGTCTGAGCATCAATCTCGGCTGGAGGAGTCACGGCACAGATGGTATCCATATCGATCAAACCGCGCAAGGTTGGTTGGTCACCACACCGCGCACATGCTGGATTGCGGGCGACCTGCCAGCGATCGACTTGCATGCTGAGGGCATCGTACATCCACAGCTGCCCCATCAGCGATTCACCAATACCCAAAATTAATTTAATCGCCTCTGTTGCCTGCACACTCCCTACCACCCCAGGCAAGACGCCAAACACACCGGCCTGAGCACAATTGGGCGCTAATTCGGGCGGTGGCGGATCGGGGAACAGACAACGATAGCATGGGCCACCGAGATGTGGAGCAAAGACACTGACTTGGCCTTCAAAACGAAAGATGGCACCATACACCAACGGTTTTTTGCGCATCACACAGGCATCATTCACCAAATAGCGCGTAGCAAACGAATCAGTGGCATCAATGACGACATCGTAGGCGTCAATCAATGCCAGCACATTATCAATGGTCACACGCTGATGATATGGCACCACAGTAATCTCAGGATTGAGTTGGGTGAGCGCCTGGTATGCAGAGTCTACTTTGGGTTGGCCGACGCGCGCCGTCGTATGCAAAATTTGCCGCTGCAGATTGGTCAGATCCACCACATCGTCGTCGACAATACCAATCGTACCCACACCAGCCGCAGCCAAATAGAGCGCCGCCGGCGACCCAAGTCCACCAGCACCGATTACCAGCACACGCGCTGCAACTAGGCGTGACTGACCTGCGACGCCAACCTCGGGGAGTGCGGTATGGCGCGCATACCGAGCATATTGCGTGGGAGTCAACGACATAGCAACCTCTGTGACATAAATTGATGACCATTCCAACGCCACGCCTGCATCGTTACCGTGCCTGCAGCAGTCACAGACACAATCAGGTAAGCGAATCGGCATCCCAAGAATTCGGCAGACGCACTATCTGTGCTTGAGGGTAATGCGATTCCATCGGGATGCGTATGTACGATACCAACAATCTCGCGACCAAGTGCTTGTGCCTGTGCATCAGCAATCAACCACCCATGTGGATCAAGTTCGAAGTGGCGTGTGGTATCAGTAGCTTGATTCGCGACAGGTATAAAGTCTGTGATGGTTATCTCATCAGTATCGTTGATAGTACCCAGCAAAAGCGCTACTACCTCATCAGGATAGCCCTGACGACCCCACTGATGAAGCGCGGCAGATAATCCGTCACATAACCGCATCGCATCACCTTGCTAGTCAGCCGGCGCAATCAAAATCTGATCATCAACCACCTGCACATCATATCGTTTCACACCGGCAACGGCTGGTAGTGTCATATGTCCCCCATCTTTGAGCGAAAAGCGTGCGCCATGCAAGGGACAATCAACCGTACAATCGTCGTCATCGACATATCCGTCATGGAGCTCGGCATAGGCATGTGTACAAATATTGCCGATTGCATATATCGTACCACGCACATTAAACAAGCCGACCGCAGCCCCATCATACTCAACGGCTTTGGTGGCACCAACAGGCAAATCAGTCATGGTTGTGACCATTTTGAATGCAGACATCAGTTCCTCCATGTAAGAGCACCGTAGGTGCAAGGGTTACCCTTACATCTACGGTGCAACGAATCACGCACACACAATCGATTAACCGACCGAACCTTCCATCTCGAGTTGGATAAGTCGGTTGAGTTCAACAGCGTACTCCATGGGCAACTCGCGAGTGAATGGCTCCATGAATCCGAGCACAATCATCGACAAAGCCTCGGCCTCGGGGATACCGCGACTCATCAAATAGAAGAGTTGCTCTTCACCGATGCGACCAACGGTGGCCTCGTGCGCCAAAGTTACTTTCTCTTCTTCGACTTCGATGTATGGAATGGTGTCTGACTTCGAATGTTCGTCGAGAATCAAGGCATCGCAGTTCACGTTAATCTTGGCACCGCTGGCACCTGGATGTACCTTGACCAAGCCACGATAGGTGGTCTTACCGCCGCCCTTTGAGACGGACTTGTTGGTGATGACGCTGGTGGTGTCTGGTGCGTTGTGTACCATCTTGGCACCGGCGTCTTGGTGCTGGCCCTTGCCGGCGTAGGCAACTGACAACACTTCACCGCGTGCGCCACGCCCCATCAAGTAGACCGATGGGTACTTCATGGTTAAGCGTGAACCGATGTTGCCGTCCACCCACTCCATGCTGGCATCTTCGTAGGCTACGGCACGCTTGGTGACAAGATTGAAGATGTTGTTGGCCCAGTTTTGGATGGTGGTATAGCGGAACTTACCGCCCTTCTTGACGACAATCTCAACTACCGCTGAGTGCAATGAATTAGTCGAGTAAACCGGTGCCGTACAACCCTCGATGTAGTGTGCCGAGGCACCCTCGTCGATGATAATCAGCGTGCGCTCAAACTGCCCCATGTTCTCGGCGTTAATACGGAAGTAGGCCTGGAGTGGGATGTCCACATGCACGCCCTTTGGCACATACACAAACGACCCACCCGACCAGACGGCCGTGTTCAAAGCGGCATACTTGTTGTCAGCTGATGGAATCACGGTACCAAAGTACTGCTTGAAAATCTCGGGGTGCTCCTTGAGGGCCGTGTCGGTATCAAGGAAGATCACGCCCAATTTACTCCACTCCTCACGTAATGAGTGGTAAACCACCTCTGATTCGTATTGAGCACCGACACCGGCCAAGAACTTGCGCTCAGCCTCGGGAATACCCAACCGCTCGAAGGTGTTCTTGATCTCCTCAGGAACGGCATCCCAGTCGGTGGCTGGCTTGTCGCCGGCACGCACGAAGTAGTGGATGTCGTCGTAGTTGAGGTCGAGCAAGTCTGGGTTACCCCAGGCACCGTCAATTGGCGTGGGCTTCTTGTAGAAGATGTCGAGTGCTTGCAAGCGGCGCTTGAGCATCCACTCAGGCTCACCCTTCATGGCCGACAATTCACGCACAACGGCCTCGTTCAGGCCTTTACCTGACTTGAAGACATAGTTCTCTTCTTGGCGAAAACCATACTTCGAATAATCAAATGATAGATCGTTGGCTTCAACGGTCATCGTTGGTCCTCTTTCTTCTAGTCTAGATCGTCAGCGTCGAGCTGCTGCCCAAGATAACGATATAACCCAACCTTCATGGCCTTGAGTGAAAGCAAGGCGCACTTGAGACGCACTGGGTTTTTGTCTAACGGCAGACCAATCAAGTCGAGCAAATCATCTTTGCCATATTGACGGGCCCGCTCTATGTCCATGCCGATGAGTTCATCGGTCAACATAGACGCTGATGCTTGGCTCACCGCACACCCTTTGCCAGAGAAGGCCACTTCGGCAATCTTGCCATCAACGATGCGCAAATCAAGGCGAATACGATCCCCACACAGTGGGTTATGCTCCTCTTGCGAGACATCGTTGGGGTCAAGCGTACCAAAGTTATGAGGATAACGATGATGCTCCAAGATCAGGTCTCGATACATGTCACTCACGGGTATCCCCCTTTTCTAGCCAAAAAGATGCTTTACTTTCAGCAACCCACTTACCAACCGATCGACATCCTGCGTATCGTTGTAGATATAGCACGATGCGCGAGCCGATGCCGGAATATCGAGCGCTGCATGTAACGGTTGTGTACAGTGATGTCCAGCGCGCACCGCAACGCCCTCGGTGTCAAGCACCTGTGAGACATCATGCGGATGTACGCCCTCAAGACTAAACGCAGCCATGGCGGCCCGGTCTGGCCCGATTGGTGGACCATACCACGTCAACCCTGGCACCTCGTCGAGTCGCTCAAGCAAGTACTGCGCCATGGTGTGCTCGTAAGCGGCCACGTTGGCCATCCCGAGTGCACTCAAATAGTCAACAGCTGCACCTAATGCGATAGCCTCGCCAATCATCGGCGTGCCCGCCTCAAATCGCGCCGGAATATCGGCGTAGGTACTTTGCTCAATAGTCACGGTCTTAATCATTGAGCCGCCGCCCAAAAACGGTGGCATGGCATCAAGTAGCGCCTTGCGGCCCCACAACACGCCAACCCCAGTAGGAGCAAGCATTTTGTGACCACTAAATGCCATGAAATCCACATCCAAAGCTTGGACATCGACAGGCATATGTGGCACGCTTTGGGCACCATCAACCAGAATTATAGCGCCAACGGCGTGTGCTTTGGTAGCTAATGTCGCCACGGGATTGATAGTACCGAGCACATTCGATTGGTGTGTTATGGCGACGATTTTGACACCGGCCATCAACTGGTCAATCTGGTCAAGCACCAGACGACCATGTCCATCAATCGGAATCGCTCGAATCACGGCACCAGTGCGCTGTGCAATCAACTGCCACGGCACGATATTGGAGTGATGCTCCATCTGACTAATCAGAATCACATCACCCGGGCGCAAATTGGCACCGCCCCACGACTGGGCCACCAAATTGATGGCCTCGGTCGTGTTGCGCGTAAAGATGATTTCACGGGCGCTCTTGGCATTGATAAAGGTAGCAACCTTTTGGCGTGCCTGCTCAAATGCCAGCGTTGCCTGCTCACTCAACTGATAGACACCGCGATGCACATTGGAATTTGTGGTGCGGTAGTAGTTGTCGATCGCCTCGATCACGGCAAGTGGCTTCTGCGATGTAGATGCACTATCGAGAAAGGCCACTGGCCGCTCAACAGGGAGTTGCAAGATTGGAAATTCGCGACGCACGGCAGTGACATCGAACGGCGTTGCACCCATGACCATCCCTTTGACTAGCATTAAATACGTGCGGCAATCGTAGCAGTTACCTGCTCACGCAAGCCCTCAACAGGAATACGATCGAGCACCGGCTCAAAGAAGCCCATGACAATCATATGCACAGCCTCAGACTTGGGAATACCGCGCGCTTGCATATAGAACAGGTGCTCCTCGTCAACCTCACCGCTGGTCGAGGCGTGTCCGGCCTTGGCCACATCGTTGGTGTCGATTTTGAGCCCTGGAATTGAATCACTACGAGCCTGTGGTGACAAGTGGAGCGCGTGCTCCTCAAGCCGTGTCACCGTCTCGGCACTACCACCCTCAATCTTGATCATGCCGTCAAATGTGGCATACCCGCTACCCTTGACGACTGTCTTAAAGTCCATGTGGGCCTCAGTAGCACGACCGACATGGCGCAACCACGGTGCCGTCAACAAGCGCTGGCCATCGCTGGCGATCGTTGCGGCTACCCAGTCGACGCGCGAGCCGTTACCGGCCAAGTTGGTCTCGGCCTCGATGTGCTGATGTGCGCCGCCCATGTTGATGGCAGTCCAATCGATGAATGCATCGTTGCCGACCTTAGCAACCTGATATCCAATATGGCGGATATCGCTGCCCCAGCTCTGCATACCAACGTACTTGAGGGTTGCACCGTCACCGAGAATTAACTCGGTCACGCTCAACGAGTAACGACCCGTATCACCGGCGTACTGCTCAACCACTGAAAGTTGGGCACTACGCTCAAGAACAATCAGGTTGCGTGAGACCACGCTGTTGCTCTCACCAAAGCCTTGAAGCAGATGCAACGGCACGTTGGCCTCGTGATTTTTGGGGACATAGACAAACCAACCGTTGCGCCAAGTAGCGGCGTTCAGGGCGGTAAACTTTGATGTGTTACTAGCCACGGCAGTGCCGAGGTGCTTTTGGACTAACTCGGGGTGTGCCGTCACAGCTTGGGCCAATGGCATCACAACAACGCCAGCTGGGGCCTCGCCAACCACCTGCTGGCCACCGATTTCGCCGGCCAACTGCATGTCGGCAAAGGCAAAGGCAGACAGGTCGGTGCGACGCCAATACGGCATGTCGCTCGCCACAAATGACTGAAAGGCATCTTGGCGCCACTGCTGTAGCCAGGTCGGCTCGCCGGCCACAACCACATCTTGTGCGGTCAACGCCGCAATTGCAGGGAGCTTATTTGCCATTGCCGAACACTTCCTCTCGGATGAAGTCATAGCCGCGCTCTTCGAGCTCGAGGGCCAACTCTGGTCCACCCTCACGTACAATGCGGCCTTCCATCATAACTGAGACCTGGTGTGGCTTAATGTAGTTGAGCAAGCGCTGGTAGTGGGTAATCACCAACACACCCATCTCTGGGTTTTGCTCGAGCAAGGTGTTGACACCTTGTGAGACGACTTTGAGGGCATCGATGTCGAGGCCTGAGTCGGTTTCGTCCATGACAGCCATCGAGGGCTTAAGCATCGACATCTGCAAAATTTCGATACGCTTCTTCTCACCACCACTAAACCCATCATTGAGATAGCGACGTGCGAAGGCCTCATCCACACCAAGTGCGGCCATTTTTTCACGGATTTCCTTGCGGAACTGTGCCATCGGAATGGCTGTCTGACGTGGATCCTTACCCTCTTCGGCACGATGAGCATTAACTGCTGCACGCAAGAAGTTGGCCACTGTCACTCCGGGGATTGATACTGGATATTGGAAAGCCAAGAACAGACCAAGCTTGGCGCGCTCGTCGACTTCCATCTCCAAAATATTATGCCCCTTGTACCACACCTCACCACCCGTCACGGTGTATGATGGGTGACCCATAATGGTATTTGAGAGGGTGCTTTTACCGCTGCCGTTAGGGCCCATGATGGCATGAATGGTGCCAGGCTTGACCGTCAGGTTGACACCCTTGAGGATTTCCTTATCGCCGATATTGGCGCGTAAGTCTTTGATGACCAATTCCATTGACGCACAAACTCCTTACTTCAGATGAAAGATAATACGATGTAGTCCTATTTCTCGGTGAGCGTAATCGTCGTATTACTGAGACCACTGCTCCGGGCTACCGAAAAGTTACAACAGCGACCACCCTCACGAATGGCACTGTCACTCTCTATCGTGTGCCCCAATACCTGCTCTAACATGCGACGCTCCATGGCGCACACGTCTGCATGATCTTGGGCTACCTCATGATAGGGACATGCATAAAAGGTAAACTCTTGCTCAGCTGCACGGACTTCAACGGGAATCCCTTGGTCTTGCATCATGCGTTGCACGTTGACCAAACGACTCTCAATATCAGTGCGGGCTGTGCGTGGATAACTCTCAGCCAAACGCTCACTCACACTATTGAGCAGATGCTTCAGCGCATCGCCCCCTTGTTGACGCGCAATCTCGTCAAATAATACCGTCATGAGTGTGTCATAACTGCGTGGAAAAAGGTCACGTGCCTGCTCAGTCAACGAGTAGACAATATGTGGCCGACCACGACCATTACGCACAAGGCGGGTGCCGATATAGCCGCGCGCATCGAGATTGGTTAAGTGTTCACGCACTGCAGTGGTGCTTATGCCTAACTCTTGCTCAAGATCTCGAATTGTCGCTTCGCCATGACGCTGAAGATAGGTGAGGATTTGGCCGACCGATGAATCGGCAGAAAATGGAGACTGTGGCATTGCTTTGGACTCCTATTTTTTCTCACAACAACCACTATACCAAAATATTACTACTTTGGTCAATTAAAACTATAAAAACTGTATTAAATCTTTGTAAGAGTATTTGTCTGGCAGTTTATGTGCTTCTACCGCATTTCGGGCATCTCATCAATGCTTGCCGTAAGCACCGCTCGTACGGTATCAAGTGGCACATCGCGAACAATCTCAGCGTGTCCGATACGCCGTGGCAAAGCCCAACGAATCTGGCCAGCGTCGACTTTTTTGTCACGCTGCATCACTGCCAACAAATCATCGACTGTCACCTGCGCCGGCAATATAATCGGCAACCCATAACGTCGTAATATGCGTTGTTGGCGTTGGACGAGGTCACCATCACACAAGCCGAGCGCCACAGTCAAGCGTGCCTCGATATGCATACCAATCGCAATTGCCTCGCCATGGAGCAACGTGCCATACCCGAGCAGTTGCTCAATCGCATGGCCTACCGTATGCCCATAATTGAGCAACATACGCTCGGCCTGCTCACGCTCATCGATATTAACCACATCGACCTTGACCGCTACGGCCCGCCGCACCAAATCCGCATCAAAAAAGGCGTGCGTTGGATCGGCAATCTCCAAGTCAGCAAAGAGCTGAGCATCACGAATTACACCGTGTTTGATGGCCTCAGCCCAGCCAGCGGCCAATTCACGTTGTGGTAAGGTTTTGAGTAGTGACACATCGGCAAGTACAAGGCGTGGTTGATGGAATGCGCCAATCATGTTTTTGCCGAGCGGATGATTGATACCAGTCTTACCACCAACCGCACTATCCACCATGGCCAACAACGTCGTCGGCATTTGCACGCAGGCAATCCCTCGCAAAGTGGTGGCGGCGGCAAATCCTGCCACATCGCCAATTACACCACCACCTAATGCAACAAGTACGTCACGACGTTCAACTCGCGCTGAGAGCAGATGATCGTAGATGCGCATCAACGTGGCGTATTCTTTGGTTGACTCACCACCAGGAAGTTGCAACAACGTCGAAGTGGTCCCACATGTCACTTGGAGTTGGGTGGCAACCTCGATCAAGTGTTGGTCGGCTACAATATGCACGCGCCCGTGCAGGCCAATCTGTTGTAGGTGGTGAGGCAATGTATGCCAACAGTTGGTGTCGACAATCACCGCATAGCCAGCACCTGCAGTTACGTTAAGTTGTTGGGTCATTGTCGTTATCCCCTAGTTGTGACACATGAGAGGCACCGGGCAAAAGCATCGCAATCCGTTGTGCAACCGAGTTGGCATGAATGCCGTCGGTGAGCATATGCAGATCAGCGATACTACGGTAGAGCTTAGCACGCGTTTGGCGCATCGTCTCGAGGCGTTCCCGTGGGTTATCGCCTTGGAGCAGTGGGCGAGGCTGACGGTGATTCGAGATACGGGCAATAATGGCATTGCTAGTGGCATCCAGCCAGACCACAAAGGCGCGTTCACGAATTAGCGCACAGTTGGCCGGAACGGTGACAATACCGCCACCTGTGGCCACCACACACGGGGCAGCATCTAGCACACGAGCAAGCACGGCACTTTCGCGTTGACGAAAGGCCAGCTCGCCCTCTTGAGCAAAAATTTCGCTTGCGGTTTTGCCGGCCTCAGCCTCAATAATCGCATCAGTATCGTGGAGTGGGTAGTTAAGACGTTGAGCCAAATAGCGGCCAACGGTTGATTTACCAGAGCCACTCAGTCCAATGAGCACAATACAATGAGTTGGCCGCTGTAGGTGAGTCATGGCACTCCAAAAATTGCAACATACTCGTAACATTCTACACTGCCCGTCCACCAAGCTCAACCACAGAGATATGGTATACTCGGTCATCAGCATTTTGTCAGTTACGACGGAGTACAAACCATGAGCTCAGCACCGTTGCGCGCAGGGATTATCGGATGTGGCACAATTAGCGGCATCTACCTCAAAAACGGCCCGCGCTTCGCTGATTATGACATTGTTGCCTGTGCCGATCTCAACATGGCCAGCGCTGAGGCTCGGGCGGCCGAATACGGCATCACGGCCATGAGTGTGCCTGAGTTGTTGGCGGCCCCCGATATTGACATCATCATTAATCTGACTATTCCTGCAGCACATGCCGAGGTGGCGTTCAAAGCCATTGAGGCTGGAAAGCACGTCTACAACGAGAAGCCGCTGACCATCAGTCTCGACGATGGGCGCAAACTGGTCGCGGCAGCTGCCGCCAAAGGCGTGCGCGTCGGCGGGGCGCCAGATACATTCCTCGGCGGTGGCATCCAAACCTGTCGCAAGCTCATCGACGACGGCTGGATAGGTACTCCAGTAGCAGCTAGTGCATTTATGCTTTGTCCAGGCCACGAATCGTGGCACCCCAGCCCCGAGTTCTACTATCAAGTCGGCGGCGGACCGATGTTTGATATGGGCCCCTACTACTTGACCGCCTTGATTACTCTGCTCGGCCCCGTGGCCAGCGTCAGTGGAACAACGCGCATGACCTACCCCACGCGCACGATTACGAGCAAGCCCAAATACGGCCAAACAGTCAATGTTGAGGTGCCAACCCATGTGGTGGGAGTACTCGACTTCGCCAGTGGCCCAATTGCCACGTTGGTGACCAGCTTTGACGTGTACTATCACCATATGCCCAATATCGAAATCTACGGCTCACACGGCAGCATGCAGGTTCCCGACCCAAACACGTTCGGTGGCCCAATCAAGGTGCGCCGTGTAGGCGACGCCGAGTGGCGCGAGGTACCGTTAACCCACGGCTACAGCGACAACAGTCGTGGTGTTGGTGTAGCTGACATGGCGCACGCCATCCGTACCAAGCAACCACACCGTGCCTCAGGAGAGTTGACATTGCACGTGCTCGAGTTGATGCATGCCATTCACACGGCCTCGAACGAGCGCCGGCATGTACCAACTATCAACGGCTGTCCACGGCCGGCACCACTACCACTCGATTTGTTGCCTGGCAGTATTGGCTAACTCGATAAACAACCTTCACGAGGTGTGCATCTGTACACCTCGTGAAGAGCCCACAACCATCACAATCAACGGGTAAGAAATTACATAGACTAGATGGTGAGGCCTCCATGAACGATGTTCACATGCTGGTCGTCCATAGCCAACCCCTTGTTGTCGCTGGTATTAATTCATTTTTGGTGCGCATGCCACATTGGCGAATTGTTGAGAGTGTACCAGATGCGCGATCAGCGCTACGCTTTTTGCGCCGGCATGCAGTCAATGTGATGCTGACTGACTATCATCTCGCTGGCCTGAGTGGTCTTACACTTTGTGGCATTGTGCGCAACTTCTTCCCCACACTCACTACAGCAATTATCGGTAATCTAACTCCTCGGGAACAAGTGATTGCCTATGCACATGGCGTAGGCTTGTTTATCCCACCGACCGTAGGGCCACGTGAGTTACACACGCTGGCACAGCGGCTACGACAAACACCGATGAAGCACCCTCTCATGCTCCATCATCCAAATCAAATCACACAATGGCACACTCTAGCACAACAGATGGTTATCAACGAAACCCAACTTGCTCCACCACATCTACTCAGTCACCGCGAGCAAGATGTAGTGCGCTTGATGTGCACCGGCGCCACCAACAAAGATATCGCTATGCACCTCGGTATCAGCCCGCATACCGTCAAGCAACATCTGTCAAGTGCCATGCACAAATGCAATGTGCATAGCCGGAGTGAATTACGTCGCATTGCCAGCAATATGGGCTGGGATTAGGCGAGCACCTCGGCAAGATAGCGATTCTCGAACTTTCCGTCAGGGTCAAATTCCCCGCGTAATGCCTTAAACTCTGCCATGCGCGGGTAGCAGCCGGTCACCGACATGGTAAACAGCTTGCCCCAATGCGGTCGCACATCAAATGGTGCCAAGGCTGACTCAATCTGGGGCAAGACGCCTTTGACACCGGCCCAATTGTTCTTCCAGGTAAAGTGAATCGCAATCCCTGCCCGTTGATACTGCGGGCTCAACCACAAATCATCGGCTGCAATTGTGCGGATCTCGCTGACGTGCAACAGCGGGGCAATCTGATCTTGCATCTGATGAATAGCCGTCAACGCCGCCACCGCATCGGCATGCGACACAAAGAACTCGCTCTGCAACTCATCGCCGTTGCTCGGCGTAAACTCCATCTTGAAGTGGGGCAAGCGCGCATACCACGGCCCCACCACGCCCCCTTGCTCGGTACACGGATCAGCATTGACACTGGCAATCGGGTGAATTGACTGCTGGCGTAACCGTGCCCCATACCACTCGGGAGGGAGTGAATCTACCTCGTGGGGCAGACTCTTACGCCAGACTTGGTCCACCGTCGTGCCTTGCCAAGTGGTAAACAAACTCACACTATAACTACTACCCATAATTGCATCAAAGTTAGTCAAGGCCTGATGAAGCGGCAAATACTCATAAACATCTTGGCGCACTTCAAAGCTCGGCACGAGTTGAAGCGTCACCGTCAGCACCACGCCGAGTGACCCAAGGTGCACCACCATCCCCGCAAATTGATCACCGTGCTGAGCCCGACTGACCTCAATCAGCTCGCCATCGGCACGCACAATCGTCATCGCCACCACGGCCGTCGCCAAATTGCCGTTGCGCATACCTGAGCCGTGGGTGGCAGTAGCAATCGTGCCTGCCACCGAGATATGTGGGAGCGAGGCCATGTTGTGCAAGGCCCAACGCGTCGGTGCCAAAAACAGCCCTACATCGCCATAACGCATGCCACCTGGCACCGTCACGTGCCCTGTTGCATCATCGAGATGTGGCGTCATAACAAGTTGATCGAGCACAATCAAATCAGCGCTCGTATCTGCCATATCATTAAACGAGTGGGCCGAGCCGAGGACTTTACACCGCTGCGACCGGCGCACTATCTCTTGGAGTTGCGCCACCGAGGTTGGATGATGGATGTGCGCCGCCGTAAACGTGTGATGACGCGACCAGTTCTGCAACATGTCAGATATCCTTTCACAAGCCATGGGGATTAACTGCCGCTATCATACGCTATTTTTTGTGCTACGCTGATAAGCAATATGTCATTGTGTTTAGAGGGTATACGCCATGCGCATGGGAGTTGATACCGGCGGCACGTTCACCGATTTTGTCATGCTTATTGACGGACAACTGCATATTGCCAAACGATTGAGTACACCACATAACCCGAGTGAAGCGTTATTGGCTGAGGTAGCAACACACGCTACACCCGATATTTTGATTCATGGCACGACCGTTGCCACCAATGCACTGCTTGAGCGTCGCGGTGCGCGCACTGCATTGATTACCACACGTGGATTTGCCGATGTGCTAGCGATAGGTCGTGGCGATCGTCCCTCACTATATAACCGTGACCAAACCCGGCCCGAGGTGATTGTCCCACGTCAATTACGCCTTGAGGTTAACGAGCGTACCACCTTTGATCAGCAGGTGCTCGTGCCTCTCGATGATGCCGACGTGCGCGCGCTTATTCCGCAACTCGAGGCCGCCCAAGTGGATTCAATTGCCATTTGTCTGCTCCACGCCTATGCAAATCCCATGCACGAAGCGAGAATTGCCGAGCTCTTGCATGCCCATAACCCACGCTGGCAAATCAGCATATCGCATCAAATTGTCACCGAAGCGCGAGAATATGAACGCACCTCAACGAGTGTTGTCAACGCCTATGTTGCACCAATTATGGTTCGTTACCTCGACTATCTCGCAACACATCTGCCAGCGCAGACCAAACTGCGCATCATGGCATCTGATGGTGGCAGCATGGGCGTATACACTGCGCAGCAACTCCCCGCCCGCACAACGCTCTCCGGGCCGGCCGGCGGGATTGTCGGCGCATTTGCGGTAGCCCAACAAATCAACATTGATCGCATCATTTCGTTTGACATGGGTGGCACATCAACCGATGTCGCGCTTTGTGACAAAACACTACCCCGCAGTAGCGGATCGGCCGTTGGGGGCATGCCTGTGCGATTGCCTAGCCTCGACATTCATACGGTCGGTGCTGGCGGCGGATCGCTAGCCCGCATCGATAGTGGCGGCGCGCTCCGCGTTGGCCCCGAGAGTGCGGGTGCCAATCCAGGGCCAGCATGTTATGGTCAAGGCACTCAAGCAACCGTCACCGACGCCAATGTCATCCTCGGTCGCTTACGCGCTGAGGCGTTTTTGGGAGGCAACATGACTCTTGACGTAGCCCGCGCCGAAGCCGCGATAAGTCAGATTGCCACCACCATGCATAGCGACGTGATTACTGCGGCGTTAGGAATTATTCGCGTTGTCAATGCGGCTATGGCTCGTGCCGTACGCACTATTTCGGTAGAACGTGGCTACAACCCGCGCGAATTTGCCTTAGTGGCTTTTGGTGGCGCAGGGCCGCTCCATGCGGTACAGTTGGCCGAGGAATTGGACATGGAGCAAGTGATTATTCCGCTCTATCCTGGCGTACTCTCAGCACTAGGTATGGTGACGGCTCAAGTTACCCGCAGTACGACACGCCCCCTCTTACGCACCCTCGATCAACTTGATGATGCGACAATCAACCAACGCATCGCCGACATGCGCGCCGAACTCAGTACGGCGTTGCAGGCCGATGGTGAGCAACCTGAGGTATTCAGCGATACGATTACATTGGCTATGCGCTATCGCGGGCAAGCATTTGAATTGGATGTCCCACTTGCCGTCAATCACACCTCGATTACGCCAGCCGATTTGGCGCAGGTCGGGCAACGCTTTCATCAACTTCATCAGCAACGCTACGGTCATGCCATGCCTCAACGGACTATTGAGGTAACCACTATTCAACATACGATGGCAAATACTACTGTTGCGCTACCAATCCCAAGCGTATCAGTACGGACAGCACCACTCCAAGCTACACAGGTAGTCATGGCCCACCCTGACAATCAAGTGCACGCAGTCGAGACCGCACTCTATGCCCGCGAAAGCCTGCGGAGCGGCGATGTCATCGAAGGCCCTGCTATCATCACACAGCTCGATGCAACTAGCGTTATCCCTAGCGGCTGGCGTGGTATTGTGACTCCAGCATTAACTATCGTTGTCCACAAAAAACCAGCCTGATATGGGTAGCGATGCAATCTCGTTGTCATCGCAGGTATGTCACAAAAGCGGTATTTTTGCATCACTGTGCTATAATAATTCTGAATACAATATGAATTTGAGGGATAAGTGCTATGTCCGGTCACTCCAAATGGCATACGATTCGACGCTCCAAGGGGCTCCTTGACCAGCGCCGTGGACAACTTTTCACCAAACTAGCCCGTGATATTACAATTGCAGCCCGTGAGGGTGGCTCAGGCGATCCTGACATGAACTTTCGCCTGCGTATCGCAGTGGACCGTGCTCGTGGTAGCAACATGCCAGCAGACAGTATTCAGCGCGCCATTGACCGCGGGATGGGCAAAGGCAATGAAGCCCAACTCGAAGAGATTTATTACGAGGGGTATGCTCCGGGTGGGGTCGCGCTGATTATTGAGGCAGCCACCGACAACCGCAATCGTACCGCCTCAGAGGTCCGCGCTGCCTTCACCAAAATCGGAGGTAATCCTGGTGAGCCTGGTTCAGTGGCATGGATGTTCGACCTCAAAGGATTAATTGTCGTCGATTTGGCCGCTAGCAAAGTTGACAGCGATGAGGCCATGATGATTGCTATCGATGCTGGTGCTGATGACGTAGTTGACAGTGATGATACACTTGAAGTCTACACCGACTTCAAACAGCTAATTGCCATCCGCCAAGCACTCGTTGTCGCCAATTTGACTGTTACCAACGTCGAGAAGGTCATGCGACCTAAAACGCTTGTTCAGGCCTCAGGGGCAGACGCGCTCAAGACGCTCAAGTTAATCGATCGGCTTGAAGATCTTGACGACGTCCAAAAGGTCTACAGCAACCTTGATATCACCGACGAACTGGCCGAACAGTTCGCCGATGCCTAGGGCGCAGTATGCGTACAATTGGCATTGACCCCGGTACTGCTATCATGGGCTGGGGTGTGGTCGAACAACAAGGGAGCACACTCTCATTGATTGCTTGCGGTGCGCTCACCACCCCAGCCGGGATGGCGCAAGCGGAGCGACTCGTGATTCTTCACAATGGAGTCCGCGATTGCATCGAGAAATATCAGCCCGATAGTGGTGCCGTCGAAGAACTGTTCTTCTCCAAAAACGTCACTACGGCGATTACCGTCGCCCAAGCGCGTGGAGTTGCTATGTTGGCGATTGCCCAAGCAGGATTAGTCGTCAATGAGTATAAGCCAATTGTCGTCAAACAAACCGTGGCAGGCTATGGTGGTGCCGACAAGAAGCAGATGCAAGAGATGGTACGATTGACGCTTCGACTGCCAAGTATTATCAAGCCCGACGATGCCGCCGACGCCGTGGCACTTGCCATATGCCACGCCTATAATCTACCGATGACGCGACGCATACGCGACGCCAATATCTAAAAGGAGCCCTACTATGAAACTACTTGTATTTGTCACCGAAGATAGCGTAGCCGATCGCGCTGTAGATGCATTGGTCGAACAAGGTTTTCGCGTTACCCGCTTGGCTTCAAGTGGCGGTTTTTTGCGCCGAGGGAATACAACCCTCCTCGTAGGTGTCGAAGACACTGTCGTTACCAAGGCCCAACAAACCGTAGGAACGGTTGCCGAGGGAGCGCTATGTATTGTGCTCGACCTTGAGCGCTACGAGCGCATGTAACGCACATCCGTGAACATTCTTTACGTTGCGAGCGGCATTCCAGTCCCTGGAAGTCTGGGTGGGTCTACCCACACATTTGAGGTGGCGCGCGGTCTTGCAGATCGTGGCCACCTTGTGCATGTTATTGCCGTAAGCGCTGAAGGCCATGTCGACCTGCGTCATTTAGTGACTCCGCGTCAACTGATACACCATAACTTCACCATTCATCACATTGATATCCCCAAATCACTCTCACTCCTCGCTACGCCAACAATCATGCGCCTCGTTGACCGCATCAAACCCGACGTCATCATAGAACGCTACTACAACTTCGCTGGTGCTGGAATGTTAGCAGCACGTACAGCTCAATTACCGACGCTTCTCGAGGTCAATGCACTAATCGTTGATCCACCGAGCGTGCGCAAACGACAAATCGACGATCTCCTCGGCGGACCAATGCGTCGCTGGGCAACCCAACAGTGTCAATGGGCAGACGCCATTATCACACCACTCCACACCACCGTGCCTGCCGAGATTGACCGGGCGCGCATTCACGAACATCCATGGGGAGCAGATGTCGATCGCTTTGTGCCACGCCCATATCCACGACCAGCCACGCATATTCCTACCGTTATCTTTATTGGCTCATTCCGCGCGTGGCATGGGGCCAATCATGGCGTGGCCGCAGCACAACTTGTACTTGATCGTGGTGTCAATGCGCGATTTGTCTTTGTCGGTGACGGCCCAGAGCTTGCAGATGCCAAAACGTACGCACATAACTATCCTGCCATTGAGTTTATAGGAATGCAGCCCTACACGCGCATGCCCGAGTTACTCCATTCAGCCGATATCGGTATCGCTCCGTTTGATACAAGCAAACATCCAGCCCTCCAAGCAGCTGGATTCTTTTGGTCGCCTCTCAAAGTGCACGAATATATGGCTAGTGCATTACCGGTCATCACGAGTGATATCACGCCACTCAATCACATCGTACGTCACGAAAAAGAGGGACTACTTGTCAATGAGGGGGATGTCATCGCACTCGCCGATGCCATGCAACGTCTGATTGAACAGCCAGACTTTGCGATACAACTCGGTGCTGCAGGGCGTGAACGTGTGGTTGCACAATATTCGTGGCAACAACACTGTGCTACGCTCGATAACATTTTGCATGATATCATCGCCCAACGACAGCGATGTGTGGACTAAACCAACTTGACAGCACCCTCCTGCACCGGCTACAATAGCCACATGAGCGGGAGTGGCGCAATGGTAGCGCATCTGCTTCCCAAGCAGAGGGTTGCGAGTTCGAATCTCGTCTCCCGCTCCATTACAACTCGGCCCTGCGGCCGGGTTTTTTACTTGTACTGTAGGCAGAGGAGGAGCCATGATTGCCCTAATTAGTGGCACGGTGGCCGCGTCAAGCGGCGATTTTGTCATTGTCGAGACCCACGGCCTCGGCTATCAGGTTTTTCTGCCCAAGCCACTCCTCGCTAGCACGGTCGATGGCGACGAGGTGCGCTTCTTTATCTATCACGTCATTCGTGAGGACGCCCAGACCCTCTACGGCTTCGAATCACTGGCCCAACGGGCACTGTTTGAGCAATTGTTGGCAGTGAGTGGTATCGGCCCCAAAGTTGCCCTCAATCTCCTCTCAAGTCTCTCGCCTAATGATTTGCGTACCGCCCTAGCAAGCGGGGACATTACGCGACTCAGCAAAGTGCCTGGCATTGGTCGCAAAACTGCCGAGCGTATGGTGCTTGAACTCAAAGGCAAAATCGACGTGCGCGG
This sequence comes from Roseiflexaceae bacterium, assembly GCA_049428765.1. Lineage (GTDB taxonomy): Bacteria > Chloroflexota > Chloroflexia > Chloroflexales > Roseiflexaceae > UBA965. Next base: position 38,281 of record JBMTAN010000027.1, read on the forward strand.
CTTGGCAGTCACTAGTAGTGCAGTCGGATCGCGCGATAGTGAGCTGATTGATATTTTGATGGGGCTCGGTTATAGTGCCGCCGAGGCCAATGCCGCCGTCGCCCACATCCCAGCTGACGCATCCGAAAATATCGATGATCGTATTCGGATGGCCTTGCGCTATTTTGGGGGACTCTAATGAAACTACTCTTGTGGGATATCGACGGTACTCTACTCTATAGTGGAGGGGTGGCTGGTGAGGCAATGCGGGCAGCCATGAGCCGAGTCTACGGGCGATCATCGAGCAACGATCGCCGTGAATATGCCGGCAAAACCGATCAACAAATCATCCTCGAGACGTTTAGCGATGTCTCACATGACGAGCTCAAAGCCAAGCTCGACGATTTTGCCCAGGCCTACATGGCCGAATTGACCGTACGACGCGAGGAGATGGCGCAACGCGGGCGCGTCCTACCGGGAGTTCCAGCCGCATTGGCGCACTTCATGGCGCACCCCAATGTGCATCAATCAGTCCTCACCGGCAATATGATGGCCGTAGCCGAACTCAAACTCCAACTCACCAACCTCATTGATTATATCGATATGCACACTGGTGCCTATGGCAGCGATCACCATGCCCGCATCGAATTGCCCCGCTTTGCCATTACACGCGCCCACCAACGCGGCCTGACCATTACCGGCAGCCAGCTGGTGATTATCGGTGATACGCCTAATGATATCGCCTGTGGCAAAGCACACGGCGCCCGCACCGTGGCGGTGGCAACTGGTCCATTTAGCGTGGCTGATTTGGCAGCCCACCACCCCGATGCGGTCTTGGCAGATTTATCCGATCTTGATGCCGTCATAGCAGCAATTGGCTAACTAACGCGGGTGTTTAAGCAATTCACCCATGGCACGCACACCATGAAGAATACGTGAATCTGGTTGCGACGAAAAGTTAACGCGCGCATAGTTTGGCTGCGGATTCTCCGCAAAAAACGGCTCGCCCGGTACATACGCCACTTTGGCGTGTGGCAAAAGCTGATCGCGCATAAAGTCAGCACTATCAAAGCCCTGCGGAAATGTCACCCACGTGAACAAACCACCCATAGGCTTGGTCCATGTCACAGTATCAGGGAACGTCTCGGCCATCGTATCAAGCATCAAGTTACACTTGCGTCGGTAGTTGTCGCGCAACAAGGCAATATGGGCCTCGATATCGTTTTGCTCCATAAAGAGCGATACAACCTTCATGTTCAGCGTACTGGTCTGCGTATCTGCGGCAAGTTTGAGCAACCCTAGTTGGCGGGTAATCTCAGGGGCTGCCACAGTCCAGCCAACACGCAATCCGGGAGCGAGAATTTTTGAGAAGGTTCCCAAGAAAATCACACGCCCCTCAGTATCAAAGCTTTTGATGGTCGGCAACGACTCACCAGCAAAGCGAATCTCGCGATACGGCGTATCCTCGAGAATAATCACGTTGTATTGATTGGCTAATGCAACCAACTGTTTACGCCGTTCGAGACTCATCGTCACGCCCGTCGGATTATGAAAGTCGGGCACAGTATAGATAATCTTGGCGTTGGGATTATTTTTTAGTGCGTGCTCAAGCGCGTTCATATCCATGCCGTCCTCATCCATGCCCACACCCACATAACGCGGCTCGCATGGGTTAAGCGCAATCATAGCGCCGAGGAACGTCGGGTTCTCGGTAATCACCACATCGCCCGGGTTCAGATACAGCTTGCCAATCAAGTCAATCCCTTGTTGCCCGCCATGCAAAATCAAAACATCATCGGCGCTACACGGTGTCCCTTGGGCCTGCATGCGCGCCGCGATTTGCTGACGCAACGGCAGAATGCCGTTCGAGGCCGTGTACTGCAACGAGATAGCGCCGTCTTCTATAAGCGACGTCTGTGCAGCTGCGCACAACTCCTCGTAGGGGAACAGCGCTGAATCAGGGTAGCCACCACCAAACGAAATCACTGATGGGTCGTCACCGAGTCGTAATAGTTCACGAATCGCTGATGGTTGAACGCGCGTCATGCGTGAGGCAAACGTGGTTGTCATGGGGCAAGTCCTTTGACAATAAAAACACGGAGCGTATTGCTACGCTCCGTGTACTATAGCACTAACTTACTCGGTTGTTACACCGGTAGTTGTTGGATGAACTATGGACGGCGGCGTGGGCGATCACCACCGCGATCACCACCGCGATCACCACCACGGAAACCACCACGGTCACCGCCACGATCGGGCGCAGGTCGGCCGGCCGCACGGCGCTCTTCAGGGCTTTCGCCAGTCAAGATGGCACGACGTGACAAGCTAATTTTGCCACCGGCGTCGACATTAATCACCATGACGTTGATCTCGTCGCCGACCTTAACCACATCCTCGACACTATTGACGCGATTCACGTCGAGCTCTGAGATGTGTACCATGCCGTCTTTTCCTGGAGTCAAGTTCACAAAGGCACCGAAGTCTTTGATGCTCACGACCTTACCCAAGAAAACTTCGCCGACCTTGATCTCACGCGTGAGCGCCTCGATCATGCCTACCGCCTTCTTGGCAGCTTCGCCGTCAGCCGTGGTCACAAAGACACGACCATCGTCCTCGACGTCAACTGTTGCACCAGTAGTCTCGATGATGCCACGGATGGTCTTACCACCAGGGCCAATCAAAGCGCCGATTTTGTCGACTGGAATCTGCAACGTGATGATACGTGGTGCAGTATTGGCCAAATCACTACGTGCCTGCGTAATCACGGCATTCATCTTATCGAGGATGAACAAGCGAGCCTTGCGGGCTTGCTCAAACGCAACGCGCATGATGTCATAGGTAATACCGGTGGTCTTGATATCCATTTGTAAACCGGTGATACCCTCGTCGGTACCGGCCACCTTGAAGTCCATGTCACCGAGGTGATCCTCGATACCTTGAATATCGGTCAAAACACGCCACTTACCGTCTTTGCTCGTCACAAGACCCATGGCCACACCAGCGACTGGGCGCTTAATTGGCACACCAGCATCCATCAATGACAAACTTGAGCCACAGACTGATGCCATCGATGATGAACCATTCGATGAGAGTACCTCTGACACCAAACGCATGGTGTAGGGAAACTCATCTTTGCTCGGCAACACGGCAACCAACGAGCGCTCCGCCAAGGCACCATGACCGATGTCACGACGACGAGGGGCACCTAAACGTTTGACTTCACCGGTTGAGAATGGTGGGAAGTTGTAGTGGTGAATGTAGCGCTTGCTTGTTTCGATACCGAGATCATCAAGACGCTGCTCTTCGGCTGGTGAACCAAGCGTCGTCAACGTCAACACCTGCGTTTGACCACGCGTAAAGAGGCCACTTCCATGGACACGTGGAATCACGCCAACGTCGACACTAATCGGGCGAATCTCCTCGGTTGTGCGACCATCAACGCGAGCACCTGAGTCAAGAATGGCATTACGCACAAACTCATACTCGATGTTCTCCCATGCGGCTTGCACGGCCTTCTTTCGGGCATCGACCTCTTCTTCGGGTTCGTCAGCCGTGAAATGGGCAATAACCTCAGCGTGCAATGCATTCGTGCGATCTTGGCGAGCCTGCTTATCGCTGTCAAGCATAGCATCACCCAAGCGGTTACCCATCCAGGCCAACATAGCATTCTCAAGTGAACGATCCTGGACTGGCGGGTTAAATGCCAACTTGGGCTTACCACACAAGGCAACGAGTTGGTTCTGCAGGTCACATAATTGCTGACAAACTTGATGCCCCTTGATGACGCCATCGAGCATCTCACTCTCGGTCAATTCATGTGCGCCAGCTTCAACCATCAATACGGCATCTTTGGTCCCTGCCACAACCAAATCAAGGCGACTGCCCTGCATCTTCTCCATAGTCGGATTGACTTCGTGTTGGCCATCAAAAAAGCCAACTGTCACCGCACCAACAGGTCCCGAGAAGGGAATGTCGCTGATGCTCAATGCAGCTGACGCAGCAATGATAGCCAACGGACCTGGATCATTAATCAAATCAATCGAAAAAGTCGTAACAATAATCTGCACTTCATTGAAGTAGCCCTCTGGGAACAGTGGGCGCAACGGGCGATCAGTCAAACGTGACGTCAAAATCGCCGTTGTGGTAGCCCGACCCTCGCGCTTAAAAAAGCTCCCAGGAATCTTACCGGCGGCATACATCTTCTCTTCGTAGTCGACCGTCAATGGGAAAAAGTCGACACCCTCACGGGCTGACTTTGCAGCCACTACGGTAGCGAGCAACATCGTATCGCCATAGCGAACGGTTACTGCACCATCGGCCTGCTCCGCAAAACGACCGCTCTCGAGCGTCATCGTACGCCCGGCAATCTCAGCACTGACTGAGAACACTTGTTGATTTGCCATTCTGGCTCCTTTGTCATCGTCCATCTGCAGTTTTATCTGACAGTGGCCGTGGGTGCCAAGCGTTAGGTACTGGAGGTTGCGGTCTCATCCATATAAACCGCATACTCCAATCCCTAGCCACTTGGTCTTCGAGTACCTTAATTCCTAACCATCAAAAAGACAACGCTGTGGGTGTGCCTTTGGCGTACCCACAGCAACATCTAACTCGTAGTAGCGCATCTAGTCCAAAAACTAGCGACGCAGACCCAAGCGCTCGATGAGGGCACGATACGCCGCATGGTCGTTGCGATTGATGTATGCCAACAAGCGGCGGCGGCGGCCGACCAACTTGAGCAATCCTCGACGCGTCGCATGATCGTGCTTGTGCTCACGTAAGTGCTCAACCACTTGGTTGATACGCTCGGTCAACAAGGCAACTTGCACCTCGGTTGAACCGGTGTCTGTGGCGTGTGACTGGAACTTACCAATCACGTCGCTCTTCTCTTGCTTCTCCAATGACATGTGTCCATACTCCTTGCAATCGCGCACGAGCTGGAGTGGCTCGGCGTTCATAAAAATGTCTACACCATACGCAATATGGCGCAACAAATGATATTATATCATAAGAATACCGTGAAAGTGTGTCAATGCTTGACGCACCGGATAGATATGAGTAGAATGGTGAATGTGCAACACGTGCATCGTGATGAATTATCACCTCTAGTGCAACAGATTTCTGGAGCGCTAGCATACGTAGAGGGTGTTACGCCATCTCCGCCACCATACACAGAGGCTCGCCCGCAAAGCGTGATCGGGTCGGGTGTGGTCATCACGGATGATGGTCAGTTGCTTGTAATTACTTGCTATCTGCATGTGGATTTGCATACGGTAGCTTGTGTTACTGAGCGCTGTGTCGTGGTTCAATCATTGATTGCCACACTTGCCCAAAGGACTACTCATCGCGATGTCGTTGTTAATGTTATCGTCACCGATTTGCTTGCCTAAGGAACACATGTCAAGCTCTGCCCGGCTCAAACCACGTACTCAAGCAGTACGTATCCTCTATGAGATTTCTCAGACCAACCATGACCTCGAGCAGGTGCTTCATCGGCATTTAAGTGCGCCGATTATTAATGAGCAAGCCGACGAGGATCCACAATTTCCTATTAAACCAGCCCACGAAGAGTTTGTGCGCAATCTTGTCACTCTAGCAGTTCAGCACCGCCTGAGCCTAGATGCCATGGTGCATGATTTTGCGCCAAACAAACCACTCGAAGAGATGCCGTTACTCCAGCGTATTGTGCTTCACATTGCGATTAGTGAGATTCGGTATCTTGATAATGAGTATCGTGGTGAAATTCCGGTTATTATTAATGCAGCTGTCGAAATCGCCAAGGTCTATGTTGGTGATGAGGCAGGTCGGTTTGTAAACGGTATATTGGGGATGGTGGCCTTACGCTACCCCGACAAAACCGCTTGAGCGTAGCCAACAGGGTATCCTGTGGTGAATATTGTTTGGGTTATCTTACATTCGTTATAGTCACGGTTGCGAAAGGAGTGTTCATATGCCATCACAAGAGATGGAGATGCGGCTCAAGAAGATCATCGCTGAGCGCCTCGGTGTCAATGAAGAGCAGATTGTGCCAGATGCCAGCTTTGCTGATGACCTCAAGGCCGATTCACTCGACTTGGTTGAGTTAATCATGGCACTCGAAGAGGAATTTGGTGTTGACATCCCAGATGAAGAGGCCGAGAAGATTTTGACCGTCGCCGACGCCCTCAACTACGTCGACGCTCACGGCAAGTAAGTCGTATCACGTATCTTGCATCGGCAAGACACGGTTGCAATTGCAACCGTGTCTTGCCGTTTCGTACATACAAACCCTCTGCACGTGTTGTACAATAACAAAAATACAGTCTGGGTGTGTATGGTGAAATGAGGGATGTATGAACTTCCTCGGGATTGGCCCCGGAGAGTTTTTCTTTATTCTGATACTTGCGCTCCTCGTGATTGGCCCCGAACGCCTCCCTGGTTTTGCCCGGAGCATCGGGAGAGGCGTCGTACGCCTGCGCAACTGGGTAAATAACTCACCCGATGCACAAATGCTTTTGCAAGTGCAACGTGAACTTGAAGCCGAAATTAGCGACATTCGGACCACGCTCCGCCAAGAGGTTCAGAATGTCCGCGCCGAGATGGAACTTGTGCGAAACGATCTTGAGCAGGCCTCGCGTACCGTGGACTCGTCACTTTCGACTGCCACAACATCAGCACAGGTATCATTCCCCACAAATACCATTGCCAACCCATCCACTGCCAATCTGACGCCCATTACTAGTAGCGACTTGACTACACCGATGCGTCTCAATGTCAGTGATGTTGCCGCATCCCAAACAGAGACAGAATCTCCCACTGACACCGCAATGCCGGTCTCTCGGAGCCGCAAACCTAACTGGGCTCCATCTGATAGCGCTGCGAATCCTGATACACGCACCGATATAACGGATGCAACAACATCAGCACCAGTCGTCACCAATGCAGAACCTCAATCCACCCAAATCACGAGCACTCCGCCCGCACCTAACGATACACCATCAGTTGATACACCAGTGCGTGCTCCGTTAGCAAATAACAGCGCAGTCCCTGCCGCAGGAGTTGTTGCTCCATCCACTCCAGAACAATCATCGACCGCCGAAATTGCCGCCCTCCAACAAGAGATACGCCAGCTCAAATCGGCGAGCCCGAGCATTAGTCATGATTCATTCATGATGATGAAAGTTGAAGTCGAGCAACTCGGCCGTGACCTCAAAAAGCTCCGTGAAGAGATGGCCACACAAAAACCAACTAACTCTGTGTCATACGACGATATGATGATGATGCGCGTCCAAATTGGCCAGATTACCCACCAACTTGACCAACTCAATCGTCAACTCACTACCGCTAAGCCCGATGTGGAGCCATCTGCATGAATACTGATCAACTCATTCTTGCCGTCATCATCTTTGCAGTGCTTGTGTTGCTCCCGTTAGTGGTGTTGTTTGTGGTGCGATGGTTAATCCCACTTGAGGATCCTATCGAGGAATTCGATGATATCGCTCCTGCATCAGAAGGTGCAAACACCATCCAGGATTTCTGGGAGAGTCTCAAACCCCATCTAATTGAACTCCGTGATCGCCTCGTCAAAGCTGCCGTGGCCATTGCTATCGGTACGTCGATTGGCTTTTATATCGTCAATAGCCCCAACCTCCTTGGCAGCCCTCTCCCAGAATTCATGGTCAAACAACTTGCACCAGCCGGTACCCAACTCCAAGCAGTTGGCATTGGCGAGGTGTTTTTGGGGTATATGCGTATCGCCCTCGTGGTTGGCGTCATTCTGGCAATGCCAATGGTGGTCTATCAACTCGTGGCGTTTTTTGCGCCCGGTCTACTCAACCGCGAAAAACGCATTTTGTATGTGGCATTGCCGATTGTGACCGAATTGTTCTTAGCCGGTGTAGCTTTTGGCTGGTATTTTACCGTCCCTGCAGCCCTCGAGTTTTTGCTCGGCTATGGTCAAACTGCCAACATCAATACCATGCCGACGACTGATAGCTTTTTTGGTACGGTGGCAACATTGCTCCTCTGGAATGGCGTTATCTTTCAACTACCTGCAATCATGTACTTACTCGCTCGACTCGGTGTCGTCACCACAACCTGGTTGGGCGAAACACGACGTTATGCTATGGTCGTCATCACCATCGTCGCCGCATTAATTACTCCTACCGGTGACCCATACAATTTGCTCTTGCTCGCCATTCCCATGTACTTACTCTACGAACTCGGCATTGTTCTGACTCGACTCGTTCCCAAACCACCAGACCCAGTCACCGAAGAAGGTGCAACTACCTAATGCGCATACGTACGCTAGCCCCCGACGCACCTTCGTCGGGGGCTTTCTTATGAGAGTTGATCATGTGACAAAAGCGATCAATAATGGATCACATTATCGTCTTACATGATTGTAACTACCCATGCCATTGGCACTTTCACACATCAAACCTTTTCTTAAATGGGCCGGGGGTAAACGCCAACTCCTGCCGGTAATTCGTACGACCTTAACCACAAATCCCCAGATTAAACAGATGATGGATACACAATCACTCCTCAGACAGACAGACAGACAGACAGACAGACAGACAGACAGACAGACAGACAGATGA
>JBMTAN010000028.1:0-42775 GCA_049428765.1 Roseiflexaceae bacterium
CTTTTCACTTTTCACTTTTCACTTTTCACTTTTCACTTTTCACTTTTCACTTCCTCACCGTCCCATCCCCCAACACCACCCACTTATACGTCGTCAACTCACGCAAGCCCATTGGTCCTCGCACATGCAGCTTTTGTGTACTAATCGCAATCTCAGCCCCAAGCCCCAGCTGGCCACCATCATTAAAACGCGTAGACGCATTAACCATCACTGCGGTAGCATCGACGCGACGCACAAATTCATCAATCGCATGCTGGTTTTGACTAATGATAACCTCCGTATGACCACCATGGTCAGCAATATGCTCAATCGCCTCGTCGACCCCATCAACTATGTGGATTGTGGCAATCAATGCCATATATTCAGTATCATAGTCGTCTGGCCCCATTGGCACCAGATTGGCGGCTGGGTGTGGATTGGCCTGCATAATCGTCATTACCTCGGCATCACAACGGAGCTCAACCTGGTGTGATGCCAAAGCATCAACAACCAGTGGGACAATCTGCATCGCCGCAGCCCGTTCAATCAAAATCACATCAAGGGAATTACATACACTAGGTCGTTGCACGCGACCATTCACCACAATATCACGCACATACTGTAAGTTAGCTGTGCCATCAATATATGCGTGCACAATACCAATACCACCAACAATCACCGGCATCGTAGCATTTTCTACACAAAAGCGATGTAACGCAGCTCCACCGCGAGGTATCACCACATCGACATACTTATCAAGCTTCAACAGCTGCTCAACCAAGCCACGATCTGGATCAGTTATCGCTTGTAGCGCATCAGTTGGCAAGCCGACATCGGCTAGGGCTCGTTGGAGCAACTGCACAATCGCATTCGACGAGTGCACAATCTCTTTGCCCGCGCGCAAAATAGCCGCATTTCCTGACTTCAGACACAACGTGGCCACATCAAACGTTACGTTTGGGCGCGCCTCGTACACCACCGCGACAACCCCCAACGGCACACGCACCTTATGCCATTGCAATCCATTAGGCAATACGCCTTGTTCAAATACTTCACCAACCGGATCAGGGAGCGATATCACAGTCAAAATATCACTGGCAATCCCCATCAAGCGTTGGGAGTTCAATAACATGCGATCCTGTAATGACGCGCGCAATCCTGCTGTTTGAGCATTGGTCATATCGATTTGATTCGCCGCCAAAATTATTGCCTGCTCAGCAGGGTCTTGTAATAACTCAGCAATTCGCTGAAGCGCATGGTTGCGTTGAGCAGTAGGTGCAGTCGCAATATGTCGTGTCGCTTTGCGCGCACGTTGTGCCATCTCAAGCACATTGACAGTCATGATCCCCTCGTTTCTTCGCGAGCAACCAGCACCAAATCATCACGATGCACCACTTCGGCTCCATACTCATATCCAAGTACATCAGCAATGGCCGTCGAACGCTTGCCCATAATGCGGCGCAAATCGGTTGCACTATATTGAGTTAATCCACACGCTATTTCGCGTTCACCATGATAAATCCGCACTGTCTGACCTCGATCAAATTCGCCATCAACCGCCACAATACCGGCCGGCAACAAACTTTTACCTTGATGCACTAAGGCACGTGCAGCACCATCATCGGTCACGACACGACTGTTACGTGCCGTCTCCGCCAAAATCCAGCGCTTACGACTCTCACGACTATTCACTGCAGCCGGGAACCGCGTGCCAATTAGCTCACCTTGTACTACCCGTACAATGACATCCGTCAAGACACCTGGGGCAATCACGACATCGACGCCACTTTTCGTGGCTAAATCAGCCGCTTGAATCTTTGTTATCATCCCACCAGTGCCACGACTACTCCCCGTACCACCAGCGAGTGCATAGACAGCTGGCGTAATCTCATTCACTTCAGCAATCAAAGTCGCATCCGGATTCGAGCGGGGATCTGCGGTATAAAGTCCATCAATATCGGTAGCAATCAACAACAAATCAGCGTCAACTAAGTTCGATACAAGCGCAGATAAGTTATCGTTGTCACCAACTTTGATTTCATCAACAGCTACTGCATCATTCTCATTGATAATCGGCAATACACCATGGGCAAAGCAGGTCAATAATGTGTTGCGTGCATTCAGATACCGATTACGATCGCCAAGATCGGCTTTCGTCAGTAACGTTTGGCCAACAGGTACATCATACATTTCAAACATTTGCTGATAGAGATGCATAATGTAACTTTGGCCCACAGCGGCAAGCATTTGTTTTTGGGCAATATCACGTGATCGTCGATGCAAGCCAATTCGTTCGCGTCCAGCAGCAACAGCTCCGGACGTCACCAAAATCACCTCATGACCTGCCTGTTTGAGTTGGGCTAACTGACGTACAAAATCAATCATGCGCGGGCGATTTAGTCGTTCACTCCCAGCAGTCAATACATTGGTACCGAGCTTGACCACCACACGCAGCGCGACAGAGAGGTTGCGCATATCTTCCCTTTGTGACTACTGAACGAGGCGATACCCTACGCCCCACTCGGTCAACAACAAACGAGGATTACGCCCAGCACTTGGCTCAATCTTGCGACGCAAATGCCACATATAAACCTTAAGGTAGTCTTGATCGTGTTGCGAGTTAGGCCCCCACACTGATTTGAGTAATGTCTCGTGTGGCACTACATTGCCAGCATTCTCCGCCAACACTGATAACAGTGAATACTCGGTAGGCGTCAAATCAACTGGTGCCCCCTTGACGGTGACGCGCCGCGTCTGCATATCAATAACAATATCGCCCTCACCAACGACGCGTGAGCGCATTGATGACTGTCCCCGACGCAATAACGCACGCACTCGGGCTAATAGTTCATCCATATCAAACGGTTTGGGCATGTAATCGTCAGCACCACAATCTAGACCTGCAACAATGTCACGAGATTGAGTGCGCGCTGTCAGCATCAAAATTGGAATCAGATTTTTGTCGCTGCGAATTCGCTGACACACTTCACGACCATCCATCTCAGGCATCATGATATCGAGCACTATCAAATCTGGGTTTGCACTCCGCAGCATCGATAGACATTGAGCACCACTACTCGCTTCACTTACGCGGTACCCAGCATTGCTGAACAATAGATTGAGGAGCTTACGCAACCCAGGCTCGTCGTCAACGACCATAATTGACTGTTGATGCGTCATACCCTATTCCACCTTACTTAAGGACTTTCTTGCAAACGCTGCACCAGCTGCATCACCTCGTTTGCAGTCAGTGTTCCCACGTACACATAGCGGATGTTTCCTTCAGCATCTAAAAAGTAGCTTACCGGAATTGGCGAAATCTGATACTTCCGCGCAATGTCCCCATCGACATCCATCACGATGGGATACGTTACATTAAACCCTCGAGCAAAGGCCGCAACCGCCTCGTCACCTTCCGCACCAACAGCCTCTTGATGACGCAAATTAATACCAACAAACTCCACTCCTTGGTCTTTCAGCTGCGTATACGCAGACTGCAATGCCGGAGTTTCTTCGATACACGGCGCACACCATGTGCCCCAAAAGTTAATAAGTACGATTTTACCACGTAATTCGTTTAATTGCAGAACCCCCCCGCCAAGTCGTGGTAAATTAAACTCAGGAGCTGGCCGATTTGTTTCGGCCGCTGCCGGGATTTCTGGTGTTGCTAATCTTGCACTTACTACCCACACAATTGCAACAATCACCACGCCAATCAGTCCGCCAATCACGACCATCATCAACTCTTGGCGCAATGGTTTGGCTGGCATCGCGGTTGTTGTCGCCGGCTTAATGCGCAAGCCAATAGATCGGTCATAATTATCACGTTGCACTGAATCAAGCAACAAATCCCGCATCTCTTCGTATTCTGCAATGCGCCGATTCGCCAATAACGCCAATTCACCACTCGGATCAGTACGTGCATCCTCACGAAATCGTGACACCACCTGATCACATGCCGCAATAATCTCAGGTGCAGTGGCATCCACTGCAATCCCAAGACGCTCATAGTAGGTTTGCCGAGAATCCATGCTTTTCCATTTTTTCTGCCACATGGCATCCTCCTTATTAGCGATTGAGCAACCGGATTAGCTTATTTGCCTGCACTGCAAAAGGCGAATCTGCTGGTACCAATGTATTAATCTTTTGCCACGTGGCAATAGCTTCTTCAACACGTGGGGGCGATGACTCAGCCAAACAATACCCCAGATTCAGCAACACGCGTGGCTGCTCTTGCACCGGAATCTGGTCAATCACCTGACGTAACTGTTGCAAACCTTGCGTGGCTAATGATTGATCACCCGTATCATTCCCATAAAAACATTGGCTAGCCCCTAAATCGGCCAATACCACAACATCACCAGGAATAATTACCAACGCCTTGCTATATGCATCTGCTGCCATTTGCCAGCGTGCGACACGACTCTGATAAAACGGACTCCCAGGCTGTAACTCTCGTACAACTTGTACGCTGTTATACAGCATGTTGCCGTAATCAACCCACGCCTGTGCATCACCAGGATTATTCTCGGCAACTGCCTTGGCAGCGGCAATCGCCTGCTCAAATTGTTCGAGTGCATTTGATTGTGCTTGTTCAGCAGTATTCGAAGGTGCAACACGCGTGCCACCATCTGTTAAAAAAAACGTCGAAGTCACAATAATTAATGGTAAAGTTATTGCAAGAATCAACGGTAATTTTCGATTCCATTGACTTGGAACACTACGGTTGTGTCGTAACACAGGCTCAACATCGAACGCATCATCACGTTCTTGCGCAACTGCTGGCGGTAATGGCAAGTAGTCATACACTGGATCTGCGTGCTGGGGTAACGCTCGTTCGACAACACCACTAATGCCAGCATCATAGGCAGCCCGCAATGTTTCATCAGCAAGAATCGCATACGCACGATCGAGCTCAAGCAACCGCTCCGCTGCAAGTTGACGCAGTTCCTCGCTCACATCCCCAAGCCGGTTAGGATCATAAGCAGCGTGTAACCGTTGGTACGCAGCTTCTATTGCAGCTTGATTCGCGTCACGTGGTACCTGCAAGACTGCATAAAAATCAGCCATACTCTTGCCTCATTCTCTATCACACACTAAAAACCACCCCGCAAACCGGGGTGGTTAAGCCTCGGCGCACATCGTCGACATCGGGGATGCAATCGATATCACAACATCCCCGCATCTCAACACTACACCGTTGTTTCACTATCGCGACGCCACCACACCAAACGCATTGATACTTGCTTCCATACCATACCAGCCGTATACCCAGACTCACGTGCACGGCGAATGGTTGCAATAAATCCACCCAAGACACCGATAATAATGCCCGACCATACCAATACCACACCAGGCTTGGTCGATACGGTAATCACCGCCCGAGCTGGATCAACCGGCAGATCTAACCCACCAACACGGATAATCACCCGCTTCTGCGTCGGATCAAACGCTGCCATTGATGCAGTATGGCCACCCGGCAATTCCACTGGCATCTCTTGCACCGCTTTGGCTGGATCAGGCTCATCTGCCAAAATCACAATACCTGGCATAATATCGTACTGCTGACCTTCGTATTCAACCGTTACTGCGGCACTGATGTCAGCATTGTCGCTCTCATCTGTTGGCACCACAAAGCCGTTGAACGTAATCGTATATGGACCAACACTCTTGGTTTGCCCCTCATTCAAATCAGCAATGTTCTGATCAAATGGTGGCTGATACTCTACCGGCGAGATATACATATCCTGATAAATCTCACTGCGTACCGACGGTGAGGCCATAGTGGCACCCATACGATTGTTGAAATACAGTTGAGGCGTTGCAGGCGTCGAAACCCCATTCCGCATCACCGTCAAATCCAACATACCGCGTCCATTCGCATCCATACGCCAGCCATTAAAGGTGATGTCGTAACCGTAGATTTTCATCGACTCACCCTCAGGAATAAGCACACGCGTCTCAGGTGTAGCATACCAAGTCGAGGCAATGGCGCCTACCACAAAGACCATCAGCCCTACGTGCGCCAAATAACCACCAATACGCAACCACCCGCTCCGCAACGTGCGAATAACCATGACCACATTGGTGCCAATTGCAAACGTTGCAATACCCACCATGGCGGCCGATAACACACTCCGTGTGCCCAACATCACCGCGATACTCGTCACAATCACTGCCACAATGCCAGGCCACTTAATCGCATTCAATAGATTACGCGGATTCGTATCACGCCAGCCGAGCAGTGGACCAATAATCATCAGCAACGATAAGATTAAACCGAGTGGAGGAATCGTCGTGCTATAAAAACTTCCAACCAACCCAAATCGTCCATCTTCGAACGGCGCAGCATTCATGTCGTAGGTCGTACCGTCATCAAGCTCAAACACAGAACCCAACGATGACTGCAACTGCTGGCCCACCACCGGAATCGACGAAATCACCGGCATCGATGTCCCTAAGCCGATAATCGTGGCCATCATAATGGTCACCAAAATCATCAACGCAAAAAAACTATCGCGTGACAGCAACTTGTCTGATAACCCCTTGTTGGGAATGTCACGCCAACGCCATGCCACCGCGCCAAAACCAATAAATGCGAGCAACGCCAAGAAGGCAAACATGTTCCACTTCAATCCCTCCTCCACAAATGAGTGGACGGAGAACGACGAGAGCACGCCGCTACGCGTCAAGAACGTTGAATAGAACACCAATACATACGTTGCCACTGCTAGAATCATGTTGGTTCGCCGCATACCACCGTGCGCACGCTGTACCAATAATCCGTGCATCAAGGCAGCCACCGTCAACCATGGCACTAATGATGAGTTCTCAACGGGATCCCATCCCCAATATCCACCCCATCCTAATGTCTCATATGCCCAGTAACCACCCAACAGTAGCGCCAGACCAAGCACCGCCCATGCAGCAATTGTCCATGGCAAGGCATCGCGAGCCCAACCATCATAGTCACGCCGCCACAAACCTGCGACGACATACCCAAATGGAATAGCCATCAATGAGAAGCCAATAAACAAAATCGGTGGGTGTATCAACATCCATATATTGTGCAATGTTGGATTCAGCCCTTTACCATCAAGCGGCGGCTGTCCATCCGCAGTAATATGCAAAATAAACGGATTGCGAATCAGCATGAATACAATCAGCGCAAGCTGAATTAACATCACCACACTCATCACGTATGGCTCAGCATGTCGCGAGCGCTTGACCAAAAACTGCGCCGCAATCACTCCCCACAATGCCCAAATCACAAACGATCCGGGCTGCCCTGCCCATACAGCAGCCACCCGGAAGTACGGTTCGAGATCGCGAGAACTATAGTTATACACATACTCAACATCGTAACGTTGTGCCACAAACAAATAGTTTAATAACACTACTACAGACACTACACCTACCAACGTAAGCCGTGTACCTAACCGGCCATACGTAATTCCTTGTGCACGACCAAACGGAACCATCAGGTAGCCGAAGGTTGCCATGGCGGCCATTGCAATTGTCGCAACAATTAGCAACGTGCCAAAAAAGTAGACTGACATAGCAAAGTCACTCTCTAGTGCGGTCGCCTAACTGGCCGCCATTTGCTCTTGATACTTCGATGGACACTTGACCAACAAATCCTCAGCAACAAAGTTGCCCGTGCGTACATCGTAATGACCAATCGCCACGATGCTCACTGCCTGCTCAAAATTCGATGGCTTCGGCTCACTATAGACCACTGGAATCATTGCACCGGTTGAATCCTGCAACATGAAGGTAAATTTACCCTCTTCGTTGTACTCACCCGTGGTACCCAAAAAACCAGCTAACTGCACACCACGATTAGTTGAGACTGCTTCGCTGATTTGCGTTGTATACGGTCGCATCGATGCACTCAACCCGTAATACCCCAACACAATTGATAGCACGATAATTGCAATACCAATCATATGTAACGGCTTGAGCTTTATACCAGTTGTTTGGGCGCTACTCATACTTATGCCTCCTCATTTACCTGTGGGGTACGGGTCTCTACATGGGCACGCGGCTGTGCATGAGCCGTTGGCTCAGGCCGCTCCTGCAAATACCGCTTGAGTGCCTGTGCTTCACGATCAATCCGCCACAAATACGCAAATATTCCCAACCACACGACAAGTGCCGCCGCCATTGCCACATAAATGGCAACTCCCGCATCGAGTAATACTGTCATGCTCGTCCCTCCCACGGCGCAAGCTGCGTTTGCACCTGCAACACCGTCGCACGAATCCGATAAAGCCAAATTGCTAATGCCAAAAAGCCCACGTTACTTGCCAAAAACACCCATAACGTGCGTTGATTACTCAACAGCCCTGTACCAGGTGCTTGCATATTGACACGCGCTAACCCCTGCTCAACATTCGCATCCACCAAAATCATGCGGAACTGTTGACCCGGGAACTCAGGACGATCAGCGGGCTTACCCTCAGAATCAAGCGTTGGTTCCATAATTGCAATATCGGAGAGACCAGGCATGCGCACCTCAATCGAAGCACGGACATCAGTGCCATCCTGCGTGAGTGACTTTAGCTTAACAACCACATCGCCCAACTGCGCAATCTTGGCCCCATTCATGTCGAGCATGACGCCCTCACACTTGCTGCCCTGAATAAACGCACAGTTTGGATGCAACGTGCTGTCAGCCACGCGCGGCGCCACAAACAACAAAAACGGCATCGTCACTGCAGCAAACAAATTGTAGACTGCAGCCAAGCGACGACGGCGCTCTAGGTCGTCAATAGATGAACGCAACGCAAAATAGGCAGCATAAATCAACAACAACACCAGAATCGACGTCTCACGTGGATCCCAGTTCCAGAACGTGCCCCACACCACCTCAGCAAAAATCGAACCGGTCACCGTGGCAAATACACAAAACAACGTACCAACCTCAGCAGCAGCTACTGCCGATGCATCAGCCTTGGGGTTTCGACGCCACAAATACAAAATACTAAACCATGCCGAAAGCCCGTACGCCGCTGTGGTCACCCATGCTGTCGGTACGTGCACAATAATAATACGCCCTGCTTCGCCTAACCCGACATATTGCGGGATAACCAAAAACATGGCGTAAATGATACCGGCCATCCATAGACCAATGACTATTTTGCTGATATCGGCAACACGCTGAACCATGACTCCTCCGCACAATATGCAGGTAGTTTACGTGTCATCATACCCGATGAAATGTATATGAGCAAACGGTGAGAAAGCGCATTCCAACGCTCATATACAACCGCTACACAAGCACTTTACAAGGATTATATAGTCAGAAAGATGCCGATATTTTCGCGGTATAAATCTCGAGAATACCAGCCGAGATTGCCCATCATTTATCTAATTCTCACGACTCCCACACCGTCGCAAAGAGGAACAACGATGTCACAAACATCGCCACTGCATAGGCAATCAACGTCTGAATCGGCGCCATCCCTCGATCCCACCCCACACCGGCAAGCGCCAGCGCCGTACCCCGCACCGCCGTCACTAACATCGGAATCAAAATCGGTAACGATAATACCGCAAACAAGGCACCACGCGATGACGAACGGGCAATAATCGCTGCCACCAATGTTGTCCCTGCCACCAGCGCAAATGCCCCCGCCGCTAACATTGCACTAAACATCGCCGGATTTTTGACCTGCATCCGCAATAACACCACCGCTAACACTGCAACCAATATAGTCAAACCAATCAGTAGCAATAAATTAAACAACAATTTGCCCAAATAGACCGCTGTCGGTGGTGCAGCTAAACGCAAAGCCGAGGCCGTGCGTTGCTCCTCCTCAACCACAAACACCCGCGATAATGCTGTGAACGCAGCAAACAACAACACAATCCATAGCATCGCTGCATGTATCAAAAATAACTCGGCTGACCGATTAAGTGGGCCAAGCCCAAGACTAACCGCCACTACACTACTCACAGCAAACAACGCTACCGAGTTTATCGCTTGGCGATTCCGCATCTCGCTCCGCGCCTCACGCCAAAAAATCGCTTTGGTGGCATGCAATAATGAAGCCTGTTTCATACGGACACCTCTAGTCGCATCAACAAATCAGCAAAACGCTGCTCACGTGGGTCGTTTGTGGCAATCACCGTAATTCCATGTGCACGTTGGCGCATTACTACGCGCTCAAGCAAATCGTGACCGGTTTTGTCGAGCATCACACTCGGCTCATCAAGCAAAAGTAACGGCGGCTGATGCAACAACGCATACGCATAGCGCAGTCGATGCGTCATCCCCGATGAATATGTAGCAAGTAAGTCACCGCCACGCCCACCAAGTCCAACCTCTGTCAATAGCGCTTCAATCTCGTCATCGCCAATTATCATCCCACGCACATCCGCAAAAAAGCGCAAGTTCTCATGACCCGTCAACTCACGATACAACATCAAATCAGGAGCCATCCAGCCAATTAGATGCCGCATATGGAGCGGGTCATGCCGCTGGTCATTAACATGGAACCATACGTTCCCGGCATTTTGACGCTGTAAACCACAAATAACTCTGAGTAACGTGCTTTTGCCACTACCGTTACTGCCCGTAACTACCAACACTTGCCCATGTGTCACCGTCAACGAAATATCAAAGAGCACCCGGCGTGCGCCGTAGTCCAGCGTTATCTGATCAAGTTCGAGCGCCTGCATACCCACCTACTCCATTCGTTTTGTGCTAGCGCCATTATGACACATATTTATCTAGTAACCACTGTCGGTACATGTCGATAACCGGCCGGATCCGCACTAGCATACTCGGCGCCCGCCCAATCAATCCATGATGAATCCAGCCCTGCGCATCCGCCTGTGCCTGAATCTCCAGCCACGTATCAATAAGCACCGGAGCGCCCGGCGTTCGGTACTGCACATACCACTGGGATGACGGATAACGGATTTGGAGTGTCTCCGGCAAGATTGTGGTGACATCATGCGACAGAGCAATTCCCTCTTCGGCAAGATGCATACTCGACATGCGCGTGATATCCACCCCTATCAGTAACGCCCAGCCATCATCGTCATAAAGTTTCTGATATCCAGAGCTGTATCGTATAGCATTATGCCCCCAGGCTGCCACACGATGGAATCCGGGGCCAAGCTGGACTTCATCCGCATCCCGAAAGGCATCTGCAATCACGCCCATACCCGATGCGCCACGATACGCTAAGTCATGCAACCGTACTTTGGCAAGTAACCCATGTTGCTGTTCCTCAGCAGTCAACGGGATTGGTTTACTTACCGGGTACGCCGACATCACCAACGTACCGGTTGGTGTCACCACATCCATCAATGCCTGCACCACTGTTTTGGCACCACCCGTCACCCAACCAATACGCCGCAATGAGCTATGTACCTCAAGGCGTTGACCACCATGAACACCCAGGCGCCGCAAATGATCGCATACTTGGTCACGTGTTATCATGCGTTCAATCTTCTATTCAAGGACATACATGCTACAACTCACCACACCTCGACTTATCTTGCGTCATTTTATCGAGGCCGATTGGCCCGCATTATGGCAGATTATCGGCGATGCCGAGACGGTGGCCTACATGCACTTCGGCACCATGGACGAGACAGCGTGTCGCGATTGGTTCACCGGCAGCATCGCCAATAGTCAGCTGGCCGTCCCCAATGCATACAACTGGGCAATCGTGCGCCAACTCGACCAGCACCTTATCGGCTGGATTGGCATCGGCTCAGCTGAACATCCACGCTACGCAGGCGAGCGCGATTTCGGCTATGTCCTGCACAAACAGTGCTGGAATCACGGCTACATGACCGGGGCGATTACCGCGGTCATCGCATATGAGTTCACGGCGCTCAAAACCCCAGTAATCAGTGCCACGCACGACATCAATAACCCTGCCTCAGGCATTGTCATGCAAAAAGTGGGCATGCGTTGCATTACACAACGTCCCGACATTGATAATCGCGGCAACGCGACGACAGAAATGTGTTATGTCATCCATAATCCACAGATTGAAATAATTAATCCGTGACATGTACAATGAATTTGAGGAATATATCATGGAGAATACCGCATGAAGTGGCTAACCAAATCACACATCAAAGTCGGGCGCATCGGCTGTGCCTGGCTGATTACTCGCTTTGTTGATCACGAGCCCCAGTTTGTTTTTAGTGATGAGGCCACGCCCGACGAGGCGCTGCGCATGGGGGCCATCCTCTACCATGTCGATGGTAGCGATTACGCCCGCGATGGCCTCGAGTCATCTTTTGAGGTGTTGATGCGCAAATCCAACCTTACCAATAATCCTGCTCTCGTCCTGCTTGGGCAGATTGTCGGCACAGCTGACATCAAGCAGAGCCCGCATCAAAAGAGCGAGGGTGCAGGGTTTCGCGCTATCCTTGATGGGCTCGGCTGGCGCTACCCCGACGACGACGATCGCATCCTGCGCGAGGGCTTTGTCATCTATGACGCCTTGTATCAATGGTGTCAGCGCCAAGTCGAACTCGGACGCAACTAGGCGTGCAGTTGCACGCCCCAGCGCCGATATGACTAAAACCTACAGACAATGCCCCTATCGGCGACAGCTGTGGCCTTTTGCATAATCGCAACAACAACTATACTAGGTGCAGAATCTGGTTACGTCTTCAGATACACACAAGCCCCGGAGCGTGCAATCGCACACCCCGGGGCTTGATCAACCGAAGCTACAGAATGATGTTCCCGACGCCAGCGGCTGCGACTTTTTTAGCAAAGTCGGCAAGCTCGCCACTGGCCAAGCCGCGCATCCCGCTCAACACCTCGTCCAAATCCTCGGACATGTTGCTGAACGAAGCCACAGCCTGATCGGTTGGGCGATAGTTGCCTACCGAGACTGCGTCAGCAATCGCACCTAACTTGGCAAACAACTTGGTGCCGTGGTTCATCTGTCCAGGCCAACCTGGCTTGACGTCGGGCACGGTAATCTGCTTCTCAAGCTCAAGCACCTTGGCGCGCAACGCGCTGGCCTGAGCAGCTAGCTCGGGGTGCGTATCCGCCAAACGCTTGTTGAGGCCATCGAGCTGCGCTCGAGCATCACGCATCTGGTTGAGTGCCATAACAGCATCGCCAGTGCGGTTGTAAATCTGCATCAGCATGTTGAACTGTGCCTCGAGATCCTCTTGGCTAGCATCGCTGAATGCATCGGCCACAATCGTCAGCGGCTGGCTGAACTTCTGACCACCCACAGTCAACTCAACCGTGTACTGGCCAGGCGCAACCTTGGGGCCATAGATCAGTGAGCCTGATACGGGATCTTTACCAACAATCTTGGGTAACGGCTTGACGCGCATGTCCCAAATAAAGCGGTTCCAACCGGTATTAGCGGTGGTGCGACGCAAATCGTGCTTGTCGTCCGACTTCTCAACCTTAGCGCCCTCAGGACGACTAAAGAACTCGTTGACGAGGCCACCCTTGCTGTCGTAGAACGCCAAGCGAATCGGCTCAGCGGCAGTCTCCTTGAGCCAGTAGGTGATAATCGCACCGCGTGGAGGATTAGTCCCTGAGTCAAGGAAGTGACGCTCGATATAGCCCTCGGGAGAGACAGTTACAGTGTGCGCACAGACATCGCCCAAACCGGCCATATAGTTCTTACCTGGCTTGCCTGCATCGTCCTCGGACTCAAACAATGCCGCCAAGATACGCTCCGTCGTGCGTGGCGCAAACAAGTGGGCTGGCTGTGCGTTGACGGCTGGGTTGTACTGGCGCAACGGCGTAATGTCATCCAAAATCCAGATTGCGCGACCGTGCGTGCCACAGACCAAATCATCGTTCTTGATGATCAAGTCGTAGATTGGCGTGACCGGCAAGTTGAGCTGGAACAACTCCCAGCTGTCGCCATGGTTGAACGACACGTATAAGTTGGTCTCGGTACCAGCGAACAACAAGCCCTTGCGTACCGAGTCCTCACGGACAATGCGCACAAAGTGATCGCCGGCGATACCGCTTACCACGCGCACCCAGCTCTTGCCGCTATCTGTTGAGCGGTAGATGTATGGGGCGTAGTCGTCCATCTTGTGACGTGCAGCCGAGAAAGTAATCGTGTTTGCGTCGTGTGGTGAGACCTCGATCGAGGTGACCATCGCCCACTCGGGCAAGTCGCTCGGCGTCACGTTCTGCCAGCTCGCGCCATTATCGCGTGATACATGGATCAAGCCGTCGTCGCTACCCGACCACAACTCGCCACGGCGATGAGGTGACTCGGTGAACGAGAAGACGGTGCAGTACACCTCGGCGCCGACTGAGTCACGGTCAATTGGGCCACCGGTGATTTGCAACTTGCTTGGGTCGTTGCGGGTCAAATCGGGGCTAATTGGCGTCCAGCTTTGGCCCTCGTTGGTCGTCTTGAAGACCACATTACCAGCGGCATAGAGCACGTTCGGATCATGTGGTGAGAAGACAATGGGGTAGGTCCAGGCAAAGCGGTATTTGTGCGAGATGGCACCCTCACCAGTGGTTGCCTCGGGCCAGGTCGTCACCAAACGAATCTGCTTGGTACGCTCGTCGTAGCGCTGCAAACAGTTACCACCACCCGATGATGAACCGATGGCACCTAAGTAAACGATGTTGTCGTCTTTGGGGTCAACCGTGATGTAACCGCTCTCACCGGTACCAGCAATCACGACGGCGCTCCACGGGATTGAGCTGCTCGGCGTGCGGCTTGGCACGGCGAGTGAGCTGTTGTCTTGTTGCGTGCCGTAGACACGGTATGGCGTGCGGTTGTCGACACCGATGTGGTAGAACTGCGAAGTCGGCTGGTTGTAGACACTGGTCCATGTACCACCGGCATTGAACGACACATTAGCACCACCGTCATTGCCTTGAATCATGCGGCGGTTGTACACGGGTGAGATCCACAAGTCGTGGTTGTCGCCGTGTGGCGTGTCGATGGGGTTGAATGTGTGGCCACCGTCGGTTGACTTCCAGAACGACAAGTTGTTGATATAGACGGTGTTTGCGTCTTGAGTGTCGGCGTGGACGTGCATGTAATACCAGGCGCGTGAAACGAGCCACTCGTTATCGCTGACATGCTTCCACGTGTCACCACCATCATCTGAGCGGTAGAGACCAGGTGCCTCGGCATGCTGAATCAAACACCACACACGGCCGGCTTGCACAGGAGAGGCGGTGATACCCATCTTGCCCAGTGTGCCCTTGGGCAAACCTGGCTTGTTGGAGATATCCTCCCATGTCTCGCCGCCGTCTTTTGAGCGATACACGGCTGAGCCTGGGCCACCACTCGAGATCTCCCAGAACTTGCGATGCCCTTCCCAGGTGGTGGCATACAAGATGCGGGGGTTGGTGGCATCAACGGTCAAGTCAATGGCACCCGAGTTCTCGTCGCGGTAGAGCACCTTGCGCCATGTCTCGCCACCATCAATGGTCTTGTAGATGCCGCGCTCTTCGTTGGGACCGAAGGCATGACCAAAAGCCGCCACCCAGACGATGTCGGGGTTGGTGGGATGGATGCGCACCTTGGCGATGTGACGGGTGTCGCTAAGCCCCATGTGCTTCCAGGTTTTGCCGGCATCGGTTGAACGATAGACACCGTCACCATGCGATACGTCAATACGGATGGTGGCCTCACCCATACCAGCCCAGACCACATTTGGGTCTGACTCTGACACGGCAAGTGCACCAACCGACGAAGTCTTGAAAAAGCCGTCTGAGACGTTGTACCAGAACTGCCCAGCGTCGTCTGTCTTCCAGACGCCACCAGCACAGGCCCCAAAGTAGAACACGTTGTTGTCGTGCGGATCACCAGCGACGGTAACCACGCGACCGCCACGGAATGGACCAATACAACGCCACTGCAACAGTCCGTCAAACTGCTGATGTGTCATGAGGTCGACCTTTCTTGTCATTTACGCAACACTGCGCAACTGCGACTCTACACTACATAGGGAATTATACTCCAACTTGTGGCCTTCCTTTCATCAGTACCCCTTCAGTCATATCACTCATTTGTATGAACACACCAGACACATCATTGTGGTACACTACGGGCACAATTCTGCACAATTTCAATACAAATCGCCAGAGGAGTATGGGATGTATTCACTCGTACGTGTGGTCGGGGCACGAGCTCTGCTGATGCAGCAGATTCCGTTAATTGTTGCTGCTTTGTCATCTGGTTTGTGCTCGATTTCATCGTCAATACGCTGCTCAGTAAAAAAGCATAATTCGAAAGCAGTCCGGGTCCGCCCGTACCGCTCTTATTCCACCACCCATAGCATCTCTAATCCAATCAGCCGATTCATGCACATCAAGGATGATCATTATGTTGCGCTATACGCTACTTATCGGGCTCCTATGGGGACTGTTGCTTAGTGCGTGCGGGTCACAGAACTCCAATACCACCGATCAGACGTCGAGTAACAATACCGCACCACGCATGGATTCCACCTGCAACAACGCCGACGAACGCGTTACCATCGACGGCCAAGAAGCGATTTGTATGTTAGACAGTGCCGGGATGCTCGCCTGGATGCCAGCCAATCAAGCTGATAGCAACCAGAGCCAGCCAGTGCGCATCGATGGCCCGTGTGACACTGCCGACGAGCGTGCCAATATTGATGGTACAGAGGTCATCTGCATGCGCAACAGCGCCGGCATGTTGGCATGGCAATCTGCTCAGTCTGATGCGGATGAAACAAACTTCGACCAAGTACCAGACCACGCCTACGACATGGTGCAGGTCGGTATGGCCTGTGATACACCTGGCAACACGGTATTCATGAACGAGCTCTACGTCTGCAAAAACGGCGCTTGGAGCTACCCCATCCCCGGCGATCTCCCCACGAATGCCGATGGCAGCAAACCCGATTGGTACCCAGCTCTCGATACACTCGTCAATCATGGTCAAGCCCCGGCGACGTGCGCCCCGAGTGATGTCACCTTCACGCATTCGTTCTTGCCGGTCGACCAACTCGATGCATCGATTCCCTATGGAGCCATGATTTATGATCATGTGACGCCCATTGATCACGCCTACATCGGCATCAAAACACTCAACATTGCCACTGAGGCACGCACCGAAGCCGATTATCTGCCTATCACCGCCCCTGCTGATGGAGTAATCATCGAGGTAGGCTCGCTCGGGAGTCCTACGTCGCACCGCGTGGTCATTAATCATGGCTGTGGTGTCTACACGGTCTACATGGTAGTCAATCGCTTGACCGGTGCACTTGCTGATGTGGCAGCCACGGTCGAGAGTCAAAGCAACGTGAGCACCAATATTGCCATCAAAGCAGGTGAAGAATTTGGCCAACAACGCGATAACCCGCTCGACTTCAACGTGTGGGCAGCCGATGTGTGGCTGAGTGGGCTTGCCAATCCGCTGGCATACATCTATGCCGACTCATGGAAGCCCTACACCGCCGATCCCACACGCTTTTTCACACCTGAACTGGCCGAGCAATACAGCAACATCATGCAACGCACCAGTGAGCCACGCTGGGGCAAAATCGACCACGACGTGGTCGGCAGTGCCAGTGGCAACTGGTTCCTGCAGGGAACCATGGGGTACAGCGGCCGCGCGGTTAGCGACTACGCCAACGCCAGCAAGCCTGTACCTGGCGGTCAAGTGCCAGGGAAAACCACGTATGCCTACGGGCATCTGTCCATTGCCCCACATGAAGTCGACACCCAAGCTTGGGTCTTTTCGACGGGATGGTGGCAAGACCCAGCCGGCGACCCACGCCAAACATTCTTGGTGATTGAAACTGAACAGCCCACGCCCGATCAGCTGACCAGCGCCGATGGCGTGGTGGTCTACGGGCTCGCCGATGGCCAACGCCTCGATGCGGACGGTGCCCCCATTCAAATGAACCCTGCCCAGCCTATGGCCCCCATGCCCGTTGGCTACATCATGGGAGTAGGACCCGCTTTTGGGAGCGTGGCGCTCCAGGTCAACGCCGATGGCACACTATCCGTAGAGCTCTTCCCCGATCAGCCCGACGTGCAAATCACGCAGCTCAGTGACCAGCAACGCATCTATCAGCGGTAGGGGTGGTTCACGAACACCAGTAGGGACGGTTTGTGAACCGTCCCTACCGTGACCGCACGTACGCCACAATGGCATTGGCGTGACCATGGCCCATGTTGTAGGTCGTTTTGAGCTCATTGACCATCTGCATGTGCGTCATATCAGTCATTTTTGCCACAATATCGAGCCAATATGCGATTGGTTGGCCATACTTCTTTTCTATTGATGGAAAATACGACGCAGGGCCTTTGGGCTTGGATGAATCATCAGACATCAGAGGTTCCTTTCAACAACAACTGCAGCATACAACGCCATTATGTGGAGCCTGACCTACAGGCGCACAATCCCCATCTTGTCACTCACCACCCGCACCATCTCCACCGCAAAGCGATACGTAGCCATATGATTGATGTCATTATTGCGATGATCCCGCCGCCACTCGAGTGCATTGGCGATGATTTGCGCCTGTTCGGGTAGCGCCTGCATTGCCCATTCAGCAGCCTGGCGTTTGGAGGTTTGCACACCCGCTTGCCAGGCATATAGCGCCCGACACATCGTCAAAATCGTATAGGCCTGGGACGGCCGCGATTCACGAGAATGTTCAACCCAATCGCCCCATTCATCCACCTGCATACGCACCGCGTCGGTAAACTCCGCTCGGGTAATCGATGGAATAATCGTGGTTGGCACAGGACCATAGAGCACCTGACTTTGATCGCGGATGGTGTACCAGTTGATCAACCAATCAAGCCCAGCGTCTTTGATATTGAAGGGCTCCCCCGGGCTCATCACCGCTATTGGGCTGCGTTTTTCTTTAAAAGTATTCAGCGCCTCAACGCTGATATAGACCAGCTCAACCCGTCCAGCCCAATAGGGGTATTGTTGTACCAAATCGTCATGGAAGGCATTTAGTGTTGTGAATAATGCATCGTCGATATCACGATGCAACACGACGAGGATGTCGATATCACTCGTGTCTTCGTCGAAATCACCCCACACCAGTGAACCAAACAGGTAGATGCCGACAAGTGTGTCGTCAAGCAACGTGGGGAGGGTCTGTGTCACTGTCGTAACCACGGATTGTGCAGAAGAGGTCATGGGTTGCTCACCTTTCTCAAGAAAAAAGATAATCTCAAAAATTGGTTGTTTTAGGAGCAACATCACACCACCTCGTGCGTCGTGAACGGTATCCACTCATCTTATATCATATACACACTCGCTATGCTTACAGATATTTTTTATGTCAAAAAACAAGCGTGGTTTTACTGGAAATAATATTTCAAATTGATTTTAAATATTCAAATAGATTTGAAATAATGTATGCATACTGTATGGACGAGCATCGCAAGTAGTCACATACAAAAAACCACCCACACAAGCGATCGGCTTATACCGAACAACCTGTATGGGTGGCACGCAAGGGCGGTTTAGCGGATTTCCACAACCACAGCCGTCTGAACAAACTTACTGTTACCAAGCGTATCACGGACGCTCAGCCAGACGGTATACCGGCCTGGAACAGCGTGTGAATTCCAGGCAATTTGTTGGGTATACTGCATGGCTACTCCAGATCCCGATGCCTCAGGGATAACAACTCCCTCGGGTGGCGTGTACATGGCATATGATCCACGACCAGCTGGATCTGCAAACCAATAACCGTCTTTTGCCATCCATACACCGGCACTGCTAATCCCAGTTTCGTCATCGAGCCGCCATGATATTGTGAGCGGGTCGCTTGCGCTCACAACCGTTGCCGATGCAGCAAGTTGTGAAATCGCTGGTGCATCATCGTCACTCGAACCATTCGCAACCACGAGTACAAGACGCACTGGTGTCGCATAATTGCCGAAGACATCGACGGCATTCAGCTGAACTAAATACTCTCCGTTCACTGCACTTGCTGGTATGGCACACTCAACCTGGTATGTCGTGGTGGTGACTGTGCCATCAGATGACGCCACAGCTGCAACCGGCGTGGCAATAATCGCAAATCCACACCACTCAGTGACCCAACCTGATGTACCACCGATGAACATCCACGATGTGTCAATCTGCGACTCATCCTCTACCATCCACTCAAAGAGTGCTGTTTCACCGGCAGTCACGCTACGCGTAAGGGACACTGGTGCGATGAGCGGCGGATTGAGATCAACACGCACATTATTCGCAACCATGAGCACAATGCGCACTGGTGTTGCATAATTGCCGAAGACATCAACGGCATTCAGCTCAACAAAATACTCACCGTTCACTGCATTTGCTGGTATGGCACACTCAATCTGGTATGTCGAGATAGTGACTGTGCCATCAGATGAAGCCTCAGTCGCAATCGGTGTATCAAGAATCCCCTGCCCGCACCAGTCAGTAATCAAACCAGCTGTATCCCCGATAAATATCCACGACCATTCAATCGGCGATGCATCCTCTATCATCCACTCAAAAACTATCGTTTCACCGGCAGTCACGTTACGCACGGGGTCTATTGGCACGAAGACCGGCGGATTGAGATCAATGTTACAGCGACCGACCATTCTATCTCTACCATCCAGTGCACAGGAGTTATCGCCACTGCCTGGGCGTATCATATCGCGCCCGACGCCACCATTAAGTGCATCATCGCCATCGCCACCAACCAAAACATCCGTGCCTGCCTCGCCACGAATGATATCATGGCCGGCCTGACCATCAAGTCGATCATTACCAGTACCACCATGCAGTATGTCATTACCAGTACCACCATGCAGTGTGTCATTACCAGCACTACCATGCAGGGTATCGTTACCAGCACCACCATGCAGAGTATCGTGGCCTGTCCCGCCGATGAGTATGTCATCACCGCCAAAGCCGTAGATGACGTCGTTCCCGTCAAGCCCACAGATGACATCGGCTCTATTCGTACCACGCAAGACGTCATTGCGTGCGGTGCCTGTTATAGTACATGCAGGTTGCGCTACTTTTGGGCGTGCGGGGCCCTGTGCGTGGGTGGCTGAAGGCACATTGAACAGTGCGCCGACCATCACGGCAGTAATAAGCATCCATGTTTTCATTAAAATACAACTCTTTCACGAGGGGGGGACGTCATATCACCTGAGGTAAATAAATGCAGTTGTCAACAATGTATGAGACCCTAATTCAATGTACCTCAGTTGTTTTGGGCAAATCAATATGCATTGATGAAGAATCCATGAGAATTTAATAAATGATAGTGCGTTACAACGCATGATTCACCACGACGCGAATCTCACTATCCGTACGGGTGGCACATATGGCGCCCCTTACACACCCTCGCTCGCACCGAGGCGCTGAGGCACAGAGCAACAGTGCCCTCCTCACCCGTTGTGGCGCCCCTTTCACACCTAACCTCACACCGAGGCGCAGAGCAACGTCCCTATAATCTATGCCACACGCCGTCATTGCATGGTCAGCCAACGAACGACACGTTGCGTAATAACCCTTGCCCATCTCGGATTGCCGTGCACTCTTCTCCTACGGCAGCCTCTCACTACGCATCTAGGCATTGCGTGCAGCGTCCATGCTGACAATATGCGAAGGGCGTCCGACAGGGCGCCCTTGACATCCCTAGTTCCTTAATTACGGCGCGATCAGACTCAACAGCTC
The DNA here is from genome assembly GCA_049428765.1 of Roseiflexaceae bacterium. GTDB lineage: Bacteria > Chloroflexota > Chloroflexia > Chloroflexales > Roseiflexaceae > UBA965. The sequence goes on from JBMTAN010000028.1 coordinate 21,624, forward strand.
ATCCTTGGTGACATTGGCGATGTAGTGGGTAGTATCGACGTTCGCCAAGGTCTGCTCAATGGCTATACGCTCATAAGTCACACCAACCAGGTGATTCGTCAACTCGGACATCTCGCCTTGACCCATAAAATCACCAAAGATACTAGCGGCGGCGATATGGTTGTTTTGGATATCAAGGCGCACATCGACCTCGCCGCCAGCGAAGCGTTGGGAGCGTTGCACGTTGGCACCCGGGTTGCGCCCGTAGTTCCAATCCCAGTTAGCGTAGCGACTGGTGCGCAACTCGGCCACCCCTTGCCAATCTGCATCAGACATGGCCACACTGGGGATATGGGCCCGATCGCTAGTACCAAAGATTTTTGCCAAAATACGCTCACGCAACTCAACCGCCGTGATAGGCGTCGCCAAGAACTCGTTGATATTGGCCACACGACTGCGAATCGACTTGATACCTTTGGACTCGACCTTGCCGGGTTTGGGACGAAGTGCAGCGACGAGTTCATCGACGTTCGAGTCGACGAGCAGTGTACCGTGGCTCAGCATCCGATCAGAGGCAGCAAATTGAGCATTGCCCGAGATTTTGCGCCCCTCAACGACGATGTCGTTGCGTCCGCTCAACTCGGCCGGGATGCCGAGGTCGTGCAGAACGGCAATCACGGGACCATTGAAGGTGTCGTAGCGATTGAATCGACCATTGACATCGCGCGTCATAAAGCTAAAGTTGAGGTTACCGTTGTCATGATAGACCGCTCCGCCACCCGACACGCGCCGGACGACTTGGATGTGCTTAGCGGCCACGACGTCGCTGTCAATCTCCTCGACGGTGTTCTGGTTACGGCCGATGATGATGGCATTGCTATTAACGTAGAAGAGCAGCAAGTCCTCATCGGCGAGTTTGTTGCGGATGGAGTATTCTTCGAGCGCCAAATTGCGCGTGGCGTCGGTGATGTCGAGATTGTCGATATAGCGCATAGGATGCTCCAATTTATCAAAAAGCAATCTTCAGTCTTTTTTCATTATATCTAAATCGTCCACTCATTGAATGTCTTAATCTTCCATGCTACAATCGTCTCAACCGCAACGGTTTCGTCAGTCACCGCAGATTGGCGAGTGGTGCATCCCCGCACCACACAAAACATTTTGGGAGGACGTTATGGAGTTAATCGTTCGCACCCAGCACGGACACCTCAGCCCCGCAACACGCACCCGCATTGACGAAAAGTTGGCCGTGTTGCAACGCTACCTCAGCCCGATCCGCACTATTACCGTCGACGTCAGCCAGAAGGACAAGCACCACCGCGTACAGTTGACTTTGGCCGGCGCAAACGGGGTGTTGCTTCGGGCCGAAGAGCGAGCTCACGAGTTGATGCTGGCCATCGATGAGGCCGTCTCATCGCTCCGCCGCCAAATCGAGCGCTACAAAGGCAAGCACTGGCGTAACAAACAACGCCACGATGACTCGCCGAGTATGGCCGAGATCGCCGATGTTGTCTCAGAAAGCACCGAGATTGTGCGTACCAAATCGTTCAACATCAAACCGATGGCCGATGACGAAGCACTGGAGCAGATGGAGCTCCTCGGACATAGCTTTTTTGTCTATCGTGACCATGACCTCCAAGTCCGCGTACTCTATCGTCGCGCCGATGGGCGCTACGGCGTGATTGTCACCGCATAATTGTTCACCACTCCGGGCGTGCGCAGGTGCACGCCCGGTTTTTGTTTTCATCACACTGCTTTTGTCGTACAATACAGTCAAAGATTCTCCATTGTTAAAAGAGGTTTTTCATGCCTCGTATGCGTATTCAACATCGTGTCGTCGTGACTGGTATGGGCGCAGTATCGCCAATTGGCAACGATGTCTCATCCTTTTGGGATGGACTGCTCACCGGTCGCTCAGGTGTGACACTTGCCACCCGCTACAACCCCAACGACATCCCCTATACCATTACCGCCGAGGTCAAAGACTTTGACCCACTCAATTATATGGACCCCAAGACCGCCAAGCGCACTGCCCGCTTCGCTCAATTTGCGCTTGCCGCCGCCGGTGAGGCTATCCGCCACAGCCAGCTCAACCTTGACAAGGTTGACCGCTCGCGCGTCGGTGTAGTCATTGGCACCTCGCTCGGTGGCACTGCCGAGGTCGAACAGCAGACGATTACCTTTGAGGCCAAACAACGCAAGCGTGTGGATGCGCTCTACCTGCCGACATTCATCTACAACATGGGCTCGTGTCACGTAGCTATGGCCCATGATTTGCACGGTCCCAATACCACGCCAGTCATGGCCTGCGCTACCGGTACCTACGCCATCGGCGAGGCATTCCGCATGGTGCAACGCGGCGATTGCACAATCGGAATAGCTGGAGGGAGCGATGCCGGCGTGACTGCGCTCAACTCGATGGCTTTTGGGGTGATTGGGGCAATTGCACCGGCCGGTGACGACCCAAGCCGGGCCGTCCGGCCATTCGACGCCAACCGCAAAGGGACAGCAGGCGGCGAGGGGTGTGGTGTGCTGATTCTCGAGCAACTTGACCACGCGCTGGCCCGTGGGGCGACGATTTATGCGGAGATGGTCGGATTCGGTGCAACCGAAGATGCGTTCCACCTCACCGCACCCGCCCCCGACGGCACATACGCAGCGCTCGCCATTACGCGCGCCCTCGAGGATTCCGAGATGACGCCCGACCAGGTTGATCACATTAGCGCACACGGTACAGCAACTCCCATGGGCGATGCAGCCGAGACTGCGGCAATTCACAAAGCATTCGGCGACCATGCGCCACATATCGCAATTAGTGGAATCAAGTCGATGCTCGGACATACCGCCGGGGCGGCCGGAGCATTGGCAGCCATTGGCGCCGTCAAGAGTTTGATGCATCAAGTGGTACCACCCACAATGGGCTATGAGACCCCAGACCCAGCCTGTGACCTCGATTACGTACCAAATGCGCCACGTGCGACTATGGTGCGCGCAGCAATGGTCAATGCCTTCGGCTTCGGTGGGCAAAATGCCGTCGTGCTTTTTGCTCAGTATCAAGCATAAGTTCTGTCGCGTTGTATCAGAGAGGATTCGAGACGTGATTATCATTGCGAGTGCAAACGGTGACATTGGCCTCAAAAAAGGCTGGGAGATTCTGCAAAACGGCGGCACTGCCATCGAGGCCGTCGAGGCCTGCACCTGGCCCGTCGAGGATAACCCCCTCGATAATTCGGTCGGCTACGGTGGCTATCCGAATGTGCTTGGACAAGTAGAGCTTGATGCCTCAATCATGGACGGCAAGTATCTACGCGCTGGTTGTGTCGGTGCTATCAAGAACGTGCGTCACCCCATCAGCGTCGCCCGCAAAGTGATGGAGGAATTGCATCACGTCATGCTTGTCGGTGAGGGTGCCGAGATGTTCGCCAAAGAAAAGGGCTTCACATTTGAGAATTTGCTCAGCCCCGAAGCCGAGAAGACCTGGAGCGACGGACTTGCCGGTAAATTCGGCCCTGAATGGGCCAATGACGGTCTCGCTAATATCAAAGCCTTGATTAGTCAGTCAAGCAAGCTCGCCACCGACCCCCAAAAGGTCGCTGGTACCGTTAACTTTATCGCGATTGATAGCCACGGCAATATCGCCTCAGCTGTCAGCACCAGTGGTTGGGCCTGGAAGTACCCCGGCCGCCTCGGCGATTCACCCATCATCGGCGCTGGCAACTACTGCGATAACCGTTACGGCGGCGCTGCCTGTACTGGGCTCGGTGAGATCGCCATTCGCTGTAGTCTAGCCCGTACCACCGTGATGAACATGCGCTTTGGCATGAGCGTCGAAGAGGCTGTGAACAGCGCATTTGCTGACATGCGCACCATCGATATGCCCAAGAACCAGATCAATATGAACATGATTGCCCTCGATGCCCAAGGGCGCCACTTTGCCATGACAACCCACGATAAGGCTGACTATGCTTATATCGCTGACGGCATGGAAATTCCTGCATTGGTGCCACGCGCGACGTTCGAGGTGTAATTGTGCGGTATCAACGTGGTTGGATCTGGCTCATGGTTGTTTGTCTTAGCTGGTTGACTGCCTGCACCAACAGTGTCGCTCAACCGACACCACAACCTACCCTGCCACCAGCACCAACTACGTTGATTGTCTGGCATGCGTTCGGCGGGGCAACCGGTAATACTCTGGATGATCTCCTGCAATATATTGCCACTACCAACAACATAAATGTTGTGGTCCAACGTATACCGGTTGCCACTATCGTCAATGAAATTCAAACCACCTGGCCACAATCACGTGGTCCCCATGTGGTACTCCTTAGTAATAGTCAATTACACCAGATTGCATCACAGAGCATTGCACTGCCACTTGATACACTCATCGACATCAGTAGTCGCAACGTCATCGATCCAGAAATTGTATCTACTGGACAAATACGAAATCAACAGGATGCAATTGAACTCATTGGCCTCCCAATCACGTATGAGCTCCCCGTTCTTTTTTATAATCAGCGCAACGTCCTGAGCGCACCCGTATATACCGACGAGCTCTTCAATATGGCACGGAGCTTAACAGCGACACCGCAATGGGGGCTCGGCGCCGATTTGTCGTTTGATAATTTTGGTGGATATCTCTCTGCATTCGGCGGACAAATCATCGATGCCCAAGGGAGTGTCGTGCTCGGAACGAGTGGGCGTAGTGGCACTGAGGCATGGTTAAGTTGGCTCAACTCCCTCAACAGTGACCCTTTGTTACTCACCCGACTCAATACTATTTTCAGCGTCAAACGCAGCGTAGGCGCCGGTCAAATGACCATGGTCATTGACGATTCAAGCCAGCAACGGACCTATCAACAATTATGGGGGAGCGCAGTAGGCATCAGCGCATTACCGATCCTTAGTCTCACCAATCAATCAGCACAACCATATATACGCACAACTACAGTAGTGCTAAATCAACGGCTCAGCCCTACCGAGGTTGAGGCGGCTCGCATCTTGTTGAATACCTTGATACAAACTGATGCGCAACAACGATTGCTTAATAGTGGTCTCCAGCCAGTCAATCGCCTTGTTAGTCTAGACGAAGACCCCATAGCCACTAATATTCGCGAGGCCGCCTTACAAGCTATAGCCCCACCAAGTGCATTATTGCGCTATGATGTCCATGCTGTGTTACGCGCCATGATTACACAGGTGGTAGTCGGAGCCCAAAGTCCAGCCGATGCGGTTACCACTGCAGACCAACAGTTACGTCAACTACTCGAAGGGAACATAACACCATGACCAATCCACTTGAATCGTACATCCGTAACATCCCTGACTTCCCGATTCCGGGCATTCAGTTCAAAGATATCACCACACTTCTGCGTGATGGTCATGCATTGCAACAGGCAATCAACATCTTTGTTGAACGCTACCGCAATCAACACATCGATGCCGTCGTTGCCATTGAATCACGTGGATTTATCTTTGGGGCGCCCCTAGCCTACGCACTCGGCATTGGACTCGTACCAGTCCGCAAAGTCGGTAAGCTCCCTGCTGACACCCACAAACTCGAGTATGCGCTCGAGTACGGCACTGCTACCCTCGAGATACACAAAGATGCCTTTGCACCAGGCGCCCGCGTCATCGTAATTGATGACCTACTTGCTACTGGTGGTACCATTGCGGCTGCTTGTGAGTTAGCTGAGACCGCTGGGGCCACCGTAGTTGAGGCTGCGTTTTTGATTGAGTTGTCGTTTTTGGCTGGCCGTGAAAAACTCGGCCAGCGCCAGATTTATAGTCAAATCACCTACTAGATCTTCTGCCGTAAGCGGCGCCTATGTCAGTGGGCGCCGCAGCTGCACGACGATGTATCCCACTAGCAAAATCACCGCAAAGCCAAACCACTGTACCGCATAACTCAAATGCGACCCCATCCCCATATCCTCGGTTGCTGTGGGAATTGGCACTCCAGCCAGTGGTGCAGATCCGTCCGGTTGGATGTCAACAAACCCATCCACCAATGCATATGGCACCTGCGCATCGATAGATGCCACATCCACATAAAACCACTTATCACGCCGGCCATCTTTGAGCGGCACTTCATTGATTTGATCAAACGCGGCTTGTGAAATGCGCCAGACCCCGAGTACCTCTTGTACACCAACCGGTGCAGGATAGGTGCTTTGCCAATCACCTAGCCCCTCTTGATAATATATCCACCCCCGATTGACCAAGATTGCTCGGCCATCATTCAATACAAGTGGGGTCAAGACATGGTAGCCAGTACGGCCGTTATACTCACGATTACGCCATAAAATCTGTTCAGTGGTGTCATATGTTCCACGCAAGACGATATTGCGATAGTCTCGCTGTGCAGGATCGAGTGCTTCTATATCAATTAATTCGGCAGGAGCAATCGTCATCCGACTCATAATTTTGCTATTTTGCTCCATGCGTTGATTATGGCGATCAAGTTGCCACAGCCCCAGCCGTACCAGGATTGCCAACAAGATGAGTACCACTACGGTCATGTATTTTCGGCGTCCTACCAAAAAAGGTCGCAGCATCAATACCCTCTACATTTCTAGTGTTCAATCGCGTTATACGGTCAAATTGTGTTTGACATCGTCATGCCAAACTGCTATACTGCCATTCGTTGCGCCGATATAGCTCAGCGGTTAGAGCGAACGACTCATAATCGTTAGGTCGGTGGTTCGATTCCACCTATCGGCACCAGTTACCCCTCGTCAACCCGACGAGGGGTTTCCGTTTTGTCGGGCCAACGGAGGGCCATCAATGGTGTCTCAAACAGACGATACCACTGACCCGCCAACCACACCGCTCCCATCAAATATATCATTGTAATCAGGATATCGCGCCACCAAGTCAGTCCAATACCACCAAAAAGGCCTTCGACAGTCAACCGCCAAGGAATATGGACAAGATAGAGCGAGTATGAGATTGCTGCAATATATTGTATGCGATGGTGCCACCATAAGGAGACTACGCTCTGCCAAGATGCCAAGGCTGGTAGAAGCAGAGCCACACTCAACGTCGTCAATGGAATTAGTAGCACACGCGCCCACACTGCACTATCGAGTGCAGTATGACTCTGCCAAAAGAACCACACGCTGACTACTCCCCCCACAACACCAATCCAAGTGAGCAACGGTAACACAACTCGATTGCGCAGATGCCAGCTCCATACCATCAACATACCGAGAGCAATAGCGTCAAGGCGTAGCGGTACGAACTGACGCAAGCCAGCCTCCCACGGCAAATCGCCGAGTGCCAACCAGGTGCGAAGCATGAGAGGAATAAGCGTCAATATGAGCAAAACAAGCAACAGTCCACGTGCTGGTCGCATCACCCGAGCCAACAATGCAACACCAAGTGCGGTCAGCAAATAAAACCACTCCTCGACAGCTAGGCTCCATGCCACAAAAAAATACGGCGGATGTGCCTGCCAGATATTTTGACCAAACAGCCAATATGGCGTCAGCACTTGCCAGGTTGCGCCACCCCATCCTGCAACCGCAACAATCATCAACATGAGCCAGTATGGTGGGAGCGTCCGCCCCCAGCGCCGATGCAAAAAAAGTTGCACCGCATCACCATGCTGCCACGTCGGCAACGCCCGGATAATCAAACCGCCGATTAACCAGCCACTCAACACAAAAAAACACTCAACACCAACAAACGCAAACCACTGTGGAATCCACGCCAGACCAACCGGGTAATATGCCAATGTTGCTGATGCATGGCCAAGGACAACCGTACTAATCGCAAAAGCGCGTACGACATCGAGACCAATACGACGACTTGAAATATCGACACCACCTGAACGACCACCCTGTAACCAGCGATCAATGAGAGGGCCAATACTTGCAGCTGCCTTCACCAACCACCAATCACGTCGTGCACCAAGCCATGCGATACTCATAATTGCAGCCATAATCCAGCCGATAGGGCCTAGCGCCACACATGCAATCAGGATGCCTCTCAATAGCCAATGTCGATATAGCCGAAGGTATGACCACCACCAGCGTCGATAGCGCATCGCCCACACAACGCCGATAAGCACAACGAGTTGCCAGATTGGTGACCAGATAGCTGTTCCTATTAACCAGATACTAATACCAATAGCACCGGCCATCAGCACTACAAATACACCGATACGTCGGCGAGGCCATGATGGTTGATGCACCGCAACCATACTTAGTGAACTCATCAAAAACCACAACCACAACAGTTGAACCGCATCACCACGACGTAACACAATAATCGCACTAATGAACGCAAGCGCACCAAACCAACGCCAATGTACTGGGCGGATCCACCAGCGCATCCAAAATGCGGTGATGATAACCACAACCACACTCAACAACCATGCTAGCCAGGCCGGCCACGTAACTCCTTGTGGCACAAAGCGAATCTCGTCAAGCGCCACACCTACGGTTCGGCGCTCTATGGTCAGTGGGTCAGCCACACGCAACGCAACTACAACACGGTCATGCCAAGCAAGTGGAATCGGCACACGAATCGTGTGCCGAGTAAATCCAGGGGTAATTTGTATGCGCTGCGTCGTATCTGCAACAGTCACGGTAAGTGCAGTCGGCACCGCACTGCTTGCCATGATGTGAATATCGTATACGCCTGCGCCAACACCTGCGACCTCGATGGAGGCTTCCGGTTCGCTCCAACGGAAGCTTGTGCCAGCGCCATATTCTGCACCATAAAAGTTCGTAACTGCAATCTCGTCCCATCGCCCAATATCAATACGAATTGGTAGCGGCAGGAGCCACAATACTGCGAGCCACACAGTTGTCACTATCCACCAAATACGCCCAGTCATGAATCGCGCACCCGTTTCACCAAGCCTGCAATATTATGCGTAACACCAAAATCAGGGAGTGCGCCAACCGAACCTCGCGTTGTTAACAACGACGGTGTCGCATTAAGTTTTTCGACATAGCCAGCACCAGCAACTAACGTCACTGCGGTACCAGTTGGTAAGACATCATAGGCGCCACGCACAGCGATGACTACTGCCTGTGATAACGTCCGCAATAGCACAGCGGCATGCGAGAGCTCTGCACCGTGTTCAACCACAATTCCGGCACATCCAGACACCGTATGTAACCATCCTCGATCAAATGTACGAATCACTACAATAGTCTGCTGTGGATCCATACCAGTTGGCAGTGTCGCTCCTACAAATGCAGGTCGCCATACCACACCAAGCACCATACCATCATTGATGCTGCGTCCCTCAAGGATTGTACGCATATCATGCGTCGTTGTATTCCAACGCAATACATCATCAAATCGATACATTGTGGCGGGCGCATCAAGCTTGGCATATTCAGCATGCTTCGCTTTGCGTAATTCAAGTATGCCCGATGGGGCGCGCCAACCATTCATCACGCGGACAAATTCATCCGGGCTCAACATCCATACGTCAAGGACATCATCCAAATAGCCTCGCTCAACTGCACGCTCGGCATGATGTAATATCAGGCGGCGGGCGCGATCAAAGACTCGCAACTGCTCAGTACGCAATCGGTCACGCATCATCATTATTTGCTGCAAATAGAGCCAAATCGGCCATGCTAGCACACCCTTTAAGGTGCGAGGTGCTACAGAGTGCATAGCAGTCGATTGTAGAAGGTTTTGAATAATCGGCTGACTTACCTCACGAAAACGGACAGCGGCGATATCTTGTTCATGCAACCCACGAAACCCATACCGATTCAATAACTCTTCCCACATCCCTAAATAGACGCTATCAACTGGTTGCTCCCCGCGCCGTAGCTGCTCAGTAATATCGGTATGTAATGCTAAATACTGACGTATCGGATCCATATCAATCATCAGACGTCGACTCAATGACCGATAGCGGCTACTCCACTCAGCATAAATTCGCTGACGACGCATCCATGATTCAAGTGGTCCTATCACCCGTGCGAGTGCAAAATGCGCATGTTGTGTCACTACAATGGACTCATGCAATACCATCACGATTTCGTCAAGTTCACCTTTATATCGCTGTAAACGTTGCTGGAGAGCAATCAACCGTTGTACTGCCTGCCACGGACATACCAACACATCCCACGTCAAATGGATCATCCGCCATAATTGCTGGATAACACGTAACCGCTGGAATGGAATCGCAACCAGTACAGCGTCATTCAAATCATTCGCCATACTGCCGGGCAACCCCCAACGACGCATAATATCGCCAAGCACGCTATAGTTAAAGCGTACTCGCCCTGCAAAAATTTCGACAAATCGACGTTCATCACCAATCATACGGTCAAATTGCCGAAAATATCCAAGTAAGTCGGCATGGGTACCTTGAAGCAACTGCGCCATAAAATACGACGGCAAATTAGGCATTCCATCACGCCAATCACCACTACCAAAATGATCATTACGTCGGGGAGCATGCACGACCGGACGTAGCTCGATTAACCAACATGTTTCACCATCATCTGCCCACTCGACTTCCCATTGTTCATCACCAAACACCTGCCGAATCTGACGCAACAGGTGCTGCAACCGTTGCGCAAACGGAAGTTTGGCTTGCGCATGCTCTCCTCGATAGATGCGTGGCAGACTCATTGCCATGCCGGTCACCGTACCTCGTGCCAACCCATCGCCAACCCCCGCCACATAATTGATCCAATCATCTTCAAAACCACGCGCCACCAGCGCCATACCTGCAAACTGTGGTTCGACCATACTCATTAACAGGACATCACCACGACGCCAATTTTCGAGCTGTTGGATGGCACTCCATACGCCACATATCGCTTGGCTAAGTCCAGCTGGGTCACGTCGGTCAACTCGTAAACTTGTTGCCTGGATGCCTTGTACAGCAAGTGGATACGGACTATCGGTTTCGGTCAATGTACGCACAGCAATTCGCGGTGATAGTCCCGATAACGCACTAAATAAACCAAGTGCATCAATAAACAACCCTTCATCACGTGGCACCAAGCGGTCTTTTTGGATAGCAAGTAAATCGAGTTGCGCAATAGCCTGCCATCCCTCTTCGAGAAGCACCAAGCTACTCGGCACCGCAATGCCAGCACGCTGTGCTTTGGCAAGTCGTACTGCTTTTACAGCTACACCCCGCGACTCGAGATGACGTTTTTGTAACGAGATAAAAAATGCTGATTTGGTCATACGTTTACGACTACCTACTATCCGAATATCGAGTGCGGACAGATGATTATCCCCTATCTCTACTACGCATTATAATACAGCATATGCACTTTTCTAGGGCGAATTCATGACACATCACGCTTACCGTGGACTTGCGCTACTCTATCTATTTTGGGCCATTGCGTTATGTAGCCGTGCCATCTGGCAATACATGAGCCGTAACGGCGATCTGACGCCCACGCATTTGTCGCTTTTTGCCGGCATTATCTATCTCGCCATTGTCGTCTGGGCATGGTATGGGCAGCGACAACTGCTCATCATCGGGCTCGTAATTGAGCTCATAGGAGTAATTAGCATCAGTATCATCGAATATTTCTGGCCTTTGCCGTACGCCAGTGCCTGGTCTGGGTTTGGTGCCGGATATGTATTTATGCCGATTATTCTGCCCATCCTTGGGCTCATTCACCTTCATCGGGGTCCATCGCCATAACTTGACAAGCGTCAATGCTCTCCTCTATACTTGCAGTAGTTTTATACTCCTAGTTTTGGAGTCACCGTGATTGTTTCATCGCTACGTTCGCTACAGCTACTTCGTCAGCCCACACTACTACGTGGGTTTGATGTGTAATGCGGTAGGGAACTCCGAGCGCCTGTATCAGGACTTGTACCTCTCCCGCAATTCGGGAGAGGTTTTTTGTGATTGAGGAGCCAATCATGTCAGAGCAAAAGCGCGATCGTTTTGATCCGTCCATTGAGGCCAAATGGCGCGAGTTCTGGGCTAAAGAGGGCATTTTCAATGCCGGACGTCGACCAAATGCCCCCCATCGCTACATCCTCGAGATGTTTCCCTATCCAAGTGGCGATTTGCATATCGGCCATCTCAAAAACTACGTCATCGGCGACGTCTTAACCCGCTTCTACGTCTCACGCGGCTACGACGTGATGCACCCCTTTGGGTGGGATGCATTCGGCTTGCCCGCTGAGAACGCCGCCATCAAGCGTGGCATCAATCCCGCTGATTGGACCAATGCCAACATTCAGGAGTCCAAGAACTCACTCGACATCGCCGGCATCATGTATGACTGGAGTACTGAGCTCGCCACCTGTAAGCCCGATTACTACAAATGGACCCAATGGCTCTTCCAACTCCTTTACAAACGTGGTCTGGCCTATCGCGCCAAATCACTCGTAAACTGGGACCCCATCGACCAGACTGTACTTGCAAACGAACAGGTTGATAGCGAAGGGCGTAGCTGGCGCAGTGGCGCCAAAGTCGAGAAGCGCGAGCTCGAGCAGTGGTACTTCAAAATCACTGCCTATGCCGAACGCTTGCTCCAAGATCTCGATAAGTTGACCGATTGGCCCGAACAGGTCAAGACTATGCAACGTAACTGGATCGGCAAAAGCGAAGGCGCAGAGGTTACATTCACGTGTGATGCAGGCGATTTAGTCGTCTTTACCACTCGACCAGATACACTTTGGGGCGCAACATTCATGGTTCTGGCACCAGAGCATCCGTATGTTGCACAATTGACCGCTGCCGACAAAAAGGCTGAAGTCGATGCCTACATTGCCAAAGCCAAACTTACCAAAGAAATCGACCGTACCAGCACCGCCCGCGAGAAAAGCGGCGTCTTCTTGGGGAGCTACGCTACCAATCCTGTCAACGGCGCCCAAATTCCTATCTGGATTGCCGACTACGTCTTGATGGGCTACGGCACCGGTGCCATCATGGCCGTACCAGCCCATGACGAGCGAGACTTCGCCTTTGCTCGCCAATTTAATCTCGACATCATCGTGGTAGTTCAACCCGAAGGTCAGAACCTCGACGGCAAAACCATGCCAGAAGCCTGGCCAGGCGAGGGCAAAATGATCAACTCAGGTCCACTCGATGGCATCCCAGCCGGCAAAGGCGACGGACAGAGCGTTAAAGCCGCAATCACATGGCTCGAATCACACAACAAGGGTAAGGGTTCGATTACCTATCGACTGCGTGACTGGCTGATTAGCCGTCAACGCTATTGGGGGCCACCTATTCCCATGCTGTATCTCGAAGATGGAACGATGGTACTTGACCCAAATTTGCCCGTTGAATTACCGCAAGTCGAAGACTACTTGCCGAAAGGTAAATCACCATTGGCTGCAGCTACCGATTGGGTCAATACTATCGACCCAGTTAGCGGTAAACCAGCCAAGCGTGATACTGATACGATGGATACGTTTGTTGATTCATCATGGTACTTCTTGCGTTTTCCTGATGCCCAAAATGCCGATGAAATCTTCGCCAAAGAGAAGATTAACCGCTGGATGCCCGTTCACCAGTATATCGGTGGCATCGAGCATGCCATCCTGCACCTACTCTACTCACGCTTTATCACCAAAGTACTCTATGACGAAGGGTTAGTACCAAACGATGAGCCATTTGAAGCGCTCTTTACCCAAGGTATGGTACAACGTCGTGTTCGTACAGCACTCTCGCTCTCAGCAACAGGTATTGAGTTCCCCGAGGAATTGCGGCGCAAAATTGAATTACCCGCGGGAACTATGACGATAGATGATGCTCGCACTATGCTCAAACAACGTGGATACACCCTCGAGGGCGATGAATCCAAGGGCTTCGAAGCGGTCAGTGGCCCAGTCACCATGTCCAAAAGCGCCGGCAATGGCATCCCAGTTGGTCCCTTTGTACGGCAATATGGATCTGACGTAGCACGCATTGTAGTCCTCTTTGCTGCCCCACCCGAGAACAGCATGGAGTGGACTGATGAGGGTGTCGCCGGCGCACAACGCTTCCTTAATCGCATTATGGCCTTATTCATGACCGAGCGTGATGCAGTTGCCGCTCACAAGCCTGGCAGTGTCACCACCGCAACAATTGCCGACCATGAGCGAGATTTGTGGCGGGCATTGCATATCGCAATCCGCAAAATCTCCCAAGATACGGATGCGTTCCGCTTCAATACAGCTATTGCCGCCATGATGGAATTACTCAACGAGGTCCAACGCTACCGGAGCGAACACCCCATCGGTGTAGCGTATTATGAGGTTGCCCATACATTCACACGCTTGCTCAGTCCGTTTGCACCACACCTCGCTGAGGAGTTGCATGCGGCATTTGGTGGCATTGGCAGTGTCTACGACGCCGGCTGGCCCGAGTGGGATGAAGCCGCGCTACTTGTGAGTGAGATTGAAGTAGTCGTCCAGGTCAACAGCAAAGTCCGTGGTCGCATCATGGTGCCAGCAGCTGCAGATGCTAACCAAATCGAAGAATGGGCACGCAACAGCCCACGCATCCGTGAACTTATCGGCGATGCCACCATCCGCAAGGTTATCATCGTCCCCGGCAAACTGGTCAACTTCGTCGTCTAGTACATCCCCCCCTGTGGCGCATGCCACAGGGGGGTAAGGCCATGACTATGCTAACATTGCATCTCTTGCCCGACACATACGCCATCTGGCAACTCCCTGCACATGCTGATGTACCGCCAATCCCTGCAGATCGTTTTCATTGCATCATTCGCACCCCAGACGAACTATCGGGCGTTTGCCCGAGTGATGCAGTCCCAGTTCACGCCACCATTGACAACAATTGGCGCTGTCTACAATTTATCGGGCCATTCGATTTAACGCTGACCGGAATTATGGTACAAGTGGCACAACCACTCGCAGATGCCGGTGTGCCGATTTTTACACTGGCTACCTACAACACCGACTATATCCTTGTTCCACAAGCACAGCTGGATCATGCACTTATAGCACTGCACCAGGCCCATATCATCGTACGCACGGTATAATCCGCCAAGGAGTCTGATATGCGACCAGCCCAGAATCACTTCGCCAATGTGGCCAACCAATACGCATCGTTTCGCCCTACCTATGCACCAGAGCTCCTGCATTCATTAGTAGCGCTCACTGGGCACCATATATACCCGGCGCCCATTGTGGCGCTCGACATCGCAGCAGGCAGCGGCCAAGCCACGCTACACCTCGCCGAATATGCCCAGACCGTCATCGCCAGCGATCTCGCACTTAGCCAAATCGCCAGTATGCCAACGCATCCTCGAATTCAGCGGTATGTCGCACGAGCAGAGGCCAGTGGGTTACCTGATAATTCAGTTGATTTAATCACTGTAGCTCAAGCCATGCACTGGTTTGATATCGATGCATTTCACCACGAAGTCCATCGCATCCTCAAACCCAACGGTATTATTGCAGTTTGGACTTATGCCCTCCTGAGTGGCACGCCGGAGCTGACCGATATCATCCAGCGACTCTATCGCCATACCGCAGATTGGTGGCCTGCCGATCGCACGCACGTCGACAATCACTACGCCACACTGGCATTCCCCTACCAGCACGTCAATTTCACCCCACCACCGATGGTAATGCACTACACCCTCGAACAACTCCTCGGCTATTTGCGCACCTGGTCCGGCGTCCAGCGTTATCTCAAAGATCAAGGACAAGACCCCGTTGCATTATTTGTCGATGAGTTTATTGCGGCATGGCCAATATCTCCGACGACACCGACATTATTTACTTTCGATTTGACAATATTAGTAGGAAAAGCATACCTCCCAAATCAGTAGTTTTATTGAGGCGTATTGCACATAAATGCGCTATATACAACTTATACGTCTTTATATTTCAACACAGTTCATACAAATCATCCTATTCGCATTTGGCAAAAAAGTATGCTACTATGGTGAGTAGCACATCACCCGAATTAGTTAGTCCGTCGGAGCAGCGAATGTCTGCCAAACCAGAATCAGCGTTGAATTTTGCAAATTTATCAATGCATCGCATTCGCATCATGGACATCGCCACTGCACAGGCGTTGCTCGAGGATTGTGCTGCTACCTTGCGGGTCCGCTATGGTATGGGGCAATGGGGTATCGCGACCACAGCTCGTCAAATCGAACGGAACATGGTCGATCGCCAAGTCATGCTCGTGCATTATTTAGGAGTGTGTGTCGCCTCGTTTACGATTACCCGCATACCACCTAGTTGGTATCCAATTGACCGATTCAGTAATCTCGAAGCCAAAGCAAGTTACTTATCGAACCTGTGCGTCATGCCCTCGTTCCAAGGGCGCGGTGTCGGGCGTTGGTGCATCGCCAAGGCCTGCGATATTGCCCAACGTCAAGGATCAACAGTGCTCCGAAGTGATGTCTACACCGAAATAACCGAGGCTGCACATTTCGCAAATAATGTCGGATTCAATTGGTGTGCCGAGATCTCATACTCCAATCACAGCCACTGGCTGTGTGAGATTCCGCTGACATTGTAAACACACTACCGATGGAGTAATTTGCGCCCCAAATCAACCCACGCTTGCCCCCATGTCACTCGCTCTTGCCATACCTCATAAAGTAATAACCCAGTCAGCATCACCATCCCATAAAACTTGTACGAACTCAATATCACTGTCACTGCCCCTAAATCGTACATATAATTAAAACTCCGCTGATCACCAAACGCAATCAAACCATAACTCACCATCAACAGCAGACTACGCATCAATGATAAATCGCGCTCGCGATAGTGATTGAGTAACAATAACATCGGCAAAATCAAGATGGTAGCATAGTGAATCCATGCCACCGGTATGGCAATCACCATCAACATAATAAACAAAGCATACTGTAAACCATATTCACTTCGATCAGATTGCCAATCTCGCATCGCAGTCAATGATACGATTGCCGATAGTAGCATTGATATGATACTCGCAACTCGAGCGATACCGGGCGTTGAGAACAGATTCATCACCGCTTCATCTTCATAGAAGCGCGTCAAAAACCCGGCAATCGTCTGATTTTCAATCCACGACGTCGTCCCACCAATACTCGGCAACACTTCACGCAAAAACATCACGTGTAGGTCCCAGCCCATTACTACCACCGCAATTGCATTCCAACCAATCATGCCAAGCACAAATCCCGCCAACGCCCACCAGCGTTGCTTGACACCCCAAAAGGTCAGTAACACAATCGGGTAAATCTTGATCGACGTCAAAAAGGCAATCACTGCGCCGGCCCAGCCATCACGCCCGCGTTGCACAAACCACCACATCAGCGTAAAACAAAACAACAACACAATATCCGTTTGCCCATAACGCAACGCATCAAGCAATGGTTGATAATTCACGAGTATGGCCATTACTGCCACCCACCACCAGCGTATCGCCGGTGTGGCTGGTGCCATCAGTCGGTACCACATCCCCAATGTCAATCCTAGCAACCCAATATTCAGCACGCGATAGGCGTTGAGTAAATCAAGCTCGTTCATCTGCACAAACGGCGTAAACATCATGATATAGAACGGTGGACGCTTGTATCCAGCAAACGGATTATCCACAATATTATCAAGTTTATAGAGCACACCCTCAAAAACCCACCGTTGCGATGCCAAATACCAAATACCAAAATCACCGCTGCCTTTATCAAGCATCTCGAGATATTGCCACGCTGCATAACCCAACCCCGCCATTGCAAGTATCACAAACATCGGCCAATAGCCTACCGCCGGCATGCGCCGCCGAATAACTTCACTTATGCCCCATGAGCTCAACACGCCCGCCGTCAACCAAGGAGCTACCTGCAACTGCCACGGTGGAATCGGCATCCCGTCATTCATCAATAGCAGCTGGATGAGTGGCATACACCACCACCACACCGCCAACACTATCGGCAAATACAGACCTTTGATATACCAGTTCCGATCAAACAAATGCGTTACTCTTGCAAAACCTAACGTACCCACACCTAACCAAAGCCACGCCACACACCAGTGTATGTACGGTACAAATTGCTGTGGATACCATATCAATAGCGTGTAATACGCCACTGCAATGACTCCCAACCCTACCACCAAGGCTCGTTCTTGCAGTTGCAACCACTGACCAATCACCCACAATCCCAACGCCAGCAATGCTCCCATCACCAATATGACACTGTGCGCACCAAAAGCCCCATCTGTCGGCATAATATCAATCCGACTCACCGACACACCGAGCATTCGTGGATCATCTCCAAATTGCTTGGGCGTTGTCTCAAGTACTAGTGGCGTATACCATTGCCAGCCAAATCGGCTCTGCACCAACGTCGTAACCATACGTGTACTGCCCGATGGGATTTGTAGTGTAACCACGCGCATACCTGCACGCATACGCACCTCCACTACTTCCGCCGTCGGGTACTGATTCAACATACGCACTGCTACCGTTGACCATCCATGATGCAGAAGTGGGAGTTTTATCGTACTTTGCGCTTTTGTCCAGCGAAAGCTATTCGCCTGAGCCTCGGCTGCGTGCATATCAGCAAAATAAATACCATCGCCGGGGCCAACAGCGATACGCCATGGCGACACATTCATACCAACCTGAAGTATCCCAAAACCCAATACCACTATGACTAGCGCAGATATACGCCATACTCGACTATGTTGCATTTGTCTATCTCAACTCACATTATGTGCTATATGTACAATCTACCATATAAGCCTCAATATGGGCATTGACATCAATTCATACACAGGTATACTAGAGACATTCACCACGTTGACTGTCTCTTTTGCTTTTACGACAACTGACTTAAGCGACATACTTTTGTGGTTCACTTATGGTCTTAGACCTGATTGAGATAAACGTTTGATACACAAATCAGTGTGGATTATTGTCTCGTTGTTTGTTGCCAGTTTGTCAGTATCCTGTTCAGATGCCAGTGATACTCCTCCTCCACCAACACGCATTGCAGAAATCACCCCAATACCCGCTACCACATGGCTAGTAATGGTCTACTCTGATGCCGATGATGAAGTCCTCGAGACGGATATGTTCATTGACATTAATGAAATGGAGCTCATCGGTTCAACTGACCAAGTGACGATGGTTGCGCAAATCGATCGCCACGAAGATTTTTTTGATATGGATTGGCATGATACGCGTCGATATCGTATTACTCAAGATGATGACCTCGACACAATCAATTCTGAGCTCATCGCTGAACTTGGCGAACAAAATATGGCCGACCCCCAGACACTCATCGACTTTGTGACCTGGTCTGTCGAAAATTTTCCTGCCCAGCGTTATGCACTCATCCTCTCCGATCATGGAATGGGTTGGATCGGAGGCTGGAGCGACCCAAATCCAGCAGTCCCTGGACCTGATGGACTTGAATTAACAGCCAATGGCGATTTACTCCTCTTAAACGAGATTGACGATGCCCTTGGTACCATACGCCAACAAACTGGCATTGAACGCTTTGATTTGATAGGTTTTGATGCCTGCCTCATGGCGCATATTGAAGTTGCCATAGCAGTTGCTCCGCATGCCGAAATCATGGTGGCATCCCAAGAGGTTGAACCAGCAATGGGGTGGGCTTATGCTGCTTTTCTTGATGAACTCACCCAAAATCCATCAATGAATGGGCGTCAACTCAGTCAGCAAATCGTTGAAACCTACATAAATCAAGACATACGAATTACTGATACTAGTGCGCGAAATCGCCTAATTGAAGAGAACTGGAATTCGGGCACAGGAGTTACCAAAGAAGATGTCATTACGGCCTTTGCCGAGGATGTAACACTCAGTGCGTATGATCTGACAGCGTTACCGGTCTTCAATAGCGCCTTTGATGATTTCATTGTTGCAATGACCGCATTGCCCAAACCTAAAATCTCACAAGCAGTAAATAATGCCCAACGCTTCACGAATATATTCGATGATAACAAGAGTCCTTACATCGATTTACAAAACTTTGCCAATTTACTTATCGATGCTAATAACGATCCTGCACTTAATTCATCTGTCACTACACTCACCACAGCAATTGATGATGTGGTCATCTTCAAAACAAATGGTCCATCTCGACCTGGTGCATCTGGCATCTCTATTCACTTTCCTAATTCAACTCTATATGAATCATCAATTGCTGGCTCCACAGTGTATGACCAAATTAGTCAGCGATTCGTTACAGAACATCGCTGGGATGATTTTTTAGCATACATGTACCGCAATACTAATCTCGGTGAGAAACCAGATCTCACCACTGAAATTATAGCCCCTGGCGCTAGCGAAATCACAGTCAGTGAAATTGACCTCAGTGCCGATACGATTTCAACTGCCGATAATAGTACACTTTCAGCCGTAGTTACTGGCGAAAATATCGGCTTTGTTTATTCGTTTACTGGTTACTACAATCCCGATGATGACACAATTCTCGTCGTAGATCGTGATTATATCGATGCCGGCAAAACGCGCACTGTCGATGGGATCTATTACCCTAATTGGCAAGAAACTGACATCGAAATCGAATTTGAGTGGGAGCCCATTCTCTACAGCATTGATGACGGCCGTGGCTCACTTGCACCAGTCCTCCTTGATCCCCAGGATTACGGCACGACGCGTGGGTATCCTACCTACACGGTAGAGGGTCGCTATACATCTGCTAACGGGAAATATCGTGAGGCACGACTCTTCTTTAAAAAAGGAGAACTCATTAAAGTGCTCAGTTTAGGTAATAGCCGCGCCGCAAGCACCCCTCGTGTTCTTACGCCTCGCGATGGTGACACATTTACCATCTATAACCTTGTCATCGATCTACATAGCGATGATGAAGATGCACCTGTTGAATATCGCTATGAAGAAGGTGATACTTTGACATTTGGTAAAACTAAATGGACTATCACTGAATATTCAGCGCCAACCGGCGATTATGTCCTTGGCATCCAGGCTGATGATATGGATGGCAATCGCTATGAGAACTACACAACTATCACCGTTGATGAATAACCATTAATGACACCACAGCCAATTGCCACTTTCTAACACCTATACGGTTAGTCAGTGGCAATCTCGGCCCTAATGTCTCCGTCTTTCCCCTCAATGACTGCTGCTAATACTCGAGTTTCCCCTTTGTACTCCATCCGATCTGTTCTTCATGAACGACAACTCTCGCCACTTTTCACTTTTCACTTTTCACTTTTCACTTTTCACTTTTCACTTTTCACTT
>JBMTAN010000029.1:0-39018 GCA_049428765.1 Roseiflexaceae bacterium
TGCGCGTTTCGAGGTGATTAAACGACGTGGTATGCTGTGTGCGTAGCAATGTGTATTGTAGAAGTGAGGTGCGTCGATGCAACTCCCACAGTCAAAGGTTGACTTTTATCGTGAACACGGCTTTGTTCAAATCGACAACGTATTGAGTCCAGCGGAGCTAGATGAGCTGAGTCAGGCACTCGAAGAGGTGATGCTAACCGAGGCCCAAAGCTCGATTCAGACTGACCGGGCCGGTGGTAATTACTACAAAGTGTTAAATCAGCGTGTCAATACGTGGCGCGATCATGGAATCATGGCCAAGTATGTACTCCATGAGCGCATTGCCCAGATTGCCTTGCAGTTGACGGGGGCCTCGGGTGTGCGCTTATTCCACGATCATGGATTGTGGAAGATGCCGGGCGACTCAAAGGCCACACCGTGGCACCAAGACTTCCCGTATTGGCCAATGCACGAGTCGGGTGCGTTATCGGCATGGATTCCGTTGCACGATGTTGATGAGCAGAACGGCTGTATGATGTTTGTACCGGGATCGCACAAACGAGGCAAGCTGACGGGCATCGATTTGGTCAATCCACAGGATATTTTTGCATTTGAGGAGAGTGCCGGGCTCGGGCAACAGAGTGCAGTCAAGGTGCCACTCAAAGCGGGATCGTTGACGTTCCACAATGGTTTATGCTTCCATTATGCACATGCTAATCAGTCGGATCAGCCACGGCGTGTGTTGGCGCTAATCTACTTCCCCGATGGTACGCGCTACAATGGCAAGCCACATGTAATGACTGATGGTCTAGGCTTGCAAGAGGGGCAACCAATCAAATCGGGCATATTCCCCTTGTTAGCACGGCGTAATTAGCGCAACAAAAGATGGAATGCGGCTGGAGGATGCTCCAGCCGCGTTTTTGGTGGTTATTTGATGGTAATTGTGCCGTACATACCTGCATCAAAATGACCCGGATACGTGCAGATGAACAGGTATGTGCCTGGTTGTGGTGAGTCCCAGGTGATGCTGCCGGTTTGGTTGGGCATCACGATTGGGAGCGACACAATGACGGCCGGATGTTGGGGCAGGTAATCGGCTTGATTGATGGCGTCACGATTGACCGCGATAGCTACGGCCATGTCACCATCGATAATCACCAGATTGTGCGGCAATCGCGATGTATTGGCGAAGTCGATGGCGAGCGGTTGGCCTGCATCTATCGTGATGGTGTCAATCGAGAAGAACATATTGTCACGAACGCTGATGGCATAGGGCGTGCCGTTGCAATTCGTCGTACATGGTGTTGCTACTACTTGTAGGGCATCACTTGATTGACTCGGTAGTGCTTGGCATGCACTGACACCGATGCTGACGAGTATGATCAAAAACCAACGCCATATCATGTTCTACCACTCTGCAACACTGCCGTCTTTGTGACGCCAGATGGGATTCTTCCAATTGTGGCCTTCTTTGGCTTTGGCGCGGACATACTCCTCATTAATCTCGATACCGAGTCCGGGGCCGTCGGGGATTTTGACCATGCCGTCTTGGTATTGGAAGACGGTTGGGTCAACGAGATAATCGAGTAGGTCATTGCCTTTGTTGTAGTGGATGCCCAAGCTCTGCTCTTGAATGGTGGCATTGTGACAGGTGGCATCGATTTGCAAACAGGCGGCTAAGGCAATGGGACCGAGAGGGCAGTGTGGTGCCATGGCAACATCGTAGGCCTCGGCCATCGAGGCAATCTTCTTGACCTCGGTGATACCGCCGGCGTGTGACAAGTCGGGTTGAATGACATCAACGAGCCCATCGGCGAGGATACGTTTGAAGTCCCAGCGCGAGAAGAGGCGTTCGCCGAGGGCAATCGGAATGGCTGCCGCATTGACAATATCGCGGATAGCCTCGTAGTTCTCTGATAATACGGGTTCTTCAATAAAGAGCAATCCGTGTGGTTCGAGCGCACGGGCGAGGACTTTGGCCATGGGGCGATGAACACGCCCATGGAAGTCCATGGCGAAGCTAACCTCAGGGCCGACGGCCTCACGTACGGCGGCAGCGCGCTCGGCGGCCATCATGATTTTGGCTTGAGTGTCGAGGTACATCAGTTCTTCAGTGGCATTCATTTTGAGCGCCGTAAATCCTTGCGCCACTGCCTTTTTGGCAGCCTCGGCGATATCAGCTGGCCGATCGCCACCGATCCATGAGTAGACGCGAATCGAGTGGCGCACCGCGCCACCCATGAGTTGATAAATCGGTACACCGTAGCGCTTGCCCTTGATATCCCAAAGTGCTTGGTCGATGCCGGCGATGGCGCTCATGGCGAGCGCACCGCCGCGGTAGAATCCGCCGCGATAGAGTACTTGCCAGATGTCTTCGATGTCGTTGGGGTCACGGCCAATCAAGTATTCGCTGAGTTCGCTGACAGTGGCGGCAGTGGCTGCGGCGCGCCCTTCGACAATTGGTTCACCCCAGCCACTGATACCTTCGTCGGTGGAGATTTTGAGAAAGAGCCAGCGAGGTGGCACGGTAAACAACTCAAGACCGGTAATCTTCATGACAGTTCCTTTGGCAAACTGGTGTTCCGCCCCTATCATACTCTAAGAATTACGCAGACAAAATAGGAGGATATGTCATGGAGGTGGCACGACTTTGCGACATATTAGCGAATCAGGCGGCAGCGATTGGCAGCTTGACTGCTGATATTGATGATGCAACGGCTCGATTGCAACTCAAAGCGAGCGAATGGACTCTGCTCGAGGTGATGTGCCATTTGTATGACGAGGAGCGTGAGGATTTTCGCGTGCGCGTGATACAAACGCTTACTCAGCCTGATCTGTCCCTCGCGAATATTGACCCTGAGGGGTGGGTATTGAGTCGTGGTTATGCCCAACGGGTATTTAGCATAGTGCGGGAGCAGTTTTTGGCAGAGCGGCAACAATCAATCATCTCCCTACGCCAGCTTGGTCAGGTGGCATGGGATACGCATCTCAATCATCCACGGTTGCATGAATTAACGGCTGAGCAAGTAGCATGGGCGTGGGTAGCTCATGATTTGTTGCATATCCGGCAGCTGACAGAGTTACGCTATCTGGTGTATCAACAGCAGACGACGTCATACGGGTATGGGTATGCCGGTGAATGGTAGTGAATATTTCACATGTTATCGCCTTGATTCCATTGACGGTATGATTGCTATGCCCGTACAATGATGACATCCAGTTGGGCAATGTGGCCTATTCGCAGTGTGTCCTGCACACAATAAGTTGGGAGGGAGCTATGAGCGTAACACCACGTACAACGCAAGAGATTCTCGATGTCTCGCGTGAGACGACTTTGTACGAATGGACATCCCAAAAAGCCATCAAACCGATGGTGATTGACCGTGCCGAGGGGATTTATTTGTGGGATACCGATGGCAATCGCTATATGGACTTCAACTCACAGCTAATGTGTGTCAATATTGGTCATGGCGACCAGCGTGTGATTGACGCCATTACGGCTCAGCTCAAGCAAATCGCCTATGTGGCTCCTACGGCTGCCACTACCGCTATCCGTGCGGAGGCCGGTCGCTTACTCAAAGAGATTACGCCGGGTAATTTGAGCAAAGCGTTCTTTACCAATGGTGGCGCCGAGGCTAACGAAAACGCCATCAAAATCGCCCGCACTGTGACGGGTCGTCATAAAATCATTGCTCGTTACCGCTCATACCATGGGGCCACGGCCGGTGCTATTACTTTGACTGGCGACCCACGCCGTTGGGGTGCCGAGCCTGGCATCTCGGGTGTAGTGCGTGCGCCTGATCCATATCGCTATCGCTGCCGCTTTTGTGGCAGCAAAGATGGCTGTACGCTCGATTGTCTCAACAGCATCGAAGATATCATCATGTTCGAAGGTCCTCACACTGTGGCAGCCGTGATTGTTGAGTCGGTGGTAGGCACCAACGGCATCATCATCCCACCTGACGGCTACATGCAGGGCTTGCGCGATTTGTGCACCAAGTATGGCATCATGTTGATTGCCGACGAGGTAATGAGCGGCTTTGGTCGCACTGGCAAGTGGTTTGCGGTGGATCATTGGAATGTGACGCCCGATATTATGACGATGGCCAAGGGATTGACATCTGCCTATGTGCCTCTCGGAGCGGCTATAGTGACGGATACAATTGCCGAGTACTTTGAGGATCGGCCGCTGTTGGCTGGCTTGACCTACAACGCACACTCGGTCGGGTGTGCGGCGGCTGTAGCCTGTATCAACATCTACAAGTCTGATGGCTTGATTGATAATGCGGCGCGCATGGGTGATATTCTCAAGGTCGAGCTCGAAAAGATGAAGGCCAAGCATCCATCGATTGGCGACGTTCGTTCAATCGGGTTGTTTAGCATTGTCGAGTTGGTCAAAAACCGCGAGACGCGCGAGCCGCTGGTGCCGTATAACCCTAAGCCAACTGAGATGGGGCCGATGCCGGCGTTCAACAAGTTCTTGCGCGATAACGGCGTGTTTACGTTTGTGCGTTGGAATACGTTTTTTTGTAATCCACCACTGACAATTACTGAGGCACAGTTGCGTGAGGGATTGGCCATCATGGATCAGGGTCTTGACATCATTGATGCAAGTTTGGCATAAGGATGAATGGTATGCAGGTGTATAAAAACTTCATTGGCGGTGAGTTTGTTGAATCACAGGGCACGCGGCGCATCAACAATGTGAATCCAGCTGATACCCGTGAAGTGCTTGGCGAGGTTATTCTTTCGACCAAAGCAGAGGCGGCACAGGCTGTCGAGGTAGCTGCCAAGGCATTCAAGGAGTGGCGCAAGATGCCCGCACCTAAACGTGGTGCAATTGTGGCCAAGGCGGCACAGCTGATGCTTGAGCGCAAAGAGCAGATTGCCCGCACGCTGACGCGTGAGGAGGGTAAGCTACTCAGCGAGGCCATGGGTGAGATGCAACGTGCCATCAATATTGCCGAGTTTTGTGCGGCGCATGGTCGGCGTTTGAATGGCGAGGTCATCCCACTTGAGTTGGCTAATAATGTTGGCTATACGATGAAGGAGCCGGTGGGCGTGGCGGCGATTATTACGCCTTGGAACTTCCCTGCGGCGATTCCCATTTGGAAAATCGCCCCGGCTCTCGTTGCTGGTAACTCGGTTGTCTTCAAGCCAGCCTCATTGGTGCCAGCCACTGCCGAGTTGTTGATGGCCTGTTTTGCTGAGGCTGGCGTGCCAGCTGGCGTGCTCAACATGGTGATTGGCTCGGGTGGTGAGGTGGGTAATACGTTTGTGGATCATCCTGATGTACGCTTGGTGTCGTTCACCGGTTCAACCGATATCGGCTTGGGCATCTACAAGCGGGCTGCAGGGCGTGGCATTCGGGCGCAATGTGAGATGGGCGGTAAGAACCCGGTGATTGTTTGTGACGATGCCGACCTTGATTTGGCAGTCTCGGGTGTCTTTACAGGTGCTTTTGGCTCGACTGGTCAGCGCTGTACGGCGACAAGTCGTGTAATTGTGCAACACGCCGTGGCCGATGCCTTTTTGGAGCGCTTGATGGCGCAAGTTAAAACGATGAAAATCGGTAATCCGCTCGAGGCGAGCACCGACATGGGGCCAAGCGTTGATGAGTCACAGCTCAAGACGGTGCTTGAGTACATCGAGATTGGCAAAAACCAAGGGGCCGAGTTATTGTGCGGTGGTGATCGTCCGACGACTGCTGAGTGTGCTCATGGACATTTTGTCAATCCGACCATCTTTGACAAAGTGCAGCCTCATATGCGCATCCACAACGAAGAGATCTTCGGGCCGGTGTTGAGTGTGGTGCGGGTCGAATCCTTTGATGAGGCGCTCGAGGTGGCAAACCACAGTGAATTTGGTTTGACGTCGAGTGTGTATACACGCGATTTGACGCGTGCATTCCGCTATATTCACGAAATCGAGACCGGCATTACCCACGTCAATTCTCCAACTTTGGGTGGTGAGGCGCAAATGCCGTTTGGTGGCATGAAGAACACGGGTGTGGGGCCGCGTGAGCAAGGTACCGAGGTCTTTGATTTTTATACTGAGACCAAAGCCGTGTATATTGACTTTACTGGTGCCAAGCGTGAGGGTAAGTTGTACTAATTATTCGAGGGATTTTGTCTGCCCAGGTTGTGCCGTAAGGTGTGACCTGGGCCGTTTAGTTATGTGTCGAGGCGTGGCGTAATATGGTTTGGGCGTGGTGCCGGACACTTTCAATATCGGGAGCATTGGGTGCCATGGCGGCGTACCGCTCGAGGTACGCAACTGCTTGGGCGTAGTAGCCGAGCCGACCAAGAATTAGACCATAGTCGCGGATATCGATGCTCTCTGCATGATTTATCTGGAGCATGCGCTCGAGAGCTGCTGCAGCCTGGTCAAAATTACCGCGCATGATATGGCTTCCTTTGATGTTGCGTAGGATGCGCACCATGATGTCATGTGCAGTTGGAATAGCCAACCAGGCATAGACATCATGGGGGACGCGTTGGCGTTGTAGATAATTGGCACATTCCGACATACTCCAGCGTTTGCCAGCCCGGAATGGGTCGATGATAATCGGGTCACCGTGTGCTTGGCGCGCCTGCACCATAAAATGCGCAGGGAACGCCACGCCGTAGCAGGTGACACCAATATGGTGTGCAAGGTGAATGTAAAGCAGCGAAAGTACTATTGGTAGACCGGTACGGTTGATGAGGACATAATCGAGATAACTGTTGGTGATGGCGTAATATTCGTCTTCGTTACCTTTGAATCCTAGCTCGTCAAAAAGGTAATTATTGAGCGTCATTAAGCGCTCAAGCGGTGTCAGCGTTGAGCTAATACGCATATCAAGCTCTTGGCTCATGTTGGCGAGGAGCGCATACGAATGGTCACGCCGGTCGACGCCTTGCTCTTCCCATGCGAGCGCTAACGCCGCATCAATCAGATTGGGTATTGGCGGTTGCATGGCGCGCAAAAAAGCCTGTCGGGCAGGATGTGCAATCGCCCGACTTCTCATGAAGCAGACTCTGGCTGAGCACTTATGATGGCATCAGGGTGATCGATAAGCCATGTATCGAGTGTCAGTAATGCTGCTGCTGCACGTTCAACGACCACGCTTCGCTCAATTCCTTGCTGAAAGCGACCGAGTGCTTGGAGGAGTCGTACAACACGCACGAGGCGCAACAACGTTGGCAAGGCATTTAGTTCTGCTTCTGTTAAATTGATATCGCGTTGCAGAGCCCCAAAGAACGCATTCATGGCGTCTGTGCGGTGATTGGCATCAAAGCCACCCCATGCCAAAAGAGCTACGGCGATATCGAGGGCGCGGACATCATGGCGACACAACTCAAAGTCTAATACTGCGTTGATCTTTTGATCATTGACCAAGATATTGCGCGGCGTAAAGTCACCGTGAATGATTTGTTGGGGCAACGATTCGTATAAGTCTGGAAGTTGGTGTTGGAGTGTGGTGACGATCTCGATAATCTGCTGAATGGCGGCAGCCTCGAGTGGCGCAGCGCGCAAAGCAGCTATTGGATCAATCACATACGGGTGAATCCGTTGTAGTTGTGCGTATGATGTTGGTGGATGCGCTGTTGTCTCGACAATGGCGAGTGCAGTGAGAAGCTCGGCGAGGGCACTACCTGCTAATCCAGCTACCGATACTTCATCAGCATCTGGGTGTTCGCCGACATACCAAGGAGTTAACGTCATCAACCAGTTGCGATAGCCATCGTCGAGCATATGCCAGTACTCACCAGTATCTGTACGCATCGGTGTTGGTATATGGAACGACAGTGATGTGGATGACAGTGCTTCAAATACCTCGTGAACATATGCGAGCTGTTGTGGTTGCTCATGGGCAAAGGTACACAGCACTGCTTTGTCATGATTGTCGGCGATAATAAGTGCCAAGTGATTGGCGGAGCTGCCCATCATTGGTTCGATTTGCCAAGGTGTGGGCAAATCCCAAGCTCTGCTAAGTTCGGTAATCTTCATATGCGACTTCTTTCTGACGCAGAGGCGTGCGACGCTGTTTCATGGCGAAGCATTCGTCGGACCAACAACAATACAGGGATGAGGAGCGGTAATAAGACCGCAGGACGGGCGCCCGCCCACAAGAGTGCTCGTAATCCAGCACGCATGCGCGCCACCTGTCGATGCGATTCGTCGGCAACTGGTAGTGGCTGCCGTAACCAGATTGTTTGCGCGATATGTTCATGCCAGCCATATGCAAAAATATGTGCCATCTCGGTGATGTAGATATGTTTGACACCACAGGCAGCGACATGTGCGACATCGCGCAAGAGCTCAGACAAACTCAATGGATGATTGGTATCATGACCATCATCGACATTACCGATGATGACCGCTTCATACTCAGGGGCATAGGTTGCAATCAGACCAGGGCCATAAGGCCGTGCGGTACTACTACAGAGCCGTACGACGGTGTGTTGCGCTGCTAAATTAGGTAATCCGAGTAGTCGACGTGCGACCGTCGATTGACTGATGCGATCATCTCGGACAAACGGTACTTCGTAGCTTTCACTACGATATCCATCGGCATGAATGCGTGCCACGACCGCTTGATAGCTCGCCGTTGCCTCATCGATATGCCAGCGATTGCTGAAACGTTGAATCAACGTCTGATAGTCGACCTTGGACTCGTCACCAAATCGAATCGTATCACGGATATCTGGCTCGATATCAATCCCGATGGCATCCCACCGAAGTCCGTGAGCAATGCTCCATTGGTGAATGTATTGGTAGCGTTCATTGAATGCATTAGCATCATACATGCGGTAATCGTGAGTTGATGTGTGCTCCTCGGGTACAACCCACGCAACAACAGGAATGCGCTGACGATTAAGCTGTCGCACAATGTCGGCACGGATATCTGAGGTGTCACGTATCGCCATACAGACGCGCATTTGATGAATGCTGAGGTGTGTATAGACTTCATCACGCCAAAAATCTGCTAGTGCTTGACTTGGCATGTTATGTATGTATGTCACGATTGGTTGTTGCGTCATTGTTTTGTCATGTGTCGATGTGAATTGTCATCTTATTGTAACACGATGACACTATCATAGCATAATGAAATGAAAATTTTAAGTAGGAAAATCTTTGTATATTACAAATATTTCTAAAAATAGCTCATGCGTTGAGAAGAGAGCGAAAAACGTGTATGCACTCGAATTGAGTCGATATTTAGGGCAAATTGCGAATGATATTTGCATCTTGCCCTAAAGCGTGCTATAGTTACTGAGGTTGTGACTCTGTAGCTCTGTGTATTAGAGCGCTTCCCTGCGGAGGAAGAGGGCGGGCGTTCGCGGCGCCCCATAGTCGCAAAATGGGGGGCTGACGCCGAAATGCGTCAGCCGCTTTTTTAAATCTACGGGAAGGTGACGGAGCGGTTGAACGTGCTCGTCTCGAAAACGAGTAGGGTGCAAGCCCTCGAGAGTTCGAATCTCTCCCTTCCCGCCATTGACAGCACCTCGTATAGACCGCCGCGGTTTGTACGAGGTGTATCTGTATCAAAATTGCGGAGGTGGGGGAATGCCTCAGCCAATTCGACGTCCACGAGCGCTCAAACCGGGTGATTATGTAGCCGTTGTATCACCGTCGTCTGGTGCTGCACACGCCTACCCGCACATTTATGAGCAGGGGCTGGCCACATTGCGTGGTTGGGGTTTGCGCGTCAAAGAATACCCGACGACACGTATGTCAAGCGACGAGTTATCACGCCATCCCGAGTGGCGTGCCCGCGATTTCAATCATGCGTTTGCCGATCCTGATGTGATGGCGATTATTGCTAGCATCGGTGGTGATGATTGTATGCGCATATTGCCGTGGCTTGATGAAGCATTGATTGGGCGGAATCCCAAAATCTTGCTTGGTTACTCTGATACGACCACATTGCTGTGGTTTGCCCACCTACAGGGAATGGTCACATTCCACGGTCCAAGTGTAATGGCTGGTTTAGCCCAATCAGCTTATTTGCCAGCCTACTATCGTCAACACTACCACCAGATGCTCTTTTCGCCACGTGAAACGTATACCTACCATGCTGCATTGCAGTATAGCGATGGTTACTTGGGTTGGCACGATACAACACAACGCAATCGCCCCAAGCCATGGCAGTACAGTCGTGGCTGGCAGTGGTTACAGGGGCGTGGGCAGATTCGTGGCCAACTGGTCGGTGGCTGCATTGAGGTACTTGAATTTACCAAAGGTACACGCTATTGGCCGACGGCAGATTTCTGGTATCACAAAATCTTGTTTTTGGAGATGTCCGAAGATCAGCCGACGCTGACACATGTCGCAGGTTGGCTGCGCAACTATGGCTTGCAAGGGGTATTTGATCGGATTAGTGGGTTAATATTTGGGCGCCCATATGGCTATACGATTAACGAACAAATCGCACTTGATACCATGATTATGCGTGTGGTGCGCGATGAGTTTGGCGCCAAGTCACTCCCGATTGTGACCAACTTTGATGTAGGACACACCGAGCCACAACTGATTATGCCACTCGGTGTGTTAGCTGAGCTTGATTGTCAGGCTCAAACGGTTACGCTGTGCGAGCCGTGGTTGCGGCCAGCGGACGGTAAGTGAGCATAGCCATGGCGATTGCAAGGGCAATCGTGAGTGTGGTAGCCCAGGTCCCCGCTTGATCAGGAGTGATTGGGTAGGCGAGCGCTGGATAATGCCCAAAACCGTAGTCAACATAAATTGATAATGCGAGCCAGGCAATGGCCCCAAAACGAATCGATTTGGCGACATTCATCAGCGCTGGCCAGAGTAATAATCCTTGGCCGGCCATGGCCAAGTGCACGATGACAAGGCCAATTTCGAGTGGCAAGTACTCACCGGTAGCCGCCCACTTTGTCCCCCAAAAAATCACTGTCCAAATGCCGTATTTGATGCAGGCTACGCTGGCAATAGCGGTGAGCCAATCTGGTGCATGTCCCTGACGTAGTCGGATAAAGGTAATCATGGCGTAGAAGGCTGCAAGTGGGCAATCGGGGATAAACAACCAAGCCCACCATGGCGCAGCAGCGAGTTGTGGCCCATACCAGATAATGGCGCCAATCAAAAAACCACCGAAATCAACTGCCATACACAACCAAAAAATCGCTGGGACGGCGTTGACGAGGTGCATAAGCTGGCGTAGCCAGTGTTCGCTGAATTGCCAGAGTCGTGTCATGCAGATGCTCCATTCGAATCATCGGAACGGATGAGGCGAATGGGGACGCCGCCTACAACTGCTCCAGCTGGTATGTCGCGATTCACTAGACTCCCTGCTGCAATAGTGGCGCCGTCACCAATGATGACGCCTGGGAGTATCGTGCTGTTTGCGCCAATCATAACATCGCGGCCAATCACCACTGGGCCACGGCGCCACTCATGCCGCAAAAACTCATGGCACAAAATTGTGCTGTGATAGCCGATAATTGTATCTTCGCCGATAGTGATATCTTGAGGGAAAAAGATATCAAACATGACCATCAACCCCACCGAAACATGATCACCAATCGTTGCGCCTAAGCGGCGGTAGAGCCAACGTTTGAGGCCTAGCCAGGGGGCATAACGGGCGATTTGGATGATGATAGAGTTGATGGTCACGCGTAGCATACCACCCGTCACCTGTGGGAAATAGGTCAAGCTGTTGTGTGGCCCTGGTGACGGATGGATACTGAGGCGCTCATGTCGGGCACGTGTCGAGCCAAGCGTCACGAATTTTATTCCTGGACTTTCTCAGTGATGGTGACCTTCATCAACTCGTCACCTTGACGAATCGATGTGATGACCTCGAGTCCCGAGAGGGTTTGTCCAAATACGGTGTGCTTGCCGTCAAGATGTGCAGTTTGCTCGCGCGTATGCACCAAAAAGAATTGGCTACCGTTAGTGTTGGGACCAGCGTTGGCCATCGATAATGCACCTGGTCCGTGCTTGAGTGGGTTGCCACGGCACTCATCCTCGAACTTGTACCCTGGTCCACCACGACCGGTACCGGTTGGGTCGCCACCCTGTGTGACGAACTGTGGCAATACGCGATGAAAGATGGTGCCGTCGTAGTAACCGTTATTCGCTAAGAACACAAAGCTATTGACTGTCTTGGGGGCGTGCTCTGGGTAGAGCTCAATTACAATCTCACCGCGCGCTGTGCTCATAGTGGCAATATAGTGCTTGGTGACATCAATTTGCATCTCGGGTGGGGTTTGCCATTGTTTGGGGTTGGTCATGATACTTCCTTATGCACAACAACGAATACACCATGTCATTATACCAAGTGTCACTCGGGTATGGGACGCTTTGCGTCTATGACGTTGAACAGTGGTATGCTAGTTGCGGGTTAGGACAAGCTTG
The DNA here is from genome assembly GCA_049428765.1 of Roseiflexaceae bacterium. Taxonomy (GTDB): domain Bacteria; phylum Chloroflexota; class Chloroflexia; order Chloroflexales; family Roseiflexaceae; genus UBA965. Next base: position 12,346 of record JBMTAN010000029.1, read on the forward strand.
GAGGAGTTCAAAGATGAGTAATCCGACGCGTGTTGGTGTAATTGGTGCCGGTGCGATTGCCATGTATGGCCACATCCCCGGGATTAAACGGCATCCACAAGGGAGTGTAGTGGCGGTATGCGATACCAACAAAGAACGTGCCGAAGCCTTGGCAAACAGCCAGAGTGTGGCAAAGGTCTACACCGATTGGCGTGAGTTGATCAAAGATCCCGAAATCGATGCCGTGACCATCGCATTGCCCAATGCCTTGCATGCCGAAGTTGCCATTGCCGCACTCAAAGCAGGCAAACATGTTCTCAGCGAAAAGCCGTTAGCCATGACCGTCGCTCAAGGCGAAGAGATGGTTGCCACCGCAGAAAAAGAAGGTCGTGTCTTGGCGGTCAATATGACCAACCGGCCACGTGGTGAATTCCAATATATGAAAGCCAAAATCGCAGAAGGTCGTATCGGTAAGGTCAGCTATGCGACTGGTCGTATGATTCGTCGCGCCGGTATCCCTGGCTTCGGTAGCTGGTTTACCCGTAAAGAATTAGCCGGTGGCGGTGCCTTGCTTGATATCGGGGTACACATGCTTGATGTCGTGCTGTATATGCTTGGCAACCCCCAAATCGTTGCCTTGCGTGGTGAGGTCCAAGCTGTCCATGGCCCACAACGCCGTGGTCTTGGTGGTTGGGGGATCGATCGTGTCATGGATGGCACCTTTGATGTTGACGACTTGGCGTCGTTGCATCTACGCTTGGCCGATGGTGGCTTAGTAACAATTGAAGTGACGTGGGCGTTCTATGGCCAAAACGAAGAACGTGTGCAGATTACCGGCGATCAAGGTGGGTTTGACTTTTTCCCGAACCTGTATGGCACCGATAAGCCGTTACGCTACTACAGCGACGATAATGGCAGCCCAATCGAGACAATTCCGACCCTCCCCACGGTCCAAGATGGTGCAGGGAATGTGGGCTACAAGCGGTTTATTGATGCGATTCAAGGTAAGGGCCACGTGGTTGCATCTGGTGCAGATGGCTTGGCGATTTTGCGTTTGCTTGAGGCAACATATCGATCAGCAACCGAAAAGCGTGAGATTGTATTGTAAAATAGTGACCGTTGACCGCTCCAACTATTGCAGTTGGAGCGGTTTTTTCATCTAAATTTTACCTGTTGTTGACAAACTGATACATACACATACACTATGATGAAAGGAGATTTTAACCACATAATGTGCCTGCAAGACCGTACAATGCCGTGCGGTTGTTATCGTATAGTACTCCGTACGAAGGAGTGTGAGTCATGACCCGTGGACGACGAAGTACAACCCAGAAGACTGCACCGCTCAGTCGTCTGATTAACCGTGAGCAGAGTTGGATTGAATTTAATGCACGTGTCCTCGAAGAAGCACTTGATTTACGCAATCCACTGCTCGAACGTGTCAAGTTTTTGGCGATTGTCAGCACTAACATGGATGAGTTTTTCATGATTCGTGTGGCGGGCTTGCGTGAGCAACAACGTGTAGGTGTGCAAACGCGCTCTCCTGATGGTCTGACGCCCACTGAGCAACTCCAAGCGATTCGTAGTGCGGTGAATGCGCAACTCAAGGTGCAACGCGATTGTTGGGTCGATGACGTTACTCCCAAGTTACGTGAGCAGGGTATTTGGTTGCTTGATTATCAAGAGCTGAATACTGTTCAACAAGCGATTATTGATAATTATTTTGTGAATCAGATACAACCTGTACTGACGCCGTTGGCGTTTGATGCCAGCCATCCATTCCCGTTGATTTCAAATTTGAGTTTGAATTTGGCCGTGGTATTAGGTGATGACCACGATGAGCGTTTTGTGCGTGTCAAGGTACCTGGTGTTTTGCCTCGCCTCGTCCCACTGCCAGTTGATGCAATGTATGTGCCGGCTGGACTTGATGCGCCACAATGTGCATGCTATGTGTGGATTGAGCAAATTATCGCCGCAAATTTACACCGATTGTTTCCGACTGAGATTGTCCGCGAGGTCCATGCATTCCGGGTGACGCGAAATGCCGACTTCGAAATCGAAGAAGACGAAGCCGATGATTTGCTACAAACCATCGAGGATAATGTCCGCCAACGGCGTTTTGGCGCTGTCGTCAGGCTTGCTGTCCAGTCGAGCATGCCCCATCGCTTGCGGGCATTATTACTCCAAAATTTGCGTCTTGATGACAATGACCTGTACGAGATTCGTGGTCAACTTGGCTTGTCAGTGTTGATGCAACTTCTTAAACTGGAGCGTCCCGAACTCAAAGATGAACCGGATGTGCCGCGCATTCCCGCATCGCTCCGCGAGTCTGCGAACCCGGTTGTGTTGTGGGATGTCATTCGTCAACGTGATGTCATGGTTCACCACCCATACGACTCATTTCAGCCGATGATTGCCTTTATTGAGTCGGCAGCCAGCGATCCGGATGTATTGGCCATCAAACAGACGCTTTATCGCGTCGGTAGTAACTCACCGATTGTCAAGGCGTTGATGCGCGCCCGTGAGCTTGATAAACAGGTGACTGTGCTGGTTGAGCTCAAAGCTCGTTTCGACGAAGAGAACAACATTACCTGGGCTCGTGCACTAGAGCGGGCGGGTGTGCATGTGGTGTATGGCGTGCCAAACCTCAAGACGCACGCCAAAATGTGTTTGGTTATTCGACGTGAAGGTGATGTGTTGCGCCGGTATGCACATCTTGGAACAGGGAATTACAATGCAGGGACGGCCCGTATTTATACCGATTTGGGCCTGTTTACCAGTGATCTCGCCATTACTGCTGATGTAGCTGATGTGTTTAATTTTTTGACGGGCTATGCCAAACATGATCAGTTTCGTTCATTATTGGTTGCACCAGTCAATTTGCGTAGTCAGTTAACAGCCTTTATTGAGCGTGAGATTGACCATGCGCATGCTGGTCGATCGGCCAAGATTATTTTTAAGGCGAATTCGTTGGTTGATCCGCAGATAATTGAACATTTGTATGCTGCATCCAATGCAGGAGTCGAGATTGAACTGATTATTCGTGGTATGTGTGCATTGCGTCCGGGTGTACCTGGGATGAGTGAACACATTCGTGTGCGTAGTGTTATTGGTCGATATCTCGAACATAGTCGTATTTATTGGTTTGGCAATGATGACAATCCCGAGGTATATATTGGTAGTGCCGATATCATGGAGCGCAATCTTGATCGGCGCGTAGAGACGTTGTTCCCCATCAACGATCCTGCGATGCGGCTGTGGGTTGGGGAGCGTATGCTTGAGGCATTTTTGCGCGATACCGAACGTACGCATGTGTTGCATCGTGATGGATCGTGGCACCGGTTACGCGACCAGGTAGGTGCACATCAATTCGATGTACAGCGCTTTTTTACGGATGAATTAACTGCGGAGTAGTGTGGGTATGCCAGACATGCGTATCACACCTATCTTGCTGTGGTTGGTGACCATAGGAGTCGCCGTATACCTCATCGAGCGCCTCGCCGTGGTGACATCGATACTTGCAGGTCCAATTCTCATGTTCACCTGTGCATGGTTGATTGCATTAATTATTGAGCCAGTGTTTATAGTGCTCCAAAAGGTGCATTTACCGCGGGTATGGGTGGTATTTGCTGTCTACCTGACACTGCTTGTGCTGATTGTCGTATTAGTGATTGCAGTGATTCCTGTTATATCCAATCAAGTGGATGGATTTGTCCAGAACCTCCCAGCTGGCGTTGAACAGATGCAGCGATTGATCATCACACTACAACTTCAACTCGAGCGAATTGGCATCCAAAGTGATATGCGCAATGAGCTGCGCATCGAGTCTTTGTTCAGCCAATTTGGTAATCTAGGCGCAACGGCTGTCCAACAGTCCTTGGGTGTAGCTGGTGGTATTGCACAGCTTTTATTTAATGTCTTTATTGTGCTGATTTTGAGCGTGTATATCGCGCTTGATGGCCAAACACTCTTCCGCAAATTTGTCGTACTATGCCCGGCTGATTGGCGAGACGAGGTTGAGGCATTTGGGCAAATCATGACAAGCACGTTTGGTGGTTTTATGCGAACACAGATTCTGAGTTCGCTGGTGTACTCGCTGATGAATGCAATCGTGATGCGCTTCTTTGACCTGCCGAGTATTACCTTGGTGACGATGTTTGTCGCGATTGCGCTGATGGTACCAGTGGTTGGTGGGATGATTGCGTTGATTCCACCGACGCTGATTATTGTGCTCAATCAAACTCACATGATAATTCCATACCTCATAATCATGCTTGTTATACAACAGGTGCTTTTTCATATGGTTTTGCCGCGAATCATGGGGCGAGCGGTTGGACTCCACCCATTGCTTGTGTTTGGTGCATTACTGATTGGCGGAGTTATTGCCGGGCCTTGGGGTGGCTTATTTGGGATTCCCCTCGCAGGAGTGGCCGCCGCGATAGCGAATTACGTGTATGTGCGCCGCATGGCGACAGCTGAACAGTAGTACACACACTGTACACGCATTATCCACGTGTTATCCACAAATTATTCTTTTTTGCTTTCCAAAGCCATGAACGCCCAGTTTTGCACAGGTGGTACACCGTATTTCCACGAGTTATCCACAGGTCATCCCTAGCATATATGCGGAGACAACCTGTGGATTATTGGATGTTTTAGCGCGGGATAAACGAAGTCTCGGCAGTGAGTCGGCGCACAAACGCTGCCATCAAGCGGGCGGCGTTGAGGGCATCCTCTAGGTCAATCATCTCATTGGGCGAGTGCATATAGCGATTGGGGATCGAGATGACCGCTGTGGCGACACCGGCGCGTGAGTTGTGAATGGCATCGGCATCGGTAGCAGTGCGTGATGGATTGGCTTGAATGCGATAGGGAATCTTGGCTTGTTCAGCAGTCTCGATGAGCATCTCGACGAGGAGTGGTGCATTGGCCGATCCTCGCGTTAGCACCGGGCCGCCACCAATGGTGATATCGCCTTGTGAGTTGCGGCTGGCGTTGGGGTGATCAGTCGCAAAGGTGACGTCGACGGCAATTGCCACGTGTGGCTCAAAGGCGAATGCGGCTGTGCGTGCACCAGCGAAGGTGATTTCCTCTTGGGCAGTGGCTACCGCCGCGACTGATGCATGGGGGCGATCAGCTGCTAGGATGCGCAAGGCCTCGAGGACCACAAAGGCACCGATGCGATTGTCGACACCGCGACCGATGATGCGGTTGTTGGCTAGGATGAGTGGGTCAGCATCAATTACTGCCGAGGCGCCGACACGAATTAAGGCATTGGCCTCGTCGAATGATTTGGCGCCGATGTCAATCCACAAATCATCAATGCGCGAGACTTTGGAGCGGTCGTCGGGAGTCATCAGGTGAATGGGCTTTTTGCCGATAACGCCGCGCACCATGCCATTACGGCCAATAATGCGAATGCGCTGACCTACGAGTACTTGGCTGTCCCAGCCACCAATTGGTTGAAAGTAGCAGAAACCTTTGTCGTCGATATGCGAAATCATCAAGCCGATTTCGTCGATATGCCCGGCAAACAACACGCGAGGAGTACCGCCATTGAGGAGCGCAAATGAGCTCCCGAGCACATCGCCGTACACGTCATCAGCAAATGTTTGAGCCTCGGCACGCCATACACGGGCAGCGGCGATTTCGTCGCCGGAGGGGCTGGTCGTATTGAGTAAGCGGAGCAAAACATCACGGGCGGTGTCGCTCATACCAAATCTCCTTTGTTATGGGTTGTGCGAATATCCACTCGTATTGTGCCATGTTTTGTGTGTCGGTGTATCTGCTAGTGGGGCAAAATGCGAAGTGCCATGTTGGTGACAGTACGTTGTACTAAACGAGTACCGGCAGCAGCCATATCGCCCATGCTCCAAAACGTTCCATCGACAGACGTCTGTTGCGACTGAATCGCTTGGCGGAGCTGTGCAGGTGAATTGCCATAAAACAGCGTATATCCGTAGCCAATTGTGTCAAGCAAGTGTGAGTCACTGCCACCAATTACGGGTAGATTGAGTGTACGAGCTGCCTGTGCCGCCCGTACATTTGCGTAGCGCGGGCGTAGACTTGCATTGAGTGCTTCGATGGCATCAAAGTTCCAAAAGCGATGATGTTCGACTGCATGTTTGAGGAGCCCAAAATGTCCGAGTGAACGGACCATCCAGTCGTAGGGGTGGGCGGCAACGGCGAGTCCACCTTGTTCATGGATGGCAGTAATCGTATCGTGGGCACTCATGCCAGGGCGTATGCGGTCTTGGATGAAGTATGCCAGCAGATGCCCCTCGCGAGTTGATATCTCTTCGCCAATGATGACATGTAGTCCGGTGCCTTCGGCGTATTTCTGTGCTTCGTAGGCACCGTCAATTTGATCATGATCAGTGATAGCAATCATGCGTAGGGTGGTGTGTTGAAGCACGTATTGGACGAGCTGTGCAGGAGTGCTATGACCATCACTGTAGGTGGTATGCAGGTGTAAATCAGCTTTGCTGAGTGGCTGTTTCGTCATGATCGTGCTCCAAATCGATGCAATGCGAATGTCCACAACCTCATTGTTGCATGCGGGTGTAGCGTACTGCGTTCGAGTTAAGATTGATGCAATACGATGTTAAGATTTGGGCAGGTGTGTGATGATTGCAAATTCCGAGTAAGATAGAGGCACAAATTAAGAGGAGTTTCTATGGCACAAAGTCAATTGCAACAAGAGATTTATGCACAACCTCAGGTAACACACGCAATTCTCGCACAGCGTACGATGATTCGTCAGATTGCCACTGTCATTCAACACTATCAACCACGTTTTGTGATGATTGCTGCGCGAGGTACATCAGACAATGCCGCTCGATATGCGCAATATTTGTTTGGCATGGCATTGGGCTGGCCAGTTGCTCTAGCCACACCTGCACTTGGGACGCTGTATCAAGCCGATATCCGTCTGGACGGGGCCCTCGTCATCGGCATCTCGCAATCAGGTCGTTCGCCCGATATTTGCGATGTGGTGCAACGTGCGCGTGCCCAAGGTGCATTGACGCTTGCGATTACCAATAATGCCGAATCACGGTTAGCGCAGACGGCTGAACTTCACATCGATATTTGTGCTGGGCCCGAGTTGAGTGTAGCGGCCACCAAGAGTTACACCAATCAATTGACTGCGATTGCACTCATTGTGGCCGCCTTGACCAACGATGCCACACTTGAGTCAGCCCTCGACGATTTGCCTGGATTGTTTGATGCTGTTTTGGCATTGCCACAATCGACAATCGATGCGGCGGCACAGATATTGGGGAACGCGCCTGCTGCGATTAGTGTGGGGCGTGGGCTGCAGTATGCAACCGCTTTTGAGGCTGCTCTCAAAATCAAAGAATTGAGCGGCTTGCCGGTCGAGCCGTATTCGTCGGCTGATGTCTTACATGGGCCAGTGACGATTGTTGAGCAGGGGTTCCCCGTCTTATTGACGAGTGATACCGGTGCAACGAGTGCAGACATGACCGCACTATTGATGCGACTTCATCAACAATCTGCCCGTCTATTGGTGGTAAGCAATGACGACGCACATCTTGATCAAGCGACCGTAGCGTTGCCGATGCCGGCCTGTGATCAGCGCGTAGCTCCTATCATTGCCATTGCGACATGGCAACGAGTAGCGCATGCCAGTGCGAGTGCTCGTGGTCGTAATCCTGATGCGCCACAAGGACTCACCAAAATCACTGAGACACACTAAACCAAAATCCCCTCGGCATCATTATGATGTCGAGGGGATTCGAACAGTCAACTAGAATTAGTTGATGGTCAAGGTGCCCTGCATGCCGCCGCCGTAGTGACCAGGGTAGGTGCAGATGAATGTGTAGGTACCGGCCTCAGCGGTGAACTCAACGGTCTCGCTGGCGCCCGGTGCCAACATTGCGGTGTTAGCCAAGATGTTGCTGGTATCAGCTGGGATGTAACCAGCGGCATCTCCGGCCTCAGCAGCAGCCTCATCAACAGCAACAACAACATCTTCGCCACCCTTGACGATGACAATGTTGTGGCTCTGTGCAGCTGACGTGTTGTTGAAGGTCAAGGTTACCTTACCGGCTGGGGCGCTCAAGCTGGCGTTGTTGTAAGCCAAGTTCTCGCCATCTGGGGTTACGGTCAATGAACCGTTGCTGGCACCGCCGCTCTCGCCACCACAGGCTGCGACCACGAATGCAGCCACGGCCAACAAGGCCACTGCCCACTTGCGAACTGAGATCTTCATGCGATCTGACTCCTCGTTACGATTTGACTATCTGTAGATGACACTCCTGTGTCATGACAGCATGTGTATATTATCACAATGGTATCGCTTGTCAACAAATTCACAATAATAATTTGATGAAAAAAGAACTATTTTGGTTGAAATGCGAGAATATCAATGCGTGGACGCCAAATCTCGACCCAATCACCAACATTCAGCGTATCGGTGCCTAGTCGCTGACGTAACTGTGGTGCAGTGGCGTGTGTACGCACTCCCACCGTACCCATACCAATATCAATCACGAACTCGCAATAGAGTGATTGATAGGGGAGTGGTGTCTCGGGAATCTCCCAAGTGGCTACATGTGTGACATGCCCGTATACGCGTGGTGCCCCAGGAATGCCATCGGCTGTGGCCAGCAAGCCTTGACGAGGTGTGCTGGTTTGCAAGCGGAATTGACAGAGCAACATGACGAGTAAGGCATTACCCTGTAACCCGACATGTGCCTCATTGACTTGATGATGTCGATCGACGACCGGGAGATGATACGCCTGTTGCGTTCCCTCGGCAAGGGATAAGCCGATGGTCGGCAGATAGCGTCGACCATCATTATGGACCTCGCCAGGTGTGAACGATGCGAAATGACATGGGAGGTTCAGATGATTCGTCGCAGAAAAAATCATACATCATTATCCTTTGGCGCTTATCGCCTCACGTAGTGCCGCCGAAAACGCAGATGGTTGATATGGGCTGATAATCAGGATTGGCGATAGCTGTCGGGCCACGGCAATGGTACTATCACGGTCAGTGACCATACAGAACAGTCGACCATAGCGCACTGTTAAAAAAGTCCCTTGATAGCCGAATAATCCGGCATTAATCGCACGCGCACTGCGTTGTAAATCTGCTGCTACATTCAAAACTGTCACGGCCTCGATGGTGCGATACGGCACACGAATCGCTCGCCACCAGCGGCGTTTGATAATAAGTTGGTCGGCGTGAATCTCAAGTGATATGGGCATCTCTGCCCATGACCACCATACGAATACCAGAAAAACCGCTGCCACTGTTCCACTCACAATGGCACCATAGTATGCTATCGGCGAGCTGAGCAGTCCACTTAATGCCAAAAACAACCCAGGCAACGTAAGCACGCCACCGACAAATATAAAGACTTGTGTTATGCGTTGCGCATAGGTATCTAGAGGTGCACAATCAAAGATTTGAGGCGTTGTCACGCATTTTCCTTTGGTCAAAGAGCCACTGATGCGTATCATACCATAGCCGTGGATTGCTTGACCATCATACCGCCAAAGGGCTATACTAAGAGATATGCTTTTATGCTGTAATTGGGGAAGAACATGTCGGCTTTTTGTGTAATTGTGACGACACAGGCTACTCCTGATGAGCGGACGCTCTACCTGCTTGGTGGGACGCTCACGGCAGCCGCCATGCCTACGCTGATTCAGCATCTGTTGTGTGACCCGATTACGCAATCGGCTGAATGGTATGATCTGTATCACTCAGTGATCGACCAACTCGATGGTGATTGGGTCGAAATCGCCTACCGTCCTGGTGTCACGGATAACGAGGCCGAGAGTATTCTTGTCGGTGCGCACCATTTGGGTCTTACTGGTCTTACCCATGTACGGACACTTCGGCGCTATACCGTCACTCCTAGTGATACAACCAATCGCCATAATGATCTCATTCAAATTCAACAACTATTTGGACCAACCGATAATGTGCGGCGCCATGCATTCTATATGCAGTTGCTTGAGGTACCGAGCGTGCGCCCGAGTCATGTTGCTGTGGTTGCCTTGCAGCACCTTGATGATGCAGGATTAGTTCAATTAAGCAAAGATGGACTGCTTGCACTTGACCTTGATGAGATGCGCACTATTCAGGCTTATTACAAAGAACTCGGCCGTGATCCTAGTGATGGTGAGCTCGAGACAATCGCTCAAACATGGAGTGAACACTGCTCGCACAAAACGTTCAAAGGCAAGGTGCACTATAAAGGCGCGCCACATCAGGTGTCACCCGAGCGCCACTCTGTGCATCCTGCGTTGGTTGAGTTAGGTAGCAACGCAGAGATCGATAGCCTGATTCGCCATTACCTGATGCGCGTCACCCAATCGACGGCCGCCAATCTGAGGCACCTGCCGCTGATTTCGGCATTTGTTGATAATGCGGGGATTGTGGCTTTTGACGACGAATATGAGTTATCGTTCAAAGTTGAAACGCATAATCATCCCTCAGCACTTGAGCCATTTGGTGGTGCAAACACCGGCATGGGCGGCGTTTTGCGCGATGTACTTGGTGTCTCCGCCAAACCAATTGCAGCCACAGACGTCTTTTGTTTTGGCCCACGTGATAGCGATATCAGTCGATTTGCCGGTAATGTGTTGCCTCCGGCACAGGTGGCCACAGGTGTTGTGGCAGGTGTCCAAGATTACGGCAATAAAATCGGCGTGCCGATTGTTAATGGGGCGATTTACTATGATCCTGGCTATGTCGCTAATCCATTAGTATTTTGTGGGACGGTCGGTCTAGCACCACGCAACACCCACCCACGCAATGTGCAACCGGGCGATGCCATCGTGGTGTTGGGTGGACGCACAGGGCGTGATGGCATTCATGGTGCCACGTTCTCATCAATTGAGCTGACACATACGACTGCCCAAGAGGCAGGGAGTGCTGTCCAAATTGGTGACCCTATCACCGAGAAGAAACTAATTGATGTTGTCATCAATGCGCGAGATGCCAAGTTGTATAGCGCGATTACCGACTGCGGTGCCGGTGGGCTTTCGTCGGCTATTGGTGAAATGGGCGAACAGGTCGGTGCTCGGGTCGAATTAGCAACTGTGCCGCTTAAGTACCCAGGACTCCAGCCATGGGAGATCTGGCTCTCCGAGGCACAAGAGCGTATCGTGATGGCCGTGCCACCGACCAACCTAGAGGCATTATTGTCGATGTGTGCTGCTGAGGAGGTTGAAGCAACAGCCGTTGGTACGTTTGACGGTAGCCAACGCCTAGTGGTAACACATCATGGCCAAATCGTTGTTGACCTTGATATGCACTTTTTGCATGATGGTCGACCACAACGCACCCTGATGGCTGAGTGGTTCCCAGCAGTGACGAATCCTCCCAAGTCCACCGTCATGAATGCACAACAGTTGCTTCTCAAGTTGCTGGCGCACGCTAATATTGCCAGTCGTGAGCCGGTGATTCGTGGTTACGACCACGAGATTCAAGGGCGAACTGTTGTTAAGCCAATGGTTGGTGCAATGAGTGACGGGCCTGGCGATGCGGCCGTGTTGCATATTCGCCCTGATGCCATGCAAGGAGTAGTGATTGGCTGTGGTATGGCACCACAACTGAGTCAATATGACCCATACTGGATGGCCTTGGCATCCGTCGATGAGGCGTTGCGTAACGTGGTGGCAGTAGGTGCTGATCCTACATCATGTGCGATTCTCGATAATTTTTGTTGGGGTGACCCACGGCAGCCTGATCGCATGGGAGGATTGACTCGTGCGACTGCTGGGTGTCACGATGCAGCCTTGGCGTTCGGGACACCATTCATCTCAGGCAAAGACTCACTCAACAATGAGTACCGCGATGCGGATGGTGTGCGTACTGCTATCCCCGGGACATTGCTCATATCGGCGATGGCGTATCACCACGACATTCGCTTGGCACAGACCAGTGACCTCAAAACAGCAGGAAATGCGATATATGTAGTTGGTTTGACCACTGATGCCATGGCTGGCTCACATGCCAGCATGATAGCTGGTAATATCCCTGGATCAACCTGGCAGATGCCACAGGTTGATTTAGCACTTGCACCGCAAGTTATGCATCAACTGCACGAAGCGATGCGGGCTGGTTTAGTCGCAGCTTGCCACGATATCAGCGAGGGTGGATTAGCTGTGGCAGTTGCCGAGATGGCGCTAGCTGGGCGTATGGGTTGTCATATCAACCTTGATTTGATGCCGAGCACTACGACGCAGCCACTGGTACGCTTGTTTAGTGAAAGCCCTAGTCGATTTGTGGTCGAGGTGCCTGTGGTGCACCAAGCAGCATTCCAGCGTGCCCTCGATGGTATTCCGCATGCATGTGTTGGCCAAGTTACTAGCAATGCAACGATGCATATCGTGGCAGGTGGACGCGTGATGATTAATCTTCCGGTGAACGAACTCGTTCATGCATTTCATACACAGGTACTATGACACATAACGATTTTGATACATTTGTCACACATTTGATTGCGACGCTCCCTGATCTTGATGTCACCATAACCGATGTGACGTTTGTTGATGGCCAGATGGTCGTTACGCGTGGTGATCAATCGCAAGTGATTGATGTGGCGCCATTTGAACAGGCATACCGACGGCGTCCTGATGCACTCGATGCCGTTGTTGCGACCTTGCTCCGCGTTAGCAAGGGCGAGCGAGGTGTACCAGATCCAGGGTACCAGGCAATTGCCAGTCAGATTATCCCGCAACTCAAGCCTGTTGTCTTGTTGATGGACTTGCTCGAACGTGGTGCTGACCCTATCGTCTATCGTCTCTTTTTGGGCGACATTATGGTGACATATGCAATTCGCGATAATGGTCGTTTGTCGTTTTTGACAGAGGCCCAACTTGAGCGTTGGGGTGTTAGCGAATATACTGTACATGAACATGCAGTGGCGAACTTGCGGGCAATGTCTGAGAATGTGCCATACCATGTGGCCGGCGAAGGTGATTCGCAGATTGTCATCTTTAACAATGAGGATGGACTTGATGCGGTGCGCTTGTTGCTCCCCGATATCATTGCTGACGCTGCCCGCGGTATGCCGGGGAACTTGGTTATTGGTATCCCCAATCGTGATTTTATGGTAGTAATCAACGATGAAGATGCCGATCGTATTACGGCGGTTTCATTACAAATCCAGCGTGACATGCGCCAGCATGCCCACGGATTAACCCGGCAGTTGTTCACCATCGCCAATGGCGAGGTGCGTGAATTTACTGGGGTTTAGTGATTGCAACATACAAAGTGAGTGAACCATGGAGATAGTGCTCATCCTCGCTACCATTTTGGCACTGGCAGCATGTGTCTTGTTTGGCATGGCGACCAGAACCCAGGTGTTTATGTTGGTTGCACTGACTGCCATGGTCGGTGGTGCCGGTTCGGCTTTGTGGCATTGGTTATATGGCATTGTCTATGCCGACACGTTGATTCGATTGATTGGCAATCAAGTCCCACTGGTCGCTTTTTTGGGTGGTTGGGTTATGGTATTTCCCTCTTTATTGATTTTTGCGACGTTACGTCGTCACTTTGGGCAAATTACGTATACTCAATCGTGGTTAATTGGCTTGGTTGTGTTTCTCTTTTTTTGGATGATCGAAGGAGTCGGTGTCAGTCTTGGATTGTGGTCATACGATAATGAAATAAGCGCAGTGGGTGTGCCTATGAGTGTGCTCTTGGCTCTGTTGCATACACTCAACGCGATGATTTTGTTGCGTATGTTATTCGAATACTGGCGAGTGACGTTTGTGACGACCCTGCAAATGCCACTCATTTGGCTCGGGCTCCAGTTTTTGACATATGGGATTATCGGCGCTCCCTACTATGTCATGTCTTTGCTGACGGGTAGTAGTATCATGACAGCCTTTGGGTTGTTTAGTACGATTGTGTTGGTGGGCTGGGGACTGCATATCGTGATGCAAGGTTTGGCATCACTCCAGAACAATCTCGGCGGTACCGCATACATCTCAAATTTTGAGGTCCTTGCAGAGCTTGAGCGTGTCGATCGTGAAACTAGTGATTTATAACGGCTCCTAGTACCAACTATCGATAAACACATAACAGCCCCCACCATACATGGTGGGGGCTCTACAATCGCTTGATTACGTGCGCCGCCGACAAATCGCAATCCCATCACGAATCGGTAGAATCACTGATTCTAGATCGATATGATGCATGATGGCGCGATTGAACTCCTGAATACCGCGTACAATTGGTGCTGCCTCAGCTTCGTCTTCAAGAACGAGCGCATTACACAGCACATTGTCAGCTACCAAAATGCCACCACGGCGCAGCAATGGCACACACAACTGCAAGGCCTTAAGCGCTTCGTTCTCATCGCTTAGGTGTCGCAGAATATCGAGGAATATGAGGTCATATGGCCCGCGCAGGTTATTTAGCTCGCGGAACCAGTCACCCTCGTGGATCGAAAATCGATCGCTATATCCGGCCTTAGCCACCCATTCACGTGCACGCGTATAACGCGCTGGATCCTTCTCGATGGCTGTTAATCGTCCATCGGGATGTTGCACCAATGCACGCAACAACCAAATTGCAGCGTACCCAGTGGCGGTACCAATCTCGAGCGCATCGCGTACGCCACTTGTGCGAGCAAGCATGTACAAGAATTGTCCTTCGACTGCACCAACGAGTGGCCATCCATGTTCGCGCCCAATGCGCTCCATGTCACTCAACGGGGCCGGCCGAGGCGGCATCAGACTCGCCAAATAATCTTCAATGGCGGCATTCGTAATATCATCGCGCATGCTGGGCTCCTTCCAAATTCCACCCGGGCAGATTGTACCACAAACAGTGCAGTACGGTATAATGCTGCATATGATGATATACAACGGTCCGCACCAATGGTGGAGAGATAACGTATGAGTATTGATGCATCCGTCCCACGATATGATCGCATTGTTTCAATGGTGCTGCTTGTGCTATTAGGTATGGCGGTCGTATTCTTGGTTGATATTAACCCGAACATTATTCGTGCCCAACTTGGCGGAGATTTACCTGTCATTACTGTGTCGTGGGTCATGTTAGCCGCGATTGTGATTTTGACGAGCATGGGTGCTGATTTATTCACCCGTGATCACCCACAAGTGCATGCTCGGCCGCTCTGGTTGCTCAACTTGCGCTTCACGGTTGTCGAGCTGGCACCGGGGTTCTGGATTTTGCCGGCGTTTTCAGTTATTACTTCGT
Organism: Roseiflexaceae bacterium; assembly: GCA_049428765.1. Classification (GTDB taxonomy): domain Bacteria; phylum Chloroflexota; class Chloroflexia; order Chloroflexales; family Roseiflexaceae; genus UBA965. The sequence goes on from JBMTAN010000029.1 coordinate 27,539, forward strand.
TTACCTTTTTTCGCTTGTTTAACTCAGGCCTGCAAATGCTTGCATTTGTGTTAGCACTGATTGCCACTGGCGTGTTACTACTTGCCTCGCTCGTGGCACAACACTACTCGATGGACCGCCAACCCGAGATTCGCCAAGTGGCGTTGATGGTCTTGCAAGGGTTAGCATTGCTGATGGCCTTTGGATTGTTTAGTGCCATCTATTATGCACGTATGCGTACCTTGTATGCGGCGGTGCTTGTCGGTAGTAGTGGCGCATTATTGGCGTATGCACAACTCCAATGGAGCCAAGTCCGCACCAACCTCGGGTTGCTTTCGTTGACTGTGGGATTTGTGCTTATCCAAGCGTTGTGGGCGCTCAACTATTGGTCGGCGCCGTTTTTGCTTGGTGGTGCGATGTTGTTGGTGATCTTCTATGTGATTACCGGAATGCTCCAAATCGCCTTGAGCGAGAGTAAGTCACGCCGTGGCTACTGGGAGTATGCCATTATTGGTGGTTTGCTGATTATCTCGATAATTATGGCAGTTGTCTAGCGGATCTCTATCCCGCTAATGGCCATACTTAGTGGACGTTCGTCTGCACTGCCTGGCAAGACCTCACTCGGCTTGACTGCACCGTCAACTGCTTCAAACGTAATGAGATTGAGTCCTGCTTTGAGTATGACTGCAACCTGATTCTCCCCAAGCACTGCAGTGATTTGCTGTGGTGCTTGATTATTTACTTTCACGCGGAACGCTGATTCGGTGTCGGATCCGCTTGGCCGCAAAAAACCACTGGCCTGCCAACGCATCGTATATGTCCCTGCCGTTGGCACAAATACCCGGATTTGAGCCGGACTTCCGGCCCAGCGTAAGCGCACGCCCGGTTCAAAGCGGTACCAGCCATCGTGGAACAACCCAGCAATCTCTGGCCCAGTGGTTAAGTCCGGTGCTTGCATTTGACTCATCGGACGCACATTGATGTCGCGCACCAATGCCTGGGCTGCCAATGCTTGGCCATCTTTGCTGATGGTCAGGCGCAGATGATGTATCCCCGCCGGCACACTGATAAACTCATTGATGGTGCGTTGATCGACCGCTGGCATCTCGCGAATGAGTGCATCATCGAGCCATATCCCGATGGTGGCATTGGTCGTGGTTGTGCCAACTGCCGGCAGAATGCGATCAATTGTGAGTTGTAGATTGATACTTTGTGTGATCGGCGTCGTCACTACAAAACTCGCCGGGAACTGTATCGGTCGTAACGGCTCATCAAGCGTCAGATTGCCATCTTTGCTATAAAAGCGCCCATCGACAATCCATCCACTCCCCAAACGCACCTCGGCTAATGGTAGCGCGTCATCTGACAATGCCACGATGCGCCCAACTTGCAGCGGTGCTGCCGGTATTCGCTCTCGACCAAGCCGTGGTCGAATATGCATGGCGTCGTATCCCCACTCTCGAATTGCCGTTGGCACCACCAGTTGATGTTGTACCAAGGGTGCGGTGACTATGACACTACTCGGAATATACAAACTTCCTGTTTGTTGTTTATTATTAAAAAATATGACATCATAGGCGGTTATTTGACCTAATTCAAGAGCAATACGACTCGAATGATTAATGTCTACAAAAGACACGAATAATCCATCGTGTGTAATCGGAATCGCATAATCGCTATTGACATATTGCATGTCGCCGATGGTGGTCCGCGTTATCGTAGGGTAGGTATAGGCGAACCTATCAACCAAGTAATCATACTGCCCCAGATTAAAAGCCACGATGGTACGTAGGCGTTCGCCATCAAACAGTGGTCCGCTGACAATCAGATGCAGGGCGTCGTAGTATTGGGCCAACTGTGTGTCGCTGATGCGATTCTCGCCGTACTCAATGCTTTCGACATAGCCGGCTGGAATGGTGCGATAAAAGTGGCCAATGCGCCAAGCCGGGTTATACACAGCAGGCAGTCGAGCCAGCAATGGATCTCCGAGTGCTAGTTCGTCGATGACATGTACCCCTGGTCCGACAGCGAGCCCAAGTGCGCCAACGGTTGGCGCTGTAATCGTACGCGCACTCTGGGCGAACGGCACCAGCGTGGTGAATGCGTTTTCGATTGGGTATGTCTTGGAAAAAAAAGAACGGTCGAGCTGTAACAATCCCGATGTCTCGGCATAGTAGAGGCGCTCGTCGGTAACCCCGTTGCTATCCGAGAACGCGGGATCAACTTGTCCGGCGCGGGCAATATTGCTTACCAGCGGATTCACCGGATTAATCAATCCAATCAACAATAACGGCACGGCTACCGCATAACTCGCCGCATGCGAAGGAGTCAAGGTGACCACTAACACTGATGCGACTATCAGCGGTGCCGTTAAGAAACGCCCCACCATAAAATCGCCGCCGATAGAGATGACGTAGACGCCGTATAACACGATGCCTAACGCCAGTGCTCGGTGATAGAGGTGCCCACGGTGGAGACTCAACCAGCTACCAAGGAGGAGCATAACAAATAACAATGGGTCGTTTTTGAGGGTCTCAAACAGATAGAGTAACCCTTGTTGCATCAACTCGCCACGCGCCAAGTCCGTGTTCAGCTTGGCATAGGCGGTATTGGGGAACAAGAAGCCGTAATACAGCAACGAAAAACCGAACCACAACGCAACCGGCACTACGCCTATCAACAGATGTATCAATGACTGCCGGTCAATCAGTTGCCAGCGAATGCGCCGTGAGCCACTTTGCTCTGTCGGGCGCACCAGTAGACTAGCAATCGCCGGCGCAATCAATAACAGGTGATCCTGTCGGTTGAGCACAATTGCGGCCGATAAGAGGCTAAGAGTGCGATAGTGCGGGGTGGCTAGATGGCGTAAGTAGACCACTGCAAAGCTCACCAATAACAAGTGTGCAAGTGGGTTCTCAAGCCCTGAAGTGCTATAGTCGATGAAGGATTTAGAGAGTACTAAGCCAACGGCAGTGACGACTAACCCACTGTCCGTTGCGTCGATTCGCCAGGCCAAGATGCCTAGCATGGCGATGCTACAAATGATTGATACTGCTATCGTACTGAAAAAATATTCGTTGCTAAATGCAGTAACGAGTGCTAGTAACCACATCCACAATGGATGAGTGTAGGCTTGCACTCGTTCGCTGATGTTGAAAGTCGGGCCGAAGCCTTGATGCAGGTTGTCGATACTCCGCAACGTCAAGCCGGCATCATCGGATATCCAAGCGTTGGTAGTGATGACGATTCCGATGAGCAACGTGCCGAAAGCCACCAAAAACGACTTGATGATGCGTGATTCGTGTCCCATGATGCCTCAGTCGTAACTACTCGATGCCGACGCTCCACGCTGCTTCGAGATCATCGGGTGAGAAGCGCCGGAACGCCAGAATCGTGTTAGTGCGAATGATGCCATCGAGCCGTGAGACTTCATCAGGAATAACCTCGGCCAACTTCTCGTAGTCCTTGAGCCGCACAATTGCAATAATATCCCATTCACCGGTCACACTGTAGACTTCGTTGACGTGTGGCAAACTCGCCAACGTGTGCGCAATAGTCTTGATGGCATCTGGACGAGCCTGAATCATGGTAAACGCCGTCAGCATGGTCTGAGTCCTCTCTGTCATCTTGTGGCTAGCATACCATAAAAGCATGACACTAGGCGTTCATTTTGGCGGGTAACTCAGGGACAAACTGAAATGATGGCTCGGCTTTTTGGCGTCGCAAAATTCCAATAATAATTGACCATGTCTCGTATAACCCATTTGGTGTGTGGGGTAACTCGTGCTTAATTGCTTTGTGCAATCGTGCCAATTTGTAACACGGCACGCCGGCATACATATGATGTTCAATGTGGTAGTTCATATGCCAATACAAAAATTGTACGATTGGATTGAGATAGATGGTACGCGTACACAATCTGAAGTCCTCGACCTCGTCTTGTAAGCCCACATGCTGTGTGTTGTTACACAAGAAGAGCAGCCAACCGCCATAGAACGGCGCAAAGGTAATCAAAACGGGTAGCATCCACCAACCTGTTACAAATGTTTGTGCGATAATCAGCGAATGACCGACAAGCAAGATGCGTGTCCAGTTAAACAGTTCGCGTCGTCGGGCTGGTTTGCTCTCAGGGAAGAGTGTGCGTTGCCAGTCGTTTTCGATCTGCCCTGTACTCAACAAAAACCAACTCTTTGCGCGGTCAATGATTCCCATAGGGTTGATGACTGCCGTGCTAACAAAGCTCTTAAGCGTGATTTCGACTGGTAATATCACCTCCATGTCATCGGGTTGGTGTAAGGTGTATTTGTGATGTTCTTGGTGACTTGCCCAAAAGTAGACGTGGTTTAGTCCACCAATAAAACTCACGAAATGCAAAAAGAACTTATTCAGCGCCTTGGTTTTGAAGACGGTATTGTGACAAAACTCATGAAACGCATTCAACAAAAACGCATATACGGTTCCATGGGCGAATAAACAGAGCAACAAAATCGGCCAGCTCCAGTTGTTGGCCGCATACCACGACAACGCCCCTGTGCCAGCAATGATACCGAGATGACCGAGTGTCTGGGCAAAACCCCAGGCATCACTTCGCTGATTGAGCTCGGCAAGCACTGCTCGATCGAGAGGAATCCGATACCATTGTAATTTGGATTGAGCAATTGGTTCTTTGTCAGATATCATCATTGATACGCTCCTGAGTTATAAAAATGTATCCGAGGCGTGATATGCGCCATACCTCGGGGGTAATTACGCAATTAACGGAGGGTCATCACTATCTGCAACGGCAACGGCAGATTTGGTCTTGGGTTGCCGCATCTCAATTACAGTCTCACCGTCCTTCTCCACCCAGACGCCACAGGCACCACCCGATTTACTGACGCCGAGCGTGACTTCGCTGCCGTCCATACGCAAGACGGGATGATAGTATTTGGCAACCTTCTCGGCTTCCCCCACGATGTAATGGCCTATCAATGATCGCCGGAATCGGTTGGTGCTCGAATTGGGGAAACTACCGTGAATCAGTTGTCCGTTGAAGAACAGTACATCACCGGCTTTCATGATAATTGGCTCGACGCGCATGCCCTCGGGTACCGGCACCATCACATCCGTAAAACTCTGGGTGGTATCGGCCGGTACAGTACACAATAACGGCAACTTGTGACTGCCAGGGACAATCTGCATACAGCCATTGGCCTCGTCACAATCATCAAGGGCCAGCCAGGCAGCCATACACGTGCCAGGTTGGACGCGCAAGTAGTATTGATCTTGGTGCAGAGCTTGGCCACGCGCACCCGGTGGCTTGAAATAGAGCATCGTCTGGACGGCATATGGTGAAGATCCGAGCAACGAGGTCATCACGGTGTCAATGCGCTCGTCAATCATCCAGTTGCGACTTGGGTCATCCCAGCGGTGCATGTGAATCATGCGTGGGTATTGTTGGAGAGGGTCAGGTGTGTTGTCATCACCAGCGATGGGGACTCCTGCAAAATCGCCTTCTTTGGATCCTTGGCGACGTAACTCCATAAAGTGTTCAATGTAGCTGGCGACCTCGCTCGAGGCAAATAAACTGGACACGATTACATACCCGTCGCGCTCATAGCGGGCGGCGTAATCTGCTAATGTCGCTGCAGTCAAGCTCATAACCATGCTCCTTTGCCTGGTAATGTTCGTTAAAAAACCTGTGGAGATGCACCTATTGTAGCATGAGAATCAGTGATTTTGTACGACAGTACATCTGTCTGACAGGCGTGATACGTATAGATAGTACAGAGATTCTTACTATACAAAGGTGTATATGCACCATATGGATAATAAAGCGATTCGTCAACAAAATCAGCGTTCGTGGGATGCCGTTGTCCCGGCGCACGTCAGTCATCATTATGACGTGCCTGGCTTTTTGCGGAACAGTGGGAGCTCGCTTTTTCCTGAAGAATTAGCGCTCCTCGGCGATATACATGGCCAACGTCTTGTCCACCTGATGTGTAATGCTGGCCTCGACACGCTGAGCCTTGCCAATCACGGCGCCGTAGTGACTGGCATTGATATTAGCCATAATGCCATTGCCCAAGCGCAACAATGGGCATCCGAAAGCGGAATCAGTGCGACATTTATACAATCTGACGTCTATGACTGGTTGGCCAGCACTGATAGTCAATTCGATCGGGTCTATTGTTCATACGGTGCGGTTTGTTGGCTCAATGATTTGACAGGTTGGGCACAAGGGGTCGCACGAGTGTTGTCGCCACATGGCCGGTTTGTGTTGGTCGAGTTCCATCCTACATCTAACATGTTTAATCGTGATTGGCAGCTTGAGCGCGATTATCCTCAAGCAGGCCGACAGTTGACGCTCCACGGCATTGACGACTACGTGGCTGATTCGGGTGGTGGATTGACGCCATCAGGATATAGCGAGGGGGTGAGTGGCTTTGTCAATACGGAGCCGTGTCATTTGTTCCAGTGGGGTGTCGGTGAGGTGGTGACTGCACTAGCGCAGGCAGGATTGTGCATTGAACGCCTCGAAGAATACTGCTTTAGTAACGGTGAGCGACCATTCAATAATATGACTGAGACTGCAGGTCGGCGTATGATCGCCCCTGCGCATACTGCCAAGTTTCCATTGTTGTACGGCATTGCCGCAATCAAAAAGGGGTGATGAAATGGATCGAATCATCCTTGAAGGAATGCAATTTTTTGGCTATCACGGGACGCGACCCGAAGAGACCACACTTGGTCAACGCTTTGAAGTCGATATCACCGTCGGGCTTGATTTACAACCTGCCGGTGCGGCAGATGACCTGCAGCTCGGGGTCGACTATTCGCGCTTTCATGCGATTGCACTATCCGTGGTTGAGGGGCCGGCCCTCAAGTTAACCGAGGCCGTCGCTGAGCGGATCGCCCAACAGATTTTGGCATCAGAGCCTGCTGTTCAGTGGGTACAAGTCAAGGTCATCAAGCCGTTTGTCCGGCTCGAATCGACCGTCCTCAAAGGATCGGCCGTTGTGATTGAGCGACATCGTTGATGCGCCCACAGGTGACACTTGCGTACGCCCAGACTCTGGACGGCTATATTGCCGCGAACGACGGCAGTTCTCGTTGGATTAGTGGTCAAGCATCACTCGTCCGTACCCATACGTTGCGTGCGAGCCACGATGCAATCATGGTTGGTGTGGGCACTGTGGTGGCCGATAATCCGCGCCTCGATGTGCGTTTGGTACAAGGACGAGACCCGATTCGTGTGATTATCGACGGGAGCCTGCGTATTCCTGATACATCAACCGTAATCAGCTCAACGTCTGCACCAGGTACATGGTTAATTTGTGGCCCTGATGCTGACGTGATGCGTCGCAGTGCCTTGAGTCAGCGGGGTGCGGTTATATTGCCTGTTGGCGTTGATCCATTTATGGGTGGTGTCCATTTGACGCAAGCGCTGGCCGTGTTGTATCAGCGTGGTATTCGGAGCATTATGCTTGAGGGTGGTAGTCGTCTGATTACGAGTATGCTCCGTACACGCTTGGTTGATCGCGTGGCCATCACGATTGCTCCTAAATTACTCGGATCTGGTATGACACCAATTGGGCCCATCGGTATTGAAACGATGGCGGATGCCTTGCTTCTGGCGAACGTACAGACGCATCGTATCGATGACGATATTTGGGTCGAAGGAGAGGTTCGCTATGAGTGATGCACATGCCGTGTGGACTGTAGCACCGTATCAAGTACAGATTCAGAGTGAATCGCTTGCACCGCTGTGTGATGATGAAGTCGCCATCTCAACGTACTATTCGGCAATTAGTCATGGCACTGAGATGTTGGTGTACCGTGGTCACGTACCGAGTGAAATGACACTTGATTTACCAACGCTCAAGGGTAGCTTTGCGTTTCCTATCAAATACGGCTATGCAATGGTTGGTCGTATCCAAGAGATTGGTCGTAACGTAACCGATGTGACCGTGGGTGATATGGTCTTCGTGTTGCATCCACATCAAACGTTCTGTCATGTGCACCACACGCTCGTCAAAAAAATCCCGTCTACCGTTCCCATCAAAGCAGCAGTCCTTGCCGCTAACATGGAGACGGCCATCAATATTGTCCATGATGCACGGCCAGTGATTGGGGATATCGTGGCGGTCATTGGGCTCGGTGTGGTTGGCTTGATGGTGTCATGGTTGTTAGCTCGCCAAGGCGTACGAGTGATTGCTATCGACCCAGTTGTACACCGGCGCGAGTGTGCTCAACAGCTCGGCATTATCAAAGTTGCGCATCCCGATGATGCAGGTGACTTTGTTGCAGATATTTCTGATGGTCGTGGCGTAGATTGTGCCATCGAGGTCAGTGGTAACACCAACGCGTTACCACTTGCGCTTAATCTTGTCGGCCAAGAGGGCCTAGTTGTCGTGGCCTCATGGTACGGGAACAAACCAGTAACCCTTGATTTAGGCAGTCGCTTTCATCGTGGTCGTGTGCGCATGCATTCATCGCAGGTCGGTCAGCTGTCGCCTGATTTGGCGCCACGGTGGAATTATCAACGACGTATGAGCGTGGTGTGGCGGATGTTAACTCAGTTCCCTCATCAGTTTGTGATTACCCATGAATATCGATTCGAAAATGCGGCATTAGCGTATGAAATCATCGATCGCGGCGAGTTGCCGATGGTTCAGTCTGTGTTGCAGTATGCATTAGCCAAAGGATAAACAGATGTTTGAAGTCGGCGTTGTCGCCCAGTTTGAAGCAGCTCATCGCTTAGTAGGCAACTTCGGCCCCGCCCAACGTGTGCATGGCCATACCTATCGTGTCGAGGCCACCGTGCATGGACCAATACTCAAGACAGATGGCACCTTGTTTGACATTACCCTGCTTCAGGATGCACTAGGTACTGTGGTTAAACAACTCCACTACCAAAATCTCGATGAGATTGACGGCCTCAATGCACGTAATACCACTGCAGAGGTCGTTGCTGAGTATATCTGGCAGCATGTCGCACCTGCGCTTACCAATGTTGGGTTGATTGATTTGCGTATTGCTGTCTGGGAGTCGCCGAACGCCTGGGCGGCCGTCATGCGTGAGTTGCCCCAATGAAGGTCGCCATGCTCACAGTGGGTAATGTGCATCGACGCACGGGTGGCTACCTCTATCATGTGCAGGTCTATCCGCTTTTGCGCGAGCTCGGCGTCTACATCGATGAAATCATACTCTCTGCAGCTGATGTTATCTCCCAACGCACAGCCGCTGTGACCATTCGTCCACAGGATTATGACGCCATCATGGTGGATGCTTTGGCGCGCACAGCAGTAGCCCAGTATATCGATAATTGGCGTACGCATTGCCCGGTTGTAGCCATGGTTCATGAGTTACCGTCAGTGGCTACTGGTGTCGATGCAGCCGACGAGGCGCCGTTGTTGCGAGCTGATGCCTTGATTGCCGTTAGCCCTGATGGTCGCCAACGATTGTGCGATCGGGGTGTGAATGCTCAACGCATCATTATTGCATCGCCTGGGTGTGATCGTTTGGGTACACCGCCGATGCATGCACCAGTACTTCCGCCCCAGCTGTTGTGTGTGGCACAGTGGATTTATCGCAAAGGCTTGGATACGCTGATTGCTGCATGGCAACAGGTAGCGCACCCTACTGCCGTACTCCATATGTATGGCGAACGTGACGTCGATCTCGCCTATACCACGCATATTGATGCGTTAATTACCAGTGCCCATCAAGCTGGGGCGCAGATTGTCGTGCATGGGAGTGTCATCGATGCGGAGATTATTAAGGCCTACCAACATGCCACACTGTTTGTGTTGCCGTCGCGTTTTGAGGGTTACGGTATGGTCTTTGCCGAGGCCTTGTGGGCAGGAGTACCCGTGGTGGCGTGTGATGCAGGCCCGCTGGCACAGCTTGTGGGTGATGGTGGTGTGACAGTACCTGTTGATGACGTTGATGCGCTGGCGACCCAGTTGACGAATCTACTCAATCAATCCGACCACTTATCTATGTTGGCGCAGGCTGCCCATACTCGTGGCCAACAGCTCCCACGTTGGCGTGATACGGCCCAAGCATGGCAAACTGCAATCCAGATGGCTATTCAGATGCGGAGGTAGTATGGTGATACGGTGCTGGCAGATGTCATTAGACCAACTAATACAGATGGGAGCACCACGGTACTCCCATCTGTATTACGTAGTGTACCTGCCTGTAGGGCCTAGACGTTAACCTTGCTTCCATCGAAGTCGAGCAAATGGCCCATGCGCTCTTTTTTAGTAACGAGATAGTCGTGATTGACCGCATTCGAGGCAATCTGAATAGCCTCACGGCTGACCACGCAGATACCGTGATCTTCGAGTGCACCGATTTTGGTGGGGTTGTTAGTTAACACACGAACCTGCGTGACACCAAGGTAAGCCAGCATCTGCATAGCCAAGGTGTAGTCGCGCATGTCGTCGGGCAAACCAAGCGCCCGATTAGCGTCAACCGTATCGAGCCCTGTCTCTTGCAAGGCATAGGCCTTGATTTTGTTGACTAGACCGATGCCACGCCCCTCTTGGCGCAAATAGAGCAGGATACCGCATCCGTCGTCTTGAATGCGCTGAAGTGCGGCATCAAGCTGCTCGCCACAGTCACATTTGGCTGACCCAAACACATCCCCAGTGAGGCACTCTGAGTGTAAGCGAATCAGTGGCACGTGATTGACGATATCGCCAACCCAGAGCGCCACATTATCACCTGCAAACACTGCCATATGAAAGACACCGTAACGGGTCGGGAGTTTTGTTTGGGCCAGTGGTTTTATTTGTTCCATATGAAACCTCATACAAATAGATTTCTCTATGTAGTACGAAGTTTTTACTGCGTGTGGATGTACATACAGTGCGTACTAATCAACCGCTAATGCTTTGTCGATGGCCTGGAGCATTACCTCAACCGGTTGTGCCCCCGATACTGCCAGCCGCCGGTTGAAAATAAAGAATGGCACACCACGAATCCCGAGGTGCTGCGCAGTCATCAGTGACTCATCGACGCCATCATTGAACGTATCACCATTCAGCACCTCAGTCACTTCATCTGCCGGGAGCCCAGCTTGAGTGGCCAACCGATGTAAAACCACATGATCGTTGAGGTCAAGACTATCGCGGAAGTGGCCGTTGTATAGCAACGGCGCCAACTGCCAGGTCAGACCGTGATTGCCGGCTAGGATCATCAAGCGGTGGCAGTCACGTGTGTTGGGTGACGATACAATCGACATAAAATCAAAGGTCAAGCCCTCGCTGGCGGCCACATTTGTCACATTCTCAAACATCTGTGCCGCCCGCTCACTCCCGCCAAACTTGCTCTCGACGAAGTTATGCCAATCAACGCCTGCTGGCTGATCGGGATTAAGCATGTATGGGTGCCAATATTTGTTAATCGTGATGTCAGAGCGTTGGGCTAGTGCTTTGTCGAGCCGTACGCCGCCAATCACACACCACGGACAGACAATGTCACTGAACATATCGACGGTAAGCGTGGTCATT
>JBMTAN010000030.1:0-36127 GCA_049428765.1 Roseiflexaceae bacterium
AGCAACACACAAAGCAACACCCAGCGCAGTGGCCGGCGATTCATCACACAGACTCCGCAGTCGACTGTGACAATCGACGCCCGCGTTGCCACAACACCATGATAATCGGAGTCGTCGTCAATACAATAGCCATCATATTAAGCACCGAAAAGCCAAGTCCAGCTAAGATAAACCCGCTACTCAAACTACCAACCGCCGATGACAGATTAACAGTCAACTCTACCGCACCCTGATAGCGCCCACGCTCACTCGGCACCAAGTTGTCAGCAAGTAATGACGAGCCACCGATGTAACTCATGTTCCATCCCCAACCCACGAGGAACAATCCAATCGCGATTGGCAATGTATCCGTCCAAATCGGTGCCACGATGTTCCCGGCAATCATAATCAGTGCACCAAGAACTACCACGGCATTACGCCCAAAACGATCGGCAATCGTGCCGGTCAAAAAAGACAAGCCATACATACCGAGTGTATGCGCCATAATTACCAATGAAATATCAGCTAGTGGGTGATTGTAGTGATTCATGTGCAACGACGTCACCGTCATCACCAACACCATCATGGCCTGGCCAATCAGCATCGACAAGGCGGCAAGTTGTACACCAGGCAAGCGCACAATCTCGCCCCATGGACGGGCTGCGGCAGGCGGCGGATCGTCATCTTTTTTGAGGGCATCAGCAATAATTCGCCCTACATCTCGTGGATCCGGTCGCAAAAAAAGCCAAATTAATACACCCGACAGAAAAAAGAGCACGGCGCCGCCAATCATCGGCCCAGCTAATACTTCAAATCCAAATACTGACTCTACTAAGTTCCCTAGGGGAGCGACTAATAACGGGCCACCAACAGCGCCCACCGTCCCAGCAAACACGACCGTGCTAATTGCACGAGCACGCGCCTCAGGCAAATTGGCGTCAGCAGCCGCATAACGGCTTTGATCAACCGCACCACGTGCCCCACCAATGAAGAGCAGTCCCAACAAAAATATCATGAACGATTGTGTTACAATCGCATACCCACCAATTGCCATACCCACACTACCCAAAAAGAACCCAAGCGCCAAACCTGGACGACGACCAATCTTCTGCATAAGCATACCCGCAGGGTATGATGCAAGTGCGGCACCAATCAGCAACAATGTACCAGGCACACCGGCAAGCACATCGCTACCACCTAACTTCGCCCCAATGATTGGATTGACGGTCGCATTTGAGATGAGGGCAGCCGAACCAAAACTCTGGGTGACAAACAACATGGTCGCAATCCGCTGACCAATCTTGGGATCAACAATTGGAGTTGTACTCATGGACTCAATGACCTTCGTGTTACACTGGATTATCGTTCTGGAGGAATGGGAACAATCCAATAAATACCTTCGTTATTATGTTCAGCACTCCATCCCGTGCCTTCATCATGTTTGATTTGCCACCACACGTATCCATCAGCCAAGATTGGCCCCTCTAGGATCTCAACAATTTGGTTATCGCGTGCATATGCAACCACACGCGCACTTATCGAGGGTGAAATACGCATGCGCAACGGATTCCCTTCGGTATTCTGCACACGCGCCGATTTCCCTTTTTGCAAAACAAGAGGCTCTGGCGTCGGTGGAATAGGCGTATTTGTCGCAAACACCATCACACTCGCCGCCGGTAACGTCGGCAACACCACAGGCGTCGGTTTGGGCAACGTCGGCTGAATCACGGTGGTCGTGGTAAAGTAATATATCACGACTCCGACTCCCATAATACCCACCACAAACAGCGCATTCAAAAACATACGACGCACATCTATCACCGGAATGGCGCCGGTCTTGCGCATTCGCCGACGTGTTTGGTCGTATCCTTGTCGATACGGCTCATAATGACGATAGTAGAATGGGTGCGGATCGCCCATATAGGCATCCGCCACACCCCGTTCAAACATCTCATCGGTATCCATGCAAGCCCTCCATCATCGCCCTCATTATAGCAGTGACAACTGCCGTATTGATTGACGTCACGAACTAAATTCCTGCCATAATCGCAAGAGTTCTTTCTGTGGATTATATTGGTAACGCTCACTATCAAACACACCATGAGCCGCCCCTACACGCTGCCAATCACGCATACGCATATCAATCTGACGCATTACACTGTCCAAAGACAACGCCGGCAACGCATCAATACCATCACGGTCATAATCTCTACCCACATGCCATCCGCGTGGATACACGAGACCTGCAACAGCTTGGTGCTGCATAACGGCGACCTGCGCATACCACACATCCATGATCTGCACATCGGTAAGCACCGGTACCGCCAACGGACGATCATACCATCGCAGCGACTGCCATCCAGCCATGTGCCCACGTATCAACGGATGCATGCCAATAATCGTTGGGCGCTGCGTTAATCCTGCGACCACATAATGCAGAAACTGCATCGGCAATAGGGGTAGTCGACGCTGTCGCTGCGGCAATAATGGCATCGCCGTATCAACGACAACCATATCAACCTCACACCCCGCAAGCACAGCATCAAATCCATGCCCAAGTAACTGTGGAGCATCTATTTGCGCCATCAACACGGCGCCGGTATGAACCCGACGCGCGAGCGCCGTCAATTCCTGCCACCAAGTCTTTGCCACATGAGGCGATACATCTGCAAGATAACTCCAACCAGGAGCTAGCAACCAATGCCGTGCCGCTTCATGTCCAGCAAAATACCCCATGACCACCCGTACTAGTTCGTGTTGCCCCTCACGATATGTATCTGTGCGGTATGGATTCGCTAATTGCAAGCGACGTGATAACCCATTCACCTGCACAATACCACCCCGCCGATAAATCGGTGTGGTCGTACGCCCTTGTAACCAACCGATCACATCGGCCGTATGATGCCAATCAGGTAACTCGAGACTCCCCAGGTGCGCAGTAGTCAATAATGTAGTAATCATTGATAATCCGACCCGATTAGCCGCATCATAACAGGACTCGAGCGTAGCCATCACTCCTCGATCTATGTGATGCGGACGTGGCTGCAGTCGGAACCACGCTGGACTCAAAACCGCATGCGTCAGACCACGCTCAGCAATCTGAGCAATCTCCTCGCGGATACGCCCTTTGTCCGCTGTCAACCAATTCACATGATAGGGGATTGCCTTGATTGGACTGTCTGTCATGCCATTACCTATATCACTCTATCAATAGTTCATTGTAGCGAGTTTTGTGGTGCACTAACCACAAAAAACAGTGGTGACGAACAATCGCCACCACTGCCCATCAATCTAATCATCTTGCAGTTACGGCGTCGTCTGCGCCGGGCCTGTGCCACGCAAGTAAACGTTGGGCCATGGTTTGAATGTGGTAGCGAATTCCTCATCCGGCAATGTCTTTCCATCCTTGGTAATCGTCCGATAAACGACAACATTCATACCGTCTTTCGCTTTATCAGATTGCTTGACGGTCCCAGTCGGGAGTGTCGGGTCATCAACATACACAGGATCTGTCGGCGCCGGCGTCGTACCAACAACCTTCGGATCCGTCACTGCCACGCGACGATCACTTGCCACACCACGTAACTGAATATCAAGAATTTGTTGTTGATCATCAATCGTAGCATCAACTAACATCCAATTGTCTGTATCATTCACAAAACGCAAGTCAAGCTCGCCCGTAAAAATCGCCGCATCGAGCCCAGGCCCATTAACATCTGGGAATGCGTACGCGTCATACCAACTAATATAAAACGGGTGTGCATGCCACTCTTTGAACGGCAACCCCGCATAAAACGCTGCCCGGAACAGTGACGTCGATACTTGACATACACCACCACCCCATTCCAGTTTCGTTCGATTACCAATCACTGCATATCCTTGCACAAAACCATTCGCCTCATCTATCTCACCAACTTCGGTATTAAATGAGAACTCCGCACCCGGCGCAATCAACACACCATTAATCCGCGCCACACCAGCTTTGATATTGGTAATGCGGTAATCGGCCGATCCCACAAAGCTACTCCGCCCAGTACTCAATACATCCTCAAATGACAACTGACTCAATGTTTCTGGATTTAACTGAGGCTCTACAGCTATCGTAGGCAACTCAACAACACGCTCAGTTCCATATAGTGCATCACCAATTGCCTGCACCGCAGCTACACGATCGAGGCGCACACCACGTTGCCCAGATGCAACCACTTCGACTGCATTGTTCCGCCAGCGCACGCGTGGCTCGACACTCGGACTATCAACGCGTTGCGCTAACCGATCAACTTCGAGCGCTATCGCCTGTGCATTAGGTCGAACTCGCACATTGCCAGTTACATCCTTCTCACTGATAATCAACGATGCTAATCGATCGCGCTCCCATGTCCAACTCTGCGTTGCATGACGCACGAGCAATGGTTGCCCCAAAAATCGTTCGACATCTTGCGCACTCTTATCCAGCACCGCCGCATCGAGGCGTGGCGCAATCTCACGTGAGCGCAGCGTCACCGTCATAGGCGTCGTCGCCGTCAGTGCATTATATATATCAACCATGGTCTCATCGACCAAAATTTGTCGACCTGTCTGCGCAGGAACCATCATGGTAGCCCCTGTCTGCCCATCAATCAACAAATCTGCAGGTCGTACCGGCTGATCTACTTGACTACTTAACGTCATCAAGTACTGCTGCATGCGGGCCCCATTAATAACCAAATGTGGACCAACATCAAGCACTCCGGTTTGCCTCGCCCACCAGTTGCGCAACCACCGCTCAAGATTGACATCCGTTGTCAACCCCAATAAATCATTACTTGTCTGACGTATATTCAGTGACACCCCTAGATCACTAGCACTCGGTCGCCATGCACGATCTTGATAGACCAACGTCACCGGCTGTGCCAAAAACCCCTCGTAGCGCGCTGCCACTGCCTCGTCTAACATCGTACGCGTCATTCCCGCCATTGATTGCCCTTGCAACGTTACACCAATATCAACGGCACGCTCTGATGAAGGAAACACATACGGCGTGATAAACGCTAACACTACTACAACCAGCCCAATCCATAAGGCCGGTTGGGTAACAGTCGGTAACATTATCGTTGCAGTGCTTGGTGCCGGTCGCTTGGGCACACCAATCACTACATCTTCAATATTGTCCAGCTTTTGATTCTGCGGTGGTGTATAGCCACGCCGCCGCCGCTCAATTGGCCCGTACCTGTTGATGTATCGGTCTGGCATCGTCGTCTATCAACTGTTCTCTATCATATACTTTTCTACTACATATGGTAGCATTTTCACAACAATATTGTCAATATTATGTAGTACTATTTTTTGTCGTAATAACCTCGCACATCTATTTTTGAGATAGAAGAGACATACACACGACTACCCCACCACGCACTACATATATGCATGGTGGCGTAGAGCTCGCGGATGCACTGCACTTAATCGACAATCGCTACAAATTGACCTGTGGCATCGCGCTGTATTGTGCGCAAACCAACGACTGCATCTCGATTAATCGGGCCATAAATATGTGGGAACAGTGGCGCCAACGTATCACCCGGTGTCGGTGCCTCCCATTTGAGTTCACTAGTCAAGCGATCAGTCTCAATCACCAACAATTGAAAATCGCCAGCAACTGCAGTATAAAATCGATTGGCTACCTTAAGCATCAACGCATCACCTGCCGTACAGTGCACAAAGCCATCTTTCTCGTAATCAGCTGGGAGATATGCATGATCCGCAGGCCAGTCACGCCAGCGCTCAGTGGGCACCATATGATAAATCTGTGTCATGACGCATTCCTTCCTATCATCACAAAGAACAACAGGGGTGGCGCGTGTTGCCACCCCTGTCGACATCATTGTTTCTTAGAACTCACCCATCACCCGTGCAAAAGCCTCGCGACTCGGTCGAAGCTGCGAATCATCTTGATAGGCCAATGGCGTATCAATCAGCTGCATCGTTTGTTGCAATGTTGGGCGCGTCTCATTGATATAAATCAACCCCGTCACAAACTCATTTTTATTGCGGGATTCTTCCATCAACTGAATCGCTTGCCAACGATTGGTCGGGTCATAATCACGATCAAGTTTGCGCAACTTAATCATCGGGCCATCATGGAGCTTGACCATCTGCTCGCTGCCGGGCTCATAGTCAACCTGCACTTCTTCGTAGCTTTGAATGAAGGTAATATCTTGGATACGCTCTTCGTTTTGCTTGCCATATCCATAGCTCTTGGTTGAGTCTTCCTGATTATTAAAGGTTACACAAGGACTAATAATATCAATAACTGCCGTCCCCTCAAAGCTCATCGCCGCCTTGAGCAGCTCACGCACTTGTTTGGCATCACCAGCAAATGAGCGTGCCACAAAGCCACAATCGGCAGCCAAAGCCTCAACGCAGATGTCGATCGGTGGCAACTCATTGGTGCCGGCATACTTCAAGTTTTGCCCGATATCGGCAGTCGCTGAGTGTTGCCCCTTGGTCAACCCATACACGCCGTTGTTCTCTACAATATATACAATCGGCACATTACGGCGCATCATATGCTTAAACTGCCCGAGACCGATACTACCCGTATCGCCGTCACCGCTGACTCCGATTGGCAACACGGTGCGGTTTGCTAACGCCACGCCCGTGCTCACCGACGGCATACGGCCATGAAGCGTGTTAAAGCCGAATGATCGATTAAGGAAGTATGCCGGCGTCTTGCTCGAACAGCCGATACCACTCATCTTGACCACTTGGCGTGGGTCAAGTGACAAGTCGTAACATGCCGCAATAATTTGACTCGTTACCGAGTTGTGGCCACAACCAGCACACAATGTTGAGGTACCACCTTGATAATCTTGCGTCGTCAAGCCAATCCGATTGGTTGGACGATTCGTTGTTGTTGTCATATCTATCTACCTCGTGGTTGCTGATTACAACGCATTGCGATGTTGAAGAATCCGATTCAAAACAAACACTGCCGTCAACGGCAAACCGTCACACAAGTTGACCGGACGCATCTTGCCCGCATGTACAGGCGCATGTGCCGCCAAGAGCTGCATCATCTGACTATCTTGATTCAACTCAACTACATACACCTCGTCGTACTGTGCCATAAACGCCGTCACATCATCATTCAGCGGCAATGCGCGCAAGCGCATGTATGAGCTCTCGACGCCGTGTGCCCGCAAGTAGTCGCGCGCCTCGCGCACTGCATCATGCGTCGACCCATAGGCAATAATACCCACGCGCGCACTTGCCACATGCTCAACCACTGGTGCTGGTACCAACGTGCGCGCCGTGTTGTGCTTGCGCGTCAAGCGATCCATGTTACGCTGCCAGTCATCGTTGCGCTCACTGTATACGGCATTTTCATTGTGACCTGTACCACGCCCAAGCCACGCCGCTCGTGGATGCTGGTTGCCCAAAATCGTGCGATAGGGAATACCATCACTATCGATATCACGGTAACGACCCCATGAGCCTTTCTCAGCCAAAAACGCCTCAAAGGCCTCAGTGTTGAGCAGCTTACCACGATCCAACGGATGCTCAGGATAATTGAACGGATCAGTCATCCAGTTGTTCATGCCCAAATCAAGATCACTCAAGACCATCACAGGGGTCTGCAAGCGCTCGGCCAAATCAAACGCAGTCCCGGCAAACTCAAAACACTCGGTCATTGAGCCCGGTAACAAACAAATATGTTGACTATCACCGTGTCCTAAGTAATACGCTGACAGAATGTCACCTTGTGACACACGCGTCGGTAGCCCAGTCGATGGTCCCATCCGCATGATGTCCCAGATCACAATCGGCACCTCAGCAAAATATGCTAAACCGCCAAACTCATTCATCAACGAAATACCAGGTCCCGACGTAGCCGTCATTGCACGACAACCAGCCCAGCCAGCACCGACGATAATACCGGCAGCCGCCAACTCATCCTCGGCCTGCACAATAGCGTAATTCACCTTGCCGTCGACCGCTGGACGCAACTTAGGCGCATACTCGGTAATCGCATCCACCAAACTCGTTGATGGGGTGATTGGATACCACGCAACAACTGATACGCCACTCACCACGGAGCCAATACCGGCAGCCGTGTTGCCGTCAATCAAAATCTGACCACTTGTCATGTTCAACGGTGTAACTCGGAACGGATCACGCTTTGACAGGTGTTCTCGGGTATACGCTATTGCCGAATCAACCATGGTCAAATTCAAATCGACCGCTTTACGCTTACCTTTAAAGTGATGCATCAACGCCGCTTCGATTTCGGCACGATCAATACAGAGTAACTCAGTCAATGCACCAACATACGCCATATTGGCTAGATAATCACGCAAGTTCTGCGGTGGATTAATTTGCTTCACCAACTCCTTCACAGGCAGCGGATAATAAATAACATCACTGCGTGGGTTGGCGAACTTTAGGTCATCAGGGTGCACACAGACACCACCACTCGGCAGTTTTGCCAAGTCCTCCTCGGATGTGCGAGGATTGAACGCCACCAAGATTTCGGCTTGCTCACGCCGTGCCGTATATCCTTGATGGCTGACGCGGATGGTGTACCACGTCGGCAGACCTTGAATGTTTGAGGGAAACAAGTTTTTGCCGCTGACCGAAATGCCCATCTTAAAAATGGCACGAATCAGCGTATTATTGGCAGTCTGACTGCCCGAGCCGTTCTCGGTGGCTGCTACAATTGAGAAATCGTTGACAATTGGCACCCGTGGATCAATCGTTGATGGTGTGACGTCGGTGTCGGTGGTGGTCATGCCAAACTCCCGTTACAGAGCAAAATTGCGCTAGCAATTATAGCATATGCGGACGCACTCGCTGTGCTGCAAACACCATGCCCCTTGTGCATCTACCCGAGACATAGATACACAAGGGGCAATCGATGACGTGCGGTCTTAACACTATTCTTCGTCGTTCCCTAATACCAGCGTGAAGCCAAACCGATGGCGACGCGACAAAATCTTGTATTGATCGAGCGTGTCTGGTCCACAACTCCCTGTGCCCACGCCACGATGTTGATGATCAATAATCACCGTAATAAAATTATTGGGAACCAAATCGACCGTATGCGTTGCCGCAAAAATCTGCGCCGGTGTCATTCTACTGGCCGAGAACTGGAACGGCTCATCACCGATGATCTGCAATCGGCTGCCTCGATTATTATCAAACTGAACCTTAGTCACGTCACAGCGCAAGCCATGCTCTTGTGGCATGATATACGGCACATAAAAGTCATCGACGTCATGTTCGTACCGTCCAATGACAGCACTCGCCTTACGATCTGGATAGTTCTCCCATGGCCCACGCCCTAACCAACTCACCGTGCGATACTGGAGCGGGATATCCATTGCAATACCAATCCGCGGCATATCAATCAGCTCCTCGCCGCGTTTGACGTAGTGCTCAATATGCAAACTCCCATCGCCATTCATGGTGAATGTCTGTGTGTGACGTACATCACCACTCTGTCCACGCCCACTCCCTCGATACGTAAAGCTCAAACGTGCGCCGATTTGATCGATATCCGTCAGCGCCATCTGCACATTATCAAGTCCGAGCAACCGCCAATTGGGTAACAGCTTGGACGGGTGATTCGGCCACAACTTGAGCCCATCATTATCGAGTGCAGCCCGCCATAGCTGGATCTTGGGACCTTGCACAATAAAGTTACGCCGCGGCGTCCCATACGAAATCAACATGCCGGTCGTAGCATCAAATCGCGCCTTGACACGCCCTACCTGCAACAAAATCTCGTCGTTATCACGCTTGACCCGACCTCCACGTGTACGAGGATGACTAAGTACTGCCGCCGCCTGAATTTGATGCTGATCCCACGCCACTTCATGACGAATAGGGCTGTGTACATTTGAACGACGGCGCTTAAAGCGGAATGTAATCGTAATCAACGACTCGGGGTAGGCCATTTGGATTGCTTGCAAATGAGATACTTGTACCTCACGCACACTCTGTGGCTCAAGCCCGCGAATGTTCATGTTGCCCTCAGCAACCTCTTGCCCATCAGCCTCGACCACATATTCACCGCTCAAATCATCAAGATTGGTGAAGTAGCGTCGGTTGAATACACGGTACAATCCACCCACACCCTCAACCGGCGTCACTTTCACCGGACGCGCCAGATATTTGTACTCATACAATGCTGGATGCGGGGTGCGATCAGGCCATACCATACCATCCGCACAAAAATTTGCATCGTTCGGGGTATCCCCAAAATCACCACCGTACGCCCAATATGTTTGACCATCGGCAGTCTCCTGCCGAATGCCGTGATCAATCCACTCCCAAATAAACCCACCCTGCAGTCCAGGCAAAGCCTCAAACGCAGCAAAGTGCTCCGCAAGCGTGCCATTACTGTTGCCCATTGCATGCGAGTATTCACACAAAATCAATGGGCGCGGGTCGTGCGCTCCATTTTTGGACCATGCGATAATACTATCAAGTGTTGGATACATCGGACAAATCAAATCCGTGGCCATATGCCCTTGATCCCAGTCGCGATTAAACTCGCGTGCAATCGCTCCTTCATAGTGCAATACACGACTCGGGTCCGCATGCCGCACCCATCCAGCCGCAGCATCATGATTGGGGCCATACCCACTTTCATTGCCCAATGACCATGCAATAATCGACGGGTGATTCTTGTCGCGCTCAACCATGTTGCGCACCCGATCCACAAACGCCTCGGTATAGCGTGGATCACGACACATATCCAAAATAAACCCGTGCGACTCAATGTTTGCTTCATCAATCACATACAAGCCATACTCGTCGCACAAATCATAAAACGCTGGATCATTCGGATAATGCGAACAACGTACCGCATTCACGTTGAACTGCTTCATCAACTGCACATCGCGTTCCATCAATTCACGACTAATGACGCGTCCATGACGATCATCGTGATCATGCCGGTTCACACCATTAATCTGAATCGGCATACCATTTATCAGCAGTTGTCGATTATGTACTTTGACATCACGAAAGCCCGTACGCACGCGATAGTACTCAACACCACTCGCCGAATGGAACATCAAAATCACCGTGTACAAATTCGGCGTCTCGTGACTCCAGCACTCGACGCGCTTGAGCCCTGTCTGCATTACCACTTGATCCACAGCATTTGTGCGCGCGCCCCACTTATCAAAGGCGATTTGTGGTGCAATCTCCATCGGCATACCTAAGCATGGCTTGTCATCGGGATCATAAAGTTGCATCGCCACATGCCAATCCGTACGAATATCACCAGGAGTGTTGGCCAACACTTTGACGGTCAGCATGCCACCACGATACTCGCTATCTGGCTCAGCTAATACCTGAATATCACGGAGATATGGCGTACTTGTGCTATACAACCAGATATCGCGTGCAATACCAGCTTGCCACCATTCATCTTGATCTTCAATGTAGGCAGCATCCGACCAACGCACTACTACCGCCATCAATTCATGGGTAGCACCGGGTGTTACAAATGACGTAATGTCAAATTCGGCTGGCGTACGTGCGTCTTTGCCCATGCCGACAGCACGACCATCAACATACACACATAACATACCCTCAACGCCCGCAAAGTGAATAATCACCCTTCGGTTTGACCAACTGCTCGGTACCGTCATTGAACGACGGTACACGCCAACCGGATTATCTGATGGTACCTCAGGAGGTGTGTTATCGAACGGCATGCGAATATTGAGGTACTGTGGTCGCTCAAACCCAAGCATGGTCCATAAGCTCGGCACATGCAACTCATGCCATGTCGTCGTAGCAAGCGCTGCTGGTGTCGTGGCCGCCGGCTCCGAGAGCAAACTAAATTGCCACATACCATTCAGTGTTATCACCCACGGTGACGCACTAATATCACCAGTGTATGCACTTTGCTCATCAGCAAAAGGAAACAGTGTTGCATGCGGTGCCAACCGGTTAATTCCAGTCAATGATGGATTTTGCCACGTCGGCGAATTGCCCAAAAATAACAATTCTAGTGGCATGGTATTGTGTGCTGTCATTCGCTGCTCATTTCACTCATATAGCTTGGGGCACCAGCGTATGCTATTACGCACGTGTCCGCACATTGAGACCGAGAATGCTGAGAAAAAGACTCGTAAACCCCACTTGGCCCGCCAAAATAATCGCTACCGCGCCAAACACCGTTTGGCGGGCACTTTGACTCGGATCAAGGTTTTGGAATGCAACTTCTTGCCACATTCCAAACACCCGGGCAATCATGACACACCCTATCAACAACAATGGCACTGCCATGATTAAGCCGTACTCCAATGTCAATACACTACTGAATTTGGCAAAACGAGAGCTCTGCGGCAATAATCCAGTGGCAATCATGTACTTTTTAGCCATTAAACCAAACAATGCAAGCTGTACCCCCGACAACAATCCGATAGCGGCAACCACCAGTGTGTTGATGTCTAGGGTCACATCGCCAACCTGTTGAGCGCCCGGCAAAAGCCATATCATGCCAAGCGCACCAAATACGCTGAATAACCCGCCTGGCAACAAAAACACCCAATCAGGTGCATAGGCCAACATGAAGCGTAAATGGCGCCAACCATCACGCCACGTGCGCAAATGCGGCGGACGTGAACGACCATCTTTGTAGAGCGTAATCGGTACCTCTTCGATTCGAAGCCCAAACAACGCCGCCTTGATGACCATCTCACTCGCATATTCCATACCACTCGTCTGGAGTTGAATACGCTCCCATGCAGACTTGCGGAACGCCCGCAACCCACAATGGAAGTCGCCGACATCTGCGTTGAACAACGTGCGACCCAACCAACTTAACACCGGATTACCAAGCCACTGGTGCAACCATGGCATGGCGCCCGGCATAATCCGCCCGGTAAATCGGTTCCCCATGACAACATCAGCACCCGACTGTAGTCGCACCAAAAACTCATCAATGGCACCGAGGTCATAGCTGTCATCGGCATCGCCCATCACCACAAACTCAGCCCGAGCAGCTGTTATCCCTCCATGCAACGCCGCTCCATATCCGCGCTGTGACACTGGTACAACATGTGCCCCCTC
Source organism: Roseiflexaceae bacterium (assembly GCA_049428765.1). GTDB lineage: Bacteria > Chloroflexota > Chloroflexia > Chloroflexales > Roseiflexaceae > UBA965. The sequence goes on from JBMTAN010000030.1 coordinate 13,051, forward strand.
ACGCACAGCTATCTCCTGCGATCCATCACTACTACCGTTGTCGGCCACAATAATCTCACCGGTAATCCCCAGACGAGCAAATCCAGCCAAAGTCTTGCGAATAACCTGCGCTAACGTCTCAGCCTCGTTTAAACAAGGGATTACCACCGAAATTTCGGGTATTGTCATACCAACACTCCCACACGCACATTTACAATACACGTGTGTATAAATATATTAATAAACAAATAAAAGGGATTGTGCAATCACATCAATGAATGACGACATAATTAACGATTGTCACCATCGCCACCAATGGCCCCACGTTCCAAACGGTCATAGAGCTTCGTTAGATTGGTACTCGCCACATCCTCAAGTGTAATATCAAGCTCAGTACAGATTTGTGCCAAATACCACAGCACATCACCAAGTTCGTGCTTAAGCGCTTCGCGGTCAGTATCATTGATGACACCAGCACGGTCACGAAAGATTTTTTTGACTTTGCCCGCAACTTCGCCGGCCTCGTTCGCTAACCCGAGTGTGGGATAGACAATCGCATGATCGGTTTTGATGAGGCTCCAGGTTCGACGTGACGCCGTTTGATAGTCGTTGAGTCTCTCGACCTGCATTGACCACTCCTTACCTTAGCGAAAATAATACATCTGCACGAACAAAATGGCGCGGACGGCGGGACTCGAACCCACGACCAACGGTTTAGAAGACCGCTGCTCTAATCCACTGAGCTACGCCCGCATATTCAGAACAATTCAACACGCTCAATATACCATAATTTTTCGTTTTTGCCCGAATTTATAAGACTATTTCAGAGATTTTTTATGTTATTTTCACAAATAATCAGTTCTACAATCCTCATGAATTTTATGAACAATTGTCCAACTATAACTGCTTCTCAACAGGTCACAACGCATATTGATAGTTTTTGACAGTAATATGCAGGGTATTGATAGTTGTAATTTATTACCATATACATTATTAGTAGTCGACAACTGCGGACACTATTTGAGGATATTCAATGCCAAACCGTGAATCGCGTATTGAGGGATTTTATCGACTCTCTCCCACAGAGCGTCTCCACAAAGTCAGTGAATTCGCCATGTTCGATGCGCAACAGACCACCGCGCTTCATGGTGGACAACTCGGCATTGATCGGGCGGACAAAATGATCGAGAACGTCATCGGCACCTATGAACTCCCTCTCGGTATCGCTACAAATTTCACCATCAACGGTCGTGATCGCCTCGTGCCCATGGTCGTTGAAGAGCCCTCTATTGTCGCAGGAGCTAGCTATGCAGCGCGCATGGCACGCGAAAGTGGCGGTTTTGTGGCATCACACACCGAACCCGTCATGATTGGCCAGATCCAACTCATCAATATCCCCGATATATACCAAGCTCAAACCGCCATTAGTGCGGCCCGCATGCGCTTACTTGAGCACGCTAATCGTCAGAGTCAAAGTATGGTAGCTCGTGGTGGTGGTGCCCGCGACATCGAGATTCATCCATTTGTTGATACTCCAATGGGTCCCATGCTGATTGTGCATCTACTCATCGATTGCCGCGACGCAATGGGCGCCAATGCTATTAACACGATGTGCGAGGCCGTTGCCCCCATTCTTGAGGAATTGAGCGGTGGTCAAGCCATGTTGCGCATCTTATCGAATTTGACCGATCGCCGTCTTGCCACCGCCAAAGTACGCATTGCCCCACAGTCACTCGAGCGTGATGGTTTCAGCGGTACCGAAGTCATTGAGCGGATCTTGTGGGCACATGCCTTTGCCGTGGTTGACCCCTATCGAGCCACCACCCATAACAAAGGTATCATGAACGGCATCGATCCAATTATCATTGCCACCGGTAATGACTGGCGCGCCGTTGAATCCGGCGCACATGCCTGGGCAAGCCGTAATGGGCGCTACACTTCGCTCAGTCATTGGGAATGCGACAATCAAGGCTATCTGTGTGGTGAACTGACGATGCCTCTCGCCGTGGGGATTGTTGGTGGCGCAACCCGCGTGCATCCTACCGCACAAAGTGCCTTAGCACTGCTTGAAGTAACGAGCGCAGGTGAACTTGCTGAAATATGTGTCTGTGCCGGGTTGGCGTCAAACCTCGCCGCTATGCGCGCACTAGCCACCGAGGGCATCCAGCGTGGTCATATGGCATTACATGCACGGCAAGTCGCCATGGCGGCTGGTGCCGAGGGTGACGAAGTAACCACAGTTGCCCAACAGATGATTCGCGAACAACGCATCAAACCGACCGCTGCCCAAGAGATTCTCACCACTCTTCGTGGCATATATGCTGATGCCAATTTGGCGTAGCCCAATCCGCATTCTTACCCCACACGACACTGCCGTCGACCGCTGGGTTTAGTCTTATATCTCACAGGTAGGATGAAGGAGTGTTATGAAGCCCAATCGTTCGGTTGGTATTGTGGGATACGGTGCATATGTGCCCCGCTATCGCATTGCTGCCAAAGAGATATCACGCGTGTGGACTGACGGGCATGGTGGAGTACCTGTTGCCGCCAAAAGTGTGCCCGGCCCTGACGAAGACGTGATTACCATGTCCATCGAGGCTGCCCGCAATGCCATCAAACGCAGTTCTATCGCCCCACAAGATTTGACTGCCGTATGGATTGGTAGTGAGTCACATCCGTATAGCGTCAAACCATCAGGGACCATTGTCGCCGATGCCCTCGGGGCCACACCATATGTGAGTAGCGCTGACTTTGAGTTCGCCTGTAAAGCTGGATCCGAGGCCTTGACAGCTGGCATGGGCATTGTCGGGAGTGGCATGGGGCAATATGTCATGGCGATTGGGGCCGATACCGCCCAAGGTCGACCTGGTGATGCGCTCGAGTACACCGCCGCTGCTGGAGCAGCAGCTCTGATTGTCGGCCCTGCAAGCGATAGCGTTGCCGTCATCGAGGAGACCGTGTCGTATGTTACCGACACACCTGACTTCTTTCGGCGCGCCGACCGACCATACCCAGTCCACGGAAATCGATTCACCGGCGAGCCAGCCTACTTCACTCAGGTACGGAGCTCAACCCAAGCGCTGATGCGACAACTTGGCATCAGTCCAGGTGACATCACACATGCGGTGTTTCATCAACCCAATGCGCGATTCCCCCAAGCAGTCGCCAAACAACTCGGCTTTAGCACCGAACAAATTCACACTGGATTATTGGCAAACCAGATTGGCAACACGTACTCCGCAGCTGCGCTACTGGGCCTCACGGCTATTTTCGATGTGGCACAGCCAGGTGATACTATTCTGATGGCAAGCTATGGCTCCGGGGCAGGATCAGATGCCTACCTGATGCGCATAACGGATGCGATTCTTGAGTGCCGTGATCGCGCTACCAAGACGCTCCGTTATATCGAACGCGAGTATTTTGTAGATTATGCCGTCTACGCCAAATGGCGCGACAAATTGGTAATGGGGTAAGGCATGCGACCTGTATATATTGCTGGCACTGGTATGACGGCCGTCGCCGAACACTGGACCCGAACTGCACTTTCATTGGCATGTGATGCGGCGCGCCAGGCCATCAGTTGTAGCACTGTCTCATTCATTGATGCTCTCTATCTTGCAAATGGCAGTAGTGCACCTCTTGGGCTCCACCAAAACTTTGCACCAGCCGTAGCACACGAACTCGGGCTCACCGGAATTGAGGCCATTTCCTTTGAGTCAGCGGGTGCTGCTGGCGGGCTAGCCATTCGTCAAGCAGCCTTAGCGGTAGCAGCTGGGCTGTCTGATGCGATTCTCGTGGTCGGCGTTGAGAAAGTCAGCGACTTCCTCGATGAGCACCGTGAAGAATCATTAGCGCTCACAAGTGATACTGATTGGGAGTCACTCCATGGTGTCACCTTGACTGCACAATGGGCCATGTTGATGCGCAAATATATGCACGAATATGCTGTCGACATTAGTGACTTTGCGCCATTCCCAGTCAATGCACATGCCAATGCCGTAACCAATAAACAGGCACTCTACCGCTTTGCGATTAGCGCCGCCAAACTCAACGGTGCAAGCATGATTGCCGACCCATTAAGTCTGCTTGATAGTTCAACCATCGCTGACGGCGCAGCCGCAGTGTTGATTACCTCTACTCCATCTTTTGATGGCCCTACCGTACGCATCCTTGGCAGTGGCGTTGCTAGTGCACCGGTTGCACTCCATGATCGCGACGATTTGCTCGATTTGTCGGCTGTTCGCCAATCCTCACAACGCGCATTGGCCGCTGCCGGTGTTGATGCACACCAAATCAACGCGTTTGACCTCTATGATCCACATGGGATTGTTGCCGTGTTGTCCTTTGAGGCAATGGGATACGCTGCCAAGGGGACCGGTACACAACTCGGTGCGAGCCAAGCAATTCGCCCTGACGGCAGTGTTCCACTTGCATTAAGCGGTGGTTGCAAGGCCCGCGGTGATCTCTTTGGGGCACTTGGTGTCTATCAAGTTGCCGAACTCACTGCCCAGTTGCGCCACACCGCACCGACACAAGTACCTAATTGTCAATTCGCACTCGCACAATCCATGGCAGGTATCGCCACAACCGTCGTCACCCATATTTTGGCGCGCGATTAAGCACTACAAAACGATTATGGCAACTCGTGTTGCCTCCTTATGTGAGAGATATTATGGAACATGCTCGTATGGAACTTGCGCGCCACTGGCGCCACCGCCACGCCCGCTACCGGCTACAAGGGAGCCGTAACACTGTCAGTGGTACTGTGGCATTCCCTCCACGCGAGGGCAATGAATGGGAGCCGTTGGTATTGTCTGGCCACGGCACCGTCGTAACATATACGGTCGTCCATCAACCACCACTCGGTCATCATGGCGAAGTTCCATATCTCCTCGCAATTATTGCACTCACCGAAGGGCCCATGATTACCGCTCAACTCAGCGATTGTCAATCCAACGAGGTGCAAATCGGCATGCCTGTCGAAATGGTAACTCGCCTCCTCGGCAACGAAGGAGAAGACGGACTGTTGCTGTACGGCTATAAGTTCCGGCCGGTTATTTAAATACAACCAAATAACAAAAAGCGCCCTAGTGTGGGAATCCACACTAGGGCGCTGTGCCAGCTCTGCTACATCATGCTACGCAATACTCCAACAACGCGCCCTTGTATGCGTATATCGTTGGCAGCCACATAAATTGGTTCCATCGTGACATTGGCTGGTTGTAATCGCACCTTATCACCCTCACGATAAAAACGCTTTAACGTAACCGAATTCTCACTGACAATTCGCGCTGCCACCATCTCACCAGGCTCTGCGGTCTCTTGGTAGCGCAACAATACAATGTCGCCGTCGTTAATCAAGGCGTCAATCATCGAATACCCACGCACCTTGAGCGCATAGACGTTGTTCAACTTTGCCGATGGTACAACCTCGGCAGGAACATCAATGAACTCCGCATTCTCAGTGGCGAGCTCCTCCGGATCAGGGAGTGGTTGACCTGCAGTAATGTAACCGAGCAACGGGACTTGTGATGCTTGATTACTCAGACTCACAACCTCGCTCTTCGCAATCGAAATACCGCGTGATACCTTGCCCTCACGGCGCAACATCCCTCGCTGCTCAAGCACCTTGAGATTGTATGCAACTACAGAGGTCGACGAAATGCTCAAGTCCTCTTGTATCTGACGAATCGCAGGAGGATAGTTGTGTTGCTCGACAAACTGCTCAATGTAATCGAGGATTTCACGTTGACGTGCAGATAATGTATCAATTGGTTGCACGATGCACACCCCTTTCGTGCTGTGTAGTAATAAGTAGAATATATGTTCGTTAGAACTTATGTTCAATTATTGCAGATGTATAACTTATTGTCAAGAGCAATACAATGTATACAATGCGTACTGATGCGTTATTTACGCGTCAAGCAATTTTCGATTATGATAAACACATACAAATCACCCCACTATTATGGAGAGATTGTGCATGCCTACCGCAACCCTCGTGATCGTCACCTTTAATAGTAGCGATGCGATTCCTACCTGCGCAGACGCATTAGCAAAGCTCTCAGTCGAGGGTGGGTACGAGCTTGTCATCGTGGACAATGCATCGCATGACGACAGCGTTGCCGTCGTGACCCGCCACATGCCACATGCAACCCTCATTACCAATACGATGAATCGTGGCTTTGCTGCTGCGGTCAATCAAGGTGTAGAGTCCGGAAGTGGACGCATCGTTGCGACGCTCAACCCGGACACAATAGTTGCATCTGACTGGCTTCAGTCACTGATTACCGTGCTCGACAAAGACTCACACATTGGCATTGTCGGCAGCGCAATTAGCGACTTCGCCGGTGTACTGACACATACCGGTGGCAATTATCACCCACTGACATTCCATACACAACACCATGATGCACCCAACAATCAGCTCAGCGATGTACCATATGTCACCGGTGCAGGCATTGCCATGCGTCGTAGTGATTGGCAACGTGTGGGAGGATTCGATGAGGGTTTCTTCCCTGCCTATTTTGAGGATGTCGATTTGTGCCTACGTGTCCGTGCCATGGGCTTGCGCTGTGTCTACCAGCCACAGGCACGACTACAACACCAAGAGTCATCATCTACCGGCAAATATAGCGGGCCCTTTTACTTTTATTACCACCGCAATCGCATCCGCTTGGCCCTACGCACACTCGATACACACACCTTGCTAACTGATTTTGTGATGGCCGAGGCACAATCACTCACTCAGACCGATATCCTCGATCGCCTTATTGCCTTGAGTTGTTATCGCCAATCCATGCCTAGCCCAGCGACAGGTGCACCAGATAGTGCCGTACAACAGCACATCTTGGCACTCGCCACACGCCTCAAACCGATCCAAGCCGAACATCGACATCACCCCCACCTATTACCAGATGACGTGCTCAACCTCCTCGGTATCGATCGCATGCGCGCTGAGCTCTACGACATGGTATATGGCGCATTACCAGCGCAATCACATCCCGACACGCCGCAGGTCAACGAGCTAACCCAACCACTTTATCAGCTACTCTACGGGACAGCCCGGATTGCTGATGTCCGGGTACGTCTGGTAGGTAGCGAACTCGTGCAATTTGTCGAGCAGATGTTAGCCACCCGCAATTCCGACGTATTCTGGCAAACACATCACATCAGCCGACTCACAAGCGAAATCGAATATCTGCGTCACATCGTGAGTTTGAGCGATGTGATGACGATTGAGAACACCATTCGAAGCGCATTAACAAGTCATCTACTCATCACCTCAAGGAGTCAGGCATGAACGTCGCAGATATGCGCAAGGAATATACGCAACAAGGTTTAAGTGAGCACGACGTAACTCAAGACCCCATTGAACAATTCCAACGCTGGTTCGCCCAGGCACTAGCCGCCAATGTTCACGAACCAAATGCGATGACGTTAGCTACCGTCGATGCTCGCCAGCGCCCAACTGCTCGAATCGTCCTTCTCAAGGGTGTCGATGCCCGTGGCTTTGCGTTTTATACCAACTACGAGAGTAACAAAGCCGCAGCGCTCACAGCACATCCCTTTGCTGCCCTAATCTTTTATTGGCCAGAACTCGAACGCCAAGTGCGCATCGAGGGCAGTGTCACCAAAGTCCCTGCCAGCGAGGCTGATACATACTATCAAAGTCGTCCGCTCGGCAGTCGCCTTGGCGCATGGTCATCCCCCCAAAGCCAAGTCATCCCCAATCGTGAGTTCTTAGAACATCAAGTAGCACAGATGCAAACACAATTTGCCACAGGGAATCCACCCCGCCCGCCATTTTGGGGTGGCTATCGGGTCACCCCTGATTGCATCGAGTTTTGGCAGGGGCGACCCAGCCGGCTCCATGATCGTATTTGTTATCGCCTCACCACCACTGGGTGGCAATTTGACCGTTTGGCTCCGTAATCAACAATGATGTTGGAGGTTTACCATGAATGGACTGCTCGCAAAAATGGGATATGATCCACACGATCGCGTTGTCATCGTGCATGCCGATGATGTTGGTATGTGTCATGCATCGACAGCTATTTTGCCAACCCTGTTTGGCACAGGCGTCGTCACCTCGGCCTCCGTCATGGTGCCCTGCGCCTGGTTCGGCGAGGCTGCCGCATGGTGCAAGAGTAATCCGGCTGCTGATGTCGGTGTCCACTTCACCTTGACAAGCGAATGGCAACACTACCGCTGGCGCGCCCTGACCACCACCACACCTGGCAGTGGTTTGGTCGATGATGAAGGGTACTTTCATCGTGGTGTTGACCCAGTCTTCGCCCAAATCGATAGTGCACATGCCACCCGCGAGATTCATGCCCAATATCAACGGGCGCTGGCCTTTGGTATGAACCCATCGCATTGCGACTCGCATATGGGCACCATGTTCGGCGTCAACACCTTCGGGCCATACATGAGTTTGAGTCAACAATACCGCGTGCCCGTATTTGTCCCACGCCTCAGCGAGGCTGACCTGACACGACGTGGCTACGATGAAGTCACACGGACGTATCAACTCGCCACACTTGAGGCACTTGAGGCGCAAGGAGTGCCGGTGTGTGACCAGATGCGCTTCCTTGATCTCGGTAATCCACATCAAGGACTAAGTGACGTCAAACAAATCTTCGCTGATCTCCCTGCCGGGTTAACCTACTTCATCGGGCATCCAGTGATTGACACCCCTGAGATTCGCGCCATCGCCCCCGACTGGCAGGGCCGTGTCCGTGACTTTGCGGTCATGACAGATCCCGAATTACGTTCCTTCGTTGAAGCACAAGGTATTCATCTAATAGGCTGGCGCGATATTCAACCACATCTCTAAAAAAGATGGCCACGAGCAGTGCATGTCACACCCGTGGCCTGTTTTTTAGCTATTACCAAAGCCTAACCCGCGCTCGCGTAAACTCACCCATTGCCCTTGCCCAATAATCAAGTGGTCAAGCAAATCGATGTCGAGCAATTTGCCAGCAGCAGCCACATCGCGCGTCACCTGGATATCATCAGCCGAGGGGCTTGGGTCGCCGGATGGGTGATTATGTACCAAAATAACCGCCGCGCTGTTGAGCCGCACCGCCTCTTTGAAGACCTCACCGACGCGCAATAATGACGAATTAAGACTGCCTACATACAACGTTTGAATCTTCTGAACACGGTTTTTGGTATCAAGGCAAATCACACGCAAATGCTCTTGATCGAGGTGACTCATCTCAATTAGCATCAACTGAGCAGCATCACTCGGTGCCCGAATCTGGAAGCGCTCATCGAACCCAGCCAGCACCAATCGCCGTGTCAACTCGAGCGCTGCTTTGATGCGAGCGGCCCGTACCACACCCACGCCTGGTACCTGCTGGAGCTCCTCAATACTCAGACGTTGAATACCTGGTAAGCCGCCCGCATCGCTCAGCATCTGTTGTGCCAACTGTAGCGTCTGTTCGGCATCACCACCAGCACCAAACAACAATGAAATCAACTCGGCATCACTAAGCGTATTGGCTCCGTGCAACGTCAAGCGCGTACGTGGGTGATCTTCATCGGCCAATTCACGAATCCGTAGTGGGAACGAAAGAGAGAGTGTCATAATCAGATCCTTTTGCTTGAACTGCGTATCACTTACGCAGCAACTCTACCGTCGCAACGCAGGCAAAAGGTACGAACAAAAAAACTCCCTGGCATCGATATGCCAGGGAACAATACACAGTGCATACATCTCAGATAGCAACTGCTACTAATCCATCAAAGAACTGCTCAGCCACCGCACGGTCAAATACTGCCGCATATGGTTGCAATGCATTGGCACTCCCACAAGCCACGCCCAGGCGCAATGCTGTATCTAGGCTATCACCACGATGCAAAGCAACAATCATGCCGGCCAGCGTACAATCACCACTACCAACCGGGCTAATCGCACGAATCGCCGGGGCAGCAACGTGCCAAGCCTCGGTCGGAGTCACCGCAATCGCGCCATGAGCACCAAGTGTCACGGCCACCACCTTGGGGCCACGAGCGCAGACCTGACGCGCTACAGCGACGGCATCATCGTGCGTCTCGATTGTCGTACCAGTCGCTTGCGCTAATTCTTCAGCATTAACCTTGAGTAGACCAACACTGGCATCAAGACACAGTGTTAACGGATCCCCACTTGTATCAAGAGCAATTTCACATGTCGCTGGCACAGCATCAATCAACTGACGCAATAAAACAGGATTAATTGAGGGTGGCAAACTCCCTGAGATTGTCAGCCAGTGTGCATCGCTTCCACTACAGGTCGCCACAACAGCTTGATGGAGTGATTGCCACTCAGACTCTGTCATCAGCGGGCCTTGGTCATTAATCACGAGTTGGTCTGGTGTTTCAAGATCTGTGACCAAAAGACAGGTCCGTGTCTCGCCATAAATCTCGACCACCTGGACATTAATTTGCTCGGTACGCGCCAACTGAATAATATGTTGGCCAGTCATACCACCGAGTGGGGCAATTGCCAAACAAGCGGTATCGAGTGCACGAATCGCACGCGTCACATTCAGCCCTTTGCCGCCAGCAGCATCGTGTCGTTGACGCACACGCGTCACGTCAGTTTGCCGAAAAGGTGGCACAATCAAGGTGCGGTCTAGCGCAGGATTCGTTGTGAGTGTGATAATCATGATATATGTGTTATTTCAATAAAATCACGGCTTTTGATGCCGCCATTAAAGAGTGCCATAAAGTCAAACAAACGCTTCATCATTCCGTATTTTTGGTTGAGTAGTTGATTGACGCGCGCATGGTCTGCTACATCAAGGACACGCGCATTGGCAGTCATACCATCACCCAAACGTGTTCCACGGGCATCGCATGGCTCAATCTGTACAACCGGGTTATTACGGATGCGTTTGACCTTGCCAGCGTTGCGACTAGTCATCACATACAGACGCTGATTATCATGGACAAACCAGACGGGTGTTGCGACTGTCTCACCCGATTTACGGTAAGTGATGAGATTCAGATACTGATGTGTTAGTAAGGTAGTAAATGGATTCATGGGTGGCTCCTTCGGTGGCCGACGCTGGATACGACCACGCACAATTCCTGCACGAAACGAAAAACCAATGGCAAAACCGACAACCAGCAGAATAATTAACACTTCCTGCCAGGCTAAACGCATAATTACGCCACACTTTTCTAAGGGCAACACACCTCATACCAACTATCCATAGGTATAATACATGTAATTTCATTGATATTGCTACCTGCACGACAAAGGAGCGGGGAATGATTCATGTATCGCGCCACCCCTTGGTTCAGACCAAGTTGACTCTCTTGCGAAATCAACACACCAACTCCAAGATTTTCCGCGAGCTTGTCGGTGAGATTAGCCAGTTTTTGATGTACGAGGCGACCAGCGATCTTCCCTTACAGCCAACCACCGTACAGACACCGTTAGCGCTATACACCGGACACGAACTCCAGGCCCAAATCGGTCTAATCCCCATTCTGCGCGCTGGGTTGGGGATGGTTGATCCGATTCTCGACATGATTCCTACGGCTCATGTATGGCACCTTGGGCTATATCGCGACCACGAGACACTGCAACCCGTCAGTTATTACAACAAATTGCCACCGCAAGTCGATGTCGATATTTGCTTGGTCCTTGACCCCATGTTAGCAACTGGTGGCTCGGCGAGTGCGGCCATCACTGTACTCAAGCGCTGGGGAGTGACGCACATCAAGTTTCTTGGGTTAATTGCCGCTCCCGAGGGAGTGGCGCTGTTGCAGCATGAGCATCCCGATGTCGATTTGCATCTTGCAGCCATTGATGAACGACTGAACGATATCGGCTACATCGTGCCCGGCCTCGGTGATGCGGGTGACCGCCAATTCGGCACCCATTAGGAGCACTCATGCAAACTCTGATAGCCCTTGCTAGTTTTGTCTTCGCCTGCGCCGTCAGTGCACTATGCATGCCGTGGGTCATCAAGTTATGCCTGGCACGCGGCTGGGTCATTAATCCAGGTGGACGGCGCACGCATGCAGGTGCCATGCCGACCATCGGTGGCATCTCGATATATATCGGCTTTGTGGTGACTATTCTAGTGATGTGGGGTATTGGTTTCTTTGTGCCCGAATTCAAGCGCAATGAACGCGACGAATTGCGCCTCTGGTTGATGCTCGCCGGAGCCTCACTGACATTTGCAGTGATGTGGATTGATGATGTAATTGAGCTCCATTGGATGCCTAAATTCGCTACCAACGTCATCGCCGGATTGATTGCTGTCGGGCCGTTTTTGTGGGATCGACAACTCTACCCGGATGCACTCGGTGCGCTGACCGAGCCACGTGGTATCGTGTTTATGGGCTTCAATATCCCATACATGGAATACTTTAGCTTTTATGCGGTATCGCCGTGGTTAGCCATTATTGTCACCGTGTTCTGGTTGGGCTGGATGGTCAACACGGTCAACTGGGCCGACGGCGTTGATGGACTCGCAGGCGGTGTCTCGATGATTGCCGGGTTAATGCTCGGAATTCATGCGTTGTTACTGGATCCAGCACAATACACCGTGGCGATTGTGCCATTGGCGTTAGCAGGAGCTGCAGCAGGATTTTTGCTGTTTAATTTTCCTCCTGCCAAAATCTTCATGGGTGATTCAGGTGCGGAGTTGTTGGGGTTTGTCTTAGGCGTCAGTGCCATCTTGGGTGGTGCCAAAGTCGCTACCGTCTTGTTGGTGCTCGGTGTATGGATTCTCGATGTAGCGTGGTTAATTGTGTCACGGCCATTATCAGGTCGTTCACCCACACGCAGTGGCCGAGATCATCTGCATCAGCGATTGACCGATGGGGGCTTCAGTGCGCGCCAGATAGCAATCTATTTTTATAGCATCAGTATTATCTTTGGCTTGCTAGGAATCGCCAATATTGGCACAACCGGCAAGTTGATTTCATTGGTTCTTCTATTCGTCGTGGGGGCTGGAACAATCATCTATGCCATGCGGATCCAGCCTCAGAAAGAGTAAGCAAAACCTCATTACTACGACACAAGCCACTCTTACAGAATTACTCTCTGTTATGTCACCACCACACGCATAACAGAGAGACGACGACACTACAGAAATACTGGTATACAATATCAAGAATATGTGAATAATCCTCTCACAGCGCATGCCATTGTGCAACTTTACTATTCAACACCGTGCGCGACACCATTAAATAGAAAAAATATCACTATGCGTACCAACAATTACCATCTATGTATTCTTGCCCTTTTAGCGTGGATTATCATAGAGAGTTTCGGTGTGACTCCGACTCAAGCTCAAGCCAACGTACCGCTCCCAGCTGATTTACGAATGAACGAAAATGGAACCATACGGGTGATTGTCCAACTCCGTGGAGACTACGACAACAATTCCGTCTTGCCACGTGCTGACGACGAAAGCCGTCGGCAACGTATTGCCAATAATCAAGCCGAAATCATCAGCCGGCTTGGAAGGAGTGCGTTATCACATCACTCATTTGTAACCATTCCTGCATTGGCAGTCACCGTAGATACTGCAGGATTACAAGCACTCCAACAAGACCCTCTCGTCGCACGCATCACCATCGATGGGCTCAATCAACCAACAATGGCTGAAAGTACGGAACTCATCGGATCGCGTGCAAGCAACCGCGCAGGCTTTGGAGGCAAAGGTATGGTCGTTGCAGTCCTCGATACCGGTGTCCAGCACCGCGATCAAGCGACGGGCGAGCTACGCCCTCACAAAATGCTCCAAGGACGCGTCAGCACAGAGGCATGTTTTTCATCACATGATGGCATTAGCGACACATATACATCGCTGTGCAAAAACAACCGTACCACTCAGACATTTGCACGAGGTGCTGCCGCACCATGTATTGGGGTAAATGGATGCAGTCACGGCACCCACGTGGCAGCCACAATTGCCGGCAATGCCGTCTCAATTCGTGATCCATATAGCAAAGTCAATCGTATTCACTCCGGAGTAGCACCACAAGCCAAGATTATCGCGATACAAGTATTTACCAAATTCAATACCGTTGCGGTCTGTGGTAGTTCAGCACCCTGTGTATCAGCGTATGACAGTGACATCATTGCCGCACTCGAATGGCTTTATGATAATTTTGGCGATTCACGCTTTGGTGGCACCTTAGTAGCAGCCAACATGAGCCTTGGTGGCAGCTGGTCAAACCGATTCTGTGATCGGACTAGCAACGGGGTGTTTTATAAAAACATCATCGACAGGCTTCGCACGGTACGCGTGGCCACCGTGATTGCCGCAGGTAACAATGGCTTTGTTGATGGTGTTAGCTCACCTGGATGTATCTCATCGGCAATTACCGTGGGAGCATCAATCACCAACAATGCGCCGTATGGAATTTCTGATCGCGTCGCTTCTTTTTCGAACTCACCTGCAGTTAATCAAAATGGAGCAAATGGTGCTGGCGACCGTCCACTTGATTTGTATGCACCAGGCGATAAAGTCACCTCGGCCATCCCCACGGGGAGTACTACAACTACGGTCACCCAAGCATATGATACGTGGTCTGGGACCTCGATGGCAGCACCACACGTGGCAGGAGCCTGGGCGGTTATTCGTAGTGCAGCCCCAAATGCGAGTGTCACACAAGTCCTCAACTGGCTACGCAACAGTGGCAAGAAAATCACCAATCAACGCTCCGGCGTTATGGCACCACGCATCAATGTCAATCAAGCGGTAACCTTGGCACGTAACGCAGGCAAGCCACATACACTATCAACACGTGCCATCGAATTCGGCAAAGTCGGGCGCGGCAAGGCACTCAGTCGGGTGGTCACAGTACGTAACAACGGCACCACGGCAATTCGTGTTGGAGTCAGTATCACCGGCACTTCGTTTAGCAAGACCCAAACTTGCAGAAGTCAGCTCGCCGCCAAATCACGATGTACGATTACCGTACGCTATGCACCAACGGTCAATACCCACTTAGCACGTCATTTAGGAGCATTACGCATCACCTTCAATGGTGTCGCGAACACCGTAGGATTAGCCGGTACAACCACACTTTTTGCCTTGTCACCGGCGCAGGGCAATTTTGGCAAAGTTGCAGTCAATACTAATAAAACGCTTGCGAGTGTCCGGTTATTTAACTATAGCAACGCACCAATTAGATTTTCGGCGTATTCATATGATTGGGACGGCGCTGTGCCGCGTACCATGGAAAACTTCGCCACTCCACATGCCTACAGTCAATATCCGCGCTGGAATAGTGCCATTAGGAACCATACATCAACAATCTCAGCTGGTGGGAGTGCCCTAGTCCTACAGAATGTGACCTTTCGCCCAACCTACGGTAAATTACCCACATCACTCGGCATTGGAGCTGGTGAATACAACTGTAACCCATACCCATCAGAGCCTAATTATGGCAGTTGTATTGACCGACCCGCGATTATTTACTTCATTGTTGATCCAAATTTACGAGATGGAACCGACTGTGCGCAGTATCCTTTTAATCTGTCGTGTCGCTGGCTCAGATTCCCAATGAACGGCACTGCTGTAGAATAATATACAATATCTCACGGTTATCATATCCATCGGCGGACCATTGACAGTCAATGTCAGAGGCAAAACACTGCCCTATATCAACAATAATGAAACATGGTAAACAAGGAGGTCATATGTACCAAATTCTACGATTTTTGACCACCCTATTGATAGTATTAAGCATCGTTGTAGTCACGCCAGCCCAACCAACCCAGGCCGAATCTATCGCACTCCCTGAGGGGCTCACACCACGTGCCGATGGCACATTTCGCGTAATTGTGCAGCTCCGCGGTGAGTACGGTGATGAGGCTGTCTTGCCACGTGCAGCCGTTGAGAGTCGCCGGCAGGCGATTGCCCGTGATCAATCTCTTGTACTTGATGCACTCGCCACAAATGCACGAACTTCGCGTCGATTTGTGGCTATTCCTGCATTTGCTGTCACCGTCGATATGACAGGATTACAGGCACTACAAATCAATCCACTCGTCGCCGCTATTGAGATTGACACGACCGCCAAGCCTAGTATGGTCGAAAGTAACGAACTGATTGGTGGCACAGCAGCCACCCAAGCCGGCTTCGGCGGTGCGGGCATGGTTGTGGCAGTGCTCGATACGGGAGTCCAACACCGTGACCAAGCCACAGGTGCGCTACGCCCACATGCAATGCTCCGTGGGCGCGTCAGTGCCGAGGCCTGCTTCTCCACCCACGATCCTACAAATAACATCGAATCACTCTGCAAAAACAACGTGGAGTCGCAAACCTTCGAGAATGGCGCCGCTGCCCCATGTGCCGATATCTGTGAACACGGTACCCATGTGGCTGGCACAATCGCAGGTAATCGGGTAAACATCTGGGATTCATATGCAAAAGTTAATCGACCGCATTCCGGTGTGGCTCCTCAGGCCAAAATCATCGCCATTCAGGTATTTAGTAAACATACATCTGAGGATGACTGTGGTGTCGGTAGTGCTCCTTGTGTACTCACCTACAGCAGTGATTACATCGCCGCCCTTGATTGGCTCTATGACAACTATAATGATGCGCGATTCGGTGGCACATTAGTAGCAGCCAACATGAGTCTTGGTGGTAGTTACTATCAGACCATGAATTCCTGTAATAGCGATCGCAGTGCCACCAAAGCAGCCATCGACAATCTGCGAAGTCGCAAAGTAGCTACTGTCGTTGCATCAGGTAATGACGCGTATATTGATGCAATCGGAAGTCCGGCTTGTATCTCATCGGCGATTGCCGTCGGTGCTACACTCACCGCAAACGCCACGAATGGCATCACCGACCGTGTTACAACATTCGCTAATTCGCCCAAAACTGCAAATAACAAACCAAACACAAGTGGTGACCGACTGCTTGATTTGCTTGCACCAGGTGAGCTCGTCACATCAGCAATCCCAACAGGCAGTACCACTACTGCGGTGACTGCGGCCTATGATTCATGGCCCGGCACCTCGATGGCTACCCCCCACGTCGCCGGTGCGTGGGCGGCCGTCCGCAGTGCCGCCCCCAATGCCAGCGTCACCCAAGTGCTCAATTGGTTGCGCAACACCGGTAAGGCTGTCACCAATCGCCGTAACGGATTAGTCGTGCCACGCATCGATATCAGCAAGGCGGTTACTGCTGCCCGAAATGCCGGCAAAACCACCACTATCTCGAGTTATGCCATTGAGTTCGGCAAAGTTGGACGCGGCAAGAATCTGAGCAAGACGATTACCATCAAAAATACCAGTACATCGCGTGTCCCGCTCGCCATTAGTATTAGCGGGACCTCGTTTCGCAAAACCCAAACATGTACCACTGCACTTGCCGCCAAATCACAATGTACAGTGACAGTACGCTATAGCCCTACCACCAATACGCACTTGCTCCAGCAACGTGGCACACTCACAGTCACCATCAACCGCGTAGCACATCGCGTTGGTTTAAGTGGCACGACGGTGTTGTATGCCCTAACACCACGTGAGTTCGACTTCGGCAGAGTCAAAGTAAATACCAATAAGCGCCTTAACGAGGTGCGACTCGTCAACTATAGTCGCAATACAATACAATTCGCCTCCTATAGCTATTCATGGGATAGATACACTCCACAGCCAATTGATGATTTTGGGCCAAGCTATCTGACTGGTGCACAGTACCCCAAGTGGGATCAACGCATCAAAAATTGGGAAAATACCATCACCGCTGGTGCCAACAGATTAGTCTTACAAGATTTGCTGTTCCGCCCCACATATACACGATTCCCTAGCGGGGCATCGTCAGCACCTATCGGCGATTACGGCTGCTATTTACGATATGATGGCGGTGATGGAAACACCTATACCTACGGTCATTGTGGCGAACGCCCGGCTACTATCTACTTCATCCTTGACGTGAAACTCTCCGATGGAGTAAGCTGCTTCGATACTCCTCGGCATGCCTCCTGTGTCTGGCTCAAGTTCCCCTTCACTGGATTCGGCATCAACTAATCAACACCTATAACGGCGGGGTGGCCAATCAGCCACCCCGCATCCTTATGCCATCTCAATCCAGCCACCATGCACCGTCTGCGAGCCACTCTCCGTCTCAACTATCAACCCTCCATCCGCTGCAAGCCCCTGCGCCCGACCAA
This sequence comes from Roseiflexaceae bacterium, assembly GCA_049428765.1. Taxonomy (GTDB): domain Bacteria; phylum Chloroflexota; class Chloroflexia; order Chloroflexales; family Roseiflexaceae; genus UBA965. Next base: position 31,180 of record JBMTAN010000030.1, read on the forward strand.
CCACTACACCAGCACCATGGCGAATCCGTACCTCCTGGCCAATCAGGTACTGCCGGGCCTGCCACAGCTCTTGATAGATCTGCACATCGTGTCGCAAGCGGTGATAACAGGCCCCAAAGGCCTCAAGTTGCGCCTGTAGCACCGCCGTGCGCGTCACAGGATGCACTGCATGCGCCGCAAGGTGTGTCACCGGTTGATTGACCACTTCAACGGACGGCGCCTCGTATACATTGACGCCCCAACCGACACAAATATACTGCATACCCGATTGATTAACCTGGCCCTCGCACAACACACCAGCAACTTTGGCCATGCCGCCACTGAGCGCCAACACCACATCATTGGGCCACTTGATGGCAACAGGCACGGGCACCACCTGCGCCAGCGTCTCAGCCAACGTCGCTACAAAGGCATTCACTAGATGGGGTGTCTGCTGAGGTGACAACCAAGTAGGACGCAACAGGATTGAGCAGAGCAACGCTTGGGTCGGGTGATCGAGCCAACTGCGCCCTTGTTGGCCGCGACCTTGTGTCTGATGATCGGCCACCACCACCAGTCCCTCAGCGCGACCGGCGCGTGCCTGTGTATGCACGATATCGTTGGTCGAGGTGGTATGTGCAAGATGCAACACCTCCCACGGCAAGTCCTGCCGTGAGAGGTATGTAGTGAGATAATGCAAATCAAATTCAGTTGACGGAGTTGTCATCAACAGTCACATTCGCGTGCAGCCAACGATAAAACAGCGATTCGTCGCTATCACTATGAATATTCACAATTGCCGTCACGATGTCACGATGTGGCACCAACAGTCGATATCCCTGTTGATCACACAGATACATTAACACAAGCAAGGCAGTGGTTTCGTTTTGGCTGACAAACGGCTGGCGCCGGACCAACGCATACACCACTGCCGCAATCTGCTGTAAGGGCGTCACAAACCGTAGTTGACCGAAGTAGACCTGTTGCGGCGTCTCAACCACTTGTAACAACACATCGTTCGAGATAAGTCCCATTCGGCCACCGTAACGCTCAACCATCAGCATGTGCATGTCAAGTAGTTGGTCTTTTTCAAGCACAATGTATTGCATCTACTCAAGCCCTGCCAAACGCCGGAACGCCTTGTCGTACTCATCAACTACCGGCTCCGCCCACTCACGCAGTGCTTTTGAAGCCGGCTTGCGCAACAAGACCTCACTATCAGTGAAGACCAACTCAACCACCTCTTGGTCGCCCAAGTTAGCCGCCTTAAGCCACCCCTGTACCGTCGGTGGTAGGTTTTCGATTTCGATGATGAAGTGTTTCGGCATCATCCCCCCAAACTTAGCTGTCGCGTGGCCGTAAGTGTGGGAACACGACCACATCACGGATTGTCGACTGATTGGCATAAATCATCGCCATCCGGTCAATGCCCATGCCTAGTCCACCCGTCGGCGGCATGCCATACATCAAGGCATTGATATAATCATCATCGAGTTGATGCGCCTCATCATCACCCTCGGCCTGCGTTTTGAGCTGTTGCAAAAAGCGCTGCTCTTGATCGAATGGATCATTCAGCTCGCTATAGCCGTTGCCGATCTCCATCCCGGCCACAATCGCCTCAAAGCGCTCAGTAATCGCCGGATTATCCGCATGGCGCTTGGCCAGCGGCGACAACTCGACTGGGTGATTCACAATGAAGGTCGGTTGAATCAAGGTCGGCTGAATAATCTCACTAAACAGCTCGTCCACCTGCTTCGCCCAGCTGGGCTTTGACTCGACTGGCAACTTACGCGCCCGAATCTCGCGCAAGAGCTCGGGCTGGGTTTTGAACTGCAAAATATCAATCCCCGTGCGCTCCAAAATCGCCCCTGGGATTGAGACCTGTTGCCAGGCCGGCCCAAAGTCAATCTGGCGCCCTTGGAACTCGACCACCGTCGATCCGGTCAGACGCACTGCCGTCTCACGGCAAATTTGCTCGACCAAGGTCATCATCGTACGGTAATCGCCGTAGGCCTGGTAGCACTCCATCATGGTGAACTCGGGATTGTGCGTGCGATCCACACCCTCGTTGCGGAAGACTTTGCTAATCTCGTAGACGCGCTCAAACCCACCCACGATCATGCGCTTAAGGTAGAGCTCAACCGCAATCCGCAAGTACAGGTTCTGATGCAACTGGTTGTGATACGTGGTAAACGGTCGCGCCGACGCACCACCATAAATCGGCTGGAGCACTGGCGTCTCGACCTCGAGGTAGTCGTGAGTATCTAGCACTTGACGCATAATGTTGACCACCTTGGCGCGAGTGCGGAAGTTCTCGCGCACATCGTGGTTGACAATCATGTCCAAATAACGCTCACGTAGACGCGCCTCGGTATCGGTCAAGCCGTGCCACTTATCGGGTGGCGGATTGATGGCCTTACTCAGGAGTGCCATGCCATCCACAAAGACCGAGGCCTCGCCGGCCTTGGTGCGGCGGAGTATACCGTGTGCCTCAATAATATCGAAGGTGTCGATGTCGTTGGCAAAACGCTCAAACCACTCGTCACCCAAGTCGGCGCGACTCAGCCAGAGTTGAATACGCCCATGTTCGTCTTCGATATGCGCAAAAGCCAACTTGCCCATGATGCGCCGAGCGCCGACAACGCGACCAACCACAATCACGTGCTCACCACGCTCCATCATGCCATCAAAATCAGCCAACACTGCCTTGATCGTATGCGTGCGCTGAGTACGTGCTGGGTAGCCTTCGATGCCAGCAGTGCGCAAACGGGCCAGCTTTTCGGCACGTTGTTGTTGCAAATCGTTGAGATCCATGGTCTCACCCTAACTATTCGTCATGCGATGGCGCTGCAATAAAAACTCGGCGTGCTGTGTGGCCATGCGCACCACAGCACACCGAAAATTATAGACTACTTAATCGACTTAATCACGCACTTCATCGGGCCGTTGGGCGTCTGTACAACGACTTTGTCTTTGACACGGCGGTCAATCAATGCGCGCCCGAGTGGTGATTCATTCGAGATCCGGCCTTCGGCTGGATTCGCTTCGGCACTACCGACAATGCGGTACGTCTCGTCAGCATCTTCATCCTCAAAGCGAATGACAACAGTCCGGCCAATGCGAACCTCTTTGACATCGCCGACTTCTTCCTCGATGATATGAGCTTTGCGCAAAACGTCGTTAATTTCTTTGATGCGTCCCTCCAAGAAGCCCGAGGCCTTCTTGGCATCTTCGTACTCGCCACTTTCTGAGATATCACCCAGCTCTTTAGCAGCGTTAATTCGCTCGGCAATTTCACGGCGCCCAACAGTTTCAAGTTCCTTTAATTCAGCCTCAAGCTGCTCTTTGCCTTCACGAGTTAAATAGGTGATGCGATCTGTCATACAACGTCCCTCTCATACCACATAGATTTGCTCAAATCTCGTACACCCAGCGAACACGCAGGAGCCAAAAAAAGCAACGGCAATACGGCCACATACAAATGCAATGCCGGTATCACCACGTGGAACGGCGCCTTGGTGCGCACTATCGCGATTGAGCAGATACGGAATGGCAAAAAATAACAACAGAACTGAGAGTAGTTCCTCTCAGTTCACGCAGGGCAAAACCATTCCTGACAATAATTATAGTTGATTTGTAATGATTGTGCAATTTATGCACAAATTGATAGGAGCGTTTGACGATTGGCCGTGCAACTCGTACAATACACAGTATGCGGGAGTGGCGTAGTGGTAACGTAGGAGCCTTCCAAGCTCATGTCGAGAGTTCGATTCTCTCCTCCCGTACCAATTGAACACCCCACAGAGCGAACGCTCTGTGGGGTGTTTTTTTAATGCTTCTCCACAATATACAACACCGATGATGGTGAGAATCCATACCGCAGAAACGCCCGCTTGCCGAAGTACTTGATATCAAGTTGACGCACGACAAAGCCGGCCGACTCCACCCGCTCCACAAATCCTGCTCGATTATGCAAGCGAATATGGTCGTCCTGACCGAATCTGCGCCAGCGCTCACCCACATCGGTCACGTTTGGATCCTCGTCGATAGCATCGATGGCCATACAAATCGGCACCATCACAATTCCCCAGCCACCCCGTTTGAGCACACGATACAACTCGCGCAATGCTTTGCGGTCGTCGGGGATATGCTCAAGGACGTGTGAACACAGCAACAGATCAAACGAATTATCGTCAAACGCATGCATATCTGTGATATCCAGTCGATAATCAACACCCTCAGCATAGAGGTCGCTGGTTACACGGGTGATTTGGGTATATACATCAATGAATTTCCCTAATCGCGGTGCCGGTCCAATATCGAGCATGCGCAACGATTGTTGTGGTTGGTAGCGACGAAGTGCACGTTCAATGTAGAGGGCATACAATCGCTCACGATCGGAGGCATGACAATCTGCACATAAGTATTTGAGCAGGTTAGTCGTTTCGGCAAATTGGGCATACGGGAACCCGTATTTAACTAGATTCTCCGTAAAGTGCGCTGGCAACTCCAAAAAATCATCAACCACTTGTCCGCACACCAAACACGCATATTCCCCATCAAACCCTGCATGCGGCCGTCGATTTTCTTTGTGGCCATACGTCACATAATGTGCCAGTGGGTTCATACTTGATGCCTGCACATCAGGATAGGTTTGAACGTACCACGCCGTGTCAAAATCCGCATTCGGGTTACGCCCCTCACGTACACCGTGGTTCAGATAATGTTCAAGTGCCGTGGATTCACTCACATCGGGGTACTCGTTCGCATACCAATCGGCTCGAAATATCTGTGCGTGCTGAATAATCTGCCGATCACGACGCAGTGCCAAACGGCGCTTTAGTGCCTGTATCATCAACGCATCCTCTCACTACTATTGACTCTGTATTGTAACGTATTGCTATTCCACCATATGTATATGCATCAAGTATAATTCGTATATACCAACACTACGAGAGATGCATGAGCA
>JBMTAN010000031.1:0-35833 GCA_049428765.1 Roseiflexaceae bacterium
GCCGATTTGTTGCATATGCTTAGCGATTATTCAGGGCGGCCACGCCTGGCAATACTTGCCCCTCGAGTAACTCGAGCGATGCGCCTCCACCTGTTGAGATGTGGCTGACCTTCTCGGCCAAACCCATTTGCTCGATTGCAGCAACAGAATCACCACCACCAATAACCGATTTGGCACTGCTATCAGCCAATGCTTGCGCAACGGCACGCGTGCCCTGGGCAAACGCAGGCATCTCAAACACGCCCATTGGGCCATTCCAAATAACTGTCTTGGCCATGGCAATCTCAGCAGCATACATTGCGCGAGTCTCAGGTCCGATATCAAGAATACGCCAACCAGCAGGTACTGCAGTGACCGGTACAATTTGGGTGTTGGCGTCAGGTGCGAAAGTATCGGCAACTATGGCGTCTGTAGGTAATAACAACTTGGTGCCACGACTGGCGGCCAAATCAATCATACGCTTGGCCAATTCAAGACTACTCGTTTCGACCAACGAATCACCCATCGCATAGCCTTGGGAGAGCAAGAATGTGTTGGCCATCCCACCACCAATTAAGAGTGCATCTACTTTGGTGAGGAGATTCTCGATGACACCAATTTTGTCACTAATTTTGGCACCACCGATAATAGTGATGAAGGGACGAATAGGGCTCTCGAGCGTACCAGCCAATGCCTCAAGTTCACGTTCCATCAACAGACCTGCCACTGCTGGCAAAAAGCGGGCCACACCCTCGGTTGAGGCATGAGCACGGTGAGCTGCACCAAATGCATCATTTACATAGATGTCGGCCAAGGCGGCATATTCTTTGGCCAGCGATTCGTCGTTTGCTTCTTCGCGCGCATCAAAACGTGTATTTTCAAGCAACAACACTTGACCAGACTTGAGGTTATTGGCAGCGTCAAGTGCCTCGGCACCAGCCACAGCAGGTGTGACAATGACGGTGATTCCCATCAGTTTGGCAAGGTGTTCTGCCACGGGCTTTAGTCGTAACTCTTCAACGACTTTGTTTTTGGGGCGACCTAGATGTGACATTAAAACCACTGACGCACCATGGTCAATCAAATATTTGATGGTTGGAATTGCAGCACGTACGCGCGTGTCATCACCAACAACGCCGTTATGCATAGGCACATTGAAGTCAACACGCACTAATGCACGCTTGCCTTGCCAAGTAACATCACGAATAGTTTGTTTGTTCATTGAAATGTATCCTCCATGTTCTATGTACCGCAGGCAGTATAACCGATATTGCCGTGGTATTATTAAAGAGTGTGTAGCGCAAATTAACACAAAGGAGTCCACGTGTCACACCATTTTATTTTACAACATCACGAAGAACTGAGTGACATCGGCGCGACCGTGCGCATCTATCGACACAAGAGCGGAGCAATGCTTTTGTCGGTAGCTAACGATGATGAAAATAAATGTTTCGGCGCAACATTCAGGACAATGCCAGCCAATTCAAACGGCGTCGCACATATTCTAGAGCATTCAGTCTTGTGCGGATCAAAACGATACCCAGTCAAGAGCCCCTTCAACGAACTACTTAAAGGGTCGGTCAATACATTTTTGAATGCCATGACTTATCCTGACAAAACAGTCTACCCAGTCGCTAGCACCAACCTCACAGATTTGTATAATCTCGTCTCGGTCTATATGGATGCCGTGTTCCATCCACTTATTACGGAAGATACATTACGTCAAGAAGGTTGGCGTTATGAGTTCAACGAAGATGGCAAACTCATCTATAAAGGAATTGTGTATAACGAAATGAAAGGGGCATCAGCGACTGCCGACCGTATCAGCGGGCGAGCATTATATCGAGAGTTGATGCCAGATACAATTTATGCGAACGACTCGGGTGGTGACCCACGTGCGATTCCCACGTTGAGCTACGCAGAGTTCGTCGAATTTCATCGTACCTATTACCACCCCAGCAACTGTCTACTGTATTGGTATGGTGATGATGATGAAGCAGCACGATTAGATCATCTCGAGCCATTTTTATGTGATTTTGAGGCAACTACACCACCTGCTCCAATTGCACCACAAACCAAATGGGACGCACCACGACGTGCCCAGTACACCTATCCTGCATCTGCTGAAGAACACCGGGCGCATGTCACCTTAGCATGGCTCATCGATGAGGAGTTGAGCGATGTTGAACAACTCGAATTAACAATTCTCGACCATGCACTCCTTGACGATCCAACTTCGCCACTCCATCAACGCATGCTCGATAGTAATTTGGGAGAGCGCTTGAGCGGTGGAGGATTTGGCTTTGGCACCCAGGTCTACTTTGCAATGGGACTCAAGGGTGTCGCACCGGAACATATCGACAAGGTTGCACCATTGGTACGTCAGTCCATTGCCGAAATCGCCGAGATAGGGATAGAGCGTGCGCAAATAGATGCATCTATCAATACGCTAGAGTTCAGCATTCGCGAGAACAACACTGGCGGGTTCCCTCGTGGCTTAGCCTTGATGCTGAATATCACTGAGCCCTGGCTACAAGGAAAGGACTTACTGAGTGGATTACGCTACAATTCACTATTACGTCAAGTCAAAGAATTATTACATGACGAACAGCGTATACGCCAGATTTTGCAACGCATGTTACTCAACAATCCACATCAGCTCGAACTCGTAGTTGTGCCAGATGCAACAATGAATGATCAACTTGATGCACAAGAGGCAACTGAGCTGGCTAATGTTGAGTCCAAACTCGATGAACATGCACGTCAAGCAATCACTGATGCAGCCAAACGTCTACAACACTGGCAGGAGACACCTGATAGCCCTGATGCGCTAGCACAGGTCCCCCGTTTAGGACGCAACGATATCGAACCTGACGTCAAGCGGACACCACTAGAGCATGGCCTAATCGGCCAAACTCCGATAACGCTAGCTCCGATCTTTACTAGCGGGATTGTCTATGTTGATTTCGGTTTTGATATAACGCAAATCCCATATGATTTACTACCATTTGTACCGCTCTACAACAGCATCTTGATTGATGTTGGTGCTGGCCAATATGATAGTCTCAAGCTCGCCCAAAAAATTGGCACCTACACTGGGGGCATTGGAATCAGTAGTAGCTCGGGCTTGCACCGTACTACTCGAGAAATCTACGGCAATATGTTTGTGCGTGGCAAAGCATTGCCTGAACATGTTCCTACATTACTTGAGCTTATGCGTGAGATTGTAGTTACACCACATTTACACAACAAAGAGCGCATTATGCAAATTGTCCGCGAAGACAAAGCACGCCGCGAGGCTGGAGTGCTACCGAGCGGACATAGTTATATCAACACACGATTAAGAGCTGGGATGTCACTACTTGGCAGCGTATCTGAGATAACGAGTGGCGCAACATATCTGTCATTCATCCGACAATTAGCTGGTCAAGGAGATGTTGCATGGCCTGAGATTCACGCCAAGCTCTCGGCAATTCAACAACATCTCGTCAAACGATGTGGCATGCGCGTTCATGTCACTGCCAACTCTGAGTTACTGCCACAGGTACAACAGCAGATTGGTGAGGCAATTGCCACGATTCCAACAGGGACTGCCAATACCTCAAATTGGCAGGGACTTCAGTTACCTAGATATGAAGCACTACAAGCGCCGACTCAGGTTAATTACGTCGGCGTTGGTGGAAGTCTATCCAGTGTAGGATATACCTGTGATGGCGCAGATATCGTGGTGAACCGACATTTGAGTCGTACATTTTTACACGAACATATTCGTGAACAAGGTGGTGCATATGGGGCATTTAGTGTCCTTGAAATGCGCACCGGTAACTTAACAATGTTGTCATATCGTGACCCAAACTTATTGAAGTCGATTGAAACCTATCGCAAGGCAGGTGAGTGGCTGAGCACCGTTCAACTCGATGATGATGCACTACTACAAGCAATTATTGGCGCAGCCGGTGATTTGGATGGGCACCAGTTACCTGATGCTCGTGGATTCAGTGCAATGGCGCGGCACATATCAGGCGACGACGACGAATATCGCCAGCAAATTCGCAATCAAGCATTGGCCGTTGAGAATGCACATTTTGCCCGACTTGGTCAGGCGATTATGGCACTCAGTAGACAGTGGCGAATAGTTGTGCTCGGTGGTGAAAGTGCGATTCATGGCGCTCAAGCCGAACAACCCGAACTGTTCGAACAGATTACTCAGATTTTATAGTAGGTGGTGTGACCTCATGGAGCGATTTATTATCGAGGGTGGACACCAGCTACGTGGATCAATTCGCCCTACCGGCAACAAGAACGCCGCGTTGCCACTAATGGCTGCTACACTCCTGACGGATGAGCCGGTAATACTACAAAATGTGCCTGAAATTGGTGATGTTATCACCAAACGACGATTACTGTCAGATCTCGGTTCCAATATCACTGCGACCGGAGACCACGTATGGCGGTTTCATACACCGCAGATTGCCATTCATGAGCCCGATACCAACTTGGCACGTCGTATACGCACTTCTATTCTGCTAGCAGGCCCATTACTTGCCCGGCGTGGTCATGTCAAGCTACCACGCCCAGGTGGTGATGCAATTGGAAGACGGAGACTTGATACTCACTTCCAAGCACTGCGTGCTTTAGGCGTGAAAGTTGAGATTACACCCACCGAGTATCAACTGACATGTCATAAACTCCATGGCGCAGATATTTTTTTGGATGAAATGAGTGTAACAGGTACAGAACAAGCAATCTTAGCTGCAGTGTTGGCTGAGGGCGAATCAACCATTGCGAATGCCGCATCTGAACCACATATCCAAGATCTGTGCAACTGCTTAAATAGCATGGGCGCAAAGATTGAGGGGATTGGCACTAATCTTTTATTTATCGATGGCGTACCTTCATTACAAGGAACTACCTTTTGCATCGGCCCAGATTACATGGAAGTTGGCTCATTTATCGGCTTGGCAGCAGTTACAGGGAGCGAATTACGAATCATCGGTGCCCGACCACGCGAGCATCGGATGACACGCATGATGATGGGACGACTTGGCGTACATTTTGTTGACGATGGTGATGATATCATTGTGCCAGGCAATCAAGAACTGCGTGTGACCGAGGATGCTCATAATGCCATTCCCAAAATCGAATCAATGCCTTGGCCAGGGTTCCCTGCTGACTTAATCTCAATGATGGTAGTCGTGGCCACGCAAGCGCAGGGCACTGTTCTCATCCACGAAAAGTTATTTGAGAGTCGCCTGTTCTTTGTTGATCGGTTGATTAGCATGGGGGCAAAAATCGTACTTTGTGATCCACACCGCGTGGTAGTCGTCGGCGCTGCAAAATTATTTGGCGACCCGGATGGCATCCCGAGCCCCGATATCCGCGCAGGTATGGCATTACTCACCGCAGCACTTTGTGCTCGAGGTAAAAGTGTCATCAATAACATTCACCAAATTGATCGTGGCTACGAGCGTATCGATGAGCGATTACAGGCCCTAGGAGCGCATATTGAACGCACAAACAACTAGAGTAACTATCATAGCCTTGATTATCATCACGACCATTCTCGTGAGTCGATTACTTTTGCTCCTGTTTGCAGCGCGACCTGATAACGTTGGCGTGGCGTTTTTGTTGGAGGTAAGTGCGCCATGGGCATGGCCAATGAGTTGGATCGATGCACAACAGCCAGTATATGGCGCGCGGTTTGAGCGCGGTACATTGTTGACTATCATGCTATGTCTAGTAGGATTGTACTTTGTACGGAGACACACATCATAAAAATTCCCACTTATGCAGTCCCTACTGCACAAGTGGGATGCAGATTATTTATGCCGACGTGCAAGTTCACGCATAATATCATCAAGTGAAACGCCTTGATTGGCAAGCAAGACCAAGGCATGATACAGAAAATCGGATGTTTCCCATGTCAGTTCTTCGGATGAGTTGTTTTTGGCAGCAATAATCATCTCTGCCGCTTCCTCACCAATCTTTTTGCCGATACGGTCAACGCCACCTGTAAATAACTTGGTCGTATACGAACCTTCGGGCATCTCTGCTTTACGGTCGACTACCATTTCATTCAGACGACCAAGCATCGTCAAGGCTGGTACACGCGTTGGTGCCTCATTGCCATCGATATCCCAAGCAAAACAACTCGGTTTACCGGTGTGGCAGGTGGGACCGATAGGCAAGGCCAACACCAAAAGTGTATCGCCATCACAATCTTGGCGCATCTCGACGAGTCGCAAATAATGACCAGATGTTTCACCTTTGGTCCAGAGCTGATTACGACTACGACTAAAGAAGGTCACATTACCGCTAGTTTGTGTTGTAGCCAACGCAACATCATTCATGTAACCGAGCATCAACACCTCGCCGGTGTGAGCATGTTGCACTATGGCTGGGACAAGTCCATTGTTATCATACTTAATCATGATGACCTACAGTAGTAAAGAATACCAATATTATACCGGCGAACCGCAACTTGCGATTCGCCGGTATACAAACACTGTTTAATGGCGGAAGTGGCGCCGACCAGTAAAAATCATCGCAACCCCTAATCGATTTGCTGCTGCGATCACATCGGCATCACGGACCGAACCACCGGGCTGCACGATGGCAGTCACACCTGCTGCAGCTGCTGTCTCAATACCATCGGGAAAAGGGAAGAACGCATCACTGGCAAGCACCGACCCATGCAACGAGAGACCAGCACGACCAGCCTTCTCAACAGCTACACGCGCACTATCAACACGGCTCATCTGACCAGCACCAACCCCCAATGTACGATCACGACCTGCATAAACAATGGCGTTGGACTTGACATGCTTGACAACTCGCCAGGCAAATTGCAGACCAGCGAATTCATCAGCCGTTGGTTGACGAGTAGTCACACAGTTCCATACCTCACCACGAGGCATCTCACGGTCAGGCTGTTGCACCAAAAATCCACCAGGGATGGTATGAATTTGCAAGTCAGTTTGTGTACTCATACGACCGTGAGCTTTGACTAAACGGCGTTGCTTCTTTTGCATCAACAGCGCGAGTGCTTCAGACGTATAGTCAGGTGCAATGATAATTTCCGAGAAGATTTCATCAATTGCTTGTGCAAGTGGCAAATCCAAGGTCGCACTGACTGCGATTACCCCACCAAAGGGAGCTTCACGGTCTGTTGCAAATGCTTTATGCCACGCCTCTACACCGGTTGGAGCAACAGCTACACCACATGGATTCGTATGTTTCACAATGGCAAGAGCAACGCCAACAGCTGGATCAAATTCCTCGATAAGCTCTTGGACTGCAGTGATATCAAGAATATTGATGTACGAAAGCTCTTTGCCGTGCAACACCTCAAATTGGGCATCAAACGAGCCATACAAAGCGCCCTGCTGATGAGGATTCTCGCCGTAGCGCAACATACGCGACAATGGAGCAGTGGAAATCAAATGCTGTGGAAATTCGTCACTTTGGAGATATTTAGCTATCATCGCATCATATTCTGCCGTATGGGCATAGGCTTTCGCTGCTAATGCACGTCGCAACTGCGGCGTAATAGCGTGGGCACGCATAGCATCAATAATTGCAGGATAATCATCAGGTGACACTACCGGTAACACTGACGCATGATTTTTGGCACTCGCACGAATCATAGCCGGACCACCAATATCGATTTGCTCAATAGCCTCATCATCGGTGACGCCAGGTTTAGCGATGGTCGCAGCAAACGGATAGAGATTTACTACGACTAAGTCAATGGGCCCAATCCCATGTTGTTCAAGCGTTTGCAGATGACTTGGCAGATCACGGCGAGCCAAAATAGCTCCATGAATTGCGGGATGGAGCGTTTTGACACGACCATCTAGAATCTCGGGAAAGTTGGTTAATGCGCTCACACTCTGAACAGGGATACCCGCCGCTGTTATTGCAGCTTTGGTATTACCCGTTGAAAAAATGGACACGCCAAGAGATACCAATTGCGCGGCGAACTCAACAACGCCACGCTTATCCGATACACTTATCAATGCACGCATACACAGTCCTTAGTCTTTGGTCTTGCGACGCCCTCGTACTGGAGTCACAGGACGCTGTTTGGGTGGACGACCAGTGCGAATCATGCGCAACGCCTCCACCAAGGCTTCGAGCGATTTATCTGCCCACCCATATATTGTAGGGCGACTTTTGTTGAGGTCAGCAGCAATTTGCGTCACATTTGCCCGGAAATCAGGGTCAAACGTTGCCAAGTGAACACGGGCAGTCGCAACAATTTGCTGAATCTCTTCAGGTGTGAGGTTCAGGTCTTCAATAAGTTTCTTGGCGCGACGGTTCATATCAAGATCTTGCATCTTTATCCCCCGTTCTCGAGATAGTGTTATGTATCTCACATAAGAATTGTACAAACTTTTGTTTGTATATGCAAATAAAATACATACACATTAATCAATTCTTTATGTATATAATCTAGTATGGCAAAGTCAGTTATGGAGAGCATATCGTGCAAGAAAATATAAACGAACGATTACGCCAGCACGAAATACTTTTACATATAAGCAACGTTATGACTGCACAACTGGATGTAAGTGCGTTATTGACACTCATTATTAACTCTGCCGTTGATTTACTTGCGGGAAATGCTGGTGTAATTGCACTGCGTGATGAATCTGGTGAACTACACATTCATGCAGCCGCACACATCCCACAATCACAATGGAGTGCGTTTAATACCCTGGTCAGTCGTTACAATTCCAATCCTAACCACGTATTTAGTCAAGAAGATTTTATTGACACTCGGTATCTTTTGCCGATGACATTACGACAAATGACCGCACTTGCCATGACATATCATGGCACTCAAATTGGGGTCATTTTTGTGTTTCGCGCTGCAGTCAACGTAGCATTTAGTAGCGATGATCATGTGTTGCTCTCTGCGTTTGCAAATCAAGCTGCGATTGCCGTCACAAATGCACGCCTCTTTCAATCACTCATCCGAGAAAAACAACATTTAGCAGCGATTGTTGAGCAAAGTATTGATGGGGTTATGATTCTTGATGGGCGTTGGCGCATTACCGCTTTTAATCGCGCCATGGAACTCTTAACAGGGTGGGAACGAAGTGAGGCGAGCGGTCGACCTTGTGCAGAGGTCGTAGGCATCCAAACAGTGTCTGGCGATAATTTGTGTCGTGTAGATTGTCCTCTTCAACGCCCGCAAGTCGGCAATGTTGTCCAAGCTGAAGGGTGGATTACCGCACGCGATGGCCGGCGACGTTATATTCAAAATACATATACGATTCAAAGAGATACGCATGGCGTAATGCTCGGAGCAATCGCAAACGTACGTGATATTACGCAACAAAAAATTGAATCAGAGATGCAAAATACATTCATCTCTGTTATCTCACATGAGCTCAAAACGCCAGTGAGCATTATTCGTGGCTACGCCGAAATTTTGTCGCGACCTGAAATGCAACTACCGAATGACCAAGTGCATTCGTTCGGCCACATAATTATCGAAGAAGCAGATCGCCTAACACATGAAATAAATAGTCTACTCGAAGTTTCGCGCATACAACTGAATGCAATCCCACTCGAAATCACGAATTGGCCACTTGAACCACTGATTGACCAAGTCACACATCGGTTACAAGGTCAAGCCTTACAACAGGGAATTACATTTGATATTCGCATTCCATCTGATTTACCAGATATCCAAGCTGACCGTGAACGCACACGCCTTATCTGTGAGAACCTGATTACCAATGCTATAAAATATAGCCCGGATGGTGGAATCGTACGGATTCAAGCACGAAGTGATAATGGGCTTGCAATCATCTCGGTTACTGACCATGGCATTGGCATCCCACTTGAAGAACAAAATCGGATTTTTGACCGATTCTATCGTGTTGACAATCGCCTACGCCGTGAAACGCAAGGATTCGGACTCGGCTTGTTCTTGGCCAAGATGATAGTAGAGGCACAACACGGCCAAATTTGGGTCGAAAGTCGGCCAAATCACGGTTCGCGATTTTCATTTTCACTGCCGCTTGCGATTGCACAAGTCAATGGTGAAAGTATTGACGATGTTGATGTCGTCATTGATTTAGCAAAGGAAAACTCAAATGACTGAACTTAAAGATAAACTTGCACTCGTCGTCGACGACGAAATACGCATTACCACAATGATGCGCATGAATCTTGAGTCTGAAGGTCTACGTGTCATCACGGCAACGAATGGCCGTGAGGCGTTGGATCATCTCCGAGAGGAAATGCCCGATATTATTATTCTTGATGTCATGATGCCAGGAATGGATGGCTTTGAAACCTTGCGTCGCATTCGCACTGCATCACAAGTACCCATCATCATGTTGACTGCCAAAGATGAAGAGAGTGATCGTATCAAGGGTCTAGAGCTTGGTGCAGATGATTATGTCGGTAAACCATTTAGTCATCGCGAACTTTTTAGTCGTATTAAAGCGGTATTGCGTCGCCATTATCTCCCTGCCCCTGCCACACTCGGGCATGTGAATGTTGATGATCGATTGAGTATTGATTTTAATAAGCGGGAGGTATTGATTAACGGTGAGCGTATAAATTTACGCCCAACGGAGTATCGACTGCTCTACCACCTCGTACAACGTGCTGGGTATGTGATGAATCACAACGAACTACTCGCCAAAGTATGGGGGCCAGAGTATCATGATGAAACGCACTATTTGCGCTTATATGTGACGTATCTACGTCAAAAAATTGAAATCGATCCAGCAAATCCAGTCTACATATTGACTGAACGAGGGGTCGGCTATCGCTTTGTTGAGTTCCAGAAATAATCATAAGGGGAATCGTCATGAGTCACGCAACAGCATACGTCGTTGATGCAAATGAGGCAGATTTTGAACAGGTTGTAATCGCAAACTCCACACAAATTCCAGTTGTCGTTGACTTTTGGGCACCGTGGTGTGGTCCTTGTCGCACCCTCGGCCCGACACTCGAACGACTCGCCAACGAAGGCAATGGTAGTTGGTTGCTAGTCAAAGTCAACGTTGATAATAACCAACGCCTATCACAATCATTCGGTGTGCAAGGTATTCCTGCGGTCAAAGCCTTTAAAGACGGGAAGATTATCGAACAATTCACTGGTGCCTTACCCGAGTCGCAAATCAAAGCCTGGTTAAAAAAATTCGTAGCAGACCCAAGTGTAAACATACTCAACCAACTCAATGATCTCGCCACACAAAACCCGCAAGCTGCAAGACAAGCATATGCGGCATTTTTGAGCGAACAACCACAAAACCACGCAGCACGTCTCGCATACGGACTCTTGCTAATGCGTCTTAATGATAGTGAGAGCACATCTGAATTCTCCAAAATCCCAGCAGGAACCGAACAATACGAGTCTGCTCAGGCATGGATGACTCTTGCACGTGCAGTCCAAGAATCAGTTATTGTCGGGAGTGGCATTGAGGAGCAGTACAACATAGCAGTGCGCGCTTTCGCCCAAGCTGACTACGCTACCGCAATCGAGGGACTACTTGACATCATTCGAATGAACCGCAGTTGGCGCGACGACACCGCACGTAAAACACTTCTGGCGTTGTTAACCGCACTTGGCAATAATCATCCACTCGTATCACAAGCGCGGCGTGATCTCGCAGCTGCATTGTTTTAACGTACGCGAAACGCATTCACGATGTCTCCTTTATTGAGCCAAGGAGACATCGTGATACACGTTGTAAACATCATCGATCATTTGTTGTGCGTGAAAGTTTTGGGCAACCCACGTACGCGCATACTGCGACATCTGTTTTCGAAGTGGTTCGTCGTACCATAACAATTGAATGGCATGCGCAAGTGCATGCGGATTCGCAGGCGGCACCACGAGGCCAGTGCGCTTATGTTGATTCACAAAACTCGTGCCAGTCCCGATTTCACAGGAAATAGCCGGAACTCCGGCCGCAAGTGCCTCTAGTAGCGACAATCCAAATGCCTCAGTACGCACATGCGATGGAAATATGAATATACGTGCCAGTGCATGTAATGCAGCAATATCAGCATCGCTACAATCACCCAACCAGATGACTCGATTAGAAAGACCTGCTTGCTCAACCTGCGCTATGAGTTCGCGCTGAGTCGCACCACTCCCCACAAGCACAAGCTTAATTTCACTCGGAAGTTGCGACAATGCGTCGATTGCATATGTCAAACCTTTGTAATATCGCATGCGCCCGACCCACAACAAAAACGGAAATGGAAGTCGGGTACGCCAAATAGCAATTAGGCCATTATCGGCTGGAGTTGGCGGATGAATACCCAAGGGCACAATCTTTATTTTGGATTGAAACGGTTTCAACCACTGCGAAGTCTGAGCATATGCAGGACTAGTAGCAATAATCGCCTTGGCTCGTTGCAACGTATAACGCAACAGCGGTGCATAAAAGCGCATAGCCAATTTTTGGCGTACCACATCGCTTTGATACGAAATGACAAGAGGCGTATCATAGAGCATCGCACTAATCATGTCTCCTGGTGGCCATGGCATTTGCATATGGACCATATCAGGCGCTAACTGTCGTACAATAGATGCATGACGCCACGAGAAGGCAGCAGATGCAATATCTACATCACGAGGCAAGCGAATTACACGCACACCTTGTAGTACCTCTTCACTTGGCAAGATTTGATCGCGCGGTTGACAGACCACAACACTTATGTTGATACCTTTGCGCACCAAACCAACTGCAAGCGTACGAATATGACCCTCGATGCCACCAAGCACAGGGGCATAGTCTTTGTAAATATGAATGACGTGCAACGTATATGCCTAACGAATCCGAATCTTCATCATCTCCATTATACGACCCTCGTAACAAGTTGAATGATCTCAGTAGCAAAGAATGGACGTATGCGTTAGGTTCGGTCATGTTCACGCGCTATCCAACCCGCGGCGTAAATAGCATGGCACATCACATTCGTAGAGCACATCCATCGCCCAAACCACCTCAATTAATTGCTGAGTTACTACAGTTTTTTACAAAAAAGCACGGGCATGTGCTTGATTTGTTTAGTGGCGCTGGCGGAAGCCTACTCGCTTGTAGCCTCGAGCAACGTAATGGTGTTGGTATCGAATTAAATCCCGAATATCATCAATTGTATGTGCAGGCAAGTGCATATTTAGAGCTACCACTTCAACGGTATGTAATTGGCGATGTGTGTCAAGCAGAAACATACCAACATCTAGCAGAAACTTCATTTGACCTGATTATTGCAGATCCACCTTATGGGCGTATGCTGGCGCGCAAACGTACTGGTCACCGTGCAAAACGTGGCACGAGTGATGCCACACCCTATAGCGATCAGGCAACAGATCTCGGCAACATGGAGCGCGAAATGTTTTTTGAGCGTTTAATCACCGCGATGCGCAATGCTCTTCCGTACCTACGACATCACGGGCATGTGATCATGTTTATTAAGGATTTACAACCTACCGCTGATCATCATAATATGCTCCATGCAGACATCGTAGAGGCACTAAAAAGTGTAGAGGGATTGCGATTCCGTGGCTATCGCATCTGGCATGATGCAAACATCAACCGTTTTCCATTTGGGTATCCACATACATTTGTGGCGAATCAAACGCATCAGTTTATTTTAATATTTCGCAAAGAATAACAATTAAGGCTGAGCGGATTGCTCAGCCTTGGTTATTTTAATTCACAATTATTTGCAGACATTATGCATCTGGTGATTGCCACACATCGAACTGCTGATCGGCACGTATCTTTGCACCAACAGCCACGGCTGCACTGATTAGTACGACGTTTTTAATGATGTACTGTCCCTCGAGTGTCAACACAAATGGAAATTGCACCCAAACCAGGTGCGGAGCTAATAACAACGGCGAGAGGGTACCAGCCATTTGTAGAAACAACAACAGAATGGTTACTCTCATCCCGTACCCGACAATAAACCCAATTCCGATGATAATCTCCCACAATGCCAAAAAGGGGATGAAATAATCTAATGGCAGAAATGCCATCGTCTCACGAATTAACCCGTCAGCTGGACTCAATCCGGGAATGAGTTTGAGGGCACCAAACCAAATAAAGACGATTCCCATCGACCAACGCAATAACAACGTTGCATTGCGTTGCATCCAGCACGTCAGTGTGCGATCGACCCGATGTAGTACGTGCAACATGTGTGTCATATGGAGCCTCTTTCGGATCGCTTGTTCCTTCCATCACAATAGTACACGATTGTTCTATATGGCACAAATAGCATTTTTTGCATTATTCATATCAATATTGTTATAATTTCTTGAGTTGAATACCACAGGAGCACAGAATGGAAATCGATCAACTCCGCATTTTTGTGAGTGTGGCACGGCATGCCCATGTCAGTCGTGCTGCACGGGAACTCCATATGGCGCAACCAGCTGTGAGTCGACAAATTCGTGAACTCGAGCGTGAGTGCGGTGGTGTAGCACTCATCGAAAAAGTGGGGCGAAATGTCCGATTGACCGAGGCTGGAGAAGCATTACTGATCCATGCCCAAAGCATTCTGGCAGAAGTAGCCGCGGCAGAGTCTACCATGCGCGAGCGACTCGGATTAGCCGCCGGGCGCGTGAGCATCGGCACTCCGCCTAGTGTCGGATTGCACTTACTCCCGGATGCGCTCGCTCGATTTCATCGTGCGTACCCTGCAATTGAATTACGGATACAACAAGCGGGCACGGCACAGCTCCTTCATCAACTCGACATGGGAGAAATCGATATCGCGGTAGTCACACTGCCGATTCCCGCACGTGGCCACGACATCGTGCCATTGTTTGTCGAGCCACTTGTTGCAGTGTTCCACATGGGGCACCCATATGCACAACGAAGCGAGATAAGTATTAGTGAATTGAGCAACGAGGCATTTTTATTGTACCCAAGTGGATACGAAATGCACGAGGTTATAGTAAAAGCGTGTCGTGAGGCAGGATTTGTGCCCAAAATCGTACTCGATGGTGGCGATGTTGCTATACTTTTGCGATTAGCAGCTGCAGGTTTAGGCATTGCAATCGTGCCAAAACTGACTATCCAAGACATTCATAACATTGTTGCCACACCAATTGTCAGACCACACTTGAGTCGAAGCATGGCACTTGTGACGCGAAGTGACCGCACTCTAACCCCACCAACTCGCATGCTTTTACATCAACTCAAACAAACCCTTTTGCACTAACCGATTGTTTGACTAGTAATTTGACCGTGAACAGATCCAGAAAAGCCAAGACTATCATGCAACACACGCACGGCACTTTCAACCTCATCATCAGGAAGAACAAACGAAACATAATTACCGAAGATGGCACGTGAAGTAGCAATGATGTGTATTTGGGCATTTCCCAACGCCAACATAGCACGAGGAGTTAGCGCGCCACCGTGTGGGGCACTAATAACTGAAATAAGTGCAACTGAATTCATGATGGACTGTTGATAGCCATCACTAAATGCACTTGCAAAAATTTCTTCGGTATAACTTGTATCAGGATGACGAACCAAGACCATAAGCGTACGGTCAAGCTCACTCTGATGAGCTAATAACGTCTCAATACCAGCATGTGAGAGCTGCGTAATCACCGAGGCTGCATGCTCGGGAGTCCATGCATCATGGACAGCAGGCAAGGCGGATGCTGATGCGGCAACCAATGAGAGTCCCCGCGTCGAGATAATTGCACCATTTTGATGGGACGGGCGTGGATTCGTCAGCACTACAGTTCCAGGCAGTGACGGCGAAAGCACATTTGCAATACGGAGCGGAATACCATTAGCCGCAAGTGGCATCAACGTACGGAGATGCAGGATTTCGGATCCACTGAGTGTTGCCATCTCAGCAGCTTCGGCATATGAAAGTTCAGGAAGTGGCACTGCCTGTGGAACGATTTTGGGGTCGGCTGTCAATACACCATCGACATCGGTCCACAAACAGACTTCATCGGCGTTGATTGAAGCGCCAATCAACGCTGCAGTATAGTCACCACCTCCACGACCTAGCGTGGTAACAACACCTGCACGAGTTGCACCGGTGTACCCCGTAATAACCGGAATAATACCTGCCTGCAACATAGGAATAAGCCGCTCTTGAATTCGGATTGTGGAATCTTCGTAGTAGGGACGAGCTGCTCCAAAGCGGTCATCAGTAACTATTAGCTCCGTAGCATCAATCATCTGGGCCGCCACACCGTGTTGACGGAGTACGACAGCAATCACATGTGCGGCAAATCGTTCACCGAGACTAGCGATGGCATCGATACCCCGAGCTGAGTACTCGCCAAGAGTAGCCATAGCTCGTGTCATTCGATCGAGATGCTTGAGTTGCTCAGACAATCGCTGAAAGAGCATCTCGCGCTCCCAGTCATCAGTAACCAGCTTTTCAGCAATAGAACGGTGTCTATTCCACAGTTCACGGCGAGCTACATCGGTATATTGTTCACTCCCATGAGCCGCTGCACGAGCAGCGCGCAAAAGCGCATCAGTGATACCTGGAAGCGCGCTACACACCACAACGATTGACTTTTTATCACGATGAACGTCACGAATAATACGTACAGTCTCACGCGTGCGATCAACATCGGTAAACGCAATAGCGCCAAACTTCATTACATGCATAAATCACCTCAACAAACGGGGATACGGAGTATTTTAATCGCAACACAACGCTTTATGATATTCTACTGCAAATAAAAAATGTTGACGCTGGAGGAGCAAATTACCCCCAACGTCAACAAAATTAACGATTCGCCAAACCGGCACGCTCAACGACTAATGGGATAGCCTTTGTCCAGCCCACAGACATCAAATGAATACCTCGCACGCCTTCGATAGAGAGGAGTTTTTGGCTTAACTCGGCAGCCACCTCAATACCTTCGGCCTCAGGATCTGCGGCAGCCTGCATGCGCTCCACGATTGCCTCGGGGACACGTGAACCAGGAAGATGGTCACGCAAGAATCTAGCCGAATTTGCTGATTTAATAATCATGATGCCAGCCATAATATGTGCCTGTTGATGTAACCCTAGTGCCCTTACATCGTGCATCCACTCCGCAAACCGATCAACATCAAAGATGATTTGTGTCTGTACAAACTCAGCACCAAATTGAATTTTGCGCTCAAGGCGAGTAGCCTTCTCGATATTTGGATTTGCAACTGACCCAACAAAATACTTTGGAGCCTCGGTCAATGTCGTACCAGATTGCAAGGTCGCTTGGTCACGCATAGTGCGTAATGTTTTGATGAGTTGAAATGAATTCAGATCAAGGACATTCTTGGTATCAGGGTGATCTCCTATTTTGGGATGATCGCCTGTCATGGCCAAAATGTTAGTTACTCCGCAGGCAGCGCCACCGAGTGCATCGGCTTGAAGAGCAATACGGTTACGGTGTTGACATGTCATTTGCGCAATGACCTCATATCCTTGTTGGCGCAAAAATATGGCTGCAGTCATGGCAGACATACGCCCGAGACCACGTTGATTGTCTGTCAGATTTAGTGCATCAACAGCAGGTGCGACATTTGATGCAATACGGAGCAACGATGCAGCTGATGCACCACGTGGCGGAGCAATTTCACCAGTTACGACAGTTTTGCCACTTGCAAGTTGTTCATGCAATCGACTATAAAACACGGACTCTCCTCGTTGTCTACACAAAAGCGGCTACCGATCAACCGGTAGCCGCACAGCGCCAAACCCGGTTATGTTATTGCGCAACACCAACTGCTTTGGTTTTGCCGATCATTTCAATGGTGCGAGTGCCGTCGCGTTCCACCCAGACGCCACATTCACTACCATCTTGGCTTTCACCAAGCGTCATCACTGTGCCATCAAATCGTAAGGCAGGGTGGTACCACTTATAGACCTTCTCAGCCTCACCAACCACATAATGCGCAATTAATGAGCGACGAAAACGATCAGTACTGACATTGGGCAAACTGCCGTGAATCAGCTGACCATTGAAGAATAGCACATCGCCGGCTTTCATGGTAACCGGAACAACCTGCATTCCCTCAGGTACAGGGACTGTTACATCAGTAAAACTCTGCGTGGTATCAGCAGCCACAGTACAAAGCACGGGCAATTGATGACTACCTGGCACCACCTGGAGACAACCGTTCTCCTCATCACAATCATCAAGTGCCAACCATGCGGCACAGCAAGTACCTGGCTCAACGCGTAAATAATACTGATCTTGATGAAGTGCTTGGCCGCGAGCTGTCGGCGGTTTGAAATAAATCATCGTCTGTACAGCATAAGGCTCACTCCCCAGCACTGCGGTCAGCACATCGCGCACCCGATCATGCAACAAGTAGTTGAGCGTCGTATCATCCCAACGATGCATTTGCATAATGCGTGGATACTTACGCAGTGGGTCGTTTGAGTCTTTGATACCACTGGTATCACCTTTGACTTGGTCGGCATTCATCTGCATATAGTGCACCTGATATTGTGCCACTTCAGCAGCGCTAAACAAGCCCCGCGCCACCGTAAATCCATCGGTGGCAAACTGATTTGCCAAGTCTTCATGTACCTGCGTCATAGATCACCTCGTTGTGAACAATCGACTATTCCGTAAACAGTGGTGCCATCTCTTGTAACTTCAGCAACTGTTGCATAGCCAAATCTGATGGTGCATGCACAAAACGCTCGGCTGCATCAAAAACTTTTGGCAAAATCGTCACATCACCAACTGTATTGAGGAACACCCCTTTACGAGCGAGCACCCAATGGGCGGCTGTGTCTATCTGCTCCTGCTCAAGCAATGGTTCATACCATGTGGCACTATGACGATCAACTCCTTCGGCCCAAGGGCGACGCACAATGGCTTTGATGGTTTGAACAGCCACGTTGCGCTCGCGGCAGCGTTGGAGCAGTCGCTCAAAGTCCGTGGCGTATTGTTGATTTTGCATCATGATGTAACTATATGGCAACAACACACTATCAAAATCAAAGCGCTCGAGTGACTCAAAGTGGCGCTTTGCGACGGACAAACCGTGCCCTGTCACACCAATATATGTCACCAAACCGGCCTTTTGGGCTTCGATGGCCGCTTTGAGTGCACCGTCTGGTCCCATTGCCATGTCCCACTCGGTCTGATCAACTAAGTTATGCAGTTGAATCAAATCGATATGATCGACACCCATACGCTGAAGTGACATGCGAATTTGATCGCGCGCAGCAGCGTATGTTCGCTCGCCGGTTTTGGTCGCCAAGAAGAAGCGATCGCGACGACCATTCGTCAACCATGGCTTGATGCGATCCTCTGATGCACCATAACTTGCAGCGGTGTCGATGTGGTTGATACCATGTTGAACCAACAACTCAAGCGTCTTGTCTGCAGTATACTGATCGACATTACTCAATGCGGCTGCACCAAAAATCGTTTTGGTGCTCATGTGTCCAGTCCGCCCAAAGACTTGTGTCGCAATCATTTCAGACCTCCTTGAAAGCAATACGTACAGTATACCAAGCTATCGACGCACAAAATCCTCATTCATGATGCGATCAAAACATTCGAGCACATAATCAGCATTGTCGGCATCAAACGGCATTGGTGGGCGAATCTTGACGACATTATGGAATGGCCCATCAGTACCCGCCAAAATGCCAAAATCTCGCAGACGATTTGATACATAGGATGCTTCGTCCTCGGCAGGTTCGAGCGTATCGCGGTCACGCACCAACTCGACACCAAGGAAGAGTCCTGCACCACGCACATCGCCAATCATGGCATGGTTTGGCGCAATTGACCGCAGTCCAGCTAACATCCGATTACCCATAAGGAGTGCGTTCTGCTGAAGTGGCTCATCGCGCAATACATCAAGTACGGCAAGTCCTGCTGCTACCGATACATTGTTACCACCGAATGTCGCAAAGTACTCCATGCCGTTATTGAATGCATCGGCAATTGCACGGGTCGTCACCACTGCGCCGAGTGGCTGACCATTTCCAATCGGCTTTCCCATTACCACAATGTCAGGCACTACGCCATGTGCCTCGAATGCCCAAAAGTGCGTACCAATACGCCCGAATCCCACTTGCACTTCATCTGCAATACAGACACCGCCAGCTGCCCGAACATACTTGTATGTCTCGGCGAGGTAACCATCGGGCAAGACAATTTGACCGCCAACACTCGGCAATGTCTCGGCAATGTAGCCGCCGAGTGAGCGTCCTTGGGCTTGAATCTGCGCAATCACGGATTGCACTTGATCGGCATACTTTTTACCGGCCAGGGCATCTCCGCGCTTGTAGGGACCACGATAATCATCCGGAATTAGCGCCGTATGTACCCACTCTGGCGCACCAGTGCCACCAGGTCCATCATGTTTATATGGACTTATGTCAATCAGTGTGTTGGTGTGACCATGATAGGCTGCATCGAGCACGATCATATCCTGACGACCGGTATAAGCCTTCATCAAACGAATAGCCAGTTCATTAGCCTCACTGGCAGAATTGACAAAGTAACAGACCTCGAGGCCATCAGGCAAGGTCTCACTCATACGACGAGCATACTCTTGAAGCTGATCGTTTAGATAACGAGTGTTGGTGCTGAGTAATCCATACTGCGCAGTGGCAGCCTGCACCACACGCGGATGACAATGACCAACGTGGGCCACATTGTTGTATGCATCTATATACTTTCGTCCAGTACTATCATACAAATACTGGCGCCAGCCGCGGACAATCTTGAGCGGTCGGCGATATGAAATACTTAGATTACGGCCAATACGCTGTTGGCGTTCGGCTAACGTCTGGGCGAGTGGTTTTTGGGGTGCAGGGAATCTGCTTGAATCCATCCGCAAAAGAATATTTGGATTAGGCGAAAGCGAAGCCCATATCGCTTGTTGCGATGCATAGCCAACCCCAGGAAAGTCACGACCTTTGTCGATAAAGTCCAAAATCACCTGGAAGTGTACATGCGTCGGCCATTTGCCATTGACATCAGGAACACCAAAACTCCCAATCCGCTGCCCTGCCTCCACACGTTGACCACGAACCAATGTGCGCATCGACTCATCACTCAAATGACCATAAAGCGTATAAAACCGATCACCATCATCGGTAACATGTTCAAGTACCGTCAGATAACCATAATCAAGATCAGCTGGCAAATACTCGAGCATATACACAGTGCCAGGTAGTACCGCATGAATCGGCGTGCCTGCTGGTCCCCAAAAATCAACAGCCAAGTGGAGCGTACGACGCTCAGCAGTAAACGCTTCGGCTGATTCATAACGGTCCGTCGTATAAATCATGCGTGGCTCGAGATACCCGCCGACTCCAATGCGACCATCCATGAAGCCCTCGATGACATGCGCAAAGCGTGGCATTGATGAGTTACGCGGATCTGCACCAAGCAGCGTACTGCCGACGCTCAAATCAAGCGCAACGGTCTCGTGAGGAGCCAACTCGCGCCCCAGAATCGGCGCTACTGACTGCCGTTGCATCCATGTTACAACCCGGTCATGTTGTGGCACTGGTTGTAAGCCACAGGCATTCCGGATGCGGTAGTGCATCATTCGTGGATGTTGATCGGCGAGAATATGCAACAAGTTCCAGGCCGGGGCTTCACTAACCACCATGTAAGCATCATCTGGACGTTCACGCTTGCGGATTGCCGAGACAGTCACGCTGATACACAGACGCATGCAGACTAAATCAAACAACACGGCCATCTCGGCCTCGGTCAGTGGGTGTTCGGCATGATAGCGTGTGACCATCAGCATCAAGGCATCAACCGGTTGTGGGTGGCGCATCATGGCATATGCAGCTGCAATCGCCAACTCACTTACGGTGGAGGTGTGCATCATATCACCGAAGTCAAGTACACCAGTAACTTGGCGTTTGTTGTAACCGGGTGTGCCGACCACCACATTATAGTCATTCACATCACCATGAATCACGCTATAGCGCAAATCGTTACCGTAGGTAGCGAGACTCTGCACAAAGCGCTCACGCATGGTCCTTACGAGCGTGCGCTCAGCATCATTAGTAAACGCATGGTCATAGTCGGCAATCCACGTCGCGCGCATCACATCCCACTCGAGCTCACGAACAGCAGCAGGATGTGTAAATGATGATAGCGCAGCATCAAGCTGACCAATGAGTTGTGCCAAATGCCCCACAAGAACATCATCAACAGGGTTGGCGTCAGCAAACAGCATGCCGTCAATGTAACTCAGCATCCAGACAATTTGCGGTCGCTCTACAACGGTTGAATACGCCCACAATTGTCCATTTAGTTGCGGTATTACTCGCTGGGTAGGAATATGGGCTGCATGTGCGGCTATATGCATCAAGGCTGCTATCTGCATCTCTACAAAATCACTCGTGCGTTCAGGATGCATTATTTTGAGGACAAAGTGCGTGCCATCAGGGTGCACAAGTCGTGCATTACAGTCATATTCACCTGGTAAACGAACAACTTGTGGAGTGAATCCATAATACTGTTGTGTGACCGCAACAATCTGATTGTCGGTCAATAAGACGGGCTGCGCATTCGACAACATTTCAATCCCTCATGTAGTTGGATAGACAAATTATACATGAGTTGTAGAGCAGAAATACGACATATGCAGTATTTTGTTAGTACACAATAAACCACCAAATATGCTACATTGAGCATCAATATGCATTTTTAGGGAGCAGCTATATGCCAACATATCTCAACGATGTTATGTGGAATGATCAACCATGGCGTGCCTTCGAAGCAGTGCATCATGACTATACTACTGATGTTTGTGTAATTGGTCTTGGTGGTTCAGGACTTAGTGCCATCAGTGAACTCGTTCAGCACGGCTTTCGTGTCATTGGTATCGATGCTGGTATGATTGGTGGTGGAGCAGCTGGGAGCAATGGCGGGTTTATTCTCGCTGGACTTGCGGCATTCCATCATGATGCTGTAGCTCAACTTGGCCATCGCCGTGCTACAGCACTCTATGAAAGTACACTCCGCACTATCGACGAACTCGCACATGTCGAACCAGGATTACGCATTAGCGGCTCTTTACGAATTGCAGCGGATGACGATGAGTATGCAGATTGTTTAGCACAGTATGCAATGATGCAAAAAGATGGACTGCCGGTTGAACGCTACGAAGGCCCTGAAGGTCGGGGTATTCTGTTCCCACACGACGGTACATTCCAACCGCTCCTGCGTGTACGCCGCATGGCACTCCAGGTAAGTCACCTAGGTGCTCAGCTGTTCGAACGATCGCCAGTCACTACGATTACCCCACATGCGGTGCGAACTGCCTCACACACCATCAATTGCCGCCATATAATTGTGGCCGTCGATGGACATCTCGAACGTATGTTTCCTCAACTTATGCCACATATCCAAACTACACGTCTACAAATGGCTGCCACTGCCCCAGCTCACGATGTTCAATTGCCCCGTCCGGTCTACTACCGCTATGGCTATGACTACTGGCAACAACGACCGGATGGGAGGATTGCCATTGGTGGTGGCCGCGATTTATTTGCCGACCAAGAGTGGGGGCATGATCCGCACCCTACCTCTGATATTCAATCGACCATCGAAAAGCGGTTGCGCACTGTAGTCGGCACACAGGCACCAATCACTCATCGTTGGGGTGCAAACGTGGCCTACCGGCATGATGATGTACGCCCATTTGTAGGCCAAGTACAACCAGGGGTTTGGGCTTGTGGTGCGTATAGTGGTACCGGTAACATTGTTGGTACCATATGTGCAAAAGCCATCGCACGCACAATCATTGATGGCAAAACGCACCATCTCGCAGGCTGGGTTGACTAATATATTTTATAGTCGTAACCAACCCATGTTAATCATCAATTCCTCTATTACGACACGATCTGTATACCTACACTACGACGTCATGTATGTCATAAAAAACTTGTGTTTCATCATTAAAAACATTTATATAACCTTTTACTTGCAAAATTAAAAAAAGCGAAGTATACTTGTTTGCGTCATGACAAGGGCATGTGAGCCAAGATGTAAAGGAGATATCGGGATGATGTTCAAGGGAGGTACGTGGGGCACCAGAATAGCTATGCTGATAGGACTCATTGCAGTGTTGGTCAGCTGTGGCAGTGCACCTGCGACAGCGCCAACTGCCGTTCCCATACCAGCAGGTGGCACCTCAGCTCCATCAGGGAAGCTTGTAATTTACAGCGGTCGTAGCGAGGCACTGATTACACCGATTATTGATGCATTTAGAGCAAGCTATCCTGATATTACTGTGGAACTCAAATCAGGCAAGAACAATGAATTGGCAGCTGCCATTCTCGAAGAAAAAGCCAATCCTCAAGCTGATATATTCATCAGCACAGACATGTTGACACACATTAATCTGAGCAAAGAAGGTGCTTTGCGAGCAGCACCAATTGCAGGTGCTGAGAGCATCGCACCCGAACTCAAAGCTGCAGATGGCACGTGGACATCAATTACGTCACGCGCACGCGTCATTATGTACAATACAACTCTTGTCTCAGCCGATGAAGCACCGACGTCGATATTTGACCTAACCGATCCAAAGTGGAAGGGCAAAATTGCTGCAACCAATACCACTAGTGGCGCGATGCAGGCACACGTTGCTGCACTGAAAAGTGAGATTGGAGACGCAAAGACACAAGCATGGCTTGATGGCCTTGTTGCCAACGAAGTAACGTTCTTTGGTGGTCACACCGACATTCGCAAAGCGGTTGGAGCAGGTGAATTTGCCATCGGACTTGTGAACCACTACTACTACGAGCTCCAAAAGCGCGAGGCAACGGACAACCTGGTTGGCGTCGTGTATCCAGATCAGGCTGATGATCAAGTTGGCGTAATGATGAACTCAACCGCAATTGGCCAAATCGAAGGCAGTAAGAATCCGGATAACGCCACGCTATTTGCCGAGTTCTTGTTCGCGCCTGATACACAGTCACTATTTGCGGAACTCAATTATGAGTACCCTGTGATTTCAGGTGTCGAAATTGCAGACGGTGTAGCTAATCCCAGCACATTCCGAATCAAGACAATTGACATGACCAAGATTGCTGGTGATGTACCAGCCGCCATCGAAATGATGCAAAGCGCTGGAATTCCATAATGAGCTGGCACCACCACCCTCGTATTAATTGTACGGGGGTGGTTTTACTGTATGATAAAGAGGCCGATAATCGTTGACACATCAAAGGCGAACACATGTCAACCACAGGATTCTATGACACACACATGCGAATAATTGCACTCACACTTGTGATGTTGTTGCTCACGGGATGTAGCGGATCAATCGCAAGTAACTCGATTGCAGAAACTCCACTTATTAAAAGCAATCTTGTCATCTATAGCGGCCGTACCGAGAGCTTTATGCAACCGATTATCATCGCGTTCAATGACATTTACCCGGATATCACTATTCAACTCAAATCGGGCAAAAACAGTGAACTCGCTGCAACCATCATCGAAGAGCGGGCAAATCCACAAGCCGATATTTTTATTAGTACGGATATGTTGACGCACATCAATTTGAGTAAAGAAGGCGTACTTGCACCATTACCCATAAACGGCAGTGAACGCGTTTCAGCTCAATATAAAGCAACCGACGGCACATGGACATCAGTAACTGCACGAGCACGTGTCATCATGTACAATAAAGCTTTGGTGTCTACAGATGAGGTTCCTCAATCGATGTTCGATTTGACGGATCCCAAGTGGCGCGGCAAGGTAGTCTTCGCAAACTCGACAAACGGACCTTTTCAAGCGCAAGTAGCTGCAATGATGAAGCTCGTTGGACGTGAGCGTACCGAACAATGGTTGCGTGATTTAGTTGCCAATGACACGACATTTTTTGGTGGTGCAACTGATTTACGCAAAGCAGTCGGTGCAGGAGAATTTGCCATTGGAGTACTCAATCATTACAACTTTGAGCTCCAAAAGCGCGAAGCAATCGATAACAATGTGGCGGCAGTTTACCCCGATCAAGGGCCAGGTGAAATGGGTGTTATAGTGAACACCACTGCAGTTGGTCGAGTGTTAAACGGACCAAATCCAACCGCGGCACGATTGTTTGCGGAATTTTTGTTCAGTACCACTGCACAACAGATCTATGCGGACACAAATTATGAGTATCCAATTACTCCTGATATCTCGGTAGCATCTGGCATTCTTACACCCGATCAATTCCGACAGGCGCAGATCAACATGCAGACTGTCGCATCAGACGTCCCTGCAGCTATTGAGCTGATGCAGGGCGTGGGGATTCCATAACACATGGCTGACTGGCAACTCATCACGGGGAATACGCGCAAACCACCGCGCATGATTTGGGTAGTTGCGATTATCGTCGCTACTATTGCCTTGATTCCTGCACTTTATACAATCATTCGTGCCATTGGCGCGATAGGCAATACCCCGTTGCCACCATGGCCACTCTTGAGTCGCCTAATTGTGAACACGGTACTATTGGCTGTATGTTCGGCAATTGTCGCAGGGATTATTGGTGTTGTACAAGCCTTAATGATTGAGCGCACTGATATATCTGGTCGCCGATTCTGGCGGATTATTGTTGCACTACCGTTGGCTATCCCGCCATATGTGCTGAGCATTACTACAATAGCCCTGTTGCGGCCACGTGGCATCTTTGAGCGGTGGTTGGTTGACCGTGGGTTTAGTGAGTTCGGTCAGTTACCATTTAGTAGTATTTTTGGGTTGACGGGGAGTACATTAGTCATTGCTCTTTGTTTATCTCCTTATGTCTACTTGCCAGTTGCAGCTGTGTTACGCCAAGGGAGTAACCACCTCAGCGAAATCGCACAAATTAGTGGAGCATCGTGGCAGTATCGTCTGCGCCATGTCACATTGCCACTGATTGCGCCTGCGGCTGGCGGCGGAATGCTATTGGTTATGCTCTATGCATTGGCCGATTTCGGTGTCCCTGCTTTATTACGCCTACCCACATTCAGTACTGCAATCTACGGCCGATTTACTGGACAAATCGATCGTGCAGGTGCTGCAATGCTCAGTCTCCCGCTCATCATTGCCACTTTGGGATTAATTATCCTCGAAGAGCGGCTTGCAGGGCGTGGCGGTGCGCAAATCAATCGGTCATGGCGACCACAACTGCCGCATGAGTTAGGGAGGTGGCAAATCCCAGCGATACTTGGATTAGTGGGTATTAGTAGTGCAGCATTAATTGGGCCAATTGCTACATTGATTTATTGGAGCACAAATGTCGTCTCTGCAAGCGAAATTGCGAGTCGCGTGCCACTCAATCGACTACTCCAAATTGGTGCTGGGAATATTGCCTTTGTTGCAGGTGTTGCCACACTGACAACAGCTCTTGCAATTACCCCTGCATTATTGTTACGCCGAGGTGGCATAATTGGAACAGTTTTGGCACGCATCAGTCAGGCAGGGTATGCATTGCCTGGTGTCGTTGTCGCGCTAAGTATTGTGCTGGTCATCAATCAAGGTGCACCTTGGCTGGCAGGCGGGTTAATCCCTCTAGTTCTCGCATACATTATTCGCTTTTTACCACAAGCAGTCCAAAGCCTCGATGCAGCATTTGAACAAATTGCCCCTTCACTTGAGGAAGCAGGGCGGAGTTTAGGGCAGACAGCCAACAATGTAATACGTCAAATTGTGTTACCATTGGCTGCGCCTGGACTCCAGGCTAGCTGGGCATTGTTGTTCCTATCAATGCTCAAAGAATTGCCTGCAACCTTGTTATTACGACCTGCTGGATTTGATACACTTGCAGTGCGTATTTGGATGCCAGCAAGTGATGGGCTATATACTGCAGCCGCCATTCCCGCACTCATATTACTGATTGGTGCACTCTTGCCCTTGGCACTGGTTCTGCGCTATCAATACCAGCGCCCGACATACTCACCACCACCGGAGGAGTGATTATGGAACCTGTGATTACACTAAATCATGTGACTCGCCACCCGAACACAGCGCGTCACCCGATAGTGAATAATTTGAGTCTTGACCTGCATCCTGGCGAGATATTGGTACTGCTCGGTCCGAGTGGATCAGGCAAAACGACCACACTCAGGTTGATTGCAGGACTTGAGTTGCCTGATCGTGGCGAGATAATGATCCGCGGTATATCGGCAGCTGGGCGAGGTCGCGCGTTGCCTCCCGAAGCACGGCGCGTTGGCATGGTATTCCAAGATTACGCACTCTTCCCGCACATGACCGTCAACGACAACATTCGGTTTGCTTTACATGCGTTCCCCAAACATGAACAACCTGATCGCATCAACGAGGCCTTGCGTCTCGTTGGTCTCAACGGACTCGGTGAGCGGTTACCACATCAACTCTCGGGAGGTCAACAACAGCGCGTCGCAATTGCCCGTGCACTCGCTCCACAACCACCGGTCATTCTGCTCGACGAGCCGTTCAGCAATCTCGATACTGCATTGCGAGATCACGTACGTAGCGAGTTGCGCACGATTTTGCGTAATGCCCAAACTTCAGCCATCATCGTGACACACGATCAAGCCGAGGCGCTTGCTATTGCAGATCGTATTGCCTTGCTCCATGAAGGGGTGCTACATCAAATTGGCACACCGGAGGAGCTTTTTGCAAATCCATGTACGCGATTTGCCGCTGCATTCATGGGACAAGCAGATTTTGTCACCGTACAGCGGAATGGCCAGCAACTCCAAAGTGAGCTCGGTCCACTCATGCTCCACGATGATCACGTTACCTGTTATGAACAAACTTGTATTCTGGTGCGACACGACGATATCACATTCAAACCTGATAATGAACAAGCTAATGCCGTGATTGCTGAACGCCATTATGAAGGCCCGATGTATCACTATCGGCTACAACTGCGTTCGGGACAACTCGTGAGTTGCAAATTGCGCCATGACGAAAAATACGACGTGGGCACCGCGGTGCAAGTGCATTACATTGCTACACATCCGTTGGTTTACTTTATAGGCGAACATGCACGAAGTCTTGCTACACCACAATTAGTCGCATAACAGCAGAGGTCACGGTCATGCTCAAACGGATATTCGGTGTCATCATCGTTGTCGGAATGGGCATACCAATTGCACACATTGCATTGTTCATGTTGAGTGTGGCCGCTGGCAATATTGCATCACCAAATCAGTATGTTGTGATCTCACCATCACAAGCATTCAACACGTATCTTGAAACACTCCCTCACGTCCTCCTAAACACCTACCCTTTCCCTGGCCTCTCCGTAGGACTATGGCACGGCATTGCCGACCGAGCACTACGCTCGGCCGGGCTATTAGCAATCGCTGCGAGTCTAGCGATTGTATGTGGCGTATGGCTCGGGCGATTTGTGAGTCGCGGTTTAAACACACAGCTACCACGGTGGTTTGTAGTTCTGGCAAGTACAGGTAATACATTACAATCACTATTCGTCGCAAGTAGTGGTGTGGCGTTTATGTATTTCATAATCGTATATACCCCATATAATCCACCGCTACCAATAAATGGATTTGGTTGGGATGTTCATCTTGTCTTACCAGTGATTGCACTGTTGTTGCGTCCATTTATGTCAATCGCGCATGACACAGCCACATTATTTGGCCAAGCAAGTCAACAATCACATGTGATTGCCACACAAGCGCGTGGGTTCAGCAATACGCATATCATATCGCATCATCTCTGGCCGGCACAGCAAATGACCATTGGACTGATTAGTGCCGCCAATGTACGACAGATGATTGCTGAATTAATGGTAGTCGAAATCATTTTTGGCTGGGGCGGCATAGGCGAGGCTGTGGTTCGTTCAATAATCCCTCCTGCAATGACCAATATACCAGCAGTGGCACTTTATCTTGATGCTCAGACATTTGCATCAATGGGAATTGTGATAATTGGCATGTTTGCCTGCATCGAGATTATTCGCATCCTGCTTACTCCACAACATATATGGAGATTAGCCGAGGAACAACGCGCATGATCTACGCTTTTTCCCGTAATATCGGCATCGCAATTGTCTGTCTTGTGGCAATCCTCACTCTTGTAGGCCCCCAGATTACACCGCGCGACCCACGAGAACGTAACGTCGTCACCAAAACAGCAGATGGGTATCGGGCACCACCGTTTGCCATCGGCACTCCGGGATTCAGCTTGGGATCTGACCAATATGGTCGTGACTTACTGAGTCGAATGATTGCAGGCACGCAACCAACGATGTTGACCGTGCTCGTCGTAGCAACGTTTCGAATCATCATTGGTACCTTGATAGGCTTGGCAAGTAGTTTTGGCGGAACATTTATAGCACGCATGACACAACTCCTCATCCGTGGCAGTATGTATTTACCTCAATTATTTGGTGCACTACTAGTGCTTGTCCTCGCGGGCAACAATCCAACACTGGGATTTTTTGTGACCGCATTGGTATGGAGTGGATGGGGTGATGTCGCCCAGATCGTCCAACAGCGCAGCAATGAGTTCCGTCAATTACCAGTGTATGAATCAGCCATGAGTAGTGGTGCAAGCACACAAAGCATCTTAATCCGCCATATTCGTCGGCATTTAGCACCAATTTGGGGCATGATGTGGCTACGCGAGATGAGTAATAGTCTTGCACTTTTAGCCATGTTAGGGTTTTTGGGCTACTTTGTGGGTGGTGCAAGTTGGATCATTGTCGCTGGTGACGCAGTACCGATTGGCGCGCGGGCTGCCGACATACCAGAGCTAGGCCAACTCTTAGCCACGAGCTTTGAACGCGTGCTCCAGCCACAACCGATGTTCCTGGTTGGTGGATATATTGCACTCATCGTACTAGGGTTTAATTTGCTCGGAGATGTCGTACGCACACGTTTGAGCTACCTACCACAACACACTCACTTTGGGGTTTGGCAAAGAATGGTCTTTGATTTAGAGTGGTGGATGAGTCGGTTACCAGGTTGGCAGGTAATGACGATAGCCTTTATCGTGCTCTTCAGTATTCCTGCTGGGTATCTCTTACGCCCTACGCCACCCCTACGCACGGCATCACCTCAGTCAAATCAGATGATTTGGCAGGGCGAAGGAGCGTGGCGTGATGGACGTGGCGATTCTGGCGCAAGCATGCGTGGCATCAATCTCACTAATCAACCACAATTAACGACACTTGTACCACCGCCAGCTCCATTGATATCTGCTGCACTCGCAACCAAGAACGGTGTATTCGTGGCATACAGCGAGACACCAGGACTACTTACTTTCTCAACGGTCACACAGCAATGGAGCGAACACCCGCTCAAGTTCACTCCAGTAGGAAACCCAGCGCTGACACACAACGACGAGATTGTGGTGGTTGGACCACAAGGCTTTGTAGCGCATTACGACGTATCAGGTAAACAACTACGCTCGTACGCGGTGACCACACGCGCTCTGGCAACTGCTGGTGCTACCATTGGGGCAACCGATGAGGTATATATAACCGTTATCGATCGTATTGAAGCATTTGATGCCAATGGCGTATGGTTATGGGCCACCCCCAAAGTCAATCTGTTTGGCGATCAACACGCACAAATATCACCCGATGGCACGCTCATTTTTCTTGGTGGCGAGGCATTTGATATTGTTGATGGTGCTCGCTTGCCGATGTTTGTCGCACCAGCATCAGCCACTTTCGAGAACCCATTATTAATCAGTGGTGCCAATGGCATTATCTATCAACGACGTAGTCACCGACTAGTACAGCTAGATGTGAAGAACTTCGTTCCCACAGAAATAGCAGAAATCGGCTGGAATGCGAATCAAGTTACCATGTTCTATCCTGAACAAACGGGAGTGACCGCACAGGGCATTGGGTGGATGGTATACAAAGGCTTTGGCGGCATTGGACGTTTCGTCTGGCTTCCTGCCAATCAAGAGGCAATCCAAATCCCAATTGACACGAGTATGCGGGTGATGTTGGTTGCCGATGATGGTCAATTTATAGCGTGTAACGCGCGCGAGTGTATCAGTCACACAATTGGAGGATTTGAGCCAATTTGGCAAATGACTCTGCCACAACCAACTAGTACTGTTTGGGGAATGAGTGTGATAAATACTCAAAGCGTTTTATTAGCGACTGAATCACAATTATTGGTCGTGTCTCAAGTCAACCCTTAACGTCAAATTTTTGTGTGCATAACAATCATGCGATAGCGTAGACATGAATGGTATAGGAGGCATAATGTGAATCGTATATTACATATATCTGGGCTTTACAATATTCGCGACCTGGGTGGTCTGCCAAGTTCAACGAGCACTACAACAGCATTTCGGCGATTTTTGCGGAGTGATTCACCACATGCACTTGAGGATAAAGGTGTAACCCAATTACTTGATCTTGGTGTCCGAACAATCATTGATTTGCGCTATGCAGATGAGTGTGTTCGCACACCAAACCCACTCGCAACAGTAGCGGATGTTGCATATTACAACATACCACTTATGTCAAATGGCGCAATCGAGAACGATGCCGAAGATCTCACTCATTTAGGCGCGTTCTATCGCTTTTTGTTACACAACTCGCAACCTGCATTTGCCAAAGTATTCACCACGATGGCGATGCACGACAGCACCACATTGTTTCACTGCCAAGTAGGTAAAGATCGTACGGGTGTAGTGGCCGCGTTATTGCTTCTTTTGGCTGGTACACCAACACACCATATTGTGACTGACTATGTCGCCACCGCCGATTATATTGCCCCTCTTCTACCAGCATTGCGACAACACCGCCCAGAACGACTTACTCCAGAACAATATGATCGATTACTCGATGCGCGTGAAGAATTTATGCATGAGTTTTTGAATGAAGTTACTACCACATACGGATCGGCGCAACACTATCTCATCCGCATTGGTGTTAATGAATCAACGATTGAAACACTCCGCAATGCAATTATCCGTTCGTAGCAATAATACACAAAAATAACTCGAAACGCCTCTAATCTTAAATAAATTCAATTCTGAATTTCACGAAAGCTTTACATGGCAAATCTACAGTAGTGAGGTAACGAGTTACCCGTTACTGTAGATTCTGACACTAAGGAGTTTTCGATGCGTAAGTTTTTAGTGGCCTTGTTGTTTGCAGTCGTGATGACAGCATGTGGCGCTACTGCACCAGCCGCTGAGCCAACAGCCGCTCCTGCCGCCGAGCAGCCAGCTCAAGCAGAACCAACAGCCGCTCCTGCCCCAACAGCTGCACCAGAGCCAACTGCAGAGCCAGTCAAAGAACCAATTATTATCGCGTGGTTGCCTAACGAGTCAGGCGCTGATCTTAAAGCAGCACGTGATGCATTTGGTGCATTAATTACCCAAGCAACCGGCCGCGAGGTTGAGCACCGCACTACAACAGACTATTTGATTGCCGTCGAAGCAGTCGCAAACAACAATGCAGATCTTGCATGGTTTGGCGCTGAGGCTTATGTACAAGCCAAAGCCAAGAACGATGCCGTCGTACCATTGGTCATTCCAAGCGGTGCATCGGGTACTGAGTCAGACGCTGTGTATTATAGCTGGCTCGCAGTGAACAAGGGTGAAGAAGCCACCTACATGAAAGATGGCTCATATGCCATTGACAACATTCAAGGTAAGCGCTTCTCATTCGTGTCAAATAGTTCAACCTCAGGGTTCCGTGTACCTTCAGCTGGAATTGTAAAGTATTTCAGTAAAATGAATGATTGGAAGGACATTACAGCTGACGACCTACTAGAGGGTGGTTCGGATAGCTTCTTCACTGATGTCCAGTTTGGGGGCTCACACCAAGGTTCAGCGGTCAATTTGATTTCTGAGAAAGTGGATGTAGCGGCATTCTGTGATGCCTGTGTCAATAACTACGTTACTATTGCTGAGGGCGAAGAGAATGTTGCCGGAGCCGTCTACAAAGTAAATGTCAATGCCGACGAGCCATTTGATAAGTTCCCCGGCAAAGAATTTGTAATTATTCAGTCAGTACCAGTTATTAATGCACCTTTCGCTGCAAACTCATCAACTCTGACTGCTGAAGAGATCAAAGCAATTCAAGACTTATTGACATCAGACGAAGTCGCAAACAATACCGAAATCTTTGCACCAAAAGAAGTGATCGATGCTGGCTTTAAGCCATTCTTCCGTAAGACTAAAGACGAGCGCTTCTTGGTAGTCCCAGATTCATTCTTTGATCCAGTTCGTAAGTTGGCTGAGTAGGATAATCACGCCAGCGTCATCCTATGGGTGACGCTGGCACATTTACATTTGAGAGGACTAATCCATGCCATTACTCGAAGCAAAACACGTCACCAAACGATATGGGCAACAAACACTCGCACTCGAAGATATGTCTTTTTCGGTTGAAAAAGGAGAGTTTGTTGCAATTATCGGCCCTTCGGGTGCCGGCAAATCAACACTCCTCCGTTGCATCAACCGCATGATTGAGATGAGTAATGGCGACATGTTGTTCAATGACGTATCAATTAATAGTTTGCGTGGAGCTGATTTACGCCATCATCGCACCCAAATCGGCATGATTTTTCAACATTATAACCTCGTAAATCGATTAACAGTTATCGAAAACGTTCTCCATGGGCGATTAGGCTACAAATCCACAATTGCCGGCATGATTGGACTATATACCGAAGATGAAAAGCGCCAAGCAATTGAAATCTTGACTACACTCGGCCTCGAGGAGCAAATATACAAACGCTGTGACCAACTCAGCGGAGGTCAAAAACAACGCGTCGGCATTGCCCGCGCATTAATTCAAAACCCTCAGATGCTCTTGTGCGACGAACCTATTGCCTCACTTGACCCAAGTGCTGCCAAAATCATCATGGATACACTTAAAGATATCAATGAGCGCCTTGGTATTACGGTAGTCGTTAATTTACATCAAGTTGATGTGGCATTGCGTTATGCCCATCGACTAATTGGCGTCAACCGTGGCAAAATTATTTTTGATGGATCGCCTCGCGCTATTGTGAACGAGCAAATTTATCAGATTTATGGCTCCGAAGCAGGTGAGTTGATTCTAGATCTCGAGGATTCATATGCTCAAGCTTGATTTTTTTGCACGCCAGCGACTCGCATTTACAGGGGTACTTGCATTCATTATTACATTTAGTTACGGGGCAATCATCATTACTGAATACGATGTAGTTAAGGGTTTTACATCGATTCCAAAAGCATTTTCGTGGCTTGCGGAGAACTTCATCCCTAATGACGCTGCGATGAAGCGATTACCAAAGATTCTTGAAAAACTTCAAGAGACGATCCTTGTGTCAATCTCGTCAGCAACAATGGCATCTGCCCTAGCACTCATTGTTGCACTTCTTGGGTCAAATACGACACGTATCAACAAGGGCTTTAGCGTATTTGCACGCGGCATCGCAACTGTTTTTCGCAACATTGATGTATCAGCATGGGCGTTGATTTTACTCTTTTCATTTGGTCAAAGTTCATTCACTGGGTATTTTGCTCTCTTTTTCGTAACGTTTGGCTTCATGGTGCGTGTCCTTATAGAGACAATTGACGAAGTCAGTAGTGAATCAGTCGAAGCATTACGCGCTACCGGTGCGAGTTACACATCAATCATTACACAGTCTGTCATTCCATCTTGTATCCCACAGATGGTCAGTTGGATTTTGTTCATGATCGAAACGAATATTCGTAGCGCAACACTGGTAGGCATTTTGACTGGTACTGGCATCGGCTTCTCATTTGACTTGTACTACAAAAGCATGAACTATAGTGCAGCAAGTTTGGTAATTCTCGTGATAGTTATTACTGTACTTATTATCGAGTTTTTCTCCAATAGTGTACGAAGGGCGGTACTCTAGATGAACACCCCCAAACGCATTCCATTACGCATGTTTAACTGGTCAGATTTTGTCTTACAAA
>JBMTAN010000032.1:0-35072 GCA_049428765.1 Roseiflexaceae bacterium
GCTGGTGCCTCGGCTGCGGGAGCTTCACCTGGTGCAGCACCGCCACATGCGGCGAGTACGCCTGCTGCACCTGCGGCACCGATACCTGCTGCAGCCAAGCGCAGGAAGCGACGTCGCGAAAGAGCCTTGTCATTCATGGCCATGGTTCGAATCCTCCTCCATTGGAAGAACAACGCAACCCGCGTTGTTGGTACAGACGACTCTGTACCCATCTATTCATCTGCATCACCTCATATCAATCACATCAGAGTTCACTTGTTGTGTGATTCGTTTGTTCTGAATGGGGTGATGAAATGATTATACGCATTGTATAGTTTTTGTCAATAAATCATGGTGTTTTTGTTCAATAGTGATTAATCAGCCGTATTAAACAACTCTTCGTGCTAGTATTTCGCGGACTAC
The DNA here is from genome assembly GCA_049428765.1 of Roseiflexaceae bacterium. Classification (GTDB taxonomy): domain Bacteria; phylum Chloroflexota; class Chloroflexia; order Chloroflexales; family Roseiflexaceae; genus UBA965. The sequence continues at coordinate 403 of JBMTAN010000032.1, forward strand.
TTTTGTATCCTGATGATCAACTATTTAACCAATCTTTCCCAACATCACACGTACTTCGTTATCAGTTATAGAACCGTTTTGCCACCGATACATTGCATCTTGGGCTTGCTGTAATTGCCTGATCTGCTGTTCTAGTAACATTGGCACAGAGTCTGCGTTTTGTATACTCCATGCATCACGGATAGTACGCTCAGGCAGAATGCTATCAACTTTCTGTAGTTCGGGGTGGTCATATGCACTCCTTAATGCAGGTACGGAGCCGCTTTCATTGCTGATAATCGCCTGCATTTCGATATCGTACACAAAATTATCGATAAGTTGTGCTGCTTGTTCATAGTTGGATGCTTGCAAGGGTATAGCGGCAATAATATTTGGTCCATATAGTGCACCTAAGGGATGGGGCACTGTCTGCCAAGGTGATCGCGTATCACTGCTCCACGTGCGTGTAAGCGATCGACCTAAGCTACGCCCACCAACCATGATTGCCACATTGTTACGCTTGAGTAAATCAAACCACACGCCGCCAAAGTGTGTCGCTCGCCCGATGATATGTTGCTGTGCCAGATTTATTCCTGTGTTAAATGCACTCAAAATAGATTGCTGTTGTTGCATTGCATGAATTGCTAATGGATAACATATATCATCAACGCAGCTTGCAACGGTAGAGATAACAGGATTATTGCGATGTATTTGACGTATGAATGACTCAAATGATTCCCAACTTGTCCCGACGGCTGCCTGCACTTGTATGTTATCGCGAATCCCTAGGACATCCTGTAGCAAATTAGATTGATACCAGATTTGGAGTGGATTGCATGTCAGTGGTAGTCCAACAAGGCGCTGGTCGTCAAATGTCGCATGACTGATCGCTGCGGCAACCAAACTATTGCGATGGGCAGCGGTATCTACATATCGCCATAATCCGAGATTATGCAGCCGTGTCATGGTATAACTATCAGCAAAAATAACATCTGGGATGTTTCTTGTGCGGCTCGGGAGTTGTTCTAGCTCGTACAAAAGCGTAGGTGCATCAAATATCTGTCGTCGCACATTAACGTCTGGATTAAATCGACGCCACCGAGCTAACGCGCGATCAATGCTCCCTAGTGTGCTCCAAAGGGTGAGCGGTGATGTCGTTACTCCGCGTGCGAATGAGGAATTACTCCGCGAGCATGCTGCCAGCGTCATGCTACTGGTCATTGTCATACATGTACGAAGAAAGGCGCGACGTGTTATGCGAGACATCGTTGTTCGATTACTTCACAGATATAGTGCACAATCTGAATGTGTGCTTCTTGGATACGCCCAGAGTCTTGAGAAGGAACAATTATTTCGTGTGCGGCCATTCCTTTAGCGTCGCCCCCACCTTTGCCCAAAAACGCTATCGTCGTCATGTTGCGGGCCTTAGCGGCGCGAAGCGCATTGAGAATTGAAGGTGAGTTACCACTCGTGCTAAATACCGTGAGGATATCGCTAGCACGCCCGTGGGCTTCGATTTGACGTGAAAACACTGCATCATACCCGAAATCATTAGCAATACAAGTTATGGCTAGCGCATCAATGCTCAAGGATATGGCTGGTAGCGCTCGGCGATTGGTGCGGTAACGCCCCGACAATTCTTCGGCAAAATGCCCTGCATCAGCGGCACTTCCACCATTGCCACACGTAAACAACGTGTGATTCTGTAGGACTGCGTCAGCAATAACTTGTGCGATATGCTCAACGAGATCTGCATGTTGCATCATCGCCTCAGAGAGGTCTCGTGCTGTCGCAAGTTGATCGCGATAGCGTGGTGTGCTCATGCTGATTCCTCATTGACGAATTTCATGACTTTGAAGCTCTCGGCCATCTCCATGTTGGCTTTTGCACCATCTTCGCGTGCCCATTGTCGAATAAACTCACCGTCTCCGACTTCAACCTGACTTTTGTGATGACGCAAGGCGGCGATTTTTGTCTCAATATCTGCACTGACATCAACCCACGTGTCTGCTTGTGGTGCACCTGTAATCCACAGCTGATGAACCTTGTGTGGCTCGAGTCCTTCGTCAAGCAGCTCCGCAAAAATAGGTCGGGTCTCGGCACTTGGGAACACGGCCTCGATGGCTGCTGCTGCAGCTGCACGATGATCAGGATGGTTTACATAACCTCCACTGTAAAACCATGCAGTAGGATCACCACATACCACAATAGTCGGTTTAAATCGTCGAATCAAGCGAGTTAAATCGCGTCGAAGTTCAAGCGTGGGTTGGAGCGTACCATCTTGATATCCCAAAAAGATGAGCTCCTTGATCCCGGCTGCATCACACGCCCCGCGTTGCTCTCGCCGACGCATGTCAACAAGCACGTCTTTAGTCATCGTAGGGTCGTTGCTTCCTGCACTGCCATCCGTGATAATCACGTAGGTGATATGTGCACCTTCACGTGCCCATTTCGCCATGGTACCGCCTATCATGAATTCAGGGTCATCTGGGTGTGCAAAAATAACCAATACTCGTTGTGTTGACATGTCCATTGGTGTGTTCCTATTGTGTATTCATTGCCTCTAGTATAGCATTCATGGATAGGCGCGACCATCGGGTTCAATTACGATTGCAACAGAGATTGATACATTGACGTCAAATGTCGATAATAGTGTCTAGAGGAGGGATCACGTCTTATGGCCACCAAAAAACCAATTCCACTGCCTATGTTGATTATCATGATCCTTTTCAGCTTGGTCTATTTGGTCAATCCAACTGCTGGAGTCCTCGAATTTATCCCTGATAATATTCCATTTTTAGGGAATCTAGATGAAGCAGGTGCCACGACAATGTTGATTTGGGCTATCTCTGAACTACGTAATCGCCGGGTGACATCGACCGTCCCACCCAAAGATGTAACTCCACCAGATCAGTCATGAAATACATCATTTTTCTAATTACCATTTTCGTAGCTGTGGCGTGTCAATCTGTGACACCAGCGACCAATAGCACTAATTCACCTCGCGATACGATACCTGTTGCGACAGTAGTACCAATCACCCCAATGACCGATAAACCGCCAATAGAAATGTCGGATGTGAATAGTACGCCTATTCAAGTATCGTTGATATCATTAATGACTGATTTAGATCGACCTGGTCATGTATTTTCACTCCCCGATGGTATGCCGGCAGTTATTGAGCAAGTTGGTGTCATTCGACGGCTTTCAGATGGTTCAGTGTGGCTCGACATGCGTGATTTAGTCGATGCAAACTCATCTGAACGTGGTTTGTTTAGTGTGGCGTTTAGTCCATTCCGTGCTGAAATGTTTGTGAGTTACACGCGGACAACAGATAGTGCGACGGTGGTGTCACGCGTCCCACTCATTGATGATCAACCAGATGTGTCTGGAATGACATTGGTACTTGCGGTTGAACAACCCTATGCCAACCATAATGGTGGTTTTATAGCGTTTGGCCCTGATCAATATCTGTATATTGCAACAGGTGATGGTGGTTCGGGGAATGATCCACAAAACTACGCTCAGAATCCTCAGAGTCTGCTTGGCAAAGTGTTGCGCCTTGATGTGCGAGATCCACAAGTTCCATATGCGATTCCGGCGGGTCAACCGGTCGCATCCACCTGGTTGCCCGAGATTGTCGCAGTCGGATTGCGTAATCCATGGCGCTTTGGATTCTTGAGTGACCAGTCTATCTGGATTGCCGATGTGGGACAGAACAAACTCGAAGAGCTAAGTGTCGTCTCGCTTACAAGCTTGCCAACTACAAACTTTGGGTGGCGCGTTCGCGAGGGTAATGTGTGTCGACAAGCAGGAACGCCCAATTGTGATGATCAAGTATTTACTGACCCGGTTGCGGTGTATGCGCATGAAGATGGCCATTGCTCGATAACAGGCGGCGAGACGATTCCTCATCCGCGATTAGCTGGTCAGGATGCAGTACTATATGGCGACTTTTGTAGTGGAGTAATCTGGATGTGGGATGCACAATCAGGTGCACAAATCATGGCTGATACTGACTTGCAAATATCGTCGTTTGGCCACGACGCTGCAGGAACACTCTATGTTAGCGATTATCGAAATGGGCAAGTATTACGGCTTGATCTTAAGTAGTTGCTCACTTCATGAATGCGAACGGGACGTGGAGGAATTCCTCCACGTCCCGTTGTTGGTGTAATCTATGCGGTTACCCATGATTGATGTGATGGTTGTGTGTGCGGATGCGGCATCAGCACGACATTCAGGACATCATCGATTGTATCAACGGGTGTCACGGTGAGTTGACTTCGCACATCTGCGGGTACCTCGTCGATATCTACCAAGTTACGCCGTGGGATGACGATGTTGGTAATACCTGCACGGAATGCCCCTAACACCTTTTCGCGAATACCACCAACAGGGAGGACACGGCCACGAAGTGTAATCTCACCGGTCATAGCTACATCATGGCGTACCATGCGTCCAGTTGCTGCCGAGGCGATTGCAGCGGCCATGGTGATGCCTGCTGACGGACCATCTTTGGGGACAGCGCCGCCGGGCACATGAATATGGAGCGCACGTCCATCAAAGAACGCCTCAGGAATGCCAAGTTGGCTGGCGCGCGTGCGTACACATGTCAATGCTGCCTCGGCGCTTTCACGCATCACATCACCGAGCTGACCAGTGATACGGAGCTCTTTGGCACCGTGCATCAAGGCTGCTTCTACATAGACGATATCACCACCAACTGCAGTCCAGACGAGACCAGTTGAAATACCGGATTGTGTGAAGTGCTCGCGGTCCTCATTAAAGAACTTGGGTTGACCGAGGGCGTGTTGTACCAATGAACGATCTACGTGCACTGGGCGCGAATGATCGGTGTGCTCCTCAAGTGTGCGGGCTATTTTGCGTAAGACGGAGCCGATTTGACGCTCAAGATTGCGTACGCCTGACTCACGAGTATACGACTGAATGATGAAGCGCAATGCATCATCGTCGACTATGACATCGTGTTCGGTCAGTGCGTTGGTGCGCATCTGCTTGGGTGTCAAGTGGCGCTTGGCAATCTCCATCTTCTCATCTTCGATGTAGCTACTCAACTCGATGATCTCAAGTCGGTCGCGTAGTGGCCCGGAAATTGTATCCAGCGTATTTGCAGTTGCGATGAAGAAGACCTTGCTGAGGTCAAACGCCACATTCAAATAATGGTCAGTGAATGTACTATTCTGCTCTGGATCAAGGACCTCGAGCAGGGCTGATGACGGGTCACCGCGATAATCGCTACCGAGTTTGTCAATCTCATCAAGGAGAATAACTGGATCAGATGAACCAGCCCGACGCAGCTCCTGAATTATGCGGCCAGGTGCTGAGCCTATGTAGGTTCGTCGGAACCCACGGAGTTCAGCCTCGTCACGAACTCCGCCAAGACTCATCCGGACGAAGTCGCGCCCAAGGGCTTTGGCGATCGACTGGCCTAAGCTGGTTTTGCCGACTCCGGGCGGGCCAATCAAGGCCAAAATTGGCTCACGACTGCGCTCACCAGCTGTTGCCGGTTGCATCTGACGGCGGCGACGCACGGCAAGATACTCAAGAATGCGCTCTTTGACTTTATCGAGCCCATAGTGATCTCCATTAAGTACGTTGCGCGTATGGGCGATATCAATCTCGTTGCTACTGGGTTTATCCCACGGTAAATCTGCTAGCCACTCTAGGTAGGTGCGGATGATTTGGTGTTCAGGTGATGCGTTGCTGATTCGTTGCAACCGGCCTAATTCACGATCAGCTTCCTTACGGGCTTCGTCGGGTAAGTTAGCCTTGGCTAGCCGCTCACGGAGTTCTTCCATTTCGTTGAACTCATCGGTGTCTTCACCTAGTTCTTTTTGGATGGCGCGCATTTGTTGGCGTAAGTAGAACTCACGTTGTTGCTTGGCTGTTCCATCCTCGACCTCTTGACGCAGGCGTTGTTGGACTTCGAGGAGTGTGTATTGTTTTTGGTAGGCGTCTCGCACAAAACGCAAACGTTCGATGACGTCGATGGTCGTGAGCAAGATGATCCGTTCGCGCAGGCTATAATCTGGCGAGTAGCCCGTGTTGTCAGCAAGTTGACGAGGGTCTTCAATGTTTCGGACGAAATTGCGGATTTCTTGGGGGATATCACCACGCATCTCTAATACAGCATCAATGGCAGCGCGCACCTCAAGTTTGAGTCGTTCAAATGATTCATCATTGGGGAATGTTTCATCAATGGTGTGGTATTGGGCAAATGCAAGTCCATCAATGAACTCCACCTCGCTTATTTCGGCGCGTTGAATCCCTCGGACGACGACGCCATTGATGCCCCCAGGCAGTCGACCAGTTTGTTCAATTTTGGCGACAGTAGCGATTGAAATGAGTTCTTGTGAGTCGTTGAGCGTCGCCAAAGCGGTGCTTTCATCGGTTGCCTCATCAGCCTCATCGATATCGTCATCTACGTCATTGTCATTTGGTGTGTAAATTGCAATCAGTACTTTGCGGTCACTCTGTTTGCTCGCTTCAATTACCATGTTGATTTCATCGTTGAGTGGGAGTGTGATGACGGTGTATGGCAGGATGACCGTACTACGGAGACGAATCACAGGTAACTTGTTGGCAATCGGCACTATCGATGCGGCAGGTGGTAATGCGGGTGGATCGACTGGCGGGATAAATCGTACTTCTTCACTCATATATTGACTCTTTCTGCCTGAATCATTTGGTATGACCAGACACTGAATACGTGTGCACACGATACCCAATATGGAATTCTGATATTCATTATGCGAATACACGTTAGCAGTGTCAATGAATGAGTGCTAAATCTAACGATATTCTTATGAGGGGTGAAGTTGATTTTGTCGTATATCGTAACTATGTTGGAGGACAGTAGATGAAGTATGGTAGAGTGTATGCACGTTTTGTTGAAATAGTGATGTAGCTATGTAAAGGATTGACGTATGCGAACATTAGGGCTGTTATTTATATGTGTGGCGTTATTTACGTCACCATTTCATGTTGCTGCCGAAGAGAGTCATCCCACACTTCCGCGTGGTCAAGTGGTGTCTCGACCTGTGAGTGTGATGATCGATAATATTAGTTTGGCATGGCCACAAAGTGGTTTTGCCGAGGCGGCTGTGGTCTACGAAGCACTCGCCGAGGGTGGTATCACGCGTTTGATGTTTATCTATAATAGCGATCGCCCAATGCCTGCTGAGATTGGCCCGATTCGCAGTACGCGCATTTACTATGGCCAATGGGCGATGGGGTATGATGCGGTGCATGTGCATGCCGGTGGGTCGCCCGAAGGGTTAGCATTGCTTGAAAATACAACTGAGTTGTATGACATCGATGGACTTAAAGGTGGCACATGGTCGACGTTCTATCGTTCAAATGCACGTTATGCACCCCATAATTTGTACACGAGCGGTCAACAAATTCGTGACTACTTGACGGCACGACAAGTTGGACCACTAAAGAACCCTTGGATAGACGAGGCTGGCAACGCGTGGCCACAAGCTGACCCTGAAATTGGTTTCAATTATCGTGGTGATGGCGACGCGGCTTTGCGCCCAGCTGGCCAAACAATTAACTACTACTTTATTGGAAGTTGGAACAAAATTAGTTGGAGCTACGATCCAGTAGGCAACCGTTACCTGCGTACCGCCCTTGGGCAAGTATCACGTGATGCGAACACCAATCAACAGGTCAGCACTAAGAACTTGGTCGTCATTGAAGCTGCAAGTGCCCTCCGTGAGGGCGATGAGAAGGATCGTATCGATGTTGGTGTGACTGGTAGTGGCCGCGCTACAATGTTCCACGACGGATTAGTCCTTGATATAGAATGGCGCAAGCCTGATGCCAGCTCACCAATGCGCTTCTACTATTTGGATGGTGTTACCGAGGTCGCATTAGTCAATGGTGCGACATGGATTGCAGTGGTGCCGAGTCTCGACCATCTTGCGGCATACTAATTAGTACGGAGGGTATCATGCGACTCGGTGCACCACTCTTTGCGCAGTGGCACACGCCCGCTGATTGGGCGCAGATCGTTACAACTGCTGGGTATCGCGCAGCTTATGCGCCTGTTGATGAAAAAGCCGACGCGCAGGCGATTGCTGCATATCGGCAAGTTGCGGTAGCGCACGACATTGTCATCGCCGAGGTTGGTGCCTGGAGCAATCCGTTGTCAGTCGATGCGACGACGCGGTCACAAGCCATCGCATTTTGTCAGGCACGCTTGGCTCTGGCTGATGCGCTCGGTGCACGCTGTTGCGTTAACATCGCAGGGTCACGCGGGAGCGAATGGGATGGGCCTGATGCGGCCAACTATACCGAGGATACATTCGCTTTGATTGTTGACACGGTGCGCGAAATTATCGATGCGGTTAAGCCAACACATACGTACTATACCCTCGAGACAATGCCGTGGATGTACCCTGATTCACCGGAAAGTTATTTACGACTCATTACAGCGATTGATCGGCCACAGTTCGCTGCACATCTCGATCCAGTCAATATGATTAACAGTGTCGAACGATTTTATCAACATAGATTATTTATCAGCCATTGTATTGATGTGCTAGGGCCGTATATCCGAGCATGTCATATCAAAGATATGGTAATTGAACGCCCATTTGTGGTGTCACTGCGAGAAACTGCGCCTGGGCGTGGGAGTCTTGATTACGCTTACATCCTGCGTCAACTTCAGAGGTTAGACATCGATACTCCTGTCCTATTGGAACATTTATCCGAGTCTGCGGAGTATGATGCGGCGGCTGCATATGTGCGCACCAAAGCAGCAGAAGTTGGCATCGGTTTGTAGCAAATGAGTTGAGAAAGGGCAGGCAACGCTAGTTGCCTGCCCTTTAGTAATTGAGGTGTAGCCTATGCGTGGATGATGGTTTTGACGGCACAAACGATGCGGTCAACGTCGTTAGGCGTATTGTAGGCTTGAATGGCGACGCGCAGGAATGTGCGGTCGTTCCAGACAACTACAGGTACCTCAATGCGGTAATCCTCCCATAGACGCGTGTAATTGAATTGTTCACCATGAGGGACTGGGCAGAGTGCCATTTGGTTCCACCATGTGTTGCTCTCATCGCTAATTGGTTGCATACCTGTGATAGCTGCAATTTGTTGGCGCGCTTGTGAGGCTAAAGCATGACATGCATTGCGAACTTCAGGCCAGTTATGTGTGTGTTGGAACTCGATGGCAGCAGGGACTGCCAACCAAGGTGCTGGATCATTCGTTCCTACGTTTTCAAAAAGATTGACAAAACGCGTGCTGTGGTGCGTATTGCGGCTCAAGTTCCAACTACAGACCAATGGCTCGAGCATATCCTGTTTGTCTTTGCGCGCGTACAAAAAGCCTGCACCTTTGGGGGCACACAGCCATTTGTGACAGTTAGCCGCATAAAAATCCGGGTCAAGGTCACGCAAATCGAGATTGATATGACCGGGTACATGCGCTCCATCGATTATGCTCAAAATGCCAGCGGCTCGACAGCGGCGAATCAGCTCTTTGATGGGTAAGATGAGTGCCGTCGGCGAGGTGATATGGCTTATTGATAACGCTTTGGTGCGAGGTGTGACTGCAGCCCATATGCGCTCAACAACGTCGTGCTCGCTTTCAACAGGCAACGGGACATCGACGGTGACAAGTTTGCCACCATAACGATTGAGATGGTAGTTCCAGGTGTTATTTATGGCGCCGTACTCGTGATTAGTGGTGAGGATTTCATCCTCAGGGCTAAAGCGAAGTGAGTTGATGACGATATTCATTCCATACGTGATATTAGGAACAAACACGACATCGTCGGCATCTGCGTTGACATATGCGCCGAGCGCTGCGCGCGCAGTTGCAAGGAGTCCGAGGCGACGACGACCAAAAAAGAGCACTGGTTCTGACTCAAGTTCATCCTGCCAATGGCGGTATGCGGCTATGACGTTCCGGGGGCACGCACCAAAACTACCATGATTGAGAAAAGTGACATCGCGACGCAAATTGAACTGACTCGCAAGCTCGGGCAACGGCAACTGCACTGGTGCACTCATCACGAACTCCTCATGCAAAAAAACTATTTGGCAGCGACAGCAAGTGTCGTAGACAACAAGATTTATTCGAGACGAAGGCGAAACGAGCCAATATCAATAGGTTGTGACGGGTCAAATCCACGGCGATTGCCAGGTGGAGTGCGATAGAGCGCATTCATCAATTCGAGCCAGCGTCGTTCATCACCTTTGTAACGGCGTTGGCGGATGATATCGCTAATCCAGGTACGTTCGTGTGGGCGTATGTGTAGTGGTATGCGGCGAATCAACTCACTAACAGACAAATCCCAGACATGGATGGTGCCGGTGATGTCTGCACTGATTAGTGTTCTGCCGTCAGGGCTTAACGACAATGCAGTGATGCGATGCGCATGTTGCGTGAGCTCTATCGCTTCGAGTGATTCATGTAAGCGCCACACGGTAATTGTGCCGTCAGTACTTCCTCCGGCGATTATTCCACGAGTTGGAATGGTGGCCATCACACGTGGAATGCCTCGTGGTAGGGGGACGTTGGCGACAAGTGAGCCACTCTGACTTTGGCGAATTTGGAACCCGCCCGTGGCGGATCCACTGATGATTTGTGCGCCTTCATGCAAAAACACAATCGGCGCTGTACCTGCATAGGATTGTTGAAGCATACCATCGAGTAATCGCCATATTCGTACGATGCCATCACCGCAGACTGCGGCAAGCAAATGCCCATTTGGACTAAAAATAATTTGTTCGGCAACACTTGGCATGTCGAGTTTGGCAATCGGGTCACCTCGATCTAGCCAACGTGCCAATGCCTCACCTGCAAGTAACTCGCCAGTTGGCATGCGCCATACACTAATTGAGTGATCGCGTGGCACCCCATATGCAGGCTGTCCCAGTGCTGGTGCAGCGCCTGCTACAGCATAGTACTGACCGTCGTCACTCATTGCAATCTGGGCAATACGTGCACTTGGCGTGCGAATACTGCTCAAATGGTGTCCTTTGAGTGACCAAAAATGGAATGCTTCGTCGCCGCCACTCATCATCGTGTCAGAGTCTGGAATGAGATGTAGTGGTGCACGGCCGCTAAATTGTTGTGCGATTGATTTTGTATGCATATCCCATACAGTAATTGACCCCACAGTTGATGCACTACAGAGCCAACGACTGTCGCGCGAGAATACTAATGAGCGAATTGGCCATTGGTTGGCAGGCGGAGGTGTCACTGGAGTGCCATCGTATGTGTTCCAAATTAACACTTGACCAGTGCCATCACTGGCTGCGAGAGATTGACCATCGGGACTCAATGCAACGTGATGAATGCCACGTAGTCCACCTTGTAGCGTAAGGTGTAGAATCGGTTGCGGTTCATTCCCAGCCATGCATGTTTCGGCAATATTGCGTAAGACATCAAGTGGCATTGTATTCGTGCGTGCTGCCGGTTCAGCGTCCTCATTGAGGTGTACAAGTAAACGGGCCGCCCACCGTGCGGGGGCATAACGAGTCACGACTGCAGCCACATGATGCATGATTGGTTTACTGAGCTGTTGGACAGCCTCCGACCACTGAGCATCATTGAGATCGGCCACATATACCAACGATGGAGGCATCAGTGGTGGTGCTTGAGGCTCATCTTGCAGGGCTAATGCAATGCGTTCACGTAGTTGTGGCGAGCTATTGGCGTACGCTTCAAGTGTAAGCTCGCAATCTGGGTCGAGAGCTCTGTAGGCCTCACGTTGATTACTGAGCAACAAAAAGACGGCTCGCCACTGTTGATCATCGGGCAAATAGCCTGATTTTTTGGCGATGGCAAGGGCAATCGGAATGTTCTGTTCAATTGCTAACATGCACAATGCTTGTTTGGTATCAACACGTTTAAGGTTATGTAGGCTACGGTGTGCCCGTTGTGCAATGGTCTGGTTACGGTCACCGCAGGCAATCAGCAACGCAAGTAATAACCCAGGACGAGCATTCATGAGTACTTCGAGTTGACCCGTATGAAGTGCACTCAGGACACGTGCGTCGGGTGGAGCATTGGCAATCCATCCATGTTGTGTAATTAGACGCCCAAGTGTGGGGTGTCGCGTCAAAGCCCATACACTACATATGACATTGATATGACGCCAATCTGCATGTTGCGACAATGCAACAGCGGCCGCGTTGGCGGCATCAGGGTCGTGCCCGCTCATGATGACTTCGAGGAGCATATCAAGTGCACGCAACGATGCATCTTTGGCGAGCAATTTGGCTGCTCGATGACGGCGCGACCGTCTGAGCAACCGTGTACGGCCATTGAGTGCCTGCCGGATGTTTTGCAATCGTTCTGTGGTCATATACACCTTATCCCATTGCACTGATGTGCGCAGGTTGAATTGTATAGCGCGCCCGGATTTCGTTTGGGTCATCACTACGATATATGGGCCGACCAAAATAGCGATTCGACAAAAAGTTAATGTGTGCCCGACCTACCTGTGCATCTGAGATGTCAATGACAGGACCACGAATTGCCAAGTAGCGGTATGCATTGTGTGGATCCACAATTAACAGTGATACATATGGTCGAGCTTTGATGTTTTTGTCTTTGATGCGACCAACTGCTGCATTGACATAAAATAATTCATCAGCAAAGCTAAACCATACCGGTGTGACATGCGGTGTGCCGTCTGCCATGCTTGTCCCCAGCGCTGCGACAATCGGGCGCTCAAGTAGATCGTGATATTGTAGAGGAACGACGCTCATACACGACTCCATTTGAGCTGCGGGATAATGTGCTCACCAAACATCTTGATGAATGCCTCTTGGTTGCGACCGACGTTGTGCACGTGTATCTCGTCAAAACCCAAATCTACAAAGCGCTGAATGTACTCACGGTGTTCATCAATGTGTGGTGAGATGAGCATGCGGTTGTTGAAGTGCTCCGGTCGTACCATTTTGGCAATCTCCGCAAAATCCTCGGGACTGCGAATATCCTGCTTAGGGAACGGCATACCACCGTTTGGCCATTCGGTCATTGCATTCTGTAATGCCTCTTCGTAGGTCTCAGCCCATGACATATGGAGTTGTAGTAACTTGGGCATCTTGTCGGGGTCTTTGCCTACTGATTTGGCTCCTTCAGCAAACTTGCCAAGCAACATGCGCAATTTATCAATTGATGCACCTGGAGTGATAATACCGTCACACTCACGACCTGTCCAGGCTGCAGTTATTGGACCTGCAGTAGCGACATAAATCGGTGGTGGTACGTCTGGCAATGTCCACATCTTGACGCGTTCAATTGTAAAGTATTTGCCTTTGTCGTGTTTGACTTGTTTGCCCGTAAACAACTGTTTTATGATGCTGATGGCCTCTTGCATCATTGCTAACCGTACATGCGCTTCGGGCCATTCGCCACCTACAACGCGCTCGTTGAGCGCCTCTCCACTCCCTAATCCCAGCCAGAATCGACCTGGTGTCATCGCCGCCTGCGTAGCGGCAGCTTGAGCAACAACAGCAGGGTGGTAGCGGAAGCTTGGGCAGGTCACTCCTGGACCGAATGTCATGTTTGTTGATTGGCCAAGGGCTGCCATCCAACTCCATACAAATGCATTATGCCCTTGTTGTGGCACCCATGGTTGAAAGTGGTCGGCTGCCATCACTGCCTTAAATCCATGTTGCTCGGCTAAGATCGAATAGTTGAGTAATTCCGTCGGATGGAACTGCTCTAATGCGGCTGCATATCCAATGACACCCATCGGGTTGCTCTCTTTCATTCGTGTGTTGGTTCGCTGTTCGCCCCAATATGAAGTTTGCCAAGTAGTCGCCCAGTTTGTCGTCCACCTGGATCGAGGAGTAAGCGATACAAATCTACTGGTCGATCAATGTCAAATGTGATTGGTCCTTCTCGAACGCTCCGCACTGGAATATTCGCGGCTCGAGCGGCGGCAAGATGCCGTAAAAGGCTCTGCTCACCGAACGACCATCGCATGCGTTGGGGGACTGCGCAGATGGCAGCGGTCGTGCCACCATCATTTGATCCGGCAAGCGCAACTCCTCCACTCGGCATCATGGTAATAAATTCGTCAATGTCATCCTCTTCGACCAAGGGTAAATCAGCATGCATAATCAGCAATGGTCGATCTGGGTCAAGTTGATTGACGACATGTTGAATGGCTGGATTAAGACCATTACTTATATCGTGTAAAAACTCGATATTGCGCGATTGTACCAAGGCTTGCGCGGCAGCATCACTGGCTGTCACGATGATTTGACTAATACGTTGGCTCCGCTCGAGCGCAGTTAGTACATCATCAAGCATTGCAAGTGCTAATGCGCGCCGATCCGCCGGCGGCAAAATCGTTGCAAGTCGGCTTTTGGCTTCGCTGAGCGGTTTGAAAGGGATGAGTGCAGTAATCATCGGAACTCAGCAATCAATTCTAGGCACTGTTCTGCAAGTGCCGTTTTGCGCGTGCGGTCGCGCATAACGGTATCAGTAATACGAACGCGAACACCTAATGCTTCAATAGGCGCAGCAAGATCCGCATCCTGTTGATCGATAACCATACCATCAATCAACCCTTGATAGTACATGGCAATACCCAAGGCCGAGACCTCAATGCCAGCGTTCTGGAGCATCGGTACGAGAGGTCCTTTGATTGCTTTACCGCCCACAATGGGGCTAACGGCAATAGCAGGGACTCGGCGATTACGCAATAGTTCTGTGATGCCAGGTAATCCTAGAATTGTCCCGACACTGACTAACGGATTGCTTGGGGCAATGATAATCTGCTGAGCAGTTGCGATTGCCGTATGAACATCTGCAGTAGCTTGAGCAGATGCGATACCGACATACTCAATGCCAGTTATAGGACTTTGCGCACGATCACGGACAAGAAAATGTTGAAAGTGGACCAGCCCCTGTGGCGTACGAATATGCGTGTGGACGTTATCATGTGTCATCGGCAGAATGCGCACTGCTACACCAAGTGCGTCACAAAACTGTTGACTAATTTGCGTAGCAGTAAAGCCTTGCTTCATCAGTGCTGTCCGCTGAATATGCAGGGCCATATCTTTGTCGCCGAGCATAAACCATGTAGATGCCCCGAGCTTGCCAAGCATGCTCATGCAGTGATCGGTGTCATCGACGATTCCCCATCCTTGGTTCGGGTGGATAATGCCTGCAAGGGTGCAAATGACAATGTCGACATCTGGACTGATATGCAATCCGTGCATCTCGATGTCGTCACCAGTATTGACGATTGCACAGATTGAATCGGCTGGGAGCACGTTGACTAATCCCTCAAGAAAACGCGCCGCACCAACCCCACCTGATAAAACGACCGTTTGGTTCATGATGTGCTATCTGCTTCGTTATTTCTTCTACCGCATTTTACCAAATTATTGCCTACTATGGAATTCCATATCACCAGATGTTAGCGTTGTATCGTGAGCTCATAGTGAGACCGTTTGTCTCGTCGTTTGGGAGGCGATGCCATCTTCCCCACGGAAATTAAGGCTTGTGGAATGTCAGTCTGCGCCAGCTTTAATGTGTTCCGCACTGTGTCTGGACAAAAGAGCGGCGCACACATCCAACCTGCGTCATATCCTAAATCCACTGCGCGTAGCAGAATATTTTGGATGGCGCAGCCCATGCTTTGAACAGCCATGATGTACTCGACATTCTGACGAGTTGAGTCAGGGTAGATGTCAATGACCGATGTGTCGACACAGGGCATGATTAGTAATGGCGCGTGCAGAATGCGATTGGTCGACGCACTAACGCGCGCATCAATATGCGGTTCATCAAGACTGTCGTGTCGTAATTGGGTACGCCATTCGTCAGCCATAGCGTTAATCAGGGTCTCACGACCGTGACCGTGTGCAATCACGACAAAGCGCCATGGTTGCCTTCCATGTGGCGATGGTGCAAGTGCCGCTGCTGCAAGGAGTTCGGTACAGACCGTATCGGGTACTGGGTCATCGGTAAATCGTCGCACACTTTGGCGACGAGTAAGTGTACTCATAAAATCCATGGCATCACCGGAACAAGTCTTTTGCGGCAGGGCGAATCAATGTACTGGCACTGCTTTCAGTAGCCTCGTAGGTGACGCCACGAACGACAGCGACCGGCACGCGGTCGATCTTTCCCATGACTAGCTCGGCTGCTGCAGCTATTTCATCGCCAATAGCGAGTACGCTGGCTTGCATGCGATATCCATATGGGTCATCAATCCCAGCATAGCTTATCAGTGGATTGATGCCGGCCACGCCAATGGCTACATTTACCTGTCCTTCGCGCCAAGCACGCCCAAACGAATCCGAGATAATAATTGCTGTCTTTACACTACGTTTGTGGATGATATCGTCACGAATCTGCTTGGCTGAAGCATCTGGATCTCTCGGTAAAAGGGTGATTTGACCACCGCCATCGACATTGGATTCATCTACGCCTGCATTGGCACAAATCAAGCCGTGGTGTGTCTCACAGATTAGCACGCCGCGATCCATGCGGATGATGCGTTTGCTCTCTTGTAACACGACTTCGTAGTAGTTGGCGTCCTTGTGGCCTTGGGCTGCACACATATGTGCCATATGTGATGGCTCAACAGTCCGTGGGTCAATGATACGACCTTCCGCTTTTGAGACAATCTTTTGCGTGATGACGATGACATCATTCTCAAATAGCGTAATGTTACTCTCGTCAATTGCAGTCAGAATGGTTTGGCTCAGTGTTTCACCAATCTGAATCTCTCCAATGCCATAAACCGGTATAATTTGAATGGCAGAACGCATAGAACCTCGTTAGCATGATATGACGATTATCGTGGATATTTGGTGTAGTGTAACACGCATTAGTTTTTCTGATGTCATTCGGTGGAGTAATAAATATCCGGTATAATACTCAACGGTATTCGGTGTGTTTGGGTTTATTTTTTTGAAAGAGGAGTCAATGATGGACTTCACCGCCAACTACGACATGTTTCTCAACGAAGAGCATGATATGCTCCGCCAAACGGTGCGTGAGTTCGCCGAGCGCGAAGTGTTACCACACATCCGTGAATGGGATCGCAGTGGGGCTGCCCACGGTGAAGGCCCTGAAACTCGCACATACATACGTCCGTTAATCGAAAAAATGGGCAAACTAGGCTTTCTTGGAATATGTATGCCTGTCCGGTACGGCGGTGCTGGCATGGACTACCTCGCGTTGGCTGTACTGTGCGAGGAGCTCGAGCGCGTCGATAGCTTTTTGCGTGTGGTGGCTAGCGTACATATCGGACTTAATTCGATGACCATCTTCCAATGGGGCAACGAGGAACAAAAGCAAAAGTACCTCAAGCCACAAGCCGAGGGCAAGAAAATTGGTGCCTACGGTTTGACCGAACCGAATAGTGGTACCGATGCTGGAGCCATGGAGAGTACTGCACGCCGTGATGGTGATCATTACATCCTCAATGGCGAGAAGATCTGGATTAGCTTGTCAGATATCGCCGATACCTTTGTAGTGTTTGCGAAGACCGATCCATCCAAGGGTAACCGCGGCATCTCGTGCTTCGTTTTGGAGCGTGATATGCCTGGTCTATCAACGTACCCACTTCATGGTAAATTAGGCGTACGTGCCGGTAACACTGGCGGTATCGTGATGCAAGACGTACGTGTACCTGTTGCAAATCGCCTGGGTGAAGAGGGCGAAGGCTTTAAGATTGCCATGACTGCCCTTGACAGCGGTCGCTATACCGTGGCTGCAGGCGCAGTTGGTTTGATTCAAGCATCACTCGAGGCCTCAGTTAAGTATGCCCAAGAGCGCCACACATTTGGTGTACCTATCGGTGATCATCAGTTAGTCAAGCGTATGATGAGTCACATGGTGCGCAAGATGGATATGGGGCGCTTGCTCGTGTATAAGGCTGGCTGGATGAAGAATGCCGGACGTCGTAACTCGCGCGAGACTACTTTGGCCAAATGGCATGCTACCGTGTCAAGCTGGGAGTCAGCCGATGATGCAGTACAGATTCACGGTGCCTATGGATTCTCTGATGAGTATCCAGTCGAGCGCTTCTTACGCAATTCACGTGGTGGCGTGATTTATGAGGGTACCCGCGAGTTACAAGAATTGCTTCAAGCAGATTTTGCCATGGGTATTCGCGAGCTTGCTCCGCCGTTGCGCTGCGAATTGCCGGCCTATAACAAAGAAGTGTGGGAGGCTGAGTAAGCCATGAATATTGTCGTATGTCTTAAGCAAGTGCCCCGCGATAATAGGGTGTCCTTTGATGCCAACAATAATATTGACGCCTCCGGTATCGAAACAATCACTAATTTGTTTGACGAGTATGCACTCGAGGCGGCTCTGAACATCAACGATGAGCAAGGCGGTGATGTGACCGTCATGTCACTCGGTACCGATGAGTGGCTTGATCAAATCCGGCGAGCCATGGCCATGGGGGCTACCGACGCACTCCTGATAACCAACGATGCCGATTATGACGTTTACGCTGCGGCTCAGATTATGACCGCTGCGATTACTCACAAAGGTCGGCCTGATGTAGTAATTTGTGGCCGCAATTCGACCGATGACGAGAGTGGTGCCTTTGCGCCAATGCTTGCGCGACAGTTGGGCTGGACGCATGTCACCTACGTCAACAAAATCATCAGCAGTAGCGCAACGCATCTTGAGGTTGAACGTCAACTCGAAGATGAGACAGAGACCGTTCGTGTCTCACTGCCAGCCGTCTTGAGCATCTCTAAAGGCGAAGTTGAACCCCGCTTCCCCTCGCTGTTGCGCGTACGCAAGTTTGCCAAGGCCGATGTGCCAACTGTGACTGTGGCTGAGATTTGTACTCAACCAACGAATCGTGCCGTGGTTGTTGATCGGGTGCCACCGCCGGCCCGCAAAAACGGTGAGATGCTCCAAGGTGCTGATACCGCCGCTAAGGTGGCCGCACTTGTCGATCGCCTTATCGCCGATCAAGTGTTATAAGGGTGGTGAATGCTATGTCATATTGGGTGTTAGTTGATCAAACTGCTACTGGTGCTGGTACCACTCCTGCCCAGCGTGAAGTTATTGGGCGGGCGCTATCACTCGGCACCGCTACTGCACTGGTTATTGGCCATAATGTGCAATCGTTGGCTGCCGAAGTTGCCACATTGGGTGTATCAGGTGTCGTGGTTGTGGATGATGCGGCACTCGCTCACCGTGCCGCCGATGTAATGGCTAGCGCTGTTAGTCAAGTGATTAAGTCAGCTGGTACGATGATTTTGTTGACCACAGCCACGTTACGCATGCGTGACGTCAGTGCTGCAGTGGCCGCCGATTGTGGTGGTTCACTAGCCATAGATGTCAATGATATGCGTATCGATGGCGGTAGTGTCATTGCAACTCGTGCCTCGCACGCGGGTAATGTTATGACCACGAGTAGCTATGCGTTGACACCAGTGGTTGTCTCAGTGCGCAAGCAAACGCACGCAGAGGCACAGCCAAATGGTGCTAGTGCTCCTATCGAGACTGCCAGTGTCAGTCTGGCAACCAGTGGTATCGAAGTCATCAAGAGTGAGCGTAAACAAGGTAGTGTCAATCTGAGTGATGCCGGTGTGATTGTATCGGGTGGTCGCGGCCTTGGCAGTCCTGAGAACTACCAAAAACTTATTCCTGCCCTTGCTGATGCTCTTGGTGGTGCCTATGGCGCTTCACGCGCAATCGTAGATGCTGGTTGGGTGCCATATGATCACCAAGTAGGCCAAACCGGCAAAACGGTTAGTCCTAAACTCTATGTTGCTGTTGGTATCTCGGGAGCCATCCAGCACTTGGCAGGTATGCGTACTTCGCGCACAATCGTGGCGATTAACAAAGATGCAGATGCGCCGATTTTTCGAGTGGCGAGTTACGGTATCGTGGGTGATGCCCTCGAGGTGGTACCTGCATTGATTGATGAGGTCAAGCGGCGACGAGGGTAATAATGGTGTCATGATACCCGGTTAAACGGAGCTCACTCCGCTTAACCGGGTGTTTTTGTATGAAAGTGCTCGACGAATCCCCCAGATAAGAATTAAGCAAATCCACATTCCATGGAATATCCACATCAGTCGCGACCATGGTAAAAATTGCATGCGCAGTTCTGTGCTGTTAGGTGGGATAATCACACCTTGGTATTTGCCGTTTACTACAACTGTTTGCGCTTCGATCCAATTATCGTCTACTTTTACTGACGCAAACCACATACTATGGTAAATTTGGCTCAGCACAATGGTTTGAGTTACCTCCTTTTTGTTTATCAGTATGGTGTATTTATCGCCCAGATCAATTGCTTTGGATATTGGTGATGCGTCACGCAATAATTTATCATTTATTTTCATAGCAATGTTTTGATATTTATCGCGGGTAAGTTTTGCCTGGACAGACTGATTGAGTATCACACAACACCCTGATCGGACGGCATTTGTATAGAAGTGTAATTTGCGTTCTGTGTGTACTAATTGAAGGTTCGGGTGATTGAGTTTGGTATCCGATACCACAAGAGACGTATTCGAAAGCCAAAAATCAACCTCATTAAATGTTGGTGTAACTCCTGAATTCCTCCTCTTTTGAAAAAATGTTCCATCTAGTGATTGAATAAAATTTCGATAATACGCAGATACGCTTGACTTATATAGATGGATAGAATTGATGTCGTAGAGTACAGATATATTACCTACAGCATAGCAACAGTTTCTTTTTTGTGAATCATAATACATCATATTTGTGTTTTCAAGCAGGTATTTCGCTGAAACATCATAAATGTAAATCGTTTCACTCGCTGCGTCAACGGGTGCACGATACATCCTAGGAAATGTCACAAATGCTGAGGTGCTAATTGCTGCTATAAAGAGAATTGGGATAGTAAAGTGCTGACTCCGAATGATTATTGATACACCAACAAGTAGTATGACTATCGCATACAATGCAAAAATGTTCCAATCAATAGTAAATGAGTATGTTGATCCTACCAAAATAGATTGCCACATTACGAATACACCACTGATGAGAATTAGCATAAATGCTATCCATTCTCGTTTGCGGATGTCAGTGATAACGGTGTGTGTTCCCCAAAGCATGAGCATAGCGAGTGGTATATGAAGGGTTGCCCAGTTGAATGATTTTGTCCCTGACGAAATGTTTGGGAATATTGTCGTAAACATGAATTCATTGAGCGTTTGATTATGACTTAACAAGTAACATATTGTTAGCATAATTACCCAACCATACACGCGGCGGAATTGTTTCCAAAGAGCAATTATAACTAGGAGAAAGTACAATATAGTTGTTTGAGTAGCTGGAAATAGCTTGTATTCTTTTGAAACAGTGGTTATCCATCCATCGTATATTGCTGGGAGAATCAGCTGTATCAGTTGATCTGGTTTGGTAATTGGAAAAACATATGCAGCTATTATTGGGCTATTTGATCGAATTGATGACAGATACTCAATATACAAATCTGCAATCATGGGTATTGATGCAATGAGTCCTAGTAATGATGCAGTTGCCAATATGCTGAACTTCTTCAGTGTCACTTGGGTCGTCGTGTGTTGTTGATATAAAAGTATGAGTGAAAATAGTGTGAGAAAATAGATAACATACACTGTTGTCTGTAAATATGCTGTGGTAATTTGTAAATGTATGATCAGTGCAACGAAGACCCAGTAACCAAAACTAGGCTTGTGGATTAATTGATGAATACCATATATAGCAGCTACACCAAGCGAAGAGCCTACAAAAAAAGGCATATTTACCGACCAAAAAGTAAACATTGGCAACGTTGCATACATAAAACTTGCAATGATTGTGGCCCAACGATTAAGTCCTAATGTAAGTCCATAAAGCAAAAGGAATAAGCCTGCCAAATAAATGAATATGAGATTACGAATGGTAAACACAACGAGCGTATTTTCACTGAATAAAGTGCTTATCCATGTAGCGAAATTACTCTGTGTGTATCCGAAATGAGGGAATAATGCCCGACCTAGTCCACTGCGATTAGTCCAGGTTGCTAATAGCCCACTTCGCGGTTCATTCTGAGATAAATACGCTTCAACAACCTCTTGATTCAGATAATCGCTCAGTTTAGCATTTTTGGTATATATATTTAGGTCCCAGAACGAGTATTCTGTATTTACCATGGACTCAGGAATGCGAGTAAATAAAACTTGTTGACCAAAAATAAATGGCGAAAACCATAACACCATCAGTACGCTATAAAGAACAATTGGATGTAATTTTGCATAAAAATCTTTGAAGTCATGCATAATTCTACCGAATACGCTAGTGGTTGACGAGAACAAATGCATAAGTGTTGCCTACCATGTGTCTTAGATTAATTAATTCAGGACTACGACAATAAAAATTTACTAAAGGATTGACTTCATTCATAATGATACCATAAAGAGTATTAATAATTATTACGAATATGTTAGGAATATTTATGATAAATGATTGATTGCAGGGTAGGCAATTTCAACATTAACCTTACAATCTGTTATTTAAAGTGTTTCACTGATATGTTTAATGAAATACCTAAAGTAACCATGTCAATGAATAGTGATTAGTCTCATTTGATACCGATCGACATACATATTTCTTAAGCATTTCACTTGATAATCACTTTTTAGTGATGTGCGTGCATCTCTATACATTTGCTGAGTGAATCAAATGATAGCGTTGTATGTGTTTTCAGAGTTCTAGGCATATCGCTGTTGATTCGAGATTTTTGAGTAAGTGATAATGGGTAAATTACAACAATGCGTGGAATAATTGCATTTGTAAGTAATATTTTTGTTTGTATAGTGCAAAGAGCGTCAATAATATGATGCCATGTTGATTTAAAAAATATCTGATTGCATTATGGATGTGATTGTAAAGTGTTACGTCTCAAGCTATACATGTAGGATGTAAGAATTAATGTTATTAAAAATACGTGAACCTGTAATTGGTTTATCAAAAAACCAATTACAGGTGGTTGAACTGCGTTTGAGATAATTAAATATTAGCTGGATGCAACAGATATGTCTGCGCAAATGTCGTATATGCGGTAACTTGCTCGGCGATCCATTGATTATCGTGTTGGAGCTCAGTGGCAATTAGGTGGGCCACATAGGGAGCTGCCGCAATGCTGGCTGGTGCATTCAACAAAATCGATCGCGTACGCCGTGCCAATACATCCTCTACCGTTCGGGCCAACTCCTGACGTACTGCCCACACAACTTCGGCACCGGTGTAGGGTAAGTCAGCATGAATCTGATTTGCCCATGCTGGGTTCTCCTGCATCAGGGCACGAATAGCCGGTGCGTCACTACCATACATCTGCATGTTGTCTGTGTCGCGCTCAGTTGAGTATCCATGCAATCTGAGTTGGTGCGTGACACACGGCCGACTGCCAAGCTGAGCGTGTTGACTGATTTGGTTGACAGCATCCTCGGCCATGTGACGATACGTGGTCCACTTACCGCCAGTAATTGTCATTAATCCACTCTCAGCAAAGACAATAGTATGATCACGCGAGAGTGCTTTAGTGTTACCAGTGTTACTTCCGGCTTTGACGAGTGGGCGTAATCCCGCAAATACACTCAGTACCTCTTGGGGTTGCGGCCGGCGGGTCAAGTACTTTTCGGTATGACTTAAGACAAATTCAATTTCATCATCAAGTGCGCGTGGTTCAATATCTGCCTGTGGAACTGGGGTATCTGTGGTGCCAATTACGACACAATCGTGCCACGGCAAGGCAAATAGTACACGCCCATCGTCAGTCTTGGGGATCATGACTGCATGGTCACCAGGCAAAAATGAGCGATCGACGACAATATGGATGCCTTGACTACGAGCCAACAACGGCTTGACATCGGCTTTGTCAAGCTTGCGTACGTCGTCGACAAAAACTCCAGTTGCATTGATGAATGACTTGGCGCGAATGGAATGTGTGACCCCAGTCTCGCGGTCCTGTGCATGGACACCAACAATCTTATTGTCTTGATGGACAAATCCTGTCACCGGCATGTGGTTTATGAGTGTCGCGCCGTGGTTAAACGCTGTGCGCATCAAGGTGATAGCGAGCCGCGCATCGTCGAACTGACCGTCGTAATAGACGATGCCACCTTTGAGGTGCTTTTGACTGAGTGTGGGTGCAAGCGTAAGCGCTTCATGACGACTGATAATCCGTGAAAAACCAAATCCTAGTCGACCAGCTAATATGCTATAGAGCAATAATCCGCTGCCATAAAACGGCAAATCGATGAGATTATACGCAGGAACAACATGTGGCATGACGCGCACAAGATGCGGCGCGTTTTTTTGTAAACGCCCACGCTCGTGAAGCGCCTCGTAGACGAGTGAGATATTGCCTTGCGCTAGATAGCGTACACCCCCATGGACTAATTTGGTAGCTTTACTTGATGTGCCTTTGGCAAAATCATACGCTTCAAGAAGAAGTGTTTTGAGTCCGCGACTCGCTGCGTCTACGGCAATTCCTAATCCTGTTGCCCCACCACCGATAATGACAATGTCCCATTCGGTGGTCTGTGTGATGGTATTGATGATGGTGTGACGTTGCATACTACTCAATTTCTGCATAAACAAACTACTTTCATTCTACCAAATTGCGCATATGCTACGGTACGCCATTTATTATTGCGAAATCAAAAAAATCTGTGTATTCGAAACATCAGGGAAGTGCGGTATGATAAGTGTATTACTCGTGTGCCTTAAAATGGCGAAGAAGCCGAGAGGAGACACATGGAACACACTCTGCCTAAACGTGGTAAACAAGCAGTAACCAAGCCGCATACGCTTGACCCCCAGACATTGCGTGTGCTCGAAAATATCCAGCGACGTATATTGTGGCTCGCAACCAACATGATTCATCATGCGAATCATGTTCGGCCAAATCACGATGGTACCAAAGTTGGTGGTCATCAGGCATCATCTGCATCGACTGTAACGCTGATGACTGCGCTCTACTTCCACTTTCTCAAACGTGGTGATCGTGTGGCAGTCAAACCACATTCCTCGCCGATTTTTCATTCGATTCAATACTTATTAGGCAATCTCCCCAAGCGCTACATGACCATGCTCCGAGAGTATGGTGGGTTGCAGTCATACCCAAGTCGTACCAAAGACCCCGAGCGTGTTGATTTTTCAACTGGTTCAGTTGGGTTGGGGATTGTGGCTCCGCTGTTTGCATCATTGACGCAACGCTACCTGCGTGACCATCAGGTCGAAGTGCCCGAACGGCGATTCGTGGCAGTTGTTGGTGATGCTGAGCTCGATGAGGGCAACGTCTGGGAGGCGCTGCTCGACGAGGCACTTGACGGTATTGGCCAAGTTATGTGGGTCGTCGACCTTAATCGACAGAGTCTTGACCGTGTTGTTCCCGGTATACGTGCTGCTCGCCTGAAGAAGCTCTTTGCCCAAAACGGGTGGCGTGTGCTCGAGGCTAAGTATGGGCGCAAGCTTCAAGAGTTATATGCGCTGCCTGGTGGCGATACATTGCGCCGACGTATCGATGAAATGAGCAACGAAGAGTACCAAGCGGCGATTCGCTTGCCCGGTGCTGAGTTGCGGGAGCGTATGTTGTCAGCCAATGAGGCTGATCGCAACACCCTAGCACTGGTGTTGGCACAAGTGCCTGACGAAGAATTGCCTCATGTCATCTCAAATCTTGGTGGTCACGATCTCGAGGAGATGTGTAGCATCTTCGATGAGGTAGAACGTGACATGTCGCGCCCAACTGTTGTGTTTGCTTACACAATCAAAGGATGGGGGTTGCCGATTGCTGGTCATCCACTTAATCACTCGATGTTGCTGAGTAGTGAGCAAATGGAGCAATTACGGACTGATTTTGGGATTGCCGAAGATGACGTGTGGCCAGAGTTCGATGGTGACACTCCCGAGGGCACATTGTGCGCTGATGTGGCTCGACGTCTTGACGAGCCCGAATTGCCACCCATCCCAGCGATTGAAATTCCAGCGCGGGTTGATTTGGGTGTGCCGAGTAATGTCAGCACGCAAGACGCATTTGGGCGCTTGTTGGTGCGCTTTGCGGATATACCCGAATTAGCGCAGTACATGGTGACAACCTCGCCCGATGTCTCTGTTTCGACCAATCTTGGTGGCTGGATTAACCGCATGGGTGTTTATACGCCTCACGCCAATGTGGCTGAATACGAGGGGGAGGCTCAGCGTATTCTCAAGTGGCAACGCTCGCAACATGGGCGTCACATCGAGCTCGGTATCTCCGAGATGAATTTGTTCATGATGGCAGGTATGGCTGGACTGTCCTACGAACTGACCGGTGCTCCACTAGTGCCAATTGGTACAGTGTATGATCCGTTTGTGTTACGTGGACTGGATTCATTCATCTATGCGGTGTACTCGGGATCTAAGTTCATCGTCGCCGGCACGCCATCGGGTATTACACTCGCACCTGAAGGTGGTGCCCATCAATCGACGATTACCGTGTCAGTTGGTATCGAATTGCCCAAATTGATGATGGCTGAACCGTGTTTTGCTGGTGAACTCGAATGGTTCTTACTTGAAGGTGTACGGCAATGTTTTGATCGTGAGCATGGGCGACCACTCTACTTACGTTTGAGTACTCGTCCAATAAATCAAGCACCGTTTGAAACGGCCAAGGCTCGGATTGGTGTTGAGACATTGCGTCAACAAGTGCTCAATGGCGCGTACCGCCTTGCAACATGGCAGGATCATCATCCGGAGTTGACTGATGCACCACGGGTGATGTTATGTGCGAGTGGGACGTTGATTCCCGAGACCCTCGAAGCGGCTGAGTTGCTATGGCGTGAGGGTGTTGCTGCCGATGTAATTAATGTGGTGAGTGCTCGAGCGTTGTATGAGCGTTTTGTGATGTCTCGCCGACAGGGTATAGACGATGCATTTGGCTGGTTATACCATGATGGACAGCGTTCGACACCGATTGTGACTGTGCATGATGCCGCCTCACACGCTTTGGCGTGGTTTGGCAGTGTCTATGGGGCACGTGTAACGAGCCTGGGAGTGGATGACTTCGGTCAATCAGGAGCGCGCGATGATTTGTATCGACATTTTGGTGTTGATGCGATGAGTATTGCTGAAGCTGCGTTTTTGGCTGTAGACGAATAAATAAAACAACCCTAATGCCACCTCGATGTATAACACATTTACACCGAGGTGGTGTTTTTACTCACCGCTGTTTCATCAAAAAAAGAGTGACCGTGGTATAATCGTTTGCACATGTGGTGAAAGCCACAGAAGCTGAGCCAGGGATGTATCATGCCGCGGACAAAACCATCGATTGCGACGCTTTTAAAAGAATTAGCGCGCACGACATCCGAAGCGCTTAGCCTCGATTCCATTGTCTCATTTGTACAATCACGTCGAGGTCCAAGTCGCACCAATCTCCATCGCCGCATACAGACGATGCTCAATACGCAAGCAGTCATGCTTGGGTGGGTCACTGTATCACCATTAATGTATATACCGATTCGTCAAGCGGTACGGGGTATTACTTTTCGTGTGATACCTGATGCAACTGCAATTAAGAATGAATATATCCGAACCGAGTGGTTGTATCCATTTTTAGATACAACAATGCCAGTGCGTTTGGCAAACGACAAACGTATGATGCCGGTGATTGGGCGTGGTGTCATTGGCGTGATGGGGTGGTATGCACAACATCGTATGCGTGATGGTGACCATATTATTGTGCAAATCGATCACCAACGACCGAATACGATTCATCTCATGTGTGATTTTGCAGATGATCAACATCTTGACGATGCACACGTTGCAGATCATGCGATTATGCAAGAACTCCATACCCACTATCGCAGTGGTGCGGATGAGCACACGGTTGCGCAGGCTATTGTGCAACTCTATATGTCGTCACCATGGCGCAATGCCTATCCTGGATTGCCATGGCAGCAATTACGAGATACGGTACAACGCCAACATGCACGGGGCGATACGCTTGCGCATGGACTTGGGCGCGAGATTGTCCAGCTTCAACATGAGTTGCGCATGCGGCGCGTGCGTGACAGTGAACGTGGTTTGTGGGATGGCGTTGCGCCACGATTCTCGGCAGTGCGCATCGGTTTTGATTCACAAGAACACGAACTCCATGATCATCTAAGTATCACACCAATTGATACTCGTGATGATTACAGTGAGCGTATTAACCATGGGCTTGAACACGGTTTATATGATGTTCGCGTGGGCGATGATGAACAAGATACATTCGCAGATGATGACGATATTGATCATGATGAGGCGTTTTTATTTGCGGACGACCACACATCAGCGTTAAACGATGATGAAGATTATGCGGATGCATTGCGCTCAAGTTATGAGGATGAACGTCACGATGATGAGGGTGATCCACACGTATATGATGATCTGAGCGATGCGATTGACGACGATACATTTGTTTTGCTCTTTGCGAATCGACATCCAGCGTTGACTGAATGGTCTACTACACTGCTAAAAAGTATGTTGCCTTATGAGCGACGACAGATGATTCGTGCTGAAACTGATGATGATTACAACGCAATTTTGAGCAAAGCCATGCAACGGATCTTACCAAAAGCACCACAATTCATGGCAACTTTGCGCAATGTTGCTGATGTGTCGATTGAGGATTTGACTCGTGGTGGACAAACGTATGCGGCGTTTGACGCGGCAGAGCGCAGTGCAAGTATGTCAGTAACAAATAGTGATGATTCCATGCATGAGGATGATGATGTGTTTGCTACTGGTGGTGAGGCAATTTTTGCGGTAGAGTCTGCCTTGCGTGAAAGTGAACAACTTATCTCTCGCTATATGAAGTCATTACAGTCGACCAATCTGAGTGAACGCACAATCCGCCGTAAGCGACAGTTCTTGCGTGGATTTGCCCAATTCTTGGCACGGTACTACACGCAATCGCTTGATTATGCAACGTATGCAACGCTTGATGAGTATATCTTCTTCTTTTATCCACGGCATACGGCTGCTGTATCGCCACGCAATATGCGAGATATGATTACTGCTATTCGTGACTTCTATAGGTATAGTGAATTGCCTGCAATGCAGGCAGCCCAGGCGATGTATGATTGTCGCCAACAGGCCGAGGCTGTGATGCGATTGCTTTTGCGTACACACCAGTATCCGCATGAGATGACATATATGGTGGTTCATCTCTTTGCCCCTTACACTGCATGAAACAGGTACACTATACTTTTTCGGTGCTTAATCATCGTGCACACTTCATTGACGTGACGATTACGATTACCAATCCTGAGTCTAGCCAGCTCGTGCAACTTCCAGTCTGGACGCCTGGTTCGTACTTGGTTCGCGAGTATGCACGCCATGTGCGCGATGTATATGCTCAACAATCAGGCATTCCATGTGTCGTGCAAAAGATCGACAAACGTACGTGGCAGATTGCGGCCAACGGCGATACCGTGCTCGAAGTGCATTACCGAGTCTATGCATACGAATTATCGGTACGAACCAATCACGTCGATGACTCCCATGCGTTTTTTAATCCAGCAGCGGTATGCATGCAGGTAGTCGGTGCGCATGAGCCACTTGATGTCACTGTGATTGTTCCACATGGTTGGCATGTGGCTACGCAGTTATTGCAGCGAGATGCGGTGGTGCCCAATCTGTCCGGTGATAAATGGTCGTTTGTAGCCCCCGATTATGATGCACTCGTTGATGCCCCGTTTGAATGTGGTACTCATCGATACTATACGTTTTATGTTGAACGAATACCCCACCATATAGCTATTTGGGGACATGGCAACGAACATATCGCCACTTTACTCATCGATATTGAACGATCGGTCCGAGCCGTGATGGCGCACTTTGCGCATGTACCGTATCAGCAGTATTTGTTTATTTTGCATTTGGCAGATGGTGCCTATGGTGGACTCGAGCATGCAGCGAGTACTGTCTGTCTGTGTGACAAATGGGGATTCGGTAAGCAACGCGATTATGAGCGTATTCTGGGATTGATTACGCACGAGTTCTATCATACCTGGAATGTCAAGTATATCCGGCCGGCACCGCTTGGCCCGTTCGATTATGGCCAAGAGAACTACACGCGCCAACTGTGGTTGGTTGAAGGTGTGACATCGTACTATGATAATTTGATTATGTGTCGCGCTGGAATGATTACGCCACAGCGGTATCTTGAGTTGTTGGCCGATGACATTGCTACCGTGCAACGTATGCCTGGGCGCCATGTGCAGAGTCTTGCAGAGGCCAGCTTTGATGCGTGGATTCGCTTTTATCGACCAGACGAAAATAGTCCGAACGTTAGTATCTCGTACTATATCAAAGGTGCACTCGTCGTTTTTGCGTTAGATATGCTGATTCGTCAAGTAACAAACGGCACTCATTCGTTTGACGATGTCATGCGCTACCTTGAGGCTCATTATCCGTGGCAAAACCCAGGCATCCCTGAGGGTGACACCATGCAGCAGATTATCGCTACAGTGATTGGTGGGCACCGCGAGAACATCGATACGTTTTTTGCGGATTATATCTACGGGACGCAAGAACTTGATTATGCATCGATCTGTGCAACTGTTGGCCTCTACCCACATTGGCATAATGGTGATGATCCTGTAACATCGCTCGGAGTCGTCGTTCGTCAAGAGGGCGGCCGCTTGGTGATTGCGACTGTATCTCCAGAAGGACCGGCCTATCGCGCGGGGATATCGCCATTTGACGAATTAGTGGCGTTGAATGGCGTACGTGTGGACCAGTATCGACTTAAGGCGCGGTTGAATGAATTACAGGTTGGGAGTGATGTGGTTGTGACGTACTTCCGCCGTGATGAATTGCGCCAACAAACTATACAAGTCATTGAGACACCCTTGCAACATGTGTCATTGTTGCCGCTTATGCACCAGACTGATGCGCAATTACAGGGGTATCAACAATGGATACATATGCCACAATCAAGGGGAAAATCTGATGGCAACAATATTGTTGGTTGATGATGAAGCGCCGATCCGTGAACTATTGAGGGCATATCTTGAGCGCGAAGGCTACACTATTTTTGAAGCTTCTGATGGGCAAACTGCACTCAATATCCATGAATCACACCAGCTTGATGTGATTCTGCTCGACTTGATGATTCCAGGTATTGATGGGATTGAGGTGTGTCGCCGCATTCGGGCAAATTCTGATGTCTACATTATCATGGTGACAGCACGTGCTGACGAGGTGGACCGTGTGGTTGGGCTTGAGGTAGGCGCCGATGACTATCTCACCAAGCCGTTCTCTCCCCGTGAATTGGTTGCGCGTGTCCGCGCATGTTTGCGTCGACCACGTGTGGCAACTCAAGCAAACTCCAAGCTACTCCAATTTGATGAACTAACAATCGATATTGATGGACATGTTGTGCGTATCGGCACTGACCCGGTGGCGTTAACAACAACTGAGTACCAACTTGTCACCATGCTTGCGACGTCACCTGGTCGCATGTATACCCGCGCACAACTGCTTGAGCATGTTTGGGGTGGGAGCTATTATGGTGATGATCATGTTGTTGATGTACATATTGCCAACGCGCGTCGCAAACTCAAAGACGACCCGAGTAATCCTCGTTTTATTGAGACGGTGCGTGGCGCCGGCTACCGCTGGAGAACGCTGTGAAATCGCTACGGATGCGGTTACTACAAGCGAACTTGACGCTTGTTATCTTTACCATGGTGATATTTGTGATTATCACTATGATCATCACTCCGCGTGTGCATGACCGTATGATGGCCGATGAGCGCCGTCGTGGCGGCCCCAATGCGATGATTTTTGATGGGACTATTGTTATCGAGGGGCGGAATGAAAAGGGGGAGACGGTAATTGCCGTGCCTGATACCTTGTTGCGTGCCGAACTGTTGTATCGCAATGCCGTCTGGCGCTCAATTTGGATTTCTATGGCATTAGCGATGGGCTTGTCATTAGTGACGAGCTTTACGCTGGCTAGGGTACTGGCAGCACCACTCCAACAGCTGGCGCAGGCTAGTCGCCGAATTGCCGGCGGTAACTTTACACCAATTCAGATTAGCGAGGGCGCTACTGAGGTCCAAGAATTAGCAAGTCAGTTTAACCACATGGCCCAAGCCCTCAATGATGCCGAACAGCGCCGGGCTGCCTTGATTGGCGATGTCGCGCATGAACTTCGCACCCCACTGACGTCAATTCAAGGATATGCCGAGGGCATCTTGGACGGCGTGATGCAGCCCGATGCGCGTAATATTGCGATTATACGTGATGAAGCACATCGCATGCACCGACTCGTTGATGACTTGCAGTCGCTATCGCGTGCTGAAGCTGGTACACTAACGCTCTATCGTGCCCAAACTGATTTGATCGAAATTATCCGACGGGCCTCTGCACTTTTGGAGGGCATTGCAACAGAGCATAAAGTGACAATAGAAGTGTCTCATGCGTATTCGACTGAACTGGTTGAATGCGATGCCGATCGAATTAGTCAAGTTCTACTTAATTTGTTGACGAATGCCATCCGCGTTAGTCCAGTGAATAGTCGTATCGAAATTACCACGGGTCACGACCCCACAACAGTCTGGTGCCGTGTGCGCGATTTCGGTGAAGGTATTGACGCTCCTCATCTGCCACATATTTTTGAGCGCTTTTATCGTGTCGATCCCTCACGCGCTCGCACTACTGGTGGGGCGGGGGTCGGACTGACTATTGCAAGAGCCATTGTTGAAGCACACGGTGGGACATTAACTGCACAGAGCGACGGACTTGGTAAGGGAGCCACATTTGTGATGACCTTGCCACGCAACTAATCTGGTGTCACGTCGTAGCGTAGCTCACTAGGCCATGGTTGTTGTCCACTCTGATAAAACGCTCGATTCCCATCCACATAGCCGGTGTAGTCGTGTGATAACCAATCACGTGGGTCTTGGTTGACATAAGTATAAAATGCCGTAAACACATGTGGTGTCATCTGTGCCATGGTGTGTGGATTGCGCCAGAACATCTCCCAGTGTCCTGCTAAAAACTCGCCATCATTTTGGAAGACGTATGGGTGTCCAATTGGCATCTGTCCATTTGCTGGTGGTCGCTGATGATACCACGCAGCATAACAGTGCACCTCGCGCTGTTTCGCTTTTTGCCATAACGATACGTCAATGGGTCGCATTAACGGCATGCGACCATAACAGTGGGGCAGACGTTCGAGGCGCATATGTGTGCCGTCAAGCATGTGACCCAGCTCGTGTAAAAAGGGTGATACGTTGGGTATTGGGGTATAAAATCCCTCAAATAGTCGATTTGACTCGAGCATGATGCGATGCTCATGCGGTAGATAACAGCCACCTCCAACGCCACCGGCACGCTCGTAGTGCTGGCGATCCGCATAAAGCGCAATGCTTGGTACGGTTTGTTGTAGTGCATCGATAATCTCTGGTCGTCCCCAAAAGCAACTGATAATTTGTCCCAATACCAGCACTCGCATGATGAGTGGAGGCGTGATAACTCCGGTGGCTGTCGTGTAGGTGATATTCATGTTGTTGTTTTGCAGGAGTGTATTTAACCGAGTGCGGAACTCGCTACGTTGTGTGCTGTCGAGTATGTGTATCAACGGAAAAAAGTGGCCTAAGCTGGTCAACTCTTTGCTAACCTGAAAGACTAATCCGGCGAGTGGCATGCGGATTGGGCTAGTACTCCAGCCGGCAATCAGCTGTGAGAAGGCGATTGATGCTGATTCTGTGATGCGCACAGCTCCTACCTCATAGGTGGTATGGCCGATGGTAATGCGTGAATCACGTACTACCACGGGCAAATGCGCATTGGTGTTGAGATCTAACACTGATTGCATGGGCGCCCTTACGCAAATAAATGAATGATGAGTGATGTGTTTGATTCTTGAACAAATCTTGATGTATTAAACCATAGAATATTGAACTTCGCCTTGTAAAGTACAACTGTTGGTAATTATTGAGAGGAGTTCCACAATGATGGAATTTACATGGATTATGGTTCTGTTCTTCGCTGCAAGTCTGGCGATACGTGTGGGTATCGTACTGTTGATTATCTGGGGTGTTATTCGTTTGATCGATCGCTATCGCACTCCTGTTGGGCAGACTTCAGTTGCACTAACCACTACTACAACTGACACCGATGAAATTAAGTCCTAAGAAAGGTCGTGAGGATATGGGTACTCCACTTTGGCAAAAGGTCAGCCTTGGCATTGGAATCGTCGCAGTGAGCATCGCATTAGTCGGAGCTGGTTGGTATGGTGCAAGTTTTGGTTGGTTACCTGCTAATCTGGCAACAAGCACGACACAGATTGGCAATGGTATCCACCAAGGTCCACAAGATGGTACGGGTCAGAAACATGGAGTAAATGGTACTCAACCACATCTCCAGCAAGGTGATCGAGCTCAGCAATCACAACAAGGTCAATATCGTGGCAAGGGCCGCGGACGAATGACACATTCAGCAGATCAATAGAACGAGGAAATATCATGACTACATCAACGAAACGCAATTGGGTACGGATTATCGGTATTACGGGTGCTACATTGGTTGTGGCCGGCGCGGTGACTCTGGGTGGGTTGTGGGCTGCTACAACCACCGGATTGATCGAAGCTCCTACACGCATGGGTATGATGGGTGGTCGCGGTGGCATGATGGGAGACCACGAAGGGAAGATGGGTGGTCG
>JBMTAN010000033.1:0-34943 GCA_049428765.1 Roseiflexaceae bacterium
TGGGTGGTCGCGGTGGCATGATGGGAGACCACGAAGGGAAGATGGGTGGTCGCGGTGGCATGATGGGAGACCACGAAGGGAAGATGGGTGGTCGCGGCGGTATGATGGGAGACCACGAAGGGAAGATGGGTGGTCGCGGTGGCAAGTTTGCTGCGGCTACAGGCGATCAAGCGTACCTCAAGCATGTGTTAATAGCCTTGAAAACTGAGCAGAATGTGGCTAACCTTCTGGCTGACACCAATGCTGCCGCCAAAATCATTGCTGAGAGCCGTGCCAAAGATATTGTTACATTGACTGAGTTACAAAAGACCTGGTATCCAGATGCAGCAGTACCTAGCACTGCGGTTACCTCAGCTACTATTGATGATTTGCAACAATTGGTGCTTCGCAATACCGCAATGCTTGAGCGTTTGAGTTCAGCTACGTTTGAACATCCTGAGTTGACCTCGTGGTTAACGCAGAACTTGGTACAACGTGCAAACGAAATTGTTTCTTTGTACGCACAGTAGTCGACCTACAATACACACCGGCGCATGTTCAATGTGAACATGCGCCGATTTTGTGTCATTAGAGGTGGATAGTTGGTGGCAAGATGATTCGCCACTGCTCGGCTACTTGTGCGGCCTCAATAAGTGCGTGTTCCTGCCATGGACGTGCCATCAGTTGGAACCCGATTGGTAAGCCTGACTTAGTATAGCCTGCGGGAATGCTAATTGCGGGCAGGCCAGATAAATTCGCCACGAACGCAAAGCGCATAATCTCGAATGTACTACTCAAATCACTTATTCCATGTGGGAGAGCTGACGGTGAAATAACCGGAGCTACCAATCCTGTGGTAGGGGTGGCAATAAAGTCTACTTTTTGGTAAAGCTCTTTGAGATTATTAATAAGCGCTGTTCGTGTTTGTTGGGCTTTACGCACATCGGCATCACCAAACTCACGAGCTAGTGCTAGTGATAAACGCGTCTCATTCGTCAATTTATAGTTGTGAATGCGTAAATCGTCGACTAGTGCATCCAACATCTCACGCGTGATGATAATGGTGTGTGCCACCCGGGCTGCTTCAAGGTTTGCCAGTGAGAGTTCACGGAGCTCAGCGCCAGCAGATTGGAAGTAGTGCAACATACTACGACAGGCGGCAACAATCTCGCGGTCTGCATGTTCAAACCAAGCCGGCATATAGCCGATTGTTTTGCCGCGAAGATTTGTTACATCGAGATTTGCTGATAATGGTGCAGGTTGATGGTGCGTACTTGGATCGTTGACATCGTGTCCAGCCATGAGTTGATATGATGCATGAATATCAATTGGATAGGCGGCGATAGGTCCAGGGTGTGACATGCTTTTGACAACACCTGCACCACCGTATGAAGATATGCGACCATATGTTGGTTTAAGTCCAATCAGTCCACAAAATGCTGCTGGTACACGAATTGATCCGCCACCATCTGCGCCAAGCGCCATGATGGCTTGGCAACTAGCCACGGCAGCGGCCCCCCCGCCCGAACTGCCACCTGCCGTATGGGCAGGGTTGTATGGATTGCGGGCAGGGCCGTAGGCGAGGTTGGTCCCCACTACGCCGAGGCCGATTTCGTGCATTTGTCCTTTGCCGATAATCAATGCACCGGCAGCGCGCAATCGTGCCACCGCAGTTGCATCATGGCGTGCACCACTTCCGCCCAAAAATGTCGTGCCACCACCCGTACGATAGTTTGCCACGCTAAATTCATCTTTGATGGAAACAGGTATGCCATCAAATTGACCGAGAGCCTTTCCTTCAGCATAGCGATGAGTGGCCATGTCTGCTTCGAGTAAAAGCGTTTCATCATCGAAGGCAATATACGCATTGAGATGCATGAAAATTGAATTTTTGCGTTGACTGATGATGGTGTCGACGACTGCGCGAGGCGTTGTGTGTCCGGCAAGATAAGCATGATGCAGGTGACTACTCGATTGCCATAATGTGGATTCGCGGAGCTCGACACGAATTGGCGTCGTGTCTGCTCCATCATGTGTCGGTGCCGCTGGCCATTCGTTCAATATTGGTTCGAGTGTTGGTTCAGTTGGTTCGGTGTGTTGACGATACGCCAACACGCCAGCACTCCGCATGAGTTCAGGCGCTATGAGTGACCTTGTCGTTGGTTGTTCGAGCAACCAACGCATGATTTGTAACGGCATACCTACCAACCGCGGTAGTTTGACTGAGGTCAAATCGTACATAATACGCTCCAAGTTAAAAGAAACGTCTCAGTGGTATATGTCAATTACACATGTAAAGCCACGCCCGAACAACCTGGGTCTGTCCCCCCCTGCATCACTCCATCGCGCAATGAGACTGCCTGGACAAACGCCATTGCTCCATAACTCTGAGGAAGGCGGCTAATAGGATGGCGTTGTCGTACGACCTCGCAGATGTACTCTGGGATGCGCCCATGACAGACAATATTGTTGCCTTGACAATCGATACGCGGAGCAGCAATCGCGTCATTGATGCTCATATCAAAGTCAATGAAGTTTACGATAACTTGTAAGACTGCCGTGATGATGCGTGATGCGCCTGGGGCGCCGAGTACGAGAATTGGTTTGCCGTCTTTAGAGATAATCGTTGGCGACATGCCAGTGGTGCGCCCTACGCGTGGTGCAATCGAGTTCCGATGACCAGGGAATGGGTGGAAATTGACCATCGAATTGTTGTACATGAATCCCAATCCTGGTGTAATTACTCCTGACGACATGCCCAATGAATGCGTCAATGCGACGCACATGCCATTGTTATCAATCACACTAATATGTGTGGTATCTGGTGGGGTCGTCGGCGTATCACCAACAGTAATCGGTTTGCCAGCGTTGATGTGTGCTTGCCATTCTTTGGCACGCTCCTTCGAAGTCATCCAACGAACTGGCACCGCCCCTGCGCGCGGATCACCTAGATGAGCGTTGCGGTCGGTGAATGCGGCTTTCATTGCCATGGCAACCAGATAGATATACTCAGCACTGTTATGCCCGAGTGCCTGTAAGTTATACCCCTCAAGGATATTGAGAATCTCAACCACCGTTGGTCCACCATGTGGTGCTTGTGAGGTGGTAATGTCGTAGCCTCGATACGTGCCAGTGACGGCGTGTTCGTCTGCGACTTGATATTCACTCAAATCAGCTGCCGTCACATATGAGCCGTTGGCTGCCAAGTCTTTGGAGATGATGCTGGCCAATTCGCCATGATAAAAGTCATCAGCGCCATGTTTGGCCAAATGACGTAGCGTCTTGGCGTAGTCGGGGTTTTTGATGATTTCACCCTCGTCGTACGGCATGCCATCGCGCAAGTAAATCCGGCTCGCCTCGGGGTTGCTAGTGACGTACTCAAGCATCGATACCGCCTCAGGATATTTGGTACGAGTCTTCCAACGGCTACCAAGCAAGCTGTCTACCATGAATCCTCGTTCGGCGGTTTCGATTGCTGGTGCAATCGCCGATTCCCAACTGATGGTGCCATGACGTCGCAAAATTGTATCAAGGGCTGTGACTGTGCCTGGGGTACAAATCGATGTATAACCTTTGTCGTTGACTTTGCCATCAAGGAAGTAGCCCCAGCCGTCTGGACTCAAGCGAATAAACTTATTGACCCACATATCGGCAGTTGCTAGTGAACCGGCCAATGCAGGTGCGTCGAGGAGCGTGGCTGCCTCACCTGGTTTTTGGATGAGCGCGAGTGCGTACCCACCGATGCCACACATTTGTGGATTGACGATGCCCTGCACAAATGCACAAGTGACGGCGGCGTCAACGGCATTACCCCCTGCGCGTAATACACGAGCTCCTGCTTCGACGGCAATCGGTTCTGGCCCCGAAATAACTGCACTCATACGAACTCCTTTGTGGGTATTAGTGATTAGGCGTATTGTACATGAGATTGACGTTTTCGATGTAAAAGAGATACGCGTTTACGGCAAGGTAGTTGAACAAACGTCGTCGTTCCCTTCTTTCAACGGTATAATACTGATGGGAGAACACAGTATGCATACACGTGACCAAATACGACTTACCGAGTTGGCCGGTTGTGCTGGCTGAGCAGCCAAAATGGGGCCGGGTGCCCTTAGTGAAATTATAGCCGGTTTGCGCTTTCCGCAGATTGACAACAATTTATTAGTCGGCCTTGCCAAGGCGGATGATGCCGCTGTGTACCAGATTAATGCCACCCAGGCATTAGTGCAGACAGTCGACTTCTTTCCGCCGATTGTCGATGATCCGTACGATTATGGCTATATTGCAGCTGCCAATGCGCTCTCGGATGTGTACGCCATGGGTGGACGACCGATGTTAGCGTTGGCAATTGCCGCGTTCCCCGAAAATCTGCCGGCTGACGTGATTCAACGGATTTTACAAGGTGGTATCGATGCCGTTGCTCATGCTGGTGCAGTGGTGGCTGGCGGGCATACGATTGTTGATCCTGAGCCTAAGTATGGTTTGTGTGTCACAGGCATGATTGATCCCGCGTTGGTAGCGCACAAAAGTGCAGTACAGATTGGCGATCAGCTTTTTCTGTCAAAAGCGCTCGGTACCGGGATTATCACGACTGCCTCCAAACGCAATTTATGCGATGCCGAAACGTATGCTACCACCGTCGGCTCGATGAAGCAGCTTAATCGGGCAGCCGCCGAGTTGGCCTTGCGTCATCAGGTGCGTTCGATGACTGATATTACCGGATTTGGCCTGATTGGGCATGCAGCCGAAATGGTGCGGGATGTTGATGCCTCGTTGGTTATCCATGCGCATGCCTTGCCGTTGCTTCCACGCGCGCTTGCGTTTGCCCAAGCTGGTGTTGCGCCGGGTGGACTTGGGCGTAATCGTATGCACATGCTGATGAATGGGTTGTCTGTGGCTGATGAACTTGATCCAGCCTATCTTGATATTGCCGTTGATCCACAGACGTCTGGTGGTTTGTTGATGGCGGTCCCCGCAGAAGCCGTTGTATCGTTCATGACCGATGCCCAGACATGTGGGGTCTCGGTAACACATATTGGTTCTGTCGAAGCTGGGCGCGGCGTGGCGCTGGTCATATAGTCGAATAACGATGAGGAGTTGGTCATGAGTAACGTGCGATTGAGTGCCCGTTTGAGTCGGTTGACGCCATCTGCAACCACTGCATTAAGTGGCAAAGTGGCAGCCCTCAAGGCTCAGGGTATAAACGTGATTTCGTTCGGCGCTGGCGAGCCTGATTTTGCTACTCCAGACGCCATCAAGGCGGCTGGTATCAATGCCATCGAAACCAATCAAACCAAATATACGCCTGTCGGTGGTCCAGCCGAGTTGCGCAAGGCTGTCGCCGAACGTGTCAGCGCTGATTGTGGTGTGATCTACATCGCCAACCAAATCTCGGTCACCAATGGTGCCAAAGAAGCATTGTTCCTCGCATTTTTGGCTTTGTGTGACGAGGGTGATGAGGTCATCATTCCGGCACCATACTGGGTCAGCTATGTCGATCAAGCCAAAATTGCCGGGGCGACACCTGTAATTGTTGAAACTACGCCTGAACAAGGGTTTCGCATGACGGCCGCGCAATTGGCTGCGGCAATTACACCTCGAACCCGCGTGTTGCTGTTGAATTCACCGTCAAACCCAACTGGTGCCGTCTATAGTGCAGCTGATTTGCGTGCTTTGGCCGACGTCATCGCCAAACACCCACAGATCGTCGTCATGACCGATGAGATTTATGACGCAATTGTTTATACTGAATACGCTCGTTGGTTACGCGTCGCTCCTGAGCTGTATAACCAAACGTTGGTCATCAACGGCGCCTCTAAAGCTTTTGCTATGACCGGTTGGCGTATGGGTTTTGTGGCTGGACCACAGCATATTGTTGACGCCATCAAGGGCATCCAAAGTCACTCAACTTCACATACTTCATCAATCACCCAAGCTGCCGCATTGCCAGCTTACGACGGCAGCGTCGATATGGCATCTGAGGTTGCTCGCATGGTCAAGGCCTTCCGTGAGCGCCGTGATATTATCGGCGAGTTGTTGACTTCAATCCCAGGTGTGTCGTTGTCAATGCCTGATGGCGCATTCTACGTGTTCCCCGATATCCGTGGCCTGTTGGGCAAGCCATTGGCCTGTGGTGTCACTTGTCACACTGACGATGAGTTGGCAGCTGCATTGCTTGAATATGCTCATATTGGCGTGGTCAGCGGTTCAGCCTTTGGTGCACCTGGATTTATTCGTATGTCATACGCTACAAGCACTGAGTTGATTCGCGAGGGTATGGCGCGGTTTGCCAAGGCAGTAGTGGGTTAGGGAGTGAGCTAATATGTCCCGGGGTTGATCGCCCCGGGATGTTTTGTTTTATAATCACACCACAATCACAAGGAGGTGAAGATGGTTTACGAGATGCGTATGTACTGGGCTGCGCCGGGTAAATCCGACGCGATGCATGCCCGCTTTCGCGATCATACCTGTGCGTTGTTTGTCAAACATGGCATGCAGCTGGTGTCGTTTTGGGTGCCACAATCCAAGCGTGAGATCTACGGTGATATGGTCTATGTGTTGGGCTATGCCTCTGTTGATGCCCGTGATGCAGCTTGGAGCGCTTTTCGTGATGATCCAGCCTGGCAGACCGCCAAAGCAAATAGTGAGGTTGATGGAATTTTGGTGGAGAAGCTCGAAAGCGTCCTGCTCAATCCAACCGATTATTCGCCTATACAATAGCTGACAGTATCTTTTTGCAGAAAGCCAAAGGAGGCTCGCATGCATGTATTAATTATCGGCGGCACGGGCAATATTAGCCGTGCCATTGTCAAATCATTGCTCAAACGTGGCCACCGTGTGACTGTCTACAATCGTGGTCAGCGCATCGACCAACCACCACCCGAGGTCGAGGTAATTACCGGCGACCGGCGTGATCGCGAGCAGTTCGAGTCGACCTTGGCAGCGCGCCAATTCGATGTCGCTATTGACATGATTTCGTTTAACGCCGCCGACGCACAATCGACGCTCAACGCATTGCCTAACGTCGGCCACATCATCCAATGTTCAACAGTAATGACTTACGGACCTCCATTTACTGGGCTTTATCAAGACACCGACGCACCACTCAACGGTCGACATGATGGTGGCTATGGCGCCGGCAAAGTTGCTGCTGATGAGCTTCTGTTTGACCAAATGGCAAACGGTGGTGTGCCAGTGACCATTGCTAAGCCGTCGTTTACCTTTGGGCCGAGTCATCCGTTGTTCCGTCAGGTGGATTGGGGTAGTGATTGGCTCGATCGTCTCAAGAAGCGTAAGCCGATTATCGAGGCGGCTGAGGGACTTAACTACTTTCAATTCTTACCATCGGCCGATGCTGGCGAGGCATTTGCTGCTTTGTGTGGCCTCCCTGCCGCTTACGGCAAGGTTGTGCATGTAGTAAATCCGACGGCCATGACCTGGCATGAGTGGCATGCGATGGCGGCTAATGCCCTTGGTGTGCCGCTTGAGACGGTTTCGGTACCTTGGGATATTTTGGTGGCTGCGGATGCAAATCGATTCAGTGCACTGACGACCTGCCTCGGTCACAACCAAGTTTTCTCGGCACGTTCGTTGCATGAGCTTGTACCCGATTGGAGCCCCAAAGTGCCGTTGCAACAAGCAGTGAATGAAACAGTTGAGTGGTTGCAACGGCACGACAAAATCGAAAATAGCGACAATAACCCGCTCGAAGACCGGATTATTGCCGCCATGCGCCAAATTAAAGGTACGTTTTAGGTTGTTGGACTGCGCGGCGTACGGAATACCCCCCGTACGCCGCCTGAGTGTTTAGAGATGCTTTTTTAGGAACTCTACTGCCGTTGGCCCGTTGATCTCGTGTCGCCCCTCAAATATATCGGTCTCAATCTGCTGACTCGCGTCGAACTGTGCATAAATGGACCGTGCATGTTGTACGCCGCGTTTGACGGCAGCAATTGGGAATATGGGATCGCGTGTGGCTGCCTCGACCAAAAAAGGTCGTGGTGCCATCAATCCAGCCACATCGGCCATTTCGCCGAATTGACCGAGCCCCGGCACAAAATTACACGAACAGTGATGCATCGCCAAGATGCTTTCTTTGAAGGTCGAAAAATAGCCACTAATCACACTTGCCTTGATGCGCTCGTCAATCGCCGCTGAAAAGAGCGTATGCATGCCGCCCCCTGATATGCCCATAGCGCCGATGCGATTGCCGTCGATAATATCTGTACGGCTTTGCAGATAATCTACCAGTTTGAGACCATCGTGTACACGTATGCCAGCTACACTTAGCCCAAGGTGTAATGCTAACATCGAGCTATGATGGCATGTACTTGGGACTGGTTGGTCGTTAATGGTATCTAGGTAGCTATAGTCGTTTTGCCGTTCCCCAAAGCACGAAATCTCGGGAGCAGCCACCGCAAATCCAGCACGACATAACATTACCGCAAAATCTTTGTGGTATCCACTAGGTGTATTGCGCTCCGTGCCATCCTCCCATAACCCAACGATATCAGCAACACCATACCCGTGGCCATTGAATGCCACAACAGTCGGCAATGGATATGGCTGATTTTTTGGCAATAGTAAATAAAACGGCATGATGCTATGGGGCGTTGTGCGCAACAACAGTTTATGCCGTACGTAGTCACCTTTATCGACGACTTGAATTGTACTTACCTCACGTGGTGAATTGGGGAGCTTGTGCAGCCCGAGTGTATCCGCAAATGCCGCCCGTGTCTGTATTTGCCAGGCACGCGCCTCGGCCAAATTGCCTGCTCGAAAAACGTGTGCCGCGTTGGCTGGATCATACGCTGACCATAATAATGTCGCTGGCTGGTAGTGATTGTTGGGCATCATTGCACCTCTCTCCATCATGCTGTCTGGATGATGCATAGTATACTCCGACCGCCGCTATGTGTGGCGGTAGATGTGGTGGGATGGGCTGGGGAGGAGATGAGATAGGTAAAGCCGCAGCACTGCTACGGCTCTGAGGAGGGCAAGAAACCGAGAGAGAGTCGGTGATGTAGTGGCAGCGGCTCTGTGTGGGATGGAGCTCTGCGTCCCGGCGTCTCTGCGCGCAACGGGCTAGGGAGTGAGGGGCAACGACATTGGCAAAACGGGTCAGAATAAAAAGGTAAAGCCGCAGCAGTGCTGCGGCTCTGAGTAGGCTATGGTAAGGTGGGGCTCTAAGAAAGTGTGTAGGTGATGTGGTAACTGCGGCTCTGTATGTAGGGCTCCATGCCTCTGCGATCACACAGATAGGACCAGTATGACCCCTTACAACACGCGCGGATTAGCCCGACCTCCAATCCGGAAGTAGGCGATTTCGCCGGCATCGTTTCGCACAAAATCGCCAATCTCGCCTTTGCGTGGCTCATCGAGTGCGATAAACTTGTCTGGCTCAATGAATGCAAGTCGCACTGGAGCTACAGGGGGCCCTGCAGGTGATTCTGGCTTGGGGAAGCCAGCCTTGGGGATTTCTTGGGCAATCAGTACACCGTTTTGTGCAGTCACTTCAAATGACCACAGTGAATATTCATAGCGGCCGACATATGGTTGTAATTCTTCGTCACTCATGTAGAGGGTGTCAGGTGATGACGGCTTCATACCCAAGAAAAGCTCAAATGCATGAGCTACTGCAGCATCACCGATGATACTCCCATCATCGCTATTAGTCAGAACTGCAATACCAAAC
Organism: Roseiflexaceae bacterium; assembly: GCA_049428765.1. Classification (GTDB taxonomy): domain Bacteria; phylum Chloroflexota; class Chloroflexia; order Chloroflexales; family Roseiflexaceae; genus UBA965. The sequence goes on from JBMTAN010000033.1 coordinate 9,674, forward strand.
TGTTTTTCGGGGATAAAGCGGAATGTTGCCTTTTGACCTTTGGTTGCACCACCGTGACCGTAGCTACTAAATCCATCATGGTGACGAATGAACCAGGTTAATCCCATATCACCACGTCCGCCTGCACTTGTTTGCACTGTACGCATCTGCAGTAACGAAGTGCGATCAATAACACTTTGGCCATCACCACTATGAAACTGCGCATAACGTATTAAGTCTGTGACGGTGCTTACCACTCCACCTACTGCATTTGCCGCGCGTCCAATTGCCCATGGTGTCGCTACGCGCGCTTCGCCTTCCCACTTTTGGTGGCCGACAGCAAAGCGCTTGGTGAGAATAGCATCGTCTGGATAAAAAAAGCTCTGATGCATCCCAATCGGTCGTAGAAGCATGCTGTGGGCTGCTGTTTCGTACGACATTTTGGTGAGTACCTCGATAATCCGTCCTGCGATGTTGAACCCAGCATTGTTGTACGACCACACGCTACCAAGTGGAGTGATCTGTGGCAATCGATGGAGGCTCTTGACCATCTTGTCCAGTGCATCATTCCCATTGCCGTAATCATTGAAGTAATCACCCATCCACCCACCTAAGTGCGTTAAAAGATGTCGGGTAGTGACGATTTGTGTGACATCGGCATCTGCGAGTTTGAGACTCGGAATTATGCTTCGGACCGGTGCATCCAAATCAAGCTTGCCAGCTTCGACTAATTGCATGATGAGCGTGGCAGTTACAGTTTTGCTAATCGATCCAACTTGGAACAAAGTATCCGCTGTGACAGGCAGTGGGTGATCAATATTGGTGACGCCGAATCCCGCGCTATGCACCGTATCACCGTGCCATACTGCCACACTGACACCAGGTATGTTCAGCCGTTTCATGTCACTGACAATCTGACTGCACAGGGCATGAAAGCGCTTGTGTTTGATTTTTTTGAGTGCACTTGATCGATTCATCGATGACCTTCTCTCTGTACCTACAACAATGTATATACAACAGTATGCACTATCAATGTTAAATCCCAAAGCGTTTTAGTCGTAATCTTGATCATAGCGTTCAATATGTTCGTGGATGCGTGCCTGTTCTCCCCAGTCATGGTATGGTCCGTGTCGGTCAGTATCATTCCATTCATCCTCTGCGGCTTGCGCACGTTGATCGCGTTCGGCCTGATCATCTCGATTTAATTGTTCAAGATAAGCCATATCAACATCGTATTCAGCCATTTCACGCAAGTCTTCGTCGAGTTCAGAATAATCACCACAGCCACAAAATTGACACATGTGTTACTCCTTTCTTTTTGTAAATCTATGCCATGATTATACAAAGGTGGTCAAGTATCGATGATATACTTTAGGTGGAGTTTGCTTCTATTCGATGGAGAAAAGCAATGGCACGTATTCCTGTTGCAGTACAGTTGTACTCAGTGCGTGAAGATGCCAAGAATGACTTGGCTGGTGTGCTCAAGGCAATCGCTAAAATGGGATATGATGGTGTCGAGTTTGCCGGTTTTTATGGCCACGATGCCAAGTCGGTCAAAGCCATGCTCGACGAGTACGGTCTTAAAGCTGAAGGTGCACATGTCGGTATTGAGACATTGATGGGTGATGAGCTCGAGCGTTCAATCGAGTTCCACGCCACCATTGGTAACAGTTATCTGATTGTGCCCGGCCTAAACGAGAGCTATACGAGCACTCGTGCTGGTTGGCTCAAAGCTGCACACACACTGAATGACGTCGCCAAAAAACTCAAGCCTCATGGCATGTACACCGGCTACCACAATCACTGGGTTGAGTTCAAAGAGCTCGAGGGTGAGCTGCCCTGGGATACGTTTTTTGGAAACACAGACAACGATGTCATCATGCAGTTCGATACCGGTAATGCATTGTACGGTGGGGCTGATACGGCGCCATTTATCGAGCGCTACCCTGGTCGTGCCTTAAGTGTCCATCTCAAAGAACACTCCGAGTCAAATCCTAAGGCCTTGATTGGAGAAGGTGATGTGCCATGGGAGACAGTGCTCAGCTTGTGTGAGCGCGTTGGTGGTACCAAGTGGTATGTGATTGAGCAAGAGAGTTATGCATATCCACCTATGGAGTGTATTGATCGTTGTTTACAGAACTTGCGCAAGATGGGACGGTAGTCATCTTGTAATGTGTCAAGTGTCATGGCTTTGGCCATGACACTTTTTTTGTATACTGATTAGGTGTCTGTAGTGACGCTTTTGCCTACAAAGGAACGAAATGCCATCGGTAACTACCTACCAAGAAGCACTCGACTATCTCTATCGCTTCGTCTACGAGTCAAAACAGCGCCCGCACCCCTCGCTGAATCTGACGCGCACCCGTGAGTTGCTCCACGCATTTGATAATCCACAACAACACTTTGATAGTGTGGTAGTTGCTGGTACCAAAGGCAAAGGTTCAACCTCATCAATGATTGCGAATATTGCACGTAAGGCTGGATTCCGGGTTGGGTTGTGGACCTCGCCGCATCTGCACTCGTTCCGCGAGCGGATGCAGATCGATGGAGTCATGATTTCACAATCACAACTAATCGAATACGTCAATTACATCGCTCCAGCTGTTGACGAAATCGACCCTGATGCTGGTTTTCCAGCCACATTTGCAATAAGTTTTGCTATCGCGATGCGCTTTTTTGCAGATCACGATGTTGATCTCGTGGTGGCAGAAGTTGGGCTTGGGGGGCGTTTTGATAGCGCTAATGTCCTTGATCCAATCTTGTCTGTTATTACCTCGATTAGTTACGATCATATGGATTTGTTAGGCAATACCATCGATGAAATCGCTATGCAAAAAGGTGGTATCGCACATGCCAACGTCCCCATTCTTGTGGCACCGCAGCCATATGCTGCATTGGTTACTGTCGCAGCCTGTGCTGCCGAGGCAGGTGCACCGATTTGGGTGGTCGATGACGCTGGTACCGGTGGAATACGTGGCTTTGATGCGGCTGATGATCGCGTGCGTGGCCCCATCCCCGAGATATTTGACCCGTATGATATCTACCATGGCCCACATCAATCGCATTTGACCGGCGAATTTCAAACCGAGAACACACGCCTTGCAATTGCGGTAGCCCTCTTTTTGCGCAAACAAGGTCTCAACATCAACGACGATGCTATCGCCAACGGTGTTGCCACAGTTGTATGGCCAGGTCGCTTCGAGTTGAGTACGGTTGGCCGAGTGCCTGTGTTATTTGACGGTGCCCACAACGTAGATTCAGCAGAGCGCTTGGTGAACTCGATTCGCCAACACTTTGTCGGGCGACCAGTCACTATGATTATTGGCTGTTCAAAGGACAAAGAGGTCGAGAAGATGGTGCCCATCATGGCCTCAATTGCCGATCAAGTGATTGTCACTGCCTCACGTCATCCGCGCTCATGGCGTGATCTCGGTGCCTTGCGCGAGATCGTGCTTCAAGGTAAGCCTGACATTCAGGTAGTTGGCATCGATGATCCTGCTGATGCGCTTACATTTGCTATGCATCATGCAGTTGATGATGAAATTATCGTGGTGACTGGTTCATTGTTTGTGGTGGCAGCTGGACGTGAGGCGCTCGGTATCGCCTCAGATGTCGATTAATGGCACCGTTTGCGTGATTTCTTGCCCTGTTGGTATAATGACATGTATATGTTTGTCATCCCAAATGGGATTGTTGAGGAGTTGTATGGCAACCACATCAGATTTACGTACGAATTTAATAATTCGTTGGAACGGTCAATTGCATCGCGTGACGGAGTTTCATCACCATGCCCCGGGCAACTGGCGCGCTATGGTCATCATGAAGCTAAAGAACATCCAGTCAGGCAAGACCATTGAAGAACGCGTCCGGGCTGGTGAAGATATCGACATTGTGCGCGTAGACAAGCGTAACATGCAATACCTTTACCGAGAGGGTGATAACTTTGTCTTCATGGATAACGAGACGTTCGATCAAATTGAGTTGACTGAGGACACCATTGGCGACGGCGCCAAGTTCCTCAAAGACGGCATGGAGTGTGAAATACTCTTCTATGACGACGATAAAATTCTTGGCGTCGAAATCCCGATTTTTGTCGAGCTTGTTGTCACTGAGGCAATGACGGCGCTCCGTGGCGATACGGCTACCAATGTCAACAAGCAGGTCACACTTGAGACCGGCGCACGCATTACAGTGCCTGCCTTCATTAACGAGGGCGATATTTTGCGCATTGATACCCGTACCGGTAACTATATGGACCGCGTAAAGTAGTTTTTGACCTCTATAGACCACATCTCGGTAGGCTATACCACCGAGGTGTGGTTTTTTCGTATAATAATGCCTATGACAACTCCCATTGTGACTCTACAACAGATGCGTCAAATTGAGCAAGAGTACCTCGCTCAGGCGCAACAATCGGACGTGTTAATCCGCCGTGCTGCCGCTGCCTTAGTACATCACATCATAGCGCACTGGCCTCATTCAGGTCATGTTCTGGTATACGCCGGTCCGGGCAACAACGGTGCCGATGGTCTAGCCATGGTGCCACTCTTGATTTCGCATGGCTGGCGTGTTTCGATTGTGCTGTGGCGTCGTGTCCAAGATGTGTGGGTTGAGCGTGCCTGTGATGCCGGTGCAGTATTACTTGATCATATCTCGCATAAAAATGTCGTCGCCGAGTGTGATGTTATTGTCGATGGTCTGCTGGGCATCGGTGTCAATCGCCTCTTGACAGATGAGATTATCGAATTAATTACGATTATCAATCAACGTCCATCAACCGTTCGCTGTGTCGCAGTCGATGTGCCGAGTGGTATTGACGCTGATACTGGTGTTATCTGGGGGGCATGTGTTACGGCAGACATTACACTTACAACTGGTCCAATAAAGTCTGGCCTGTTGTGGTTGCCGGCATTGACCCATACCGGTCAAGTGTATGCGCTTGACATCGGACTTGATGTACATGAGATTACAGCGTATCTGCTCACAGCCGATGTGGTTCGCAAACTTTTACCACTGCGTCCACTTGATTCCTACAAAGGAACCTACGGCACCCTGTGTGTCTGGGCAGGTAGTGCAAACTATCCTGGTGCGGCCGTCTTGGCGTCTACTGCTGCTGCCCGTAGTGGTGCCGGAATTGTCAGTCTTGCCACCACACGTGCCAACGTGTCTTTGGTCTGGCAAACGCCTGAACTCACGTTAACTCTGCTCGATGATAATCCACTCACCGCATTGGCAGATTCACGTTTTGATGCCTACGTCATTGGTCCTGGATTGGGGCGTAGCGTCGAGACCGAGGCACTTTTGACTACGTTTCTCAATCGCGTGCATCTGGCCCATCGTGCTTGCGTGCTTGACGCCGATGCTTTGACTCTGCTGTCGCGGCATGTGCACTGGTATCATCAACTTTCACCCAATCATGCCGTGTTGACGCCACATCGAGGTGAGCTCGAGCGCTTGTGTGGTGGTGTACTCCCTGACTTGCCCCCGTTGCAGTTGGCCCGTGAATGTGCGGCGCGCTGGCAACAAACGCTCGTGATGAAGGGGAGTACCACCGTGATTGCTGCTCCCGATGGTCGTGTATTTGTTTGGCCACATCCCAATCCAGTCTTGGCGACAGCAGGGAGTGGTGATGTGCTGGCCGGCATTATCGGCGCTATGTTAGCACAGGGGTGCGATCCATTTGCGGCCGCCATAATCGGCGTGTATTTGCAGGGTGCCATCGCCGCAGAGTTCGCTCAATCACATGGTCTGTCTGGTGTGTTGGCCAGTGATATGGTCTCGGCAATTCCGCACGCCCAAAACAAACTTCGTTCTACGGCTTCAATGTGAGGTGTGAACATGCCTATTTATGAATATCAGTGTCAATCGTGCCACGGTCACTTTCAAAAACTCGTGCGTGGCTTCAGCGACCCGTCTGATTTGTCATGTCCACGCTGTCAATCGGTCGAGCTTAAACGTATGGTTTCACAAGTAGCCCAGCTCCATAGTGAACAAACGAGGGCAGAGATGTTAGGTGATGACCGCATGCTGGCAGGTCTCGATGAGAACGACCCGCATTCTGTCGCCAAATGGGCTAAGCAACTCGGTCAGACCATCGGTGAGGATGCTGGAGCTGATTGGAACGAGATGGTCGACCAGATGATCGAGGAGGAGCTCGGTGACTCATCGTCATCTGCTGATTCTTCCGCTAAAGGTGATGATTTGGGCTGGGGATAGGCCTTTTTGTAGTGAAAGCATCGATATGCCTGATTTTCGCTTTACTTCTGTGATAAATCCCGATGAATTTGAGGTGCGTCTCAAAAACGTGCCTCTCTCGCCGGGCGTCTATATTTGGAAAGACCTACAGGGTGGGGTACTCTACGTCGGCAAATCGAAAGCCCTGCGCGACCGCATGCGCTCGTACTTCAATATCGGCCAACTCAGCGGTAAAAACCGGCGCATGGTTGCCAAAATTGCTGATTTTGAGATTATTACGACTAACAGTGAGCTTGAGGCATTGTTGCTTGAGATGAATCTCATCAAAAAGCATCGCCCACGCTACAACGTCCTGCTCAAAGATGATCGCAGTTACCCATACATCAAAGTCACCGTCCAAGAGGCTTGGCCACGCATTCTGACCACGCGTACCGTCCTCGAGGATGGTGCCCGCTATTTTGGTCCCTACGCCCAAGCAGGATCTGTGCGGCGCATGTTGGGCGAGCTCAATCGCTTGTTCGCCTTTCGACCGCCGTTTGATTGTGGCGACGATCGCTTCAAACGTCATCAGCGTTTGGCCAAACCTTGTTTGTACTACGACATGCGCCGCTGTTTGGGACCGTGTGTGCCGGCCTTGGTCGATCAGCGTGAGTACAAACAGACTATCGATTCGGTTTGTCGCTTTCTCGAGGGCAAAACTGAAGATGTGCTCAAAACGTTGCGTAAGCGCATGCGTACCGCGGCTGACGAGATGAACTTTGAGCGGGCAGCCTTTGTGCGCGACCAAATCAAAGAAATCGAGCAAATCGGCCAGCGCCAACAGGTGATGCGCACAGTAAACACCGACCAAGATGTGGTGGCTTTTGCCCGCGAGGATGGCTCTGCCGTCGTGCAGATATTCTACATTCGTAACGGTAAACTCATTGGTGCTGAGCCGTTTGCCTTACAAAACACTGAGGATGAGGATGACGGTCAACTACTCTCATCTTTCTTGACGCAGTTTTATGACCATGCCGCCGAGGTGCCACCGAATATTTTGCTAGCCGAGCATGTTGAGGAGCCAATGATTATCGAGCGCTGGCTCTCACAAAAGCGCGGCCAAAAGGTTGAGATTAGTGTGCCACGCATAGGCGAAAAGCGTGAGCTGGTCCAAATGGCCACTTCCAATGCTCAACGTAAGTTAGCCGAGCTCCGAGCAAGCTGGATGGACAGTGAAAAGCGTTCGCTCCTTGGCTTGCGCGAGCTCACTAGCATTCTGCAGTTAGCCGAATTACCGCGGCGCATTGAGTGTTTTGACGTCTCAAACACGCAAGGCACCAACACTGTCGGTGCAATGACGGTCTTTGAGGACGGCGAGTCAAAAAAAGCCCACTACCGAAAGTTCCGTATCAAGTCCATCGACACTCCCAACGATGTCGGCGCCATGCGCGAGATGATCGAGCGCCGCTTCAAGCGGGCTGCCGCAGCGCTGGGCGAAGAGGTGATTCTGCCCGTCAGCGAATTGGCGGCCGACAATGCCAAAGACGATGCCGCCCAACAAAAGGATCAAGAGGCTTGGTCACTTTTGCCAGACCTCATTCTGATAGACGGCGGTGTCGGTCAGTTGGGAGCTGCTGTGAGTGCATTGACGACCCTCGGGTTTCAACATATCCCCATCGTAGGCGTCGTCAAGGGTCCAAATCGCGACCGCTTTGATTTGCTCTTGCCAGGCGCAAAGGAGTTGATTGTGCTCGAGCGCAACAGTCCCGCATTGGGCTTGGTGCAGACAATCGATGAGGAGACCGACCGGTTTGCCAAGAATTATCATCGTACTTTGCGCACGAAGTCGATGAAAAGCTCGACCCTCGAAGAGATCGCCGGGATTGGTCCCAAGCGCCGCCAGGCGCTCCTCAAAGCATTTGGCTCACTTGATGCTATCCGTCAGGCTTCGATTGATGAGCTTGCAGCTATCCCTGGTATGACGCGCAAATCCGCCGAGGAACTAAAGTCACTGTTGTAGGTGTGTTGCTTAGCCTTCGTAGGGGCGTCGCGTGCGGTGCCCATTTCTCCCCATCCTCCGTCATTGCATGCCGGCGAATGGATGCCGATGGCAATTGAAACGATTCCGGCGTGCAATCTTCTCCCACGGTACGAACGGTGGTAGCAGGGATGTCGCGTGCGGCGCCCGGATAAACCCGTGGCGTTCCCAGTTGCCCGCGCCGTGCGCCCCAAAAACACCCGTAGAGCCGTAGCATCCACCGCTACGGCTCGTAACATCGTCGGGCGTCCGAAAGGGCGCCCAAATGAATATGGTAAGATATCCCCACGGATTTACCACATGTGAGGTGTCTATGTTTGATGCCACCCAGTACGCGACGTTGCGTGCCGTCGTCGACTGCATGATCCCCGCCGACGAGGCCCCCGGTGGCCTGATGGCCGGCGTTGACCGCTATCTTATCCACTTTTTGCAACACGACGGAGTCGGCTTTGTTGCACGGTACCAAGCGGCCTTGACTGCCCTCCAACATGAGGCCGAGCTACGCCACAACTGTGGTTTTGCTCAACTCACTCAGGCCCAAGCCACCGAGTTACTCCACGCACTCGAACGCAACGACACTCAGACCGTTTGGCTTATCTCGTCTAGTGCCTTCATTGCCACGATGGCCGAGCACTGCGCCGAGGGCTTTTATGCTGATCCGCGACAAGGTGGCAATGCTCATGGTGTAGCCTGGATTGGAATTGGATTTGAGGAACGCCGATGAACTACGATGTGATTATTGTCGGCGCCGGTGCTGGTGGTGGCGTGGCCGCCGCAGTACTGGCCGAATCCGGCGCCAAAGTATTGTTGCTCGAGCGTGGTACTCATCATACCTTCGACCAAGAAACCACTGACCATCTGCGCAACCACCGGCTCTCGCAATATGGCCAAAACACCGGCCCGGGTGTTGGCAATCCGCGCGTTTTCGTTGCACCCGATGGCACCGAGCAGATTGTTCAACCCCACGAAGGTGGTTACAACAACAATGCTATGGCCGTTGGCGGTGGCACACCAGTTTATGGAGGGCAGGCCTGGCGCTTCTTGCCTGACGACTTTCGTATGGCCACGCGCTACGGCGTGCCAGCAGGTAGCTCACTCGCTGACTGGCCCATTACCTACGCTGATTTGGCGCCATATTACGAAAAGGTCGAGTACGAGGTCGGTGTCTCTGGTGACAGTGAGCTCGCTGCGCAAGTATGGCCCCGTGCAAACCCGTATGCTATGCCGCCGGTGCCCAAAACGGCCCGTGGTCGTTACCTACACCATGCTGCTAATACCCTCGGGTGGCATACATTTACACCACCACTCTTGATCAACTCGGTGCCATACCAGCATCGCCCTGCCTGTACCGGTTGTACCTTGTGTGTCGGCTTTGCCTGTCATGTCGATGCAAAAAACGGCACCCACAATACCATGATCCCTCGTGCGCTGGCCACAGGAAACTGTACACTCATCACCGAGGCCATGGTCTTGCGCGTCAACATGCACGATGCCCGTACTGCAGCCGGAGTTACCTATGAGACTGCCGATGGCCAGCGTTACACCGTAACGGCGGCGACGGTGATTATCTCGAGTAATGCGGTTGAGACGCCGCGACTCCTCTTCAATTCGGCCACCAGCAATCACCCCAACGGTCTCGGCAATCACTCGGATCAGCTGGGGCGGAATCTGCAGGGTCACGTGTATCCACGGGCCATCGGATTAGCCCCAGAACCAATCTATGATGCCCAAGGACCTGGTGTGAGTATTTGTACCACCCAGTTCAATCACGGCAATCCTGATATCATTGGCGGCGGCATGTTGGCCGATGAGTTTATCACGTTGCCAATTATCTTCTGGAAGCGCTTTATGCCACCCGATGTACCACGTTGGGGCATGGCTGCCAAGGAGTTTATGCGCCATGCCTACCCGCGATTTATTGATATTACTGGTCCCATCCAGGAAATTCCAAATCCAGATTCTCGTGTAACTCTCGATCATACGGTGCGTGATCGTTACGGATTACCAGTTGCACGACTGTCGGGGCAGGTACACCATGAGTCAATCCGCACGGCGACGTTCATGTTCGAACGCGCCAAGGAGTGGTTACAGGCTGCTGGCGTCGAGCGCATCTGGGGCAAACCTCCGACACCGTGGCTCAGCGCCGGTCAGCACCAAGCTGGTACTTGTCGCATGGGCGACGATCCTGCTACCGCCGTCACCAATCGTCATGGCCAAATCCACGGCATCAATAATCTGTACGTGGCCGACGGATCTCTGCATGTTACCAATGGTGGATTTAACCCGGTCTTGACCATCATGGCAAATTCGTATCGGGTCGCCGATGGGATTGTCAAACGCGGTAATTAAAAACCTTTGGGTTGGTAGAGACGCATGGCCATGCGTCTCTACCAACCAATTCGCGACTCTACGGGGGGGGACTATATCACTTCGCTGCTGTTTCAGTTTCCTTGGCCTTGGCTTTGGCCATGGACATTAACAACACGCCACCGATAATTAATGGTATGGCAATCAACATTGTTGAGCTTATTGTCTCGCCAGCAATCAGAAACCCCAACAATATCGCCACCATTGGATTGACATAGGCCGAACTAATAGCCAACGATGGACGTACCCGTGGAATTAAATACGCATAGGCGGTAAATCCAATAAAGGACCCAAAGATGACTAAGTAGGCAAATGCGATCAGAGAGGAGGTGCTCGGCATCTGCGTGAACTGCTCACCTGTCAAGGCTGCAGCAATCGCCAATGAAATGCTTGCACCGAGCATTTGTACGCCACTCCCCATAAAGCTCTCTGCTTGATGGACGCGCGGAATCAACACCGTGCCAAATGCCCAGCCCATAGCTGCCAAAATCAACATAATAAAGCCAAATGGCGCCGCTTGTATATTCCCGTCAAACGACAAAACTCCAGCACCCATGAACCCTACAACTAGCCCCACCACCTCGCGGCGCGTCGGCCATGACCCCCAGAATCCGGCAAAAATCGCCGCCCAAATTGGTGAACTCGCCAAAATCAAGGCAGTCAGGCTCGTTGAGATATACCCCAAACCTAATACGACGCCACCATTTCCGAGTCCAAGTAGAATTACGCCAATGCCTAACCCACCGAGTAATTGCCTCCAGGTTGGCCAGTCACCGCCGCGCCAGCGCATGAACAGCATCATTCCTAATCCGGCAATTGCAAAGCGCATACTCGCCATGCTTAGTGGTGGAAAACTCTCACGGGCGAACTTCATGCCCAAATACGTCGATCCCCAAATCGTGTATGTTGCTAACAACGCCAAGCCAATTTTGAACCGGTCCGACACGTGCGTTTCCTTAATCCATGGAATACCTTGTGCCGCTATTGTACCCTAACCTAGTCAACATAAACAGCCCCCACAGTTATATACTGTGGGGGCTGTAGTGAGGGTATCTGCTACAAGTGCTTGCCGGCGAAAATCTCCTTGAGGAAGAATCCGGTGTGCGATGTCGTATTCTCGGCAATTTCCTCGGGCGTACCCATACCCACTACCATACCGCCGCCACTGCCTCCTTCTGGCCCCATGTCGATAATCCAGTCAGCGGTTTTAATCACATCTAAATTGTGCTCAATTACCAATACCGTGTTACCTGCATCTACCAAACGATGTAAAACAGTCAACAAACGTTGGACATCCGCAAAGTGTAAGCCCGTCGTTGGTTCGTCAAGGATATAAATAGTGCGACCGGTGTCCATCCGTGCTAATTCGCGTGACAACTTTATCCGTTGCGCCTCGCCACCCGATAGCGTCGTTGCTTGTTGTCCCAATGCAATGTAATCTAATCCGACGTCGTGTAATGTCGTCAAAATACGCGTCACACGTGGTATATGCGCAAAGAATTCCATCGCCGTTTGTACGTCCATTTCGAGTACATCAGCAATTGTCTTACCACGATATTTGACAGCCAGAGTCTCGCGGTTGTATCGTTTGCCTTTGCACACGTCGCAGCGCACGGCTACGTCGGCTAAGAACTGCATATCAATCATCTGCACACCGGCGCCTTCACAGGCCTCACAGCGACCGCCTTTGGTGTTAAATGAGAATCGTCCTACCTCATACCCACGTACCTTTGCCTCTGGTGTTTGTGCGAATAACTCGCGAATTAAATCGAATAACTTAACATAGGTCGCCGGGTTAGACCGTGGCGTACGCCCAATCGGCTGCTGATCAATATCAATGACCTTATCCAGGTGTTCAAGTCCCGCAATTGATGTAATTTGCCCGGGGTTTAACTGTGCCCGACTTAAGCGATTCGCTAACGTTGGGTAGAGTGTCCCATTAATCACTGACGACTTACCTGAACCTGATACACCGGTTACCGCCACGAATGCCCCGAGTGGGAACTTAATGTCCACCCCACGTAGGTTGTTCATCGTGGCACCGGTCATCTCGATCCAGTGGCCATTCCCTTTGCGTCGTATGTTTGGCGTCTCAATCGACAGCTTGCCCGACAAGTACGCGCCAGTCACGGATTCTTCATTTTTGGCGACTTCGTCAGGGTGTGCTGCCGCTACCACGGTGCCGCCTTTAACTCCCGCTCCTGGTCCAAAATCAATCAAAAAGTCAGCTGCCTGCATCGTCTCGAGGTCGTGCTCGACCACAATTACACTGTTGCCTAAATCGCGTAATTTGATGAGTGTATTAAGTAATTTGCGGTTGTCACGCTGGTGTAACCCAATGCTCGGCTCATCGAGAATGTACATTACACCGACTAACCCTGAACCAATCTGTGAAGCCAAACGAATGCGCTGTGCCTCACCCCCCGACAAACTCGGTGCAGCTCGCTCGAGCGTCAAATAGTGCAGTCCCACATTCAACAAAAAACCTAATCGGTCACGGATTTCTTTGAGGATGTCGTCGGCAATCGTGAGTGCATTGCCAGTTAGTGGAGTCACACTTCGATTACGCACCATGTCTGTGGTATCGCCAGCCAATGCAACTGCCCACATATGCGCGTCGCTGATATTCATCGCACATACGTCACTAATTGACCAATTACCGACGCGTACTGATCGACTTTCAGCGCGCAATCGTGCCCCATGACACGACGGGCATGGTTGTTGGCTCATAAACGACGCATAAAACTCTCGCGTCATGTCACTTCCCGTTTGGTGATACCGTCGATTGATCTCGCTAGCGAGACCCTCCCAGGTACGCATGAACTCGCCGCGTGAGCCGCTCTCTTCGTTGGCCCAGGCAAATTTGATACGCTCCTTGCCACTGCCGTTGAGAATTACGTCGCGCGCCTTCTCGCTTAAATCACGCCATGGCACGTCAAGGTCAACCTCAAAGTGGGCGGCAATCACCGCCAGTGACCGATACCCCCAGCCATCTTTCTTTTTGCGTAACTCTCCCCAATACGGAATTGCACCCTCATGCAACGATAACGTATCATTCGGTACTAACAGCGTGTGATCGACCTCAAGTCTCGTGCCAAGTCCTGTACAGTCAGGACACGCGCCTTGAGGTGAGTTAAACGAGAACTGCTGAGGTGTTAGTTCGCCGAACGAAATACCACACGTGGTACATGTGTTCTCCTCACTCATAATCCATTCATTGATTTGATTTGTTGTCTCGTCATCACTGTTGGGCCGATCCACAATGGAGATGATACATACGCCCTCGCCAGTCCGTACTGCTAACTCAATCGCATCGGTCAAACGCGTCACGTATGCGTTCCAAGCACTTTGTGTGCCTGCACCGGCTTTGCCGACACCACTAGCACTACTATCATTCTCTTGGTCGCGGGCCGGTACGGCGAGGCGGTCAACTACAACCTCGATTGAATGTTTGATTTTTTTGTTGAGTTTGATTTCGCTACTCAAATCCAAGATTTCGCCATTCACGCGTACACGAGTGAATCCCTCAGCGCGGGCATCGTTGAACACCTCTTTGTACTCACCTTTGCGTCGTGAAACCAGAGGTGCTAATACCATAAAGCGTGTGCCCGTCGACAAACCAAGGACACGGTCTGTCATCTGCTCTGCACTTTGGGACGCGACCGGCTGGCCACACACATGACAGTGTTGTATCCCCACTCGTCCATATAACAAGCGCATGTAGTCATAAATCTCAGTGACGGTACCAACAGTTGAGCGTGGATTTTTGCTGGCGCTCTTCTGCTCAATCGCAATTGCCGGCGATAAGCCTCCAATAAAGTCAACCTTTGGCTTCTCGAGTTGTCCTAAGAATTGCCGCGCATATGCTGATAATGACTCTACATAACGACGCTGACCCTCAGCATATAATGTGTCGAACGCTAACGACGATTTGCCAGATCCTGATACTCCAGTCAATACTACTAATTTATCGCGTGGAATCGTTAAATCGATTCCTTTGAGGTTGTGCTCGCGCGCGCCGCGAATCACGATACTATCTCGTGCCATCTCACGCCTATCTACCACAGGTGAACAATTGTGCTACTTAGTGTATTGTACTCTTTTTTTGTGGGTAGATGTGGCTTTTTTTGTTAAAAATCATTGCCGCAGATATTGGCGTCATCATATGGGCAGCGGAACTACTAGGTGTATCACATGATCAGTACCATATGTACTGCCCCTCAGTTATCGACTCAAAAGGTATACCTCTTGTGTTCACCGGCCTTGCGCGCGTTAGCGGTGTCGGGGCCGTCGTTTGCTTTGCCGTATGCAATATTTGCCTTCCAAGCTAATTGGTCATCGCTTGGAATCGCTTTAGCGCCAGTTGCATGCTCCAAACCGCAAATGCACCTAGTAACACAAGTGCAATAAATGTTGACATCATCGGCGTATGATTGACGAATGCAGGCCGAGCTACTTCGATATACCACGTCGCTGGGTTGAACATCGCTAGCCATCGCATCCAAGTCGGCACGTTATCAAGTGGGTAGAGCGCATTTGAGGCAAACAGCATCGGTAGGTTAAACAAAAAGATCATGCCGTGATAGCCCATAATACTCTTTGAACGCATTGCAACCGCTAGTGCAATACTTGCAAAACCTAATGCGAATAGAATCAGTGCTGCCAAGCTAAGGAGTATGCTCCAAATATCACCAGTAAGCCGCGCTCCGGCTACAATCGCTACAATGAGCACAATAAAAATCTGAAAAAAAGACTTACTGACCGTCGCCATTACATGCCCGAATAAGATACTCAGGCGCGGAATTGGTGCAACTTGATACTCGCGCAAAATACCACGCAAGCGTTCATCAAGGAACATCATGCCACCACCTGTAGCACTACCCAACGCTGTTAATGCCAAAATGCCTGGGAGCATGAAGCTGACATAATCACCTTCTCCCGGTATCATGCGCCCCATGCCGATTCCAAATAATGCTACCCACAAAATAGGTTGAATCAGCAGTCCGCCGAGTTCCTCGCGATTACGAAAGAATTTACGCATGTGGCGGAGCCAAATTGTATGTGTGGCTGTGTACATGAATACCTCTCCTATTGCTCATCGCGCAAGGCGCGCCCAGTTGCCCGCAAAAAGACGTCACCGAGACTCGGCCGAGTGATACTGACCTCTTCGATGCGATCTTCGGTATGTTGAATGTGTTCGATGACTTGGGCAATCCGTCGAGCACCATTATCAACACCAATTCGGATTTCGCTTGTGCTCGCCTGCCAACTCGTCACCCACCCCTCAAGTGCCCAGACGGGTTGATCGAGTTGCTTAAACGACCCCGATAAGCGAATCAAATCGCTCCCCAATTGACCAATTAAATCGTTCGGGGTGCCCTCGTGGATCATCTGGCCGTGGTCAATAATGCCAACGACATCAGCTAACGCCTCAGCCTCATCCATGCCATGAGTGGTCAAGAGCACAGTCATACCTTGTTGGGTTTTGAGCATGCGGATATAGTCCCAAATCAACACCCGGTGTTGTGGGTCGAGTCCTTGAGTCGGTTCATCCAAAAACAACACTTTAGGCTCCATCATCAGACAACGAGCCAACTCGAGACGTCGGCGCATGCCCCCCGAATAAGTGCCAGTCATGCGGTCAATTGCATCCGTTAGCCCAACCATTTCAACAAGCTCATGAATGCGTTGTGTCCGTTTGGTGCGGTCAAGGTTGTAGAGCCTACCAGCAAAATCTAGTGCTTCACGACCGGTTAAGTCGCGATCAAGCACAAGATCCTGAAAGGTCACGCCAATGACATTTCGCACTTTGTCAGCTTCATTCACTGCATCATGACCATCAATGATAATAGTGCCATGATCAGGTTTGAGTAGCGTGGTCAGCATATTAATCGTAGTACTTTTGCCTGCACCATTGGGTCCGAGCAACGCATAGACGCTACCGGTTGCAACTGTCAGACTAATATTTCGTACAGCGATAACATCGCCAAATCGTTTGGCCAGTGCTTGAGCGTTGATTATTGAATGCATACGTCACTCCATCAAAAAAGCCAACACACCGCAGTGGTGCGTTGGCTACACATGGCGACTCCGACTGGGTTCGAACCAGCAACCTCAACCTCCGGAGGGTTGCGCTCTATCCAATTGAGCTACGGAGTCACTTGACCAATAATAGCACCCTCACAAACGTGGGTCAAGCTAAATCCTTGACCGCTCTATCATACTCGACTTTTGCTAGTAGTCCGTTGTCGTTGTGATACCAAATACCACGTAACACTCCCTGCCGTAATCAGCGCACCGATATACTCAGCCGGCATCGAGAGCCATTCGCCCATGATAATTCCACTTGCTAACGCTGCCACCGGTAGCCGCCATGCCTGTACCGAGGTGACCAGTGGTGCTCCTAGTTTGCGTAACGTATATACTTGGAGCAAGTTAGCCCCAATCACAATTCCTAGTGCAAAGATGATAAATGCAACCCAGTGAGTTGTCGATAGGGACTGCCATGTACTCCAATCCTCGTTAATGCCGAAGCTCAGGGGGATTGAGGCTGCGACTACTGCAATAAGTTGGAGTAAAAATGTCGCTTCACTCGAGATGTTGTGTTTGTTTGTCCGGCGCACAGATAGCATATACAAGGCTAACATTACACTACTCGTGACAGCCAATGCAATTCCTACCCAGCTACTGTCACTGTTGCCTTGCCAGAAACTTGGCTCTTGCATTTCTGCGCTTAACATAATCATGGCGCCAAGCAGTGATATTGCGAGTACCAAAGCTGTACGTGGCGGTGGTGGATCATCAAACCAAAACTTACCCATTACTGCAACGAGCGGTGGCGTCAGTAAACCAATTAAGGTGACTTGTGCGGCTGGTGCATAGCGCGCTGCCAATACGTTGGTGATTGCACGTAACGCAGCAAAAAGAGCAACCATCCAGCCAGCTCGAATCAGAAGCTGGCGGAATTCACCTCGAATTGCAACCACCACAACCATAACTACCATGGCAAACCCATTAGCGACTGTCAATAGCGTGAGGCCAGGCAACCCTGCCTCAATTTGCAAATATCGCGCTAACACGGGATACATGCCCCATGCAGTGTGTCCAAGTAAGGCGGCGATTAGCCAAATAGGGGAGATACCCTTTGATTGCATAGTTGTGTCCATAAACAAAAAACCGACCCCTTACAGGAGCCGGTGTCATGTCGTGTTGGTCGGGGCGAGAGGATTCGAACCTCCGACCTCAGCGTCCCGAACGCTGCGCTCTACCAGGCTGAGCCACGCCCCGCTAACAAATTGGTGCCGGAGGTGGGAGTCGAACCCACATGAAGTTGCCCTCAATGGTTTTTGAGACCATCGCGTCTGCCATTCCGCCACTCCGGCTCGTAACGCCTGGTACATCACGCATCACTTACGAGTTAGGAGTATAACCGACCGTGATGCGCTTGTCAAATCGAATTTCACTTGATCATTTACACAATAAGCATGCGTCCACGGGTGCTCAAACGCATAACCAAACGCATATTAATATAGAACAACAATGCCGTGGTTGCGCTCGTTAAGAGCATACCTTCGAGCAGATTTATATTCTGGCTCCCACTTACTTCGATAAGGCCAGTAATCATTGTTGAGGCTATATGTAACAACAAGAATGGCAATGCAATGAAGTAACGTTGGCGCATGATGTAACTTAATAATAGCAAATCAATTACCAACAACATGAACGAAATGGCAGTAATAGGAATATACGTCCAGTAACTTTGATACTCGTAATATCCCCAGATTGTGCCTCCGTGCACAATCATAAGCAACATAATCACACTCCACCAACTTGGAATGTGCAGCGTAACGCGATCCCAACCATAAAATCCCGTCAAAATGAACACGTAACCGGTGGCAATCAATGGATTGCTTAAGTACATCCACTCGCTTGGACTGATGCCTGCAATGAGAATTGGCATCTGTGTGATAGCCTTGAATATGAGTCCCATCACAATAATCACTACGCCCGTATTTGTCATCATCTCGCGACGTGCACTACGTCGCCCTGCCAACGTACGTATATGGCGGAGCGCAGCAACCGTCAATCCAATCGCAAAGATGTGTACTGATAATGTGCCAATCACACTTGTCATACAACTGAATCCTTGCTTATAGATACCTGATACAATACTACTACATATGATAATACTATTTCAAGTAACAGTTATATTACATAACAATGATGCTGGTAATCATAGGATTACCAGCATCATTGTTGAGGTGAAAGAGTAGATCAATTATGGCAAAATGTGTGTCAACATATTGCTGAGTAACGAAGTGCGATTGATATGAATTGTCACGCTTGCTTCAACACTATTTCCTGCGGCATCCGTTACTGCAATGATAAGACGATCAATATTGATTGCATCACCAGTATGACGATACGCTACGCGTTTACGAGCCAAGTCATTCAAAGTGAAGGTGTCGCCTACTGTAAGTTGACGTCCACCAAGTACCACCGACCCATTCAGTGGTTGTGACACCAATGAGTACGTCAAGTGTTGTGCAGCAGTCTCTTTGTCAGAAGCCTTGATAAGTCTAGAATCCAATGCGACAATGCCATATTGTGCAACTCGATATGCACCATTCACTTTAAGCATTGGTGCTGTATTGGCAGTGATACGGGCATCTACCTTACATGCTTTGCCAGCGAGTGTAATACAGCGTGTGCTACTGATATTACCAGCACGATCGCGATAACGGACATAAATGTTCGTATTATTCTTTGTTCGTGTGTTAATTGGCAGTGACACACTTCTCCGATATGGTCGCCATGTAGTTGTCGTGAACTTGTTCACCATGGCTACTTGCATTGATACAATGCCACTCTTACCTACTGCACCACGATCGATACCATTGAGATTGAGTACCACACTTGTCTTTGTGCGCGACTTGATACTTACATTTACCGAAGGTGGCGTTGTGTCAACATAAATACTGTCAAGTACTGTTTGCGTAATAGTCCCATTCACATTGCGAAAACGGACATAGATGGCATACGTGTTGCTGCCTAACTCATCAAATGTATATGCTGTTGCATGCGTAAAAGGCACCCAAGGCTTACCACTAAATGAGCTAGTTGTACTGAATTGCATTTCGGCAATTGGTGGCGATACAGTGTGTGGTGTGCTGATTTGCAGATTGACCGTATAGAAAGGAGTTGATGGCTCATCGTTATTGATTTTGACACTATAGCCATTAGCAAGAGATCGATCAAGTGTGATTGTCTCTTGGGCGATGCTGACATTGCCAACCCTATCGCGAACCTCGATGGTAATTGTGCGAATACCGTCACCAGATTGAAGAACGACGTCGTGAGTTGCAGCAATTGTGCGCCAATCACTGCGCATAATCCCGTCTTCGTACCAACGCCAACTTACCGCTGGGTCTACATCGTCGTTGGTAATGAACAAGCGAATGCCTGGACTTGTAGTAGCTTCGGCACTTTCATCTGTGTCGATTCCTCGATTAATTTGCAAAGAAACTATCGGTGCGGTCTGATCAATCGTTGTATTGACAATATTTGACCAAGGTCCTTCAGGGCCTCCATCAATATATGCTCGTATGCGATAAGCGTAAGTGTGCTCACCTAGTGCTTCGTTTGAGTGGCTGAGTGTGGTCAGATCACGAGCAATTGTCGTCCAATCGGTCAGGTTTAAGGCGCGTCGTTGCACCTCAAATTTGTATGATTGTGAGGTGCTCACAGCAAGTTGCCAATTGAGTGTTATTGTGTTTCCCGATGTGAGATCAAGTGGGTTCAATGTGACTGCCGGCACAATTTGTTGTACGTTCACCATGAACGAAGCGTTTGCGCTATTGCCCGTGCGATCACTGGCAGAGCATGTTACTACATGTGTACCCACCGGCAAGTATATTCCACTTGACTTGTCACACGTGACAGGCACGGAACCGTCACGTAGGTCAGTGGCTGATACATTGAAGTCAACACGTGTGCCACTTGGCTCGTATGTCTCAACCACCATATCATATGGCACTGCAATGTCAGGTGGTGTTTTGTCGATAATTGTGATGTGTGCTGTTGCTCTCGTCGGTGTCGTCAGTGCCGTTGATGCCCCTAAAGCAGCTTGAACTTCTACAACACCATTCGAGAGTGATGCAATAGGTGCTCTAAATTGCAACCCGGCTGCACCTTGTGCGATGGTGATAAATTGGCCTATTGACAAGCTCGTGACGCCATCATTCAAGAACAATACTCCGCCGACAATGTTGGCAATGCGGAAATGTGTTACCTCGCTCCCGTCATTGATGTTTGGTAATATTACCAGCCCCGATCTGCTCTGGTCCCCTTCATCGACCGTTGTACCGGTGATGCGCGGTACGTCTGCTATCGGATTAACAACAATATCGGCACTTGCAACCTCACCTCCAAGACCATCGACGTTGGGGGTAATTGCTGCTTGTGTCTGGATTTGATAGCGCCCATGAATGTTGGGATTTGGGCGGAATCGTAGCCCACTTGCAGCAGCTGCTGCACTAACAAAACTCCCGTTGGGCACCATTGTCACGCCATCATTCAAGTAAAATCGCCCAGGTGCGCTACTGACAATCCTGAAGTAGCCTACTTCGCTCCCGTCAATCGCATTCCGTTGAATCACAATTCCTGCACGACTGACCTCGTCCTCGTTGGTTGTGACACCAGTAATTGTTGGTGCGCCGTCTACTACCGGCAATATAATCACTTGCGCTATGGCTGCATCACTCCTGCCCGCGCCCGTTGCTGATGTCGCTGCACTCACACTTACTGTGCCGTTACTAATGCTATTCGGATTTGGCATAAAGCGGAGTCCTTGATTGGCTGTTGCTAAATCAAGAATTTGCCCTGTGCGCGCTGGAGTCGTCCCATCTGGCATATACAATTGTCCACCGGTGAATCCGTTGATGACTACATGGGTAACCTCCGCGCCATCGAGCGGATTACGTTGAATAGTTAGCCCATCGTATGACTGTGTATCTTCGTATGTTTGTGCATCCGCGATAATGGGGGGATCTGCCATTGGCGTCACATTGATGCTCCCCGTGACTACCGTGTTGCTTACTCCCGTGATATTTGGTTGTGTCGATGCTTGTACACTAATCAGCCCAACATTGACCCCGAATATGTTCGGGTTGGGCAAAAAACGCAACCCGTTTGAGGTTTCGCTTACTGACAAATAACTACCCTCAATAACACGTGTCACGCCGTCTGCTTTATATAACTTACCGCCAATAACAGACCGAATGCGGATGTAAGCCGTCTCATCGCCATCCTCAGGGTGACGCTGAATTCGTAACAACCCACTCATCGTATCTTCGTCTGTAGTGATATTGTCGATAATTGGTGCACCCGGTAATGCAATATTCTTGGGGGTGTACGATCCTGATTGTGTGCCGTTCCCCAACTGTCCATATGGATTATGCCCCCAACAACGGATGCGTCCGCTCTGGAGTACAGCACAGCCGTGTTGATGGTCTGGCCCAGCTACTTTGACGGCGTTATAAATCTCGGGGATAGCGGTCATAAAGTTCCATGGGTGCACGACAGTACCGATACCAAGTACGCCGTTCGTGTTATCACCGGTGGTATAAATCGTGCCTGACTCACCTTTGAAGTAAAAGCGATTAGCCGTTGAACCGTAAATTTCAGTCATCGGCTCAGGTACCTGATGGTTGTAGGCAGTAGCACTGCCCATGCCCCAACAGCTGACCGTGCCGTCCGTCAAAATCGCACACCCACCTTGTTGGTGTAAGGCGAATTTCTCAACGAAGTTGCCCAAGCCTAGCACTGAGTAGCCTTCATGGGAGTAGTTCGAAATGAATCCAAGCCCGAGGGCACCGTCGTGATTGGCGCCCATACAAGTTAAACGTCCGTCGTAACGTAATACACACATACGACGTGAGCGATCGATATTGCGGATGGCAAACGTCTTAACATCGCCGTTCATGTAAATGCGAGGATAATATGTACTTCCACTTCCACGTGCTGGTGTAGGAATCCAGAAGTCTAAACTATCTGCGTTATATCCCCAACACATCAATGTCCCACGTGTGTCCTTGGCGCAGGTGCCGAGGTTGGTGACGGCAATCTCGACCACATCGCGCATGTTTGATGCGTTGGCTGGTGCCCAACGCACATACACATTCGCATTGTCACCATGGTAACCGTAGCCCCAACAGGCCATCGTTTGATCGCGCTTGATGACACAGGTCAGGTTGCTGCCTGCGGCTATGGCCGTGGCATCATTTAACCCTGGTACCTCGACCGGATATAAACTATAACGTGTCAGTGGATCGTTGATGCCCAGTTGTCCCTCGGTATTAAGTCCCCAGCACATCACTGTGCCGTTGGCCCGTAAGGCACAGGTGTGATTGTCACCGACGACGACATCGATGAATGCCGTGCTACTACTGCTGGTATTTGTGGCTTGTGCTGCATGTCCGGTTGACGCTGCCAACGGTTCGGCATAACTCCCTAATGTGCCAAATACGATGACAATCATTAGTAGCTTGTGCAACCAATGGTGTTGTGTCATCAAGAACCTCTTTTCTATAGACCTTTTACGTATAAAGTCATTTATAACAATAGCAAATTGGCAGTTCACAAATGTGCACTTGATGTGATTTATTGTCAATATGACGTGAAAATGATGAGATGTGCTGTGTTTTTGTTGTCGTAATGATTCTTTTTCATATCTGGCGAGTTGGTGCGATGCACAGATACGCTATGCAAAGTGGTATCATGAACGCATGAATACTCACACAATCACCACAGTCGCATTTGACGCAGATGACACGCTCTGGGCTAACGAAGACTACTTCGTCTCGGCTCAGGCGCAGTATCAGGCAATCCTAGCGCCGTATCGTGCCGAATGGGATGCCCAAGAGTTATACGAGACCGAGCAACGTAATTTGGCGTACTTTGGTTACGGCATCAAGGGTTTTTTGTTGTCGATGATTGAAACGGCAATTCAAGTAACTGACGGTGCCATCTCCAGTCTTGAGATTGGCCAAATCATAGATATTGGCCGCGCCATGGTGCATGCTCCACTTGAATTATTGCCGGATGTTAAACGTGTTATTCCCGCCTTGTCTCCATACTTTCGTTTGATGATTATCACGAAAGGTGATTTGTTCGATCAAGAGTCCAAAATAGCTCGTTCTGGCTTAGCTGACTACTTTCGTCATATTGAGGTGGTCAGTGACAAAACACCTTCTGCCTATGAACGAATTCTTCGTCGCTACGATATAAACCCGCGTGAATTCGTTATGATTGGGAATTCGCTCCGTTCCGACATCATGCCTGTTGTTGATATCGGGGGCTATGCAATCCATGTACCGTATCATCTGACGTGGCAACACGAGCACGTTGATATTGATGCGCATGATCAACGCTGGCATGCATGTACCAACATCCTCGAGGTTGAGCAGTGGTTGCATGCAGTATCACCTGATACGTTTGCGCAAAAGTAATTCTGTCGGTATAATCGCCGGCACGATGACCAAGAATTTGGCAATGAAATGCCCTGTAGGCAGTGTCGCCGTGTGAAAGGTTTGGGACATGTCTTCAACAAAAAAAGTCAAGCCACGTATTGCCATGCTTACTAGTGGTGGCGATGCACCTGGATTGAATGCCGTGGTACGTGCTGCAGTCGTCACCGGTGAGTCTTTGGGCTACGAAATGTTGGGCATCGAAGATGGATTTGAGGGCTTGATAGGTACACCTCGTTACCGCGTGTTGACATCTGCCGATGTGCGAGGACTACTCCCGCTTGGGGGCACAGTGTTGCGCACAACGAACAAAGGCCACTTTAATGGGCCACGCATCGAGAATGATCCAAATTGTCCGTACTTCGCTGCCCGCGATAATATTCTCGAGATGGGATTAGCTGGATTAATTACCATTGGTGGTGAGGGTACCCAAACAATTGCCCTCGAGTTATCACGCTTAGGTGCACCCGTAATTGGAGTGCCTAAGACCATTGATAACGACTTAGCCGGCACGGATCGCACCTTCGGCTTTGATACCGCACTCCAAGTTGCCACTGAGGCCATTGATCGATTACACACTACTGCCGCGAGCCACAATCGCGTCATGGTTCTTGAGGTGATGGGCCGACATGTAGGCTGGATTGCCCTCCACAGCGGGATTGCTGGTGGTGCTGACGCAATTTTGATTCCTGAGATTCCCTTTGATATCAACAAAATCGCTGAGCACGTGACCAAACTCGATCAACATGGACAGACGTCAAGTATTATCGTAGCCGCCGAAGGAGCATTCCCTAAAGGTGGCAAACCATTATTTGGTAGTGATGGTCGCCTTGGCGGTGTAGGTCAAATGGTCGCTGATCAAGTGCAAGCATTAACAGGCAAAGATGCCCGCTGTGTGGTGCTCGGTCACATCCAACGTGGTGGCTCACCGACTCCATACGACCGTATCTTGTCGACGCGTTTTGGCGCAGCAGCGATACGTGCTATCCACGAGGGGATTACCGGTGAGATGGTAGCTCTGAGTGCCCAAGATATTACTACTGTGCCGATGATTGAGGCCGTTAGCCACCTCAAAACAATCCGTCCGCATAGCGACCTTGTACGCACATGTAAGGGTATGGGCGTCGTTTTTGGTGATTAGCGCTTTATTTGTTCTTAAATAAAGTTAAGGGGCGGCGCAATTGGG
>JBMTAN010000034.1:0-34494 GCA_049428765.1 Roseiflexaceae bacterium
CCTTTGTAGTGCTTATTCTTGTGCTGGGGTCTGCGTTATCAGCGGATCTGTGGTAATTATAATCCCTTCAACGTATAACCGTATTGGGCCATCAGCGCTATCGGCATTGATAATGATGCTCCATTCTCCATCCATGGTAAATAGTAAATTCACCAGATGACTACCATCAGATTGTTGATCGGCAATTGGGCGCATACTGCCCATGACCATGCCAGGCATTTGGAGATCGCAGACGACGTTTTGGACTGATATTGGTGTTTCTTGATAATAAAAGCGCAATGTGGTGGCAACTGATTGATTGAGTGTTGGAGGTTGCGCAAACACTAGTTCCACGCGGTAATCTTTGCTCACTGCAGTGAATGTCGGGCCTGGCGCACTACAGCCAATTAGTAGCACCATCATCACAACGATGAATATACCGCGGTGAACCTTAACCATGCGATTCCTCACGGTTGGGGATGGGATAACGCAATGAATAGAGAAATCCAATAATGATATGCTCGATGTTAATCAATAAAAACAACCCAGATAAGGCGATTGCGATGGCACTTGCATAGTCATATGACTGGAGTAGTGCTATTAATACTGCATCACGAATGCCAATCCCAGAGATGCTGATTGGCAACGCTTGCAGTAATGAAATTTGGCCTGTGACACCGAGGATTGCCGAAAGCGGAATCCGACTAAGCTCCATTGCATAAAACAACAACGCAATGCGGATTGCAGTTGATATAGCTGACCCCATGGTTGCCACTAAGAGCATCAAGGCTGGCACGATTTTGATGTCGAGTGCCGCAAATTTGCTTGTAATATCGTCAAATGTGGGTTTAAATCTTTGAGGTACAACTAGCCGCAGTATATTGATGCCCCAATCGCGACTGCGTTTTATCAGTAATGCGGGTAACATGATAAAGATAATTGCCGCCATAATGAGTGTGCTATTTTGTACGGTGGCTTGCATCGATGTATCGAGAGTATGCGCAATGGCAGCCAGTCCTATCAATGCCATCACAGCCATGGCAGCGACATCACACAGGCGTTCAATGAAGATGCTAAACAATAGGCTCGACATTGGGCGTGTGCTGTCGCGTAGATAGAGCGCTTTGGCGAAGTCGCCACTCTGCCCAGGTGTTGTGCCGCCCAAAAATAATCCGACAGTGTATATTTTGCTTAATTCACGCACTGCTGGTGGATGTAATCCAATTTCTTGCATGATGATGCGCCAGCGCCATGCTTTGATGATAATGAAAAACGGCATTAAGGCAAGCGATACAATGACCGGCATCCATAGCACGTTTTGCAGTGATGTCCAGATGGCATTGACATCAGTGCGCCACAAGAACAACACAAATAAGAGAGGACCAATTAAGCGCAGAGACCAACGGATGACAGACGTTTTCATTCCGTCTTCTCCGTACTCTCGCGTCGTTGAAAGCGTAGCCCGGCGATCTGCTCTGCTAATAGGCCGAACATAAATACTATCACCGCCCCCACGAAGAACATGACTGCTGAGTTGGGAATGCGCAAGCGGCCCGGATCGGTTAGCAAATAACTCACCATAAACGAACTGATACTGCTCAGGAGCATAGTTACTGCAACAGGGAAGAAGACGCGCATCGGCGCAAATAGTGTCGTTATGCGCAGAATAATCCCCGTAAAGCGAAATCCATTGCGCAGTAACTTCTGCGCACTATGTCCTGTCCGGCGTGGGGCTACCGTTATTGGCTCAAAACGAATGTGATAGCCAGCTTTGCCAAACGCCAATGCACTAGTGGTTGGCCATGACATTTTGTTGGGTAACAAATGCAAAAACTCCATCATTACACTGCGACGCATCGCGCGGAACCCTGACGTGAGGTCGCGCATATCCATCTCAATCAGATAGCTCCCCAATTTATTCAGCAATGTGTTTCCGAGCCAGCGGATGACGTTTTGTTGACCAGCGCGATTGCGCTCGCCAATGACCATGTCATATGGACCAATATATTGCAGTAATTTGGGCATTTCGCTAGCATCATGTTGCCCGTCGGCATCAAGGACAACAATGACATCGCCTGTGGCAGCTCGAACACCAGTTTTGATTCCTGCCCCGTTGCCAATGTTATGCGGGCGCCGGATCACCCGTGCCCCAGCATTGGCTGCTTTGTCTGCGGTATCATCTGTTGACGCGTCATCAACAACAATAATTTCTGCAGTTGGTACGACGGTGCGTACATTGCTGACCACCTTGCTAATTGTATGCGTTTCGTTGCGTGCCGGAATGACGACACTAATGCTAAATGGCCACTGCTGCTGGTCCGACATGCCCACTCCTTGACTCCATATCGCATGCGTGTTCGTCGATCTGCGATTCATATGTGCTTATGCTATAATAAACCAGGTTAACCAAAATTGCATGTATGTGGAGTGGTATTCATGGCCAAAATGTCACGCGCCGAACGCAAGCGCCTCGGTGTACAACGCCCGGTTGCATCTGTTACCGGATCAAATGTACCTGACAATGTAGGCGATATTATTGATAGTGCAATTGCTACGGTTCAGGCAACCGGTGTAAGTGCTGTCGAACCTAAGTCGCGTTTGGTACGCACGACGCGTCGTGTAGTTGCTCGAGATGTTGCCGCCTCACTTGATTACACTGCTGAGACCGCAATGATTGCAGCTGATTTGCGTCGTATTGCGTTCTGGGGTGGATTGTTTGTAGTAATCATGTTAGCAATAAAGTTCTCAGGGTTGTTGTAACGTTGGAGCAAACATTAAACCCCCACAGCACATTGTGCTGTGGGGGTTTTTCGTATTTACTACTTGCCTTTGCCCTGTTGAGCTTGGCTCTTCTCGAGGCGCTTCATGAAGCGGTCGACCTGACCTGCAGTGTCGAGGATACGCTGCTCGCCTGTATAGAATGGATGGCACTTGGCACACACGTCAAGGCGCAAACCTTCTTTGGTGGCAACAGTGGGCCACTCTGTGCTACAACCGGCACACACATAGACCGTGTTGTATGATTTTGGATGAATACCCTGTT
This sequence comes from Roseiflexaceae bacterium, assembly GCA_049428765.1. Classification (GTDB taxonomy): domain Bacteria; phylum Chloroflexota; class Chloroflexia; order Chloroflexales; family Roseiflexaceae; genus UBA965. Next base: position 3,023 of record JBMTAN010000034.1, read on the forward strand.
TCACCGGTTACTCCTTATTGTGCGGCTTCGTCAGCGTAGACGCTAACTTGCTTCTGCGTGCGGCTGTAGTGCTCGAACACGACACGGCCGGGGATCATTGAATAAATCGTGTAGTCGCTGCCCAAACCGACATTCTTGCCTGGCTTGAACTTCGTACCGTTCTGGCGAATTAATACTTCACCAGCACGTACCGACTGACCACCGAAACGCTTCACGCCCAGCATCTTTGGGTTGCTATCGCGACCGTTGCGTGAACTACCAACACCTTTCTTATGGGCCATGACCGTTATCTCCTCATGGTATCTGCCAGTCTTCTATGTGCTGGCATCGATACTGAAATACGACTACTTAGTTTACTGCAATCTTGGTGACCTGTACACGAGTCAAATCTTGGCGATGACCAGTGCGTCGGCGATAGCGCTTCTTGCTCTTGTAGCGGAACACGACGATCTTGTCGTCTTGTACTTCGCCAATGACTTTGAGCGTTACTGATGCGCCGGCAATCGTCGGTGAACCGACAATCGTCTTCTCGCCGCCAACCAACAACACTTCGTCAATGCTGAGCTCGTTACCAGCCTCGAGCTCACTCTTAAGAGCAATGTCGAGTACCTGTCCTTCTTGTACGCGGTACTGCATACCGCGATCTCGGATGATGGCGTACAACGTATTCTCCCTTGCCGCTGCTGTTTCCAACGGCTAGTCCGTTGGCGCTGCAACTCTTCTATGTCCAACTCATTCGTGGAACGATTTACCAACGTGTAGTATACCCGTATTGATGCGTAATGTCAAACACATCAGTGCCGGAATAGATGCCCCTACGACCATGGTTGCCTTATATACATTTAATAGATATCTAACACAAATACCCCATTAATTATGTTGACAATAGCACTCGCCGTCAAGTATAGTATTTATACCCCTAGGGGGTATTGAAATTATCGGCATAAGGAGTTGTGTCATGGGTAAGCCACTGAATATCACCGACAAAGAGTTTGAAGCTACCGTTTTGCAGTCCGACACCCCTGTATTAGTTGACTTTTGGGCTCCTTGGTGTGGTCCATGTCGTGCTGTAGCCCCAATTCTTGAAGAGTTGGCCACCGAGTACGAGGGCAAAGTCAAAATCGTCAAGGTCAACACCGATGAGTCAGTGCAATATGCCATGAAGTATGGCGTTCAGGCTATTCCAACTATGGTCTTCTTTAAGGGTGGCAAAGAAGTCAATCGTGTCATTGGTGTGAAGCCAAAGTCAGCCCTCAAGCAGGATTTTGATACGGTATCACAGTAGTTCGAGGTTGACATGAGTGACGATACGTTGCCGCTAAGTGAAGAAGCACGTGCAGAACTCGTGACACGATTAGTACGCATTGAAGGGCAGGTCCGCGGCGTTCAACGTATGCTCACTGATGGGCGCAATTGTAACGATGTCATTACCCAGTTGACTGCAATTCGTGCTGCGGTGACTAGCGTTAGTGTCGCACTTGCTGAGCGCTGTGCGCAAGAGTCGCTTTGTGAACAAGGTGGCTTGTCGAACGACGAAGTAACGCGCTTGCTTGCCTTGCTTCGCGCTTCACGATCATAAATAATCAAATCACCTCATGTGTAATATATTGCACATGAGGTGATTCTTATGCATTCCATCGGATCATACGCGCAAGCACTCGCTCTGCCAGTGGTGCGGCGATGTGACTCCCCCACAACAACAGTCGATCCTGCCAGCGAGTGTAGATGTACCGTTTTCGTTGCTGAATGCCTGCAACTATTCGTTGTGCTGCAAGTGACGCAGAGATTCCGGTGTGTTTGTGTGTGCGTTCTTCGCGGTTTGGCCCGCGTCGCTGTTGTGTAAACTCGGTGGTAACAGTGCCAGGTCGTACGACCGTCAACGCAATACCTGTATCTAAAAGTTCAATACGAAGTGCATCACATAGCCGTTCGATTGCACCTTTGGTGGCACAGTATCCACCACTGTACGGTAATCCTTGTACCCCTACCACCGATGAAATCACAATAATATGTCCGTTCTGCTGTTGAGTGAATACAGGTAAACTTGCCTGTATCATGTGCAGAACACCATAGATGTTCGTGTCAATGCTCGCCTGAAAGTCAGCGATATCGATGTGTGCAACTGGCGCACTGAGTCCAATACCGGCATTGCAGATTACTCCATCAATGCGTCCAAATGACGCATTTGCTCTTGTAATTGCATCATCAATTGTCGCACGATTACTGATATCGCCGATGATTTGTTGATGTGTCGAGGCGTTGGGGAGTTGTTCGACCACTGATGCAAGTACATCTGCACGTCGCGCAATCAATACGAGCCGTGCTCCTTGGCTCGCTAACTCGTGGGCCAATGCTGCTCCAATGCCGGCACTTGCCCCACTGATGATATAGACTCGGTTGTCAGTAGTGTTCATCGTCGGCTCCTTCCCTGTGATGCATATAGGTCACGATATATCTCAATTAATTGATCCATTGAAGCCTGCCAGCTTTTTTGTTGAGCGTAGGTGTGTGCTTGTTGACTCAGTTGCATACGTATGTGTGGGTTATCGCGTAGCTTTATGACCGCATCTACGAGACTCTGGGGTTGTGTTGGTTCGTAAATAATGGCATTAACGCCATCTTGGATGGTATCACGCAATCCTCCGGCAAATGGTGCAATTACTGGCAGACCACACGCCATGGCTTCGAGTGGGGCAAGTCCAAATGTCTCGCTTTGGGATGGGAACACAAACACATCGGCGGCATTGTATGCGTCAATTAACTCTTGACCAGTCAAAATACCGGTAAAGTGTGCGTCAGTATCCGCAAAGAATCGCTTCATCTCTGATTCTTGTGGGCCACCGCCGACTAGTGCAACCCGCACTCTAGGTAACATACACAGATTGTGTAACTGCTGGACGCCCTTTTCTTTGCTGAGACGACCAACATACAGCAACAAAAGATCATCAGGATGGTTGTTGGTTAAACGAGCACGCATGTCTTGATTACGTGGCAGTCGGCGAAACCGCGTCAGGTCGATGCCTCGTTGCCAATGCTGACCTCGTTGTATTCCGTGTTTGGTGATTTGTTGGAGCGTTGCCGTTGATGGCGCTAGATTGACCGCTGCACGATTGTGCCACAATCTGAAGTATGCCCAAGCAATGGGCAATCCCCACGCCCCCGCATACTGTGTCACATAGGTGTCGATGTCCATGTGAACTGAGCCGATCAAGGGAACATTGCCGATCTGCGACATAATGGTACCGACTGCACCAATGAACGTTGGATTCATCACGTGGATGATGTCAGGTTGAAAGTCAACAATCGCTTTGATGCCTTGTGGTGATGGAAAGCTGAAGTGAAGTTCGGGGTAGAGCAAAAATCGCATCCCCCAACTCGGATAGACTGGCACTTCCATATACGATTTGGGGGCCGTTGGTGGTGCAAAGATTATTGGAGTGATGCCATGATACTGCATCCGCTCAATCATTTGCTTGATGATGGTGACCACTCCATCTACCTTGGGCAAAAATGTTTCGGTAAAGAGTGCTACTTTCATGCGTTCATATACTCATGATTAACTGATGGGATGTATCGTACGCTATTTTTGTGGTGCCTATGTGAATTTTACGTTAACGCATACTTGAAAGTGTCATTAATTCAGTAGGAAGTGCTACAATACAACGGCAATTCACAAGGAGGAAGACAGTGGTCAGCGAACCTAAACGCACGTCGATGTTTGCCGGTTTGTCACCGGTAGTGTTGCGAATTTTGGCGCATAGTTTGTTGTTTGGACTGGCGGCGAGTGTGTCGGATGTGCTGTTCAACTTCTATTTATTGAGTCTCGGCTATGGCAATGAAGCAGCCGGCCAGATGAATTCAATTTTTAGAGGTGCCGGGGTTATTTTTGGTATACCGATGGGAATGCTGATCGACCGTCAAGGTGCACGTAAAGTATTGTTATTTGCAATTGCGTCATATGCAATTGGTTGGATTGTGGTATTAGGGTGGGATGATATTGCAATTATTGCACCAATCTATTTTTTGGTTGGTGCTGCCAATATCGCCACGTATACAGCAATCATACCGCTGTTAAGTAGTGTGATTGAGCCACAACAACGGGCGACGTTTTTTGGGATTAACGCCGGTGCTGTTGTTGCCGTCGGATTCATTGGTTCGTTATTCGGTGGTGCATTGCCGTCGTTGGTTGCCCCCTTGTTAGAGGTTGGGCCGACAGATATGTTGGCGTATCGCGTAGCACTCTTGAGTGTGTCATTAATTGCATTCATGGCGATAATACCGTTACTAGGTATTGGCCAAGCAGTGACCAATCAGCAAAATGCTCGAGTGGCAATTGATGATCCCAATGCGCCAAAACTACCGTTTATGCGCTTAGTTCTTTTTGCCTCACAAGGATTCCTGTTGGGGCTGGGTGGCGGTATGGTGGTGCCATTTCAAAACCTCTTCTTCCGTCAGCAGTTTAATTTGCCGGATGCTCAAGTCGGTCTAATTTTGGCAATCTCGGCATTTGCGATGGGATTTGGCAGTTTGATTGGTGGACCACTTTCAAAGAAATTCGGCTTGCGCAATGCTGCTGCTTGGACGAGATTTTTGGCGGCACCGACGTTATTGTTGATGCTCGTGCCTAATTTATACGTGGCGGCAGCAGCCTACTATGTTAGCCGTCTAGTGATTGGTGTGACATTTCCATTAGCTGACGCTTTGGTGATGCAGTCAGTGCCAGCGCACCAACGAGGGACAAGTACTAGTTTGACGAGTATGCTCTGGTCGCTAGGGTGGTCTGCGGCTGCATTGGCAAGTGGCTACATTCAGTCGGCAAGTGGGTTTTATTGGGTGATGATTGCGGCATCAATCGCCTATGTTGTATCAGCGGTGTCATTCTACATTATTCCATTTAAAGATGCTGGTCACTAATAGTAGGGGGCAGTGCAGAGAGGTCTTGTTCATGGTAATAGCGCGTACAGATAATGAACGTCGTGAGCCACTGCTTTCGCCGATCGTAAAACGATTATTGTTAGCAGTTATCTTTGCTGGACTTGCTGGTAGTGTGCCTGAAGTGATATTTAACTTTTATGTACAAAGTCTTGGTTACGACAATGCGGTTGCAGGACAACTTGCCAGTGTTGTGCGATTTGCAGGATTTGCCTTTGGTGTGCCAATTGGCTTGATGGTTGATCGTTTTGGTGGGATTCGCGCAATTCAGCTAGGTGCGACGCTGAATGTTATTGTTTGGTTGGTGATGTTGCAGACGACTGACATCAATACGATGCGGGCGTTTTATTTGTTATCGGGAGTACTGGCTACTTCTGTCATGGTTGGCAGTGTGCCTACCCTAGTGCGCGTGGTGTCTCTTGAACAACGTGCACAAATTTTGGGAATTAATTTTTCTATATTTATGATTATGGGATTCGTAGGCGCATTAGTGGGTGGTTTTTTGCCGAGCATTGTGGCATCCATTCAAGGTATTGATGCTACGAGTGTGGCGGCCTATCGTGCGGTATTGTATGTGCCAGTTATATGTAGTACTGCCGTGGTAGTGGTGTTGATTGGTTTACATGCCCGAATTACTCAACATAACGGCCAGAACAAACCTGCTGAGGTTACTGGACAGCCAACAGATTCTGTCAAAATACCTTTTATCATGCTACTGACCTTAGGGAATTTCATGATGGGATTTGCTGGTGGTATCTTGCACCCATTCATGAACTTAATGTTACGCCAGCGCTTTTCATTAGAAGACGGCATGGTTGGGGTTTTAATTGCGGTGTTAAGTTTATTATTAGGACTTGGCGGATTATTTGGCCGGCCCATTGCGAATCGGTTTGGCGCACGCAAGGGAATTATTATCTTAACGTTGTTGGCGGCTATTACGGGTGCTTGTACCTTGTCTGATATGTTGTGGTTGTCGTTTACGGGCTATGCAATTAGTACATTTCTGATTGGTATGGCGTTCCCGTTTTTTGACCTCCTGTTAATCGCATCTGTAGCTCCACAGCAACGTGGTATTACCAAAAGCATCTCCAGTATGCAATGGTCATTGGGCTGGTCATTGGCCGCATTGTATAGTGGGTATTTGCAAGTGGAATATGGTTTTGTGGTGCCAATATTAATCTTCGCCATTGGGCAAGCAGTGGCTGCAGTGATTGTCCTATTCTTGCCGTATCGCGATCAACCTAGTACTCGTGCACTTGCGTAATGTGGTATCGTGTTATGCGTATGTTGTGTGGGATGAAATAGGTTGGCTTTCAATCACAGAGCGAGGTCAGTGTGTTATCGTTACGCTCCCAATGGCGGGAATTAATGGCGGGCGGTTCGCCCGCAGTGTACCGGATTTTGACGCATGGTGTCTTATTTGGTTTGTCGTTTAGTATTGCTGACATCCTCTTCAACTTTTATCTGACTAGCTTAGGCTACGACAATGCAGTCGCAGGTCAGATGCAGTCGGTATTCCGCTTAGCTGGTGTTTTTTTAGGATTGCCTATTGGCATGGTTATCGACAAAATCAGCGCCCAGCGGATGTTATATATTGGCATTCTGACGTATGCGCTCGGCTGGGCTGTATTGTTGCTGCTCGACGGCGTTGGATTTACCATCGGCTCGTGGGAGGTTACCCCGCTGCAGTTGATGAACGCTGTCTACTTTATCATCGGCGCTGCCAACATGGCCACGTATACTGCCGTGGTGCCTTTGCTCAGTCAAGTTATCGAGCCGCGCCAACGAGCAGCCATGTTTGGTATTAATGCTGCTGCCTCAACGATGGTTGGCTCTGTTGGTAGTATTATCGGTGGCTCATTACCAGCTATAATTGCTCCTATTATGGGTGTCTCTGCGACGTCTGAACCTGCCTACCGTATGGCCATGTTCACGGTTGCGGTGTTCGGATTGTTGGCCGCAGCCCCACTTATGGGTATCAAAACAGGGAACACAAATAGTATGAGTCCGAGTGGTGGTACGGTGCCAGTTACACCAATGCCACCGGTCTCTTTTTTTATGTTGATACTGTTGGTGACACCGTCGTTCTTCTTTGGGTTTGCTGGTGGGATGTTTGTGCCATTCCAGAACTTGTTCTTCCGTCAGGAATTCCAACTCTCTGATAGTGCTGTTGGAGCCAATTTGGCTTTAGCGTCATTAGCGATGGGCATCGGTAGTATGATTGGTGGACCATTGTCGAAGCGCTTTGGGGTGCGTACGGTTGCAGCCTGGTCTCGTGGGCTTGGTGCGCCAACAATGATGCTGATGGTCATTCCCTTTTTGCCGATTGCTTCGGCTGCCTATGATGTGAATCGCCTGTTAATCGGCTTGACCTTCCCACTCTTCTCGGCATTGATGATGCAGACTGTGCCCATCCAACAACGTGGCACCAGCACGAGTATGTCGAGTATGTCGTGGTCGTTGGGCTGGGCGGTGGCATCTACGTGGAGCGGTCAACTGCAAAATGGATCATTCACCACTGTACTAATCATCTCATCCGTGTGTTACATCATCTCGGGTGTATTGGTCGGTGTACTACCGTATCGGGATAAATTGGAGTAAGTCAATCAAATTGGCGCCCGGTCGATTCATGATCGACCGGGCGTTTGTGTTAGTCTGTTGTAGCGAGTGCATCTGGTTTCAGTACTTTGTGTGGAGTAGGCAGTGGCCACGCGAGTATTGCAGCAGGGATAAACATCATACCCGCGCCGATCATGGCTCCGATAATCCCCCACTCGAGATAGCACCAACCTGACGCGAGTGTACCAAACAAACGCCCGAGTGCGTTGGCACTGTAATAAAGTCCGATATCGAGACTGACTGCCCCCTCCTCCGCATAGGCGGCTATTAAAAATGAGTGTACTGCAGAGTTGATGGCAAACGCAATACTAAACAAAAGGACAACGAACAACACGGGTTCAACCGCCAAATCAAATGCCTGTGCTCCCCACGCTCCTGCGATACAGATGATCGCTGGAATGATGGCTAGTTGCGCAGTCATGCGCCCATCTGGTGTGCGCGATTTAGCCAGCAACCGTGGAGTAAATGCTTGTATAAAGCCGTAACCAATCGTATAGAGCGCCATTACGCTACCCGATTGCCAGAATCCCCAGTTTGGCGCTGTTGCCACAAAAATCGGTAAGGCGATAGCTTGCCACACATCGCGGGCTCCAAACAAAAATATACGCGCCGCTGCGAGCCGATTGACGGCCGTGAGAGGCGATAATACACCGCGTAACGATTTGGTCTTGGCTGGTGGGAATGCATTCGTCACGATGAGCGTCAGCACAAGCCCGATGCTGACCCACCCAGCGAGCGACACCAATGCCACACGCATCTCGAATAGGACAAGCAATAAGCCGCCAACAAAGAATCCGGCACCCTTGAGTGCATTCTTGGCGCCTGTGACTACGGCGATAATCCGGAATAATCCTGTCGTATTATGCTGTGAGAGTGTAGTGATAGCACTCTTCGCACTGATTTTGGTGATATCCTTGGATATTCCTGCAAAGCCCTGAAAGAGCATGACATACCATGGCGCTGGCAACTCGGTGGGAATCGCAAGCGCGCAGAGCGTGATGATTTGTAATATCATACCTATTCGCATGCTGTTCAGTAAACCAATGCGATTAGCGAGTTGACCGCCAAACAAATTCACAACCACACCAAATAGTTCATACAACACAAATACGAATGCCAAATCGAGTGCGTTGTAGCCGAGTGTGTAGTAATGAAACAACACTAGCATCCGTAATGCCCCATCCGATAACGTCAAGATACTATAGGCTGAACCGATGCGAATGGCATCTGATTGCTGCATTATCGCCCCCATTGTGCACTGACGTATTCGGTGAGTTCGACCATGCGTTGAGCATAACCCATCTCGTTGTCGTACCATGCAAGAATCTTGATTTGTGTGCCACCTGTGACCATCGTCGAACTTGCGTCGACAATGGCTGATCGGCGATCACTGCGAAAATCGCTCGACACCAGCAACTCTTCTTCTAACCCCAAAATTCCCTTGAGTTGTGGTGTCTCACTCGCTGCTTTAAGAATGCCATTGACCTCAGCCACCGTCGTGGGTCGCTCGACCTCAAAGACGCAATCGGTTAATGATGCGCCAAGCATTGGCACACGCACGGCAATACCATCGAGTTTACCCTGCAGTGCAGGGATGATGAGGCCAATGGTAGATGCCGACCCGGTCGTCGTGGGTATCATGTTAGTCGATGCCGAACGAGCGCGTCGCGCATCCTTGCTCGGCTTATCAACCACACTCTGGGTGTTGGTCATGCAATGCATTGTGGTAATCATGCCGTGTTTGATGCCGAGTGTCGTATGAATTACATGTGCCACTGGGGCTAAACAGTTGGTTGTACATGATGCGTTGGTCACAATCGCGTGCGTGTCGGCTCGATAGCGCTCTTGGTTGACCCCCATGACAATATTGAGCGCGTCTTGCTTGATAGGTGCAGCCACAATGACTTGTTTGACGCCTTGGGTAAAGTACGGCGCAAGACTTTCTGCGGTGCGGAACTTGCCGCTGCAGTCCAGCACGATGTCGCAGTTTGACCAATCAGTCTGTTCGATGGCGGTATTGTGTGAAATAGTGATAGCGTGTGGGCCAATGTGCATGCCCGAATTGTCAGGGACTGCTTGGTAGGCCCAACGCCCGTGTACACTGTCATAGTTCAATAAGTATGCGCACATTTCGTTGTCACCGCTTGGCTCGTTGATGTGTTGCCACTGGAGCTGACTACTTGTTATGCCGTTGCGCAAATTCAAACGCCCAATCCGACCAAAGCCGTTGATGCCAACGCGTACCATATATACCTCCAAAATTATTTCAAATACATTTGAAATATTAAAATGGATTTGAAATAATAGCAAGTCATGCTATGCTAGGTACAGAATGTCGGTGGTATCAAAAATCGAGGATATGTGATGGATATCATCAAAATAGCTGAATTATTGGGGCATACAGACCGTGTGAACTTGCTCAAAGCTCTGCGTGTACGGGATCTTACTGCGCACGAGGCCAGTCAAGTATTGCAGATGAGTGCGAGCGCAGCATCGTATCAACTCAAAATATTAGCCGAGGCAGGATTGGTACGGAGTCGGCGCAGTGATTACGATGCACGGACGATTTACTATCAGTATGTGCCTGATACGCTCGAGCGTTATCTGAATGCTGTCCGGGCTGAATTAATTGCACCTGCTGGGAATGGTGCGACAATGCCGGTTGTGGCGTTCGTGTGTCGGGCGAATAGTGCTCGTTCGCAGATGGCGGAGGCGTGGGCGCGACATTTTGTGCCACAATTATCGGTCGTAAGTGCTGGTGTTGAGCCAAGCACTATTCACCCACTCACGATAGAGGTGATGGATGAGGTGGGGATAGATGCCTCACTTCAATCGGCTAAGCAAATCGTTGAACTTGACGTAACGCCTGACGTGGTTATTTCGGTGTGTGATTACGCGCGTCTGCATGTCGAAAAGCATTTTGATCAGCAGACGAAACATCATTGGAGTGTAATGGATCCAGCGGTTGCTGGAACGATTGAGCATTTTCGGGTGGCCCGTGACACGCTCAAGCAGCGCATCCAGCAGTATTTGTTCCAGTACGGTTTGATGGCGTAGGTCACTTTGCCCTGCCCCGAGTATGTCTGAATGGCATCCGGAGGCAGGGCTTTTTTGAAAGAAAAATGCCTAAATAAAGCCGTAGACGCCCCAACCACCATCGACAATCAATTGTTCGCCGACAATAAATGCAGACTCATCTGATGCCAAAAAGATAGCTGGCCCGACGATATCACTGACCTCACCTACTCGCTTGATAGGGGTGCGTGCGATAATCGGTGCGCGATCGAGTTTACCTTGTTTGACCAGCTCATCTTGAAGTGGTGTACGAATCCAGCCTGGTGAGATGCAATTGACACGGATGCCACTCGGTGCCCATTCAGTCGCAAGGGAGCGCGTGAGTTGGAGTACGGCGCCTTTGGAGGCTGCATAGGCAGCGCGCATGGGGATGCCTTGAAACGAGTGAAGCGAGCCAATATTAACAATAGTGCCAGCGCGGCCTTGTTGGAGCATGACTGCGCCGACTGCCCGACAAAAGTAGAATGTGCCGTTGAGGTTGATATCGAGTGCTAGTTGCCAGCGTTCGTCGCTGAGTTCGCTGGTTGGTGATACCATTGGGATGCCGGCCGAATTGACGAGGGCATCGACGGTGCCCCAGTTATTGACGACTTTGGCAACGACCGCATCGACGGCTGCTGAGTCGCGCACATCTGCAGGGGTTACGAGCGCTTCGCCGCCGTGTTGGTGAATTTCGTTGGCGACCTCTTCGAGCTCGGCTTGGTTGCGACTGACGAGTGCGACACGAGCGCCTTCATTGGCGTAGCCGAGGGCGATGCCGCGACCTATTCCGCGCCCTGCACCGGTAACAATAGCGGTACGACCGACAAGACGACCAGTGCTCATGCATGCCTCCTTGATTTGTGAGAAAATACGAGTGGATTGGGTGATTGGACGAGGATATGGTACACGAGATTTATATATTGCGCCACGCCGCACCAGATCGAGGTAGTTCGGTTCCGTATAATATTCCACCGGGGCCACCACTGACGAATGTGGGACGTAAAGAGGCGCTACAAGCCGGGTTGTTTTTGCAGACTCGAGAGATTGATGCAGTCTATGTCTCGCCATTTATGCGGACGCGCCAGACTGCCTTGATTGTTTCGGAGCACATGACTGCGCCATTTGCCTATGTTGAGAGCATCAAAGAAGGAGCGCCCGGTGAGTTGCATCGCGATATTCGTGCCCGTGTGCGCGGGTTACTCGATGAGATTTCTCAGCGCGAGGTAGGTCGAGTGATGTTGGTGACGCATGGGTGTTGTGTCTTGGCAACGTTGCAAGAGACCACGAATGACACGATTGACTTGAGCGGGCACAAGTACGACTATGGCAATCATTCGCCAACTGCTGGTATCTGGCATGGGGTGCGTCAAGAGAGTGGGTTATACGTGTGGGAGTTGGTGTTCACCCCAACAGTTGTATCGTAGACTGGTGATGACGACATTCGTGCGCAACTGGACAACCTGAACAGGGAGGACAGTGTTCGGCACATTTACGTGGATCGACAAAGCGGCGCACTGCGCCGCTTTGTGTGCATCGAGGGCGGGTGGCGGTACAGTGATGGATACAAATCTCGACCATCATGGCATGAAGTTCACGAGCAGTGATGACATCGACCGTGCCGATATCTGCCTCAATGATGTGTTGGAGTTGATCATAGGGGGCTTTGAGTGCGTCAATCTGGTCTGCATAGATGCCAGTACGTGCGAGGAATCGCCGAGCGTAGGCGTCGACAATGAACAGCGGGTGATGACCGCCATAGAGCATGATGGTGTCAGCGCTTTCGCGACCGATTTGTGGCAGTGACAAGAGCTGTTGGCGGCATTCGTTCCGCGGTAAGGCGAGGATTGATTGTATGTGATACGGCTGGCGTCGTACGTGTTGTGCAAGGGTCACAAGGGCTATACCTTTGCGTGTGTAGAAGGCACAGGGTTTGCATAATATGCCGACATGATGGGGATCAGCGTCTGCTAGCTCGGCGAATGTGGTGTAACCTGCGTTGAGGAGCCTGATGACCGCAGCTTCGACCTGTTCCCAACGAGTTTGTTGGACGAGCACCATGCCGAGGGTGACTTCGTAGTCACGGTGTGGCGTATGAATAGGCCACCACGCCGGTTCATGGGCGAAGTGGCCAGTCAGTAATTCGAAGTACGGCAAGAGCCGGCTAGCGGTTTTCAAAGGCATGTTTGTCAACGAGTGAGACCTCGACCGGATATTTACCAGTGAAGCAGCCGTGACAGAAACCCTGTGCGCGGGTAGCTTTTTGTAGTCCATCGAGAGACAAATAAGCGAGAGTGTCGAGACCCAAATGCTCACATATTTGGGAGACATCGAGTCGATGGGCAATGAGTTCAGGGTAAGTTGCCATATCGACGCCGAGGTAGCAGGGATGTTTGATGGGTGGTGACGAGACGCGCATGTGCACCTCTTTAGCGCCAGCAGCGCGGAGCATGCGCACCATTGGACCAGATGTGTTACCACGGACGATACTGTCGTCTATGATAATCACTCGTTTGCCTTCGAGGTTATCAGAGAGTGGGTTGAACTTCAGTTGGATGCCGACTTTGCGCAGCCGATCATCAGGTTGAATGAAGGTGCGGCCGATATAGCGGTTCTTAATTAGCCCCTCACTATATGGAATACCCGATTGTTGGGCATAGCCGATGGCTGCTGGTATGCCACTATCGGGCACTGGAATCACGATATCGGCATCGACGTGTGACTCTTGAGCGAGAATGCGACCGGCCTCGACGCGGGCTGCGTGGAGGGTTCGTCCGTCGATTTGCGAGTCAGGGCGGGCAAAGTATATATACTCAAATAAGCATAGGTGGCGTTGCCGTGATGCATGTTTGCCAATTGTACGAGGCCCATTAGCATCGATTGCAATGACTTCGCCGGGATCGAGTTCACGGACAAATTCTGCGCCGATGGTGGCGAGAGCACAACTTTCTGAAGCAACCACCCAGCCATTTTCGCCGATTTGGCCGAGACATAATGGGTGTACACCCCACGGATCTCGCAGAGCGTAGAGGGTATCACGGGTCAGAATGGTAAGACAGTACGCGCCTTCGGCTTTGTCCATCAGAGCATTGATGCGCTCGTCCCAATTGTTGCCGGGACCGCCAGCTAAGAGTTGGACAATGAGTTCGCTATCGCTAGATGAGCTGAGACCGAATCCCCGCTGAAAGAGCTCGTTGCGGAGTGCAGTGCCGTTGGTGAGATTGCCATTATGCCCGATAGCTAATGGGCCTAGAGCGCTCTCGACAACGAATGGTTGAGCATTAAGAAGCTTGGATGAACCGGTGGTTGAGTAGCGTGTGTGGCCGATTGCCACATGACCATTTAGGGGGCGGAGCTTTTCTTCAGTGAAGACTTGTGCTACAAGGCCCATCTCTTTGTGGAGATTGATACTGCGACCGTCTGCAACTGCGATACCGGCACTCTCTTGACCACGATGTTGTAGGGCATAAAGACCGAAAAACGTCATGCGGGCAACATCTTCGTTAGGTGCGAAAATGCCAAAAATACCGCATTCGTGATGTGGTTTGTCGTCGTACACGGGCTCCTCCATTGGTATACAACTTTATTATACCTGAGTAATTCACACAATAAGTCAATTTGTGCGATGTTTGAATCCTTTTCAATAGGCACTCTTAATCAGGTTTTGAAACATAGAGGGTGTATTCCTCTATTTTCTGCTTAATATGGTCTGATTCTTGATTGTATATTTGTGCGTAGTTCAGTACTCTTAGTGCCATATCAAAGTCATTATGTGCTGCAAGTACTGCAGCACAAGAAATATACATAGATTCAATGCTGATTCTCGGGTTAATCTTAGGATTGTTAATGAAACGCCGTTTTGCAGTGTGTGATTGTGTCAAAAAGGTAATTTGATCATCATCAAATAAATCATGTTGATGCTCATTGAGATAGTCAATCGTGGCACGTTGTAATGTGGGAGTAAGCACGTTAAACAAGCTGAATAACGACATTTTGTTCTGCGAATCATGCGCAGATTGCATTTGTGATGTTTGTGTTGGAAAGTCACGATAGTCAATTTGTGTATATTCATAAAGCCAGTGACTGTCAGATTTATTTATTTCATATATATTTTTTCGTTGTGCATCTGGTAGTTTAAATACATCACCTTCTAATTGATATAATTTGTGAATGTTATCTGCTGTATCCAGATTTGTTGATTGAGCGAGATTTAGGTTGTACCTATTGATAATTTCACAACTTATTTGCGATGGACGAGAATTAAACGCGAAAGATGCTGCATCGAATGGCTGATACGCTACGTTTATTTGGTCAAGAAAATGGCCAACTATGCGATTGGGATGGTTTTGAGCAGCCTCGTACGATGTGATTATAAGGTTGTCATTGCCAAACACATTTTCAATTTTTTGGATGCGCAACTTAAAATAATTCTGAAATTTCAAGAGCAGTATTTGGTCGATCTCTACTCTAGGAAATCCACCATACCACAGAAGAGTAGGAACGAGACTTTCTGCAAGGTTGACTGGATGGCGAACATACATGATGATTTTAATCATGTTTGTATAACGAAGTAAAAAATTCTTGAGATTATAGAGTGATGAAATATCAAAATTTGGTATTAGTTCACTTGATAAAAGCAAATTATCCGCTGAGCAGCTACGCAATTCCTCATTGAATAATTGTAACCAATAATCGACAGGATTGGTATCTTGTTTTGTAATACCTTTTGCACTTATTCTGTTGATGTGTGGTTCAGATTGCGCAATGTGTGCCAATGGTGCGGTGTGATTGCGTGGCCATGATTGTGGATAATGAATATTAAATGAAGCTAAATGAGATGCATATTTATGACAATAATTTTGAATAGAAGTAGTGCCTGTTTTGGGTAAACCGACATGTAATGTGATTGACTTAAATAGATGGTTTGACATGGGTTGCAATATTTCTACTAACTAGAACCATAATTTAGTATGAACATAAATGAGGGATTTTTGCTTCAAGGGTAACTAAAGTTTATAGATTCAACCATGAAATATCCTAAATATGGAGTAGTTCGTTGTTAAATTTGGAAGGCATTTGTTCTGAAAAATGCTGATGAGATGAATCGATTCACGTATAATGCAGATGTAACTCATATAAAAAAGGCGGCGAGTCTATGTTTATCAATCAAAATTCCTTCGTCGTAATGGCGCTCATGGCTATTGCTGGAGTGAGCTGGTGGGCGTATCAAGGAGCATGGGCTCCGGTGCGAATTACCGTGTTAGGTGTACTCGTAATTCTTGTGCTTACTACGGCAATGTGGACGCGACGTACACCAACAGCTGAAATACCGAATATGCTCAAAGGTGGTCAACCCGTTTTAGTCGAATATTACTCAGATTTCTGAATAGGCTGTGTTGCCACAAAGCCCATCGTGGATGGGATCGAAAAAGATTATCAAGGTACTCTACGAGTTGTTCGACTAGATGCACGCAACAGCGAGAATCGTGAACTCGCCAATTCGATTGGTGTGCAGATGACACCGACCTACGTATTATTTGATGCCAATGCCAAAGAAGTATATCGTTCGTCGGGGACATTAAATCGCGGCGTCATTGATGAATTGATTAAGTCAATCAACAAGTAACGAATTGAGGAACCATGAAGAGCTTTAGTGCGTATCCATCACGTCGTTCGATGATTGTGAGCACTGGTGGGGCAGTTGCAACGAGTCATCCATTAGCCGCTCAAGCTGGCCTGCAGATGTTAGCGCAGGGTGGTACAGCTGCTGATGCAGTGATTGCTGCTGCAGCAGTGTTAAATGTTGTTGAACCCATGAGTACCGGCATTGGTGGTGATGCGTTTGCTTTGGTTTATGATGCACGCACCAAGAATGTCAAGGCATTGAATGGTAGTGGGCGGGCCCCTAAGTCATTGACACGGGCTGAATTCGCAAAGCGAGGTCTCAACAAGATTCCTGCGTTTGGTGTGCTACCAATTAGTGTTCCAGGTGCGGTATCTGCGTGGGAGGCATTGATTCAGCAACACGGTAAACTTGATTTTGCGACGATTCTGGCACCGGCGATTCATCATGCACGACATGGATTTGCGGTGAGCGAGATTATTGCCC
The DNA here is from genome assembly GCA_049428765.1 of Roseiflexaceae bacterium. Classification (GTDB taxonomy): domain Bacteria; phylum Chloroflexota; class Chloroflexia; order Chloroflexales; family Roseiflexaceae; genus UBA965. The sequence continues at coordinate 19,737 of JBMTAN010000034.1, forward strand.
GGGGCTGGGCTACGCTTGCGGATAAGATGCGTCAGCATCCTGATGCAGCACGTATCTTTCTGCCAAATGGACGTGCACCGATGTTAGGCGAGCGATTCTACCAACCTGAGTTAGCGAGTACCTTCGAAGAGATTGCTCGTGGCGGTGCTGAGACTTTTTATCGGGGTGACTTGGCTAAGCGGATAATAGCAGCACTTGCACGAGACGGCGCATTTTTGTCACTAGACGATATGGCCAGTCACACCTGTGATTGGGTCGAGCCGGCGACAGCCAAGTATCGTGGATATGACGTATTTGAATGTCCACCTAATGGTCAAGGATTGACTGCCTTGATTGCATTACGGTTGCTCGAAGGTTTTGATTTGGCGAGTTTGCCAGCACATTCACCTCAGTCAATTCATTTGCAGGTTGAGGCCATGCGTTTGGCGTTTGCCGATGCTGCGCGCTACATCGCTGACCCTGCATTTGTAAATGTACCGGTGCGTGAGTTATTGTCAGAGGAATACATTGCAACACGCCGAGCGCTGATTGATCCGACTAAGGTCAACGAGGTGGTAGCTGGTGAGATTCCGATGTCACACGATACGGTGTATGTCACTGCAGTGGACAAATATGGTAATGCCGTGTCGTTCATTAATAGTTTGTACATGGGATTTGGATCTGGTGTAGTAGCGGGTGACACCGGTATTTGTATGCAAAATCGTGGCGCCAACTTTGTGTTGGATGAGGGCCACCCAAATATGCTGGAGCCGGGCAAACGTCCATACCACACAATCATTCCATGTATGGTGACCAAAGATGGTGAACTATGGTCAAGCTTTGGGGTCATGGGTGGCTTTATGCAACCACAAGGGCATGTACAGATGTTGGTCAATATGATTGATCATGGGATGAATCCGCAAGAATCACTTGATGCACCTCGCTTTGAGCTGGTTGAGCCATATGACGGTATGCGCACGGTCATGTTTGAGCATGATGCAACGACTCAGCAATCACTCGAAGCACTCGGCCATGATGTGACACCGGCCAAGGTTGGTGGTTTTGGGGGTGGGCAGATTATTGTGGTTGAGGATGGCGTTGCATTTGCAGGATCTGATCCTCGCAAAGATGGTGCAGCGGTAGGCTTGTAACGACAAAGGGACTTCATGAAACGTATGGTTTGGTGGTTGGCGTTACTGCTTGTTGCATGCCAGCCACCACAAAATTGGCAAGAAGTTGTGAATCTGCCGACGCCATTACCGAGAGGTGGCACGTTGACGTATGCTCTCGACGAGGATTTATCGGTGTTTCAGCCGTGGAACTTACATAATCGGGCGGCAGAGGTCGTCGCATCGTTATCGCAGGCGGGTTTGACGCGCCTTGATGTGCGCGGACAACCGCAACCCGAGTTGGCAGCGTCGTGGCAGGTCGATCAAACAGGCACTGTGGTGACAGTGACACTTCGTAGTGATTTGCAGTGGTCTGACGGTCAGAGTTTGACTGCAAGCGATGTAGTATATACCTATCAATCTCTACAAATGTTAGAGTTACAGACGCCTTTAGGACGTGAGTTAACGTTGATACGCGAGATTGTGAATCCTGAGCCCGGTGTAGTTGAGTTCCGCTTGGTACAACCGTATTCACCACTATTGACACTTTGGGCATTGCCAATTTTACCACGGCATGTTCTGGTGGATCAGGCACTTGATGCAATCAATTTACGGACTTTGACGGTTGGTGCAGGTCCGTTTGTGTTGCGTCAAATCGCTGATAACGGTGATTTACAATTCGAGGCAAATCAGTATTATTATCGTGGGCCACCGTTGTTGGATGGGATTACATTGCAGTTGAATCAATTGACTGATTCGCTGGCATCGTTGGTATCGTTGGATGATCTTGTCGTGATAGACACGATGCAATCGATTAGTAGCAATACAATGGTGCAATCAGCATATCCATTAAATAGTGTATTAGCTGTGGCGTTTAATCTGCGTGTAAATCGAGGCTTGAATATATTGCCCTTGCGCCACGAATTGATTCGTCTGGCAGAAGTTGATGCACATTTTGCCGAATTACAATCTCAACACATGGCTGTACGGCAACTTGCGTTACCTGGATCTTGGCTTGAGGTGCCCGAGTTAAATACGCCGGGCATTGACATGGATGAGCAACTAGCACAGCAAGGTTGGCAGTATGATGCAACATCACAGCAGTTGTTGCGCAACGGCGAACCACTGCAGTTGACGATGGTGGTCCAAGTTGATAACCCGATACATCAAGAGCTGGCGCAGTTTTTGCAGGATCAGTGGAAACGTGGTGGTATCGAAGTAACACGTATTGATGTGACACGTCAGCAGTATCTTGAGCGCCTTACTCCACCGTACGATTACGATGTGGCGATTGTCGAATGGGCTCATGGGCGTAGTGATGCTGAGTACGCTGATACACTTCTATATGATTCACTGGCATATTGGCTATTTGCCGGTGATGAACAAAACTATGGTTTGCCCGATATACGAGGGAGTCTTAATATCGTCGGTATGAATGATAATGGATATGATATGCTCTACATGTCTGCCATTGCGACATATGACGTTGTGGGCCGTATGAATGCTGAGCGGAACGCAAGTATTCGTATCACCGTTGTTGCACCGTATTATTTTGTGTCGCGGCAACAGCGGTATGTGTTTCGCAGTGCACGTTTAGCATCGCTTAACGAATTACCAACGTTTACAACGCCGTGGTATTTGTCGACTGTCGGTAGTTGGTATCAATTGCCATAATGCATACTAACGCCCCAGTTGTCGTGATAGACAACTGGGGTGGTTTTTTGTGGTTAGTCGTGGTACCCAACAAATCGCAATGCGGTCACGGCGAGTGTTTGGGCAACATGGATTAAATCTGCTACGGGTACGTATTCATTGGGTTTATGTGCAAGCCGCACATCGCCAGGGCCAAACATAACGGTTGGCATACCACCTTGATGTACCAAAAGCCTCATATCAGCTCCATAGGGCATACCTTCGAGAACTGGTTTTTTGCCTAATGTTTGGTGCGCATGTGTCAATGTGCTGACGATTGGATGGTTAACATCAGTCTCGGCTGGTTCGAATGTGCCACCCCACCATTCGATGATTGGAGGGTGTAGAGCGAGCCAACTATCTTGTGATGCGGCAACGGCTATTGCATCCTCGAGTTCGCGACGCGCTGCCTGTGAGTCCTCGCCAATACCGATGCCGTAGCGCCCTTCGGCGATGAGCTCTTCGGCAACGCTAGATGGCCAATTCCCGGCTCGCACAGTACCAATGCTGAGGGGATAGGGTAGGCGATAATTATCGAAGAGTGGGTGGCGCATCCGTTGATTACGTTGGGCTTCAAGGGCAATCAAGGCTTGTTGGACGACGTAATATTTCTCGATGGCACTCACTCCCTCCTCGCGGTAGCACCCGTGTGCAGACAAACCAGGTACTGTGATGCGCACATTATGAGCTCCGGCTTGGGCAGGTGCAATAGCGAGGCGGGTTGGCTCAGGGATAATGGCGGCATCGGCTGTGTAGCCGCGCAGAACGGATGCGAGTGTGCCACAACCACCGTCTTCTTCACCGATAACACTTTGGAGGTGGATGACGCCGGTGAGCTTGACGCCTGCCTTAAGGATAGCGTTCATTGCCCAGAGCGCCGCGACAAGCCCTCCTTTCATGTCCAGAGCACCACGCCCGTACATGTTGCCGTTACGGATGGTGGCAGAATACGGGTGTGAGTCCCAGTTGCGGTGATCGCCCTCGGGGACGACATCGATGTGTCCGTTGAGGACGAGTGATCGACCACCGCGGTGTTCGCCTATCGAGCCGACGAGGCCGATTCCATGCGGGCGCTCGATTTCCCACGAGAATGCAGGGTGGAGTTTGAGTGTCTCAAAGTCGATATCCCACGTGTCAGTCTGTAGTCCGATTTGATGCATTTTTGCGGCCATATGCCGTTGGGCGTCGTCTTCGTGTCCAGAGATACTTGGGATGGCCACGAGCTCGCTCAGAAAAGCAAGCATACTATCTGTGTCGAGTGCCTCGATGACGCGGCGCTCGGTCGCAGTGAGTTGATTCATTGAATCCTCAGGATAGCGACCGGTGCTTGTGCACCGGTCGGTTGCGAGTTGATGATTAATCGCGGAGGAGTGGGCGGGTCAAGCAGGTAGGGCCACCCTCTGCTTTGAGTGAAATTTCGTTACCACGGTAGGTGAGAACCTCGCATCCGGCATCGGCAAGTAGACCTGCAGTAATTGGGTTTGCGTCAAGCATCAAACAGACTTTTGGAGCAATGGCAAGCACATTGGTGGCCATGGTGTCGTACTCAGATGCGGGAATCTCAATGAGGGTGAAGTTGCGTCGCTTCAATTCTTGGTACATTGCTGTTGGCATGAGTGGTAGGTGGACCACTGCCATATTGTGATCGACCATAGAGATGAACGAAAGCAAATGTAAGCAGGCCTCAGGACCAGTGTAATAGGGTAAATCGTAAGAAATGACCTCGACACCATGCGGCGATAGCATGGCACGAATTTGGCGGACGGCTTCATAATTTGTGCGGAATCCGACGCCAATCATTATGGTATTATCATCAACCCACATAGTGTCGCCACCCTCGGCACGGGCGTCGCCGGTCAATTGACCAAGAATAGGTATGCCGGCATTTTGCATACTCTGAGCAATAGCGTCTTCTTCGCCGATACGAAGGGGTTTTCCCATATGCAAGATGATAGCGCCGTTGTTGGTGACAATGGCTGGGTCGAAGCAAAAAATAGCATCAGCGTGATCTGGCAGACTGGTATCGTGCATGATGACCTCGACACCGGCGCGGCGCAGCGTGTCGCACAAATCGGCATGTTCTTTGAGTGCGCCGGTTTGGTCGGGTTGACTAGTATAATGCCAGCGCTGTGGATCGGCTTCATAGAATGCTTGATCTGGTGTGCGCAACATCACTTTACGGAGTTGCGACACCATGTTCTGCGCGCCAAATGTGCGATTAGTCATTAATTACTCCTTGTTACGTGGATCGGTTATTTTGATCGACGTGATAATCGGTGCCATGTATGTATAACTATGTGCCGTAATCGTATTATCAGGTATTTAATTGGATTTGTGTGTGTAGTTTGATGGAGGACTATGAATTGTTGTTGGACTTGTTCAAGCTGTTGTTGCACACCTGCAAATTGTTTCTGGACTTCGAACAGTGATGTATCGTGGGCTGACGTATAATTCAACAGTTGTTGGATGTTTTGGTGCAATAACTGTTCGAGTGACTGAATTCGAGTGTTTTGAATTTTAATAATTTCGTTTTGTGTCTTGATTTGCTCCATAAAGTCTTCAGTAATTTCTGACATAATTTGAAACCCATAATAGAGAATCTCGGTATCTGTATAGTCCACATGATTTTTTGACGTAATGTGAGGGAACGCGATGTCTATATCTACGTCAGGGCGATACGTGGCAATTAGTTCAGCATTGCTATCTTTGAATTGATCATATATGAAGTCAAGCTGAGCTTGGGTTGCCAGCGAGAGTGATGAGTCATGTTCTTGTGTGCTGGTAATTCGCGCACTATTGATGAAGATTTGCTTTGTTTGAAATGTCTCACGTAATTCCCTAAAGTATTCCCGATTTGCATCACGAAATTCTTTTTGTGATGTGTAATTCGAGCGATTTGGTTTGATGTAATTTTTGGATACACGTTGAAGATTGTGTTTGCGAATATTACTCAGCAAAAGAGCTGTTTTATTGTTGAGCGACGGATTTGCTTTAATCTCAGTGCTAGAATCTTCGATGAGGTGTGCTACGTTGGTTGCTTTAGCGAAATCTTCGATAATAGATTCATTCACGAGGCACTGTTTATCAAAGATGCCAACATAAATACGGTCAGTCCCGAAAACTTGTGACCAGTTATCAAGTAACTTATACCAATTTGCATTCATGTGCTTGGTTTTTTGGAACATCTCGTCGAAGTTGTACTGCCAGTATCCCCACTCTTTCCAAGCGCTAATTAAATACTGTGGTTGATTGCGGACATATGCGATGATCTTCCAATTGCATTCATCAATGAATGGTGCGATCCACGTGCTCAGTTGAGGGAATGAAACGAGAATTAGCTCAGCGCTGATGATTGCACTGTGATAGTTGTTCTCACGCATGTAATCAATATTATTACGTAACTGTGATTGAAATATGGATTTACCATTCTCTTGATCTTGTTGAACTCTTTGAAAAAACATCTGTTGATTACTCATCATATTATTGACTGGATTTGGGCTAAAGTCACTATCAAAAATTAAATAGCCCTGATCATGGAGATTTTGTTGATTTTGTTTTAGCCACGATTGTATTGTTGAAGTGCCTGTTTTACCAGCGCCGATATGGAGATAAATTGTGGGTTTCGTGTTCATGTCACATCCATTGAAAATAACATTAGTGTATCGCTTATGGGATGGAATTATAGCATAATGGGTTGAATATTTAATGCTACAAGGCTAAATAATAGTTGTGAATATCAAGAGTTTCCTTAAATTAACATTTAGTGCGATACGCTTTACCAATTATGTGGAAAAAAGTCATCACACGAGATATACCAGATTACACATATTGTGGGATTATGAAAATTGTCTCATGCTACTCACAACTACGCACTTGTACGGTATTCTGATGATAGTTTTGAAATAGAATGGCGTATGCGTGATATTTCTGACGCATAGTCAACGACACGTAATTACGATTATATTCATGTGAAATCTACTATATTTTGACAGTAGTAACAATCTTTCTCAATGTGATCTATTGGTGTGATTCGGCGACGATGTAATAATTGCAGCATGTGATTGTAACAATCAATGATCGTTATCAACCCGGAGTTGATTATGGCATTGATGCTGTAATTCCTGTTACCCATACCCGATTGTTTGACATAACTAAACTTGCAAGCACTATAGCTTTTGATGTCATTACATGTGTTATGCGATGCGTACCAAGAATTTTGCTCAGGTGTTATGCGCTATTGATGACTTTATGTGGGTAACACACAGGCCATCTAGGGTCAGTGCAAGTATGGCTTGGCTGGCTACAAATATCGAGATGATGGCATTTGATTTTCACAATTGCGATATTACAACTGAGGATTTCGTGCGGATTGGATGTAACGTGGAAGTAATTAAGGTGATAATTTCATCGCAATTTTGCCGTAGTGAGTATGCGAATGTACAGTCAATTGATCGATGTGGGTGATGTGGTGGTCTATAGTGTAATCAGAATCCAAGAGATGCCCATCTCACCCACTCACCCACATCTATAATAATTTTGCTTGAGGTTATTCTCCATCCTCAAGTCTACGAATCATCTCTGCATCAATGGGAAAGCTGTTAGCTGCCTCGGGGAACGATCCGTGCACTACATCGTGATAGTACTGTTGCATACCATTGCGGATGAAGTCGCCGGCTTCGGCGTAGCGTTTACCGAATGGCAAACCAAATCCTGGGAACATGCCGATCATTTCATGGGTGACCATCACCTGCCCATCACACCCGATGCCGGCGCCGATGCCAATCGTGGGTATCGTGAGTTTGTTTGTGATGTATGCAGCTAAGTCGGCTGGGACTGCTTCCATGAGTACGCACCAGCATCCTGCTGCTTGCATGGCGAGGGCATCGTTGACAATCTGCTGAGCGGTGGCAAAGTTCTGTCCACCGATGACATTGATGCCTCCTAAACTTGCTGCAGTTTGGGGAGTTAGACCAATATGCCCTATGACAGCGATGCCAGCATCAACTATTGCTTTGGCGGTAGGTGCTTGTTTGCTTGTACCTTCGAGTTTGACGCAGTCCATCCCCGCTTCTTTGATTAGCCGTCCAGCGTTACGGATTGCCTCGGCAGGATCGGCTTGATATGACATAAACGGCATGTCGCCGACAAGGAGACAGCGTTTTGCGGTACGACCAACTGATCGCGCATGCAACACCATTTCATCCATGGTGACAGGTGAGGTTCCATTATAGCCAAGCATGACCATGCCGAGTGAATCACCAACGAGGATCATCTCGACGCCTGATTCATCGACTAAACGGGCGAAAGTAGCATCATATGCGGTAAGCATGGCAAATTTACGTTGGCCTTTGAGCGATTGGATAGATGGAATCGTGATTTTGGTCATAATATGACTCCTTGCTGTAGATAAAATTCATGCGGTGCGTCGCTGAGTGGATGAATACCATGATTGCGCATTTTTGATTGTATATCACGACATAGTATTGAGTTAATACGGGATAAGGTTGTCATCCAGTGGGATTGCTTGGTGGCAGAATGTAGCGACGATGCCATGGTTATTGTGCCTACCAAATCGACTTCATTCGACGGACAATCAACTCATCAATCACTAGCGTAGTGTCTGCTTCAAGCTGATAGCGATTGGCAGAATGCGTCGGGTAGACGCGGAGTGAGCAAACCGTGTAATCGCCAGCATAGATCTCAATAATTGAGCGATCAACATAGATTGAGAGCTTGAGTGAATCATGGTCGTTGGTATGGAGCGTAGCCCGATAGATATCGCGGGCACAATATTGATTGAGACTACTTTGTGACATATCACAAACGAGTTCATTAGTATCATGATTCCAGTAGATATTGGTACGTTCCCCACTTACAGGATCATAGCGCACCACAAACGTAACATTGTTTGCCCTTGATATTGTTGCATGAATGACTAAGGAGTCACCCGAGACATGATTCATCATGGTAAGAGCTTGAGCGTGATTGAGGTTGCGCCCATGTACGATTGTATCGACCTCGAGCGCAGTGACCTCGGGAGCGACAGTGTAGGTCATCTGGCCATCAGCGTCGAGTTTGAGGATTCGTGGCAAGGTCATTACCCCTGACCAGCCAAGCGAACGACTGAGTTGTTCTCCACCCTGCTCTTGACACCAACCAATCATAATGCGCCGGCCATGTGCATCAGTAAAGCTTTGGGGTGCATAAAAGCTGATACCGTGATCAACCAAGTTGCGTTGACGTGGCGTGAATCGTCGCCCATCAAAATCGCCACTCATATATACTACCCGTCGCATTGGCAATGGTGAGGTGATAAATACATGTTGGTCGCCACTTGCGAAAAAGTCAGGGCATTCATAGAGGTGTTCATTGACAGTGTCGTCTGATTCAATTAAACGCCCGAGGTACTCCCAATTACACAAATCAGTTGAGCGAAAGAGTGGCGCAACAGCGCGTGTGCCATCGCCGGAACCTAATACTTGATACCACCAAGTGCCATCGTGCCACATCGTGTGGTCGCGGAAATCATGCACTAAGTTGTCCGGGCGCGTACGGATAACAGGGTTCTCAGGGGCTTTGGTGAATGTGCGCATGGTGTCGTCAGCATATGCAAGACATGGCAGTTGGTCGGAATGGCTTACTCCTGTATAGACGATAACGGGCTTGCCATTATGCACAATCGCACACCCTGAGAACACGCCATCGTTGTCGTAGGGCATATCAGGTGCAAGTGCTAAAGGCAGGTCTTGCCAATGTATCAAGTCGTTACTGACGGCATGTCCCCAGTGCATGGCACCCCAGTAGGCAGCATGAGGATTATGTTGGTAGAACAGGTGATATTCGCCGTTCCAATGAATTAACCCATTTGGATCATTGATCCAGTGTTGCGGTGCAGTGAAGTGATACTGAGGGCGGTGCTGGTCAGTACGCGTGTTCATGAAGATGCTCACATTTCTGCGTATGGTTTTACATAAGGATATACTGCCTCGGTCAATACGGTCCGGAGTCCAAGTTTGCGATAAAGCGCTAAAGCCGGTTCTTCGTGCACTGCAAAAAGATATCCGATTGCGCCTTGTGTGGCGATGTCATGTAATGCTTGACCAACCAACGCAAGTGCGATGCCACGCCGTCGGTACGCTTCCTCAACAAAGACACTTTCTACGCGCCCAAGTCCATCACTGATATAGCTCACACAACGTGCTACTGGTCGACCATCGAGAATTGCCATGTAACCGTTAACACCTGGTGCACTGACGGTTTGATAATGAAGCTTGTGCATCAAATCTGCCGGAGAGTAAGGGTCTGGTTGATTGACACTACACCAGCGCATAAAGTCTTCGTGGTTCAGTGCTACTTCAATTTGAATCGACGAATCAGGTACTGGGATTGGTGCTTGTTGGACCATGAGGTCGCTGCTCCCCCAGTCGTTTTTTTTGACAAATCCAGCTTCTTGCAATGCGCCATCAAGTGAAGCTGGCGTCGCATGCGCATCAAGATAGACCACTGCATCCATGTCGAGTGAATAAAAGAAGTGTTCGATGTCTTCAAGAGCGCTCTGAACCTGATCGACGCGCATACGAAACAGTCCGGCATGATTAGGGTCATAGCGATTTGTCAATGTCGGATTAGTATAGATGACATATCCGTCACGTGGGGTAATACGACTGATTGTGCCAAAGTAGGCATGGTCATGTTGCCAAATTGATTCAATATGCATGAGTTTGTCTTATTCTGTGCATGAATGATACTTTGGATTGCTTCAAACGGATGCTTCTGGTGGTACCAGGAGTTCAACAGGCCACATATCAAGAGTGGATTGCATGGGTAGATCAATCCGATCGCGCTCAACCATTGATACGTACGATGCAAGGTTGAGTTCGGCCGATTGCCACGTATGTGTGAATCCGATGGTTGGTTCAGTGTTACTGTTGAGCCATTCAACAATACCTGCAATACTTGCATCCCAACATCCATCCCATGTAACGTGACCAGTATAGTCGTGTGTCGTCGCACCACTAGCGTTAATTACCGTGAACGACTCCTCCGAGTGCATGGTAATCATACCTGCTGAACCGACAATTGTCATAATATCACTTCCGGGTAGCGCTTTGCCACCATCAAGAATGCCACGTGTGCCATTAACAAAGCCAATATGCACGGTGGCGTGGTCCTCCATGGCGTGGCCGTAGCCACGGGTATCGCGCACGCGCGCTTGTCCCATTACCCAACTGATTGGTGCTTCGTCGAGCAAAAAGCGATACATATCGAGCCAGTGTGAACCCCACTCACTCAAATCCCATCCATCGATACCAGCGACACAGGCGAGTGGTGTACCAATACTACCATTGCTGATTAGTTGACGGGCATGTTGAAACGCCGTGCGATAACGTCGCACATGTGCGATGGCTACTTTGGTTTGGCTTTGGGCAATGCGCGTCCGGATGTGTGCCAATTGGATTGGGGTGGCGACAAACGGTTTTTCGCAGAAAACAGCTTTTACACCTGCATCAATCGCTGCTTCGATCATCTGAGCGTGTAATCCGACATAGGTACAAATGCTGACAATGTCGGGACGCTGTGTTGTGAGCATCTCGCGATAATTGGTATATCCGACAGTGTCAAAGCGCTCATTGAATGCATCGAGATGTGATGTCACAATGTCGGCTACACCAATTAGCCGAACATTTGGGTTCCGCTGATACGCGGCAGCATGCGTATAGCCTATTTGATGGCCACCGCCTTTGTTCCATGTGTGGGTTGGCTTGCCAGCACCGATGATGGCTGCGGTATACATAGATCCTCCTTAGAATGTCGGTAGGAGATGTTGAACAGCATTTCGCCAGATGTTGCGTATGGCAGGTGGCTCCATTGAGCGCATATTATGCCCGAGGGCGATATAAATGGCACGTCCAACATGCACCGATTCATCGAGCGTGGTCAGCATTGGGTGCTGCTCACCATCCCATTCAGCCCACGCATGATGCGTTGGATTGCGCGACTCATCCATCCACAATTTGTAGTAGATTTCGTCGTCAATCGAAAAATCACTCAGTCCGTTGGTGATTGGATGTGTTGATGGACCTACCTTGATTGTATGGTTTTGGAATGGCGAATGCGATGCGCGTTGCCACCCCCACTTGACTCCTAGTCTTTGACCGAACTCATCCCAATCGTCGTACCCGCCGATGGCACCATGATGAATAATTATCGGGCGTTTTGAGTCACAATAGCGCAAAAAGTTGATTTTGTCGTGAGGTGCAGGTGGCTGATACGTCATGTTGCCCGCCCAATCGGCGCTCATACCTGGCCAATACATCCCCATCATGACCAGTAAATCAACATCATCAAGATCACTAAATGCTGCCACGTCGTGGCGTATGCTGATGCGATTTTGCGGGTTCAACCAAGTACTAATCACGGTTGCCTGTTCATCCACAGGATGAAATCGCGGACCACCGACATGAAATCGAATATGCATGAGTGACTCTCCTTATCTTACTGGAGTGCGGTCAAAATAGTATGGTATAGCGGAATGCCGATGATAATATTGAATGGGAATGTAATAATCAGCGCAGATCCAAAGTACAAACTTGGATTTGCCTCTGGAATTGAATGACGGGCAATTGCAGGCACCACAATATAGGAGGCGCTTGCTGCTAATGTCATCAACAAAACGCCATTCCCGATGTTTATTCCGGTGACGATGACGACGACACAGGCAATAAGTGCTGCAATGATTGGCATGCCAATACCAAATACAAATAAACTCTTGAGCTGTGCCGTTAGTTCACGTCCTTTCCGCACCACACTCATGCCCATCTCAAGCAGGAAGAATGCAAGGAAGCCTTTAAATAGCTCGCCGGTGAATGGTTGCATGACTGCTTGCCCATCGGTATTTACCAAGAGTCCGATGACGAGACTGCCGATGAGTAGCAAGTGTGGTCCATCGGTGATGGCCTCACGCAACACTACAGACCATGATGTTGGAGATTGATCCGGGTTGCTTTTTTTGCGGGCGTAATGTGCAAGTGCGATGGCCATCAAAATCGCTGGTGTCTCCATCAGCACCATCACTACTGTCATGTAGCCACTAAATGCAATCGTATTTCGCTCTAAAAATTGTGTGGCAGTGATGAATGTGACCGCACTAACCGACCCATATGCTGCGGCAATGGCTGCCGCATCAAAATACGAGAATCGCCGCTTGAGGTATAAAAACGCAAGTGCCGGTATTGTAATAGCGAGCAGCATGCCTGCCACTATCGTGATAATCATTTGCAATTCAATCGGGTTTTCTGCTAAAGATACGCCACCTTTGAACCCAAGTGATAGTAATAGATAGAGTGAAAAAAAGCTTGTGAGTGCTGGTGGTATCTCAAGATTAGAACGAAGGAGTGCGATTGTGCATCCTAAAAAAAAGAACAGTACAGCAGGGTCTAACAAGTTCTGCAGTGCTGACCACATTCTATTTATGCTCCTATATACATATACTTATCTCGGTTATTATAGTGCAGTTATTACTTGTTGAATGCACTATTATTACTAAGCAGTTTTATATTGAAGGCTGGTCACCGCTATGGCTCGAACATTTAGCAGGAAATTATCTCCAGCAGTACGTGGGGCGATCTATTATTTCGCCTTCTGGGGAGTGGTGGGTGTTTATATTCCATTCATGTTTGTGCATTTTAAGCAGATTGGATTGACGGGCACGCAAATTGGCTTGTTTGCTACATTTATGCCATTCATGATGTTAACCACTGCGCCAATTGTGGCGAACTTTGCCGACCGATGGCGCATACGTACTCGTGTCTTAGCCATCTGTATTGCGTTACTTGGGATCTCATTAGCCCTGATTGGTTCGACTAACGAGTTTTGGATGCTTTTGCCGTTCATGCTTTTGATGGCGTTTGTGCGTAGCCCTATTGCCGGCATAGGTGACGGTCTTGTTGCAAAAATGGCTGTCACCCATGGCGTGAATTTTGGTTCGATGCGCTTGTGGGGATCCCTCGGGTTTGCCTCGATCGCTGCTGTCAGTGGGATTTTTTGGCAACAGTACGGCTATCAACCGATGTTTTTGGTTGCTTGTATTGGGTTCTGTGCTATGGCGGCACTCGCACTTTTGTTAGACGAAGAAGCGGCAGCGCCACAACAAAAAGGATCATGGAAGCCCTTGCTCCAGGATCCTGCATTACGTACGATTATGGTTACAGCTTTTTTGATGGCTGGCTCATTGGCTATGAGTGGCACCTTCGAAGGTATCATGATGGATTATCTCGGAGGTGGTGGCGTATTTATTGGACTTTTACTCGGATTTACTGGGATCGCTGAGATACCGTTGATGCGTAATGCACCGCGTCTTGCTGGTCGATTTGGGGCTGAACGAACGTTTATGCTTGGTTGTGTAATTATTGCACTTGCACACATCGCGTATGCGACGGCGTGGTCGCCAATTGTATTACTTGGTGGTGCGATGATTCGTGGGGCGGGGTTTGGCCTATCGTTTGTTATGATGGTGACAATCGTGGCGCGTCGTTCTCCAACTGGGATGGTGGCTAGCACACAGGCAACGGTGTCTGCTGCAGGATGGGGTTTAGCACCACTCATTGGTATCCCCATCAGTGGCGCATTATATGATTTGACTGGTGGTCCACAAATTGTGTTTTGGGTATGTATGGCAATGGCGATTGGGGCAGCAGGTGTGATGGGATATGGAATTGCACGCGGAGTTTTTCGTGGTGAATAAAACGTACATATTAATTTAGCGATGTGATCTATTCGTTTGGGTTCATGTGTGTTTTACCGTTTACCTTGCATGTAAATAATATAGATTCATCAACCCAAAAGCCGCCCAGCTATTCAATAGATGAGCGGCTTTTGGTTGCTTGATTATGGTACTGGAGTCGGCGTGATCGGCGCGATACGTCCACCTCTCGCCCGCGTTGGTGTGCGTGAGACGAGTGCGCCATGCAAGGCCTCGC
>JBMTAN010000035.1:0-33012 GCA_049428765.1 Roseiflexaceae bacterium
TCACTCAATCACTCAATCACTCAATCACTCAATCACTCAATCACTCAATCACTTTTCACTCAATCACTTTTCACTTTTCACTCAATCACTTTTCACTTTTCACTCAATCACTTTTCACTCGCCGCAGGCGCACAACCAAGGCACCAACAAATCATGTAAATCAGCAGGGAACGTCACCGGCCTCATCGTTGCACGTTGCACCACAATATGACTCGTCATGCCCTCAACACAGGTCGTGCCAGTATCACACAACATCACCCGATAACGAAAGGCCAGTTGGCGACTTTTCAGCGTAATCAACGTTGTCTCAACCTCAATCAGGTCATCAAAGCGGGCAGGTGACCGATACCGCACTTGCAAATCAGACAGCACAACTAACAAACCACGTGCTTCAATATCACCATATGGCGCACCGGCAGCCCTGAGTAGATTTACGCGTCCCACCTCAAGCCACGGTACATAAGCGGCATGGTGTACTACCCCCATCGCATCCGTTTCAGCATAGCGCACGCGTAGTTGCGAGCGATGGATTAATGATTCTGCCGCCATAAAGGTCCCTCATTCGTCAATTCAACAACTAGCTCGTTTTGTGCATACAAGGCAGTCACATACGCCGATACGCCCGAGGCAAAAACTGCATATTGTGCCAGTGCACTCGAACTCAAACCCAAACGTTGTTGTACCTGCGCTACAATCTGCTGAAGTGATGCTGGTGTGGCACAAGCCTCGCGTATCAGCACCATCCCTTGGTGAATGGACTCACGATTTGCATCGATCGTCGCAGCAATCGACTCACGTGACTGTAACTCGCCATGGCCCGGAATCCACTTGGTAACGTCGCATGCACGCACCACATCAAATGATGCAAGCTGTGCCTGTACATCATGCGCATACGGCAACCCATACTTCCTTAAGACAGCAGCACCAAAGAATCCATCCGCCGCAAAGCAGACATCATCAATTACCACACCCACTTGTGCCAAACTATGACCAGGAATCGCCACAATTTGCAAGGTCACAGTTTCAATCGTCAATTCCCCAGGATCAATGCGTTGATGCACGATTGATGGGGTAGCCATCACAAATCGGTTGCGCAACGGAGTAATCGGCGCTGCACCATACGACAGGTAGCTCGGCTCGAGATAGGGATCCTCAATAAACGGCGCTTCACGCCGCGGCGCATAACAGGTCAGCCCAGATACATTACGTTCGAGGTAGTCATTGCCCCCAACATGATCAGCATGGTGATGCGTCAACAACGTCGCCACAATCTGTAGTCCAGCAGCCTCACACGCTCGGCGTAACACGCGGGCTGCCTCTTTATCGATACCAGTATCAACCACAACTGCCCGCCCAGGCGCACAGACAATTACGCCCAGATTATTCGGGCCAGGTAGATACGCCACTCGCGGATTCAAGAACACAAGTTGACTCATGGATGCCACACTAACTGTATCGGCGGCACAGGCGCCAACAACACTCCCTCACCTGATTCAACCTCAGCAGGGATAATCGCCTGTAATTGTCGAATAGACCGTAACAACGTCACCACATCCATGCCAATTGTTGCGGGGCTCTCCATTAACAACTGCGCTGCGCGCGCTAGTAAACGTCGTGGTGAGCTAATCAGCCCCATATGTAATTGCAATACGGCATTTGCGATCTGGACATATGCTTTCAGTTCATTCGTACGCACACGCAACCAGACATGCTCAAACACTAATAATGACTCGCGCCACTCACCCGCATTAAACAGGATCGCAGCGCGTTGTAACTCATCATTTGTCTGAATTCTCATTGGTGCGCTCGTTCTTTCGCTTGAACTCTTCAGCTTGTTGGGCAGCTGCCTGCTTAATCTGCACCGCCTCGCCCTTGAGCGCAGCACGCACCAAATGGAACCCAGTAACACCGAACAAAATAAACGCCGTGCCGGCCACGATTGACTGATCGATGACATCGCCAACCGTATAACGCAAAATACCGTTTACCGTCAATACTGTGGCTGCACCGGCTGCACTCAAAAACGCCTTACTACGATTTGGCTGATTATTGCTACGAGCAACCGTTGACAAGCGTGCTAAGACAAACATGGCAAACACACTCAATAATAATGAAAATGGATTATTCTCCACGTAATAACTCCTTTAGTAAAAATCCCTCTGTATTATACTGTCATTCATGTATTTCTACCCCTCGCCACGATACTGCAATGCCTCAGCCACATGAGTTGCTACCACACCGTCACTCTGCGCTAAATCAGCAATAGTTCGAGCTACACGCAGAATGCGGTAGTACGCCCGTGCTGAGAGCATCAACTTGGTCATTGCTACTTCAAGTAACTGTTGACCCGCACTATCTGGTAACGCAATCCGTTTGAGTGCCGCCCCCTGCAATGACGCATTGGCGCACCCCTGTCGCTCCCACTGCAATGCTCTTGCTGCTATCACACGCTGTTGAATCTCTGCAGAGGATTCACCATAGCCAACCCCCAATAAATGCTGGACATCAATGCGTGGCATACCCAAATGAATATCGATCCGATCCAAAATCGGCCCACTAACACGTCGTTGATAACGTTCAAGCGTATTGGGGGTGCAAGTACAACTCCGCTCTCGGTCACCACGCCAACCACATGGACATGGGTTTCGTGCGGCCACCAGTAAAAAATCAGCTGGCAATACAACAGACCCATGTGCCCGACTGATGGTGATGTGGCCATCCTCGAGCGGTTGTCGTAGTACTTCGAGTTTACCGCCAAATTCAGGGAACTCATCCAAAAATAACACTCCATGATGCGCCAGCGTTATCATGCCTGGGCGAATCTTTCCTGCGCCACCACCAACCAATCCTGCTTGTGATGTCGTATGATGCGGCGCACAAAAGGGGCGAATGCTCGGCATGCGCCCTTCACGACTCAACAATCCTGCCACACTGCGAATCTTGGCCACCATTAACGACTCGGTCGGATAGAGTGGCGGCAAAATCCCCCACAACGCCCGTGCCATCATCGTCTTACCAGATCCAGGAGCACCCGTCATCAGAATATTATGTCCACCAGCCGCAACTACTTCGAGGGCTCGCCGCGCATGTTGATTGCCACGCACCTCAGCAAAATCAACTACTTCAATGTCAGCTTGCTCAACATGAGAACGAGTCAATACACTCGGATGCTTCTCACCAATCAACACCTCATACACATGACGAAGCGATGTGCACGGCCACACGACTATACCATCAACTAACTGCGCCTCAGCAGCCGATGCTGTCGGTACAATCACATGTGTTAATCCTGCATCGCGCGCTGCAATCACCATCGGTAAGATACCTTCAGTTGGGCGTAAACTACCATTAAAGCTTAGCTCGCCGAGAAACGCCACATGTTCCACGCGTACTTCGATTTGCTGCGACGCCGCCAAAATAGCCACGGCAATCGGCAAATCATAGGCAGGCCCAGCTTTGCGCAAATCAGCTGGTGCCAAACTTACTGCTACACGCCGCATAGGGAACTCAAACCCCGAGTTACGAATCGCCGCTCGTACGCGTTCACGACTCTCCTGAACAGCCGTATCTGTCATCCCTACCACGGCAAAAAACGGCAACCCGTTAGCAATATCAACCTCAACAGTCACTGACACACCATCAAGTCCACGTACCGCACAACTCATCACTCGTGCCACCATGACATACCCCCTCATCACAACGATATTGAGCTATACCGTCGAAACAAGCAAAATAGTGACACAAAAAACCGCACTAGCCGAAACTAGTGCGGTATGACTGAACAATCTGCAGTTGCCGTTATTCCTCAGGAAGCTCATCGTAATATGCCGACAGACCACTCACCATTGCTTGTACAAGTAGCGGTGTAGCCGACTCACTCATCAGCGTCATGTAGGCATTGTTGGCCAACAATACGGCACCGGCTAACTCACCCTCGGCCACTAATTCGGGCAAATAGCGTTGAGCTTGTTCAGCGAGAGCACGACGAATACGTGCCGAGATAATCACACCAATGGCTTTGATGATGTAGTCAGTAAACGACTTGTCGCTCTCATCTTCGACAATCGGTGGCTCGCCAATACTATCAATGACATCTGCAATTAACCAGCCATCAAGTGCCAGTGGCCGAAAACGATCATGACGGAACAGCGCCAAGCTTTGCTCATGATACGCATCGAGACTCGTAAGCGACTCTTGAACTTGGTCACGTGAGCGTCGCGCCACCTCCATGGCATCACGGATTTTATAGGCTTCAGCTTCTGTGGGAGCAAGCTCAAGCCATGTACCAGCACAACGAGTGTATGCTGCATGAACAAAAGCCGTTGAACGACGTGCAGGACGAACAGGTGCTGACATGCTATGACCTTTCACAAACGTATGCTGCTAGTAGTTTACTCAAGTGTCCCAGTTCTGGCAAATCTGATACATCTATAGCATAAATTTTATGCGATAAACAGCTACAATGGTAGTATGTTCATTACAGTGCGTACGTTTTTACGTGCGAAAGGGAATCTATGTCAGCATCACCTATCCGAGAGACCCAAGTGGCGTGTCCGAGTTGCCAAACGCCTATTCGTGTTGGAATTGTCAGCTTTATTGATGCTGACATGTTCCCTCAACTTAAAAATATCCTCATCGGCGGACGACTCAACTCGGCGTCGTGCCAAGCCTGTGGCACCCCCGTCATGTTAGCTGCACCACTAGTCTACCACGACGCCAATAAGCAGTTTTGTTTTGTGCATATCCCACAACAACTCTTGGCTAGTGCCCAATCAGACGATATGGAACGCTATGTTGGCAGCATCACCAACGCCTTGATGCAACAACTTCCACCTGAGGTTCCACGTGGCTATCTGCTCAATCCCAAGCGCTTTCTCACCATGCAAACACTTGTTGAAGCAGTTCTTGAGGGTGATGGCGTCACCAAAGAGATGCTCGAGATGCAACGCAAACGCGTCGACCTCATTAGCCAACTACTTGAGGGCATGATGCAAGGCGACGAGGCACTACTCAAAGTTTTGCAAGCGAATCAAGACGATATGGACGAAGAGTTTACTGCTACGCTCGCCGCATTTGTCGAGGCAAGTCAAGCGAGTGGAGATCCCGAAGGTATCCAACAGCTATCTGCTCTGCAATCCAAAATCGCCCAATTTGTCGGTGGTGAAAATATTGCCCAGTACAACATCTTGATTGACAAATTGATGGCCAACGACGATGCTGCGGTGCGGACTCAACTCATCAAGGCCAATCAAGAAAGCATCGACTACACCTTCTTCGATCTCATCACCAATCGCGTCAATGCGGCCAATGAGGCTGGCGATACTGACTTGGCACAAACCCTCGATGCTATGCGTGAACATATTTTGGCGCTTTATGAGGAGATTCAAGCTGGACTTGAGGCTGCGTACATCCGCGCCGGAGCACTCCTCGACAGTGTATTTAGTGCCGAAGATATGGCTGCCGTGCTCGCACAAAATATCGAGCAACTCGACGACATTTGGGAGATTCTGGTTGATGGTCAGCGCACCATGGCCGAACGCGCTGGCGATCAGGCGAGTGCCGATCGACTCAGTCAAATCATTGAGCTGAGTAAGACTCTCAAAGAATCAACTCTCTCGCCCGAGGATCGCATCGTCAATGCGTTGATAGAAAGCGAAAATCCGACTCGGTATATCCGTGAGAACATCGGCGATATCACCGGAGTCGTCGTAAAACGACTCAACGAACTTGCTGATCAGCATGAGACAAATGGCAAGACAGACGACGCCGATAAAGTACGACGCATCGCCCGCGAAGCTGGTGCCATGCTCTTCTAAGTTTTCTACCACACAACGCCGATGGTTATGCCATCGGCGTTACTGTTTCTATGTGGGGTTGCTTATGCAGTATCAAATATCTGTTCTTCAAAATGAACAAGAATATCGAGAGTTACTCACATTTGTTGGTCGCATGGTCACACAACAGTTTCCGTATTGCTATGCACTACCAGGTGACCTTGACTGGTGGCGCAGATCAATTGCGCTCGAACAGGCTCTCAGTGAAATCACCATCTGGCGCTGCGACGGACATATAGTTGGATTTGGCTGGGTAAATGGTGACCAAATTGATAGCATATATGATGGCAGCGACCCTCATGTATGGCGATCGATTGTCGAATATTTCCATTCATCACACAACAATCACACTTTTTGGGCGCTACAGCAACAAACTCAGCGGCAGTCAGTACTCGAGGAGTTCGGCTATCGAAAGGATAATGCAGAGTTTCGCATGCATTTCATCGATACGCAATATGCCCCAAAGGCATCAATCCCTACGGGCTACACTATTACACATGTCGATGACACAACGAACGACAGTCGAGCCGCCTGCCAGCGCAGCGCGTTTAATAGTACAAAAATGACTGGTGAAATTTACTGTCACGTACGCACGCTTCCAAGCTACACAACGCATTGGGATCGTATTATCGTCAACAGCGCAAATGAAGTAGTAGCGTTTTGTACTATATGGGTTGATGCTGTCTCGGGACATGCATTATTTGAACCAGTCGGATGTCACCAGGCGTATCAGCGACGCGGATTAACTCGTGCACTCATCTGCCAATCACTCCAAGACTTAGCAATAGCAGGTGTTCGCACCGCACATGTCATGAGTGTCAGCGACGTAAATAATCCAGCGGTGCATCTCTATCGGTCGTGCGGCTTCCAGTTCATTGATGAATTAGTACCGTGGCGGGCGGAATAAAAAACGAGTTCGTGGTACAATTCACGTCAGTATATCAGTTCGGTGAGGAGCCATTGCATGAACTTGTGGCACGAATTAGATCCCGGGCCGAGTGTGCCTGAGGTCATCCACGTCGTTGTAGAGATTCCCAAAGGGTCACGCAACAAGTACGAGTTTCATAAGCGCACCGGTGCGTTTAAGCTCGACCGGGTACTCTATTCGGCCGTCCACTACCCCGGTGACTATGGCTTCACACCTCAGACGTTTTATGACGATGACGATCCACTCGATGTCTTGGTAATGACCAATTTGCCGACGTTCACCGGCTGTATTGTAGAGGCCCGCCCGATCGGGTTGTTCCGCATGCTTGACCGTGGTGAAGCCGACGACAAAATCTTGGCCGTACTGCACTACGATCCGTTCTTTTCGGACTACACGGATTTCACTCAATTACCGTCACACTATATCCGCGAGGTTGAACACTTTTTCAAGGTCTACAAAGACCTCGAAGGCGGACGTGTCGAGCCAATCGGGTGGGATAGCGCCGAGGTAGCCAAACAACGTATCCACTATGCAGTCAACCGTTACTGGGACATGCGCGCTGGTCGTGCCGGCAAAACGTCGCACAGCTAGTGAGGTAGCCACTGACCATCCCATCCGCAATTGAACGTGATCAACGCACGGCCTATTCTGCAGGTGGAATTGTCTACCGATTCGTTGACGGTGTCATTGAGGTGGCTATGATTGCCACTCATGGCGGCAAACGTTGGGGTCTACCAAAGGGACATATCCGCCGCGGCGAGACTGCAGAAGCAGCCGCACTGCGTGAAATCGCCGAAGAGACCAATCTTCACGGGGTTGTCGAACAACACATCACCACCATCGAGTATTGGTTTCGTGTCGGCGGTCTACATATCCACAAATATGTTGATGTCTTTTTGGTACGCTATCAACATGGCACCATCCGCCCGCAGGAGAGCGAGGTCGATGATGCCCAATGGATTGGCATAGACAATGCCATTGAGCGTGCGAGCTTTCAACGTGAACGCGATGCACTGCAGAATGCCAAAGACATCCTTGGCTAACACAAAATCCCCCTACGACGTACGTCGCAGGGGGATTGGTCTTTCTAAAATCTAGTCGACCGAGCTACCACCCGTCAAACTAGCACCGAGCAAGTCACGGTTCAGTCGACCAATGAAGTGTAAGCCGATCTCCTTTGGACAGGCAGCTGAACACTCGCCGATGTTGGTGCACCCACCAAAGCCTTCGGCGTCCATCTGGGCCACCATATTAAGGACACGCGTCTTGCGCTCAGGTTGGCCTTGGGGCAACAAGCCCAAATGACCAACCTTAGCAGCGGTGAACAACATTGCCGAGGCATTAGGGCAGGCGGCAACGCATGCACCGCAACCGATACATTGAGCCGCATCAAAAGCCAAATCGGCATTCTCTTTGGCAATCGGCGTACTGTTAGCATCAGGCGCAGAACCCGTGCCAGCTGAAACAAAGCCGCCAGCGCGGATAATGCGATCAAATGCCCCCCGGTCAACGACTAAGTCCTTGATGACTGGAAACGCCTTGGCGCGCCATGGCTCAACCGTAATCTCATCGCCGTCCTTGAATGAACGCATATGTAACTGACACGCCGTCGTGGCCTGCTGACCACCATGGGCATAACCATTGATCATCACACCACACGAGCCACAGATACCCTCGCGACAATCGTGGTCGAAGGCGATTGCCTCTTCGCCACGAGCTATCAACTGCTGATTGAGTACATCAAGCATCTCGAGGAACGACATATCGGGTGAGACATGGTCAACTTGATACTTGACAATGTTCCCCTTTGTTTTGGCGTTTTTTTGACGCCACACATTAACGGTGATTTTCATGCGGTACTACTCCCGTTATCCTATTTGTAGCTGCGCGTGGCAAGCTTGATATTCTCGAACTCAAGGGTTTCCTTGTGGAGCACGGCCTGGCTTGGGTCACCCATATGCTCCCAAGCTGAGACATAACAGTACTCATCGTCGTTACGTAACGCCTCACCGTCCGGGGTTTGGCTCTCCTCACGGAAATGGCCACCGCACGATTCAGCGCGCTCGAGCGCATCGCGACACATCAACTCACCAAGTTCAATGAAGTCAGCTACACGACCGGCTTTCTCCAACTCTTGATTGAGTTCTTCACCGCTGCCCAACACACGCACGTCATTCCAGAACTGCTCACGCAACTCGGGAATAAGCTTGAGCGCATGCTTGAGCCCTTCCGCGGTGCGTGACATACCACAGTACTCCCACATGATGTTACCTAGTTCACGGTGGAACGAGTCAACGCTACGGGTACCGTTGATTTCAAGCAACTTCTGTGTGCGCTGTTTGACGTCGTTCAATGCCTCTTGTACTGCAGGGTGGCTATGATCAACCTTGTCGTAACCGCCCGTCGCCAAGTAATTACCAATGGTTGCAGGCAACACAAAATAACCATCAGCCAAGCCTTGCATCAAGGCACTTGCACCAAGTCGGTTAGCACCATGATCGGAGAAGTTGGCTTCGCCGCCGACAAACAAACCAGGCACAGTCGACATCAAGTTGTAGTCGACCCACAACCCACCCATGGTGTAGTGCACCGCCGGGTAGATACGCATCGGCGACTTATATGGGTTCTCACCTGTAATGCGCTCGTACATGTCAAACAAGTTGCCGTAGCGGGCGCGAATGGCGCTCTCGCCAAGACGTTTGATGGCATCACTGAAGTCGAGATACACACCGAGGCCACCAGGCCCTACACCGCGACCCTCGTCACACACCTGTTTGGCCGCACGTGACGAAATGTCGCGCGGGGCCAAGTTACCGTAACTTGGGTAACGACGCTCGAGATAGTAGTCTCGCTCATCTTCGGGGATTTGATGTGGCGCACGGTTGTCGCCAGCCTGCTTGGGTACCCATACGCGACCGTCGTTGCGCAACGACTCCGACATCAACGTCAACTTCGACTGGTGGTCGCCACTTACAGGGATACAAGTCGGGTGAATCTGGGTATAACACGGATTGGCAAAGAATGCCCCGCGCTTGTGGGCCCGCCACGCGGCAGTCACATTACAACCCTTGGCGTTCGTCGATAGATAGAAGACATTGCTGTATCCGCCGGTCGCCAAAATTACGGCATCGGCCAAATGCGACTCAATCTTACCGGTCACCATATCGCGGGTGATAATACCGCGGGCACGGCCGTCAATAACAATCACATCGAGCATCTCGGTGCGCTCATTGAGTTTGACGGTACCAGCGGCCACTTGGCGACTGAGTGATTGATAGGCACCAATCAACAGCTGCTGGCCAGTCTGACCACGGGCATAAAAGGTACGGGCAACCTGAGCACCACCAAATGAACGATTGTCGAGATAGCCGCTGTACTCACGCGCAAATGGCACACCTTGTGCCACGCACTGGTCAATGATATTGACACTCAACTCGGCCAACCGATAGACATTGGCCTCTCGTGCGCGGAAGTCACCGCCCTTGATGGTGTCGTAGAACAATCGATAGACGCTGTCACCATCGTTGCGGTAGTTCTTGGCAGCGTTGATGCCACCCTGGGCCGCAATACTGTGGGCACGGCGTGCGCTATCCTGATAACAAAAGGCCTGCACGTTGTAACCCATCTCGCCGAGCGTCGCAGCGGCAGCACCACCAGCCAAACCAGTACCAACGACGATAATCGTATATTTGCGTCGATTGGCTGGATTAACCAACTTCATCTCAAATTTGTGTTTTGACCACTTCTGCTCAACTGGTCCAGCCGGAATATTGGCATTCAAACGCGCATCGGTATAGGTTACCGTTGGCCGCGTATCTACTTGTGGTTTGGTCTCAATTGTCATACCGTGTACTCCACTGTCACTACTTGACGATGCCTAACAACACTGATACCGGCACCATAGCGAATCCGACAAACAACACCAGTGCCGATGCCACTGCAACACCGCGAAACAACTTATCTGAACGACGATTGTTGATGCCAAGTGTTTGTGTGGCACTCCACACGCCATGGTACAAGTGGGTGCCCAAGGCTGCAACCGCAACAATATAAAACACTGCAGTAATCGGTTGCGCGGTAAATCCTACCACCACATTGTTATACGGATCACCATATACAAAGCTGGGGTGCGCCGCGCCCGTGGTGAAATGCATCAAGTGGTAGATGACAAAGAACAAAATGGCCATCCCGCCGTAGCGCAACGTCATTGAGGCAAAGCTGGCTTGCTTGGTGCGCTTCTTTTGGTAAGCAATTGGTCGCCCTGACACGTCAAGCCGTGTCAGCTGAATCGCCATCATTACATGCATTACCAATGAAACCAGTAACACAATGCGAATCACCCACAAAATGGTCCCTTCGGGGACCGCTGGATAGCCTACCTCACGCAAAAAGTGTGAGTACTTGTTGAACGCTTCAGCGCCTTCAAAAATTTTGAAGTTACCAATCATGTGGACGAGGACAAAACCATACCAGATGACACCAGTCAGGGCCATGATGGCTTTTTTGCCGATCGTCGAGCGGTAGAGGGTTAACGCAGCCGCCATAGTTCATCCTTTTGTTGATGTGCCCACACACGATTTTGGATTGTGTTAGGCCTCCCTGTAAGCGTTGCGATTATACGGCATGTTGGCGTATTTGTCTATTGACAGGCAAGACTTTATCGCTGATGCTATGTGGCATGACACAGATACATCGATTCATCATCGGACTAGTGATGACCACAA
This sequence comes from Roseiflexaceae bacterium, assembly GCA_049428765.1. Taxonomy (GTDB): domain Bacteria; phylum Chloroflexota; class Chloroflexia; order Chloroflexales; family Roseiflexaceae; genus UBA965. Next base: position 11,487 of record JBMTAN010000035.1, read on the forward strand.
TTTGCATAGGGAGCATTTGGCAAATCATTATGCCACGGATCAAAGTCCCGCTCCAACTCCCAGCAGCATCAACGGTCAAGACGGCATTCCCTAAAGCAGGTGTCCACACGCGATTGGCCGGCGTTGGCGATGAACAATTTATTAGCCGTCAACTTGATTTGGTCTCTGAGATGGGAGCGCCATGGGTTGTCGAACTCTTTCCATGGGCCTATGCCCAACCGCGTTCAGCCTATGGCTATGATTGGAAAGGGTTCGATATGGTCGTCGCTCACGCCAACCAGCGTGGCATCCGTATAATTGCCCGCCTCGACTTCATCCCGGCTTGGGCACGCCCACCCGAGAGTAGCGATCGCCTGCTCTTATCATCAGCATATAACGATTATGTCAATTATGTTGTCGCATTTGTGCAACGATATGCACCGCAAGGAGTGATGCACATCAGCATCCTAAACGAACCCAATTTGCGCTTTGAGTGGGGCGGGCGCACACCAGACCCCGAGGCCTATGCAGCATTGCTGGCCCAACTGTATCCAGCGGTCAAAGCGGTCAATCCCGATGTCACCATCATCGCTGGCAATTTATCACCTGGCCCATCGCTCGGCGATAATGCCGAGGTACGATTAAATGACCGCGAGTATACCGAGCGATTTTTTGCGGCAGGCGGCTGGCAACACACCGATGCCTGGGGCGTACACGCCTATGGAGCACAACTACCGCCTAACGCCACACCCGATTGGAATGTTGTTAATTTCAGACGTGTCGAGTTGGTACGGGAGCTCATCTCGCACTACGGCAAGTTTCCAATATTTATTACTGAAAGCGGGTGGAACGATCATCAGCGCTGGCAACTGGCCATCACACCTGCCCAGCGCATCCGCTGGACTGCTGAGGCATATCGTATGGCCGAAACCTGGCCATGGCTCGAAAGTATGGTGATTTGGCAGTTTGGATTACCTGCGCCCACACGTACATATCAGGATGGCTGGTTAATTGTGGCCGGGGATGGCACACCTCGAGCGATTTTTTATGAGTTACAAAAAACATTGACTGCCCGGTAGAGACGTAGCATTCCCATGTAGAGACGTAGCATACTACGCCTCTACATGGGCGGATGGGGACATTAATTTATTCACGCGTCCAGAAGAACTCGGCTTCGTCATCGAAGTCATCGGCCTCGTATTCCTCGATTTCGGGCTCAAGTTCGATTAACTTGGCATCATCGTCGAGCGGGATAGCAGCAACGGTGCGCTTGTCAATGGGGTTCGGGCGGCGCTTCTTCGGCTTGGCACCAGTCTCGGGATCATGCTCGACACGGCTACGGAAGACGATTTTGATAGGGGTCCCCTCATACCCAAACTTTTCACGTAGCCGGTTCTCGAGATAACGCGCATAGCCCCAGTGAATCATCTGGCTATCATTGGTAAAGAACAAGAATACCGGCGGATCAATTTGCGGTTGAGTGGCAAAGTAAATGCGCAGATGCGCTCCGACTTTGACTGATGTCGGCGGATGATCATGAATCGCCTGACGCAACAGTGTGTTGAGTTGAGATGTTGACACGCGCTTGCGCCGTTCCATCGAGATTTGCACAGCTCGCGGCAATATCTGATCGACGCGTTGGCCTGTTTTGGCCGAGATAAAGATAATTGGCGCATAGGGAATGAATTTAAACGCCTCGCGCACTGCCCGCGTATAGGCATAAAACGTCTCGTCGTCTTTGATGACCAAGTCCCACTTATTGACAAGAATCATCACGCCTTTGAGCTCGTTGAGAATCATTCCTGCAATATGCGTATCTTGGGCGGTAATGCCCTCTTCAGCGTCAATCAGTAGCACAGCCACGTCACTCCGCTCGATAGCGCGCATGGTACGCAACACGCTGTGCTTCTCGACACCAGGCTCAACACGACCACGTCGACGCACGCCAGCGGTATCAATCAACATAGCTGGTTGACCATCAATATCAATCATAGTGTCGATGGCGTCGCGGGTTGTCCCCGGCACCGATGAAACCACACTGCGCTCTGAGCCAACCAAGCGATTTAGTAGTGATGACTTCCCCACATTGGGACGACCAACGAGTGCAATACGTACGATGTCGTCTTGCTCATCCTCCATAGCTGGTGGGAGCAGCTCAGTCACCGCATCAAGGACATCGCCGGTGCCGATACCGTGATAGGCACTCATTGGGATGGGGTGGCCAAGATTTAGCGCATAAAACTCAACAGCATCGAGATTACGTGCTAGGCTATCAGCTTTGTTCGCAGCAAGCACCACTGGTTTGCTAGCGCGTCGCAACATGACTGCGACCTCATCATCGGCAGCAGTAATACCTGCCATCACGTCCACCACAAAGATAAGTACATCGGCTTCATCGAGGGCGACTTTGACTTGGGCACGCACTTGACGGGCGATTTCTTCTTGAGGAGTACCCTCGGTCAAGTCGTCATGCTCAAACAGCAGACCAGCCGTATCAACTACGGTGAACTGCGTGCCGTTCCACTCACAATCGCCGTAGAGACGATCGCGGGTTGTACCGGGTAGATCTTCGATAATTGCTTTACGTTGGCCAATAAGGCGATTAAAAAAGGTTGATTTGCCGACATTCGGCCGCCCAACCACCGCGACGATGGGTTTCATGCACGCACCTTTGCTTCAGAGCGTGTCAAAGCCTTGATGTAGCGCACCACCTCGTCGGGTTCACCTGCCATGACACACGCCACGCCACTCGCCTGAGCAATGTCAGCGAGGGTCATATTATCAATTGTCTTCTCACCCTTGTGGTCAAACATAACGCGTGGCAACAAGGCTCGCGTCATGCCACATTCTTTGAGAACTGGGATTATATCTTGGCCCATCAATAAGCCCGATACAGTTACTGTCTCACCAAAAAACTGATTTACTACCGGCACCAATTTGACATGCAAATTATCAATCTTATTGAGGCGATCGACTAGCCCTTGCATCGTTGGTGCAATCAACGTCGCACATAACAGCGCTAAATCTGTCGGCTGTGGCATGGCCGATGGCAACTTCTTGGCGTGTTTAGTCCATTCGTCTAAAAAGTCACGAGTCATACCGACACCGTTTGAGTACTGAGGCATGCCATCATAGCGCTTAGCTGGCGGCATCTCACGACCACTCAGCAAATAGAACTCATCAGATGGGTAGACTAACGAGGTGCCAAACTCCTTGTAGAAGTGCTTCTGGTAGACCTCAATAATATCCACCACACGACCAGCCTCTTCGGCGTTGTAACAGCGCATGGGCACATCAGTGGCTGCACCGAGTCGTGAGCAGTAGCCCAAATCCTCGGCCTTAACCGCTTGATCCCACAACGGTTGGCGCTCCCAGTTGGCATCAATCCAATCCGGGCCCTCATGGATCTCGATGGCAGTGCGAATGCTCTGTGGGCGCTTGCCCTCAAAGCGATACTTGGTCAACCCTACAGGCACCACCGCAATCGTGCGCACGATGGGGTGCATCGCCGCCAACTCGCGGATACTCTGATGGAGCAATGCCCCATCGTTGATGTCAGGCATCGCCACAATCTGAGCATGGACTTGGATACCCATATCGCCAAGACGCTTGATTTGGTCAATCACGTCGGGCACATCAACCTTGCCGAGTAATACAGCGCGTGCAGCCCGATCGGTCGCATGCACCGAGATGTACTGCGGCGAAAGACGTTGTTCGTCGATACGTTGCCAATCGTCCTCGTTGAGATTTGTGAAGGTGACAAAGTTACCGTACAAGAAGCCGAGGCGATAGTCGTCATCCTTGAGGTACAACGTCTTACGCAAGCCCTTAGGCATTTGCGTCAAAAAGCAGAACGGACACTTGTTATTGCAGGTACGCAGGCGATCAAACAGCGGTTCACCAAACTCAATACCGAGATCGTCGTCTTCGTCCTTCTCGATTTCGAATAAGAGCGTCTCATCACCACGCAAGACCTCAAGCTCGACTAACTCTTCGGCGATATAAAAGCGATAATCGATAGCATCACGCAAGCGCTTGCCATTGACCGCCACCACAAAATCGCCAAGCTCAAGCCCAGCCGCTGCACCTGTACCGTGTATATCAAGCTCGGCGATCTCACCACCGTTGCCTGTTATTTTCTTTAAATCTGGCTGATATTCCATCGTTTACACGTTCTCTATGCTATACTACACCATAATATTATACCATGCTATCACGTGCCACGGAGAGGGTCGACAGTGCGTGCGCTAGGCAATTTGATTGTGGCAACGCTGTTGTTGCTTAGTGCTCCAGTTCAATCCCATCAAGGCAGCTCATTTACCACGACCGTGAGTGGGATTGTGGCCCCATATCTGCCACAGCCATCCGCGTATGTACGCCCACATGTCGCGCAACTCATCAACACCCAGCGCTTGCATATCAAACACGTTGCACACACGTACAATCAATCAGACATATCAGGACTGACAGACAACGAATTTGCTAGCATACTCGTGATGATTTTGTATACTGAACATCACGGCTGGCTCGAAGATGTTGTGCCTAATATACGTACCTTCACACCACTCTTCCAAGAGTTGCAAGTCATCAGCAATGACAGGTTGGGCACGAATTTTAGCGTGTGGCCGGCGAATTTACGGCCATCGGTTATCGACGAAATTCGACAAGAAAACACACCACTTGAGAGCGTGTTTTTTTTCAAAGTAACAACTAAGCATCACACAAGTAACGAGCTTGCTACCGACCCCTCAAGTGCGATTGAACTATTAGCAGCCAATATGGCACGAGGCATTCGTCAGGCACATCGTACCAATATGCCTGTGACTACCGAAAGCATTTTGGCGTGGCACAATGCTGGCCTCGTAGATGCGCAACTCATCGCTGACAATCGCTCTGTGCAACATTACATCAGTCGCGCAATGATTTATCACACCATGGCACAAAGCATGGTCCGCGACGAAGTTGCATGCCTGCAACCAACGGGGTTCTTTGTGCAATAAATGTCCGCAGCGCACATAGTGCTACTGCGGATACACATCAAAACGTTAACGAATAAATTACTTTGTTGCAGCCTGCTTTTTATGCCGGCGATCTTGCCATACCTCATAAAAGATAGGAACTACCGACAAGAGCACAATAGCAAGTGCCACAAGCTCAAAGTTCTCTTTGACAAACGGGAGGTTACCAAAGAAGTAGCCCGTCCAGATAAACAGGGTGGTCCACAAAATACCGCCACCGACGTTATATGTCAAGAATGTCTTGTAGTCCATGTTGGCAATACCAGCCACAAATGGCGCATAGGTGCGCACAATCGGTGTGAAACGAGCCAATACAATCATCTTGGCGCCGTGCTTGGCATAGAACTCATTCGTCTTCTCAATATGTTCAGCCTTGACAAACGGCAGGTTCCAATCAAGGATACGCATACCCACACGACGACCAATCGAGTAGTTGACGGAGTCACCAACAATCGCAGCAATGGTCAGAATGATATACAACACTAATGGATCAAGACCTGCAGCAGGGTCTGCTGCAATGGCACCGGTTGCAAACAGCAATGAGTCACCGGGGAGGAACGGGGTAATCACTAAACCAGTTTCACAGAAGATGATGAGAAACAAAATAACATTCGTCCACACACCATATTGCGCTGTTAATGCCTTGAGTTCTTCGTCAATATGGAGAATAAACGACAAAATCTCACTAATAAACTCCATCACACTCCCCTTCTATCGCAGTATCATGCATTGTCATCAATGGAGATGAGCCAAAATATCCTTATACACAATAGTAGGATTTTGCATTTTACGCAAAAAATATCAGCCAGGTATCACACATTTTTCAGTGAAATACCTGGCCGTCACAATTCCTTAGTTTTCCCAAGGGCGATAATCGTAGGTCTGATGGCGGAAATACGTGTTATACAGTTCGGCATAGTGGCCACCCTGCGCTAACAGCGCTTCGTGGTTGCCCTCTTCGATAACATCGCCGTTCTTAAGCACGAGAATGCGATCCGCAGTACGCACAGTCGACAAGCGGTGAGCAATCACGATGCTCGTACGCCCTTGCATGACGATATCGAGACCATCTTGGATTTGGGCCTCGGTGAATGGGTCAATACTCGCCGTGGCCTCGTCGAGGAAGAAAATCGACGGGTTGCGCAATAACACACGCGCCAGTGCCACCAACTGCCGTTGACCGAGCGACAAGCGACTGCCACGCTCGCCCACATCAGTCATGAGGCCGTCGGGCAAGTCGTTAATCCAATCACCATTATCAAGTGACTCTGCAGCTTTCAGTACGTCATCATCACTCGCCTCAGGACGCCCATAGCGGATGTTCTCCATCACCGTACCCGAGAACAAGAACGGCACCTGTGGCACCAGTCCAGTATGTGTGCGGTAGGCAGCCAAGTCGAGGTCACGGATATCCTGACCATCGATGAGAATTTGACCACCTTGGAACTCATAGAAACGCAGGAGTAATTTAATCAAACTCGACTTACCAGCGCCAGTATGACCGACGATGGCAATCTTCTCACCTGGCTTGATATGCAAATTAAAGTCACGTAGGACAATACTCTCTTCGTTGTAGGCAAAACGCACATTCTTGAAGATGACTTCGCCATCCATCGTATCAACTGGTTTGTTGTCCGTCTGCACAACTTTGGCCTCAGCATCCATTAAAGCAAATACACGCTCGCTGGCAGCCAAGCCCAATTGGAACTGGCTCCAGAACGAGGCGATACTCGTCAACGGAAAGAAGAATAAGCCGACACTTTGAATGAACAAGTACCAATCACCAGGTGACAACTGATCGGGAGTCTCAATCGAGATAACACCACCGTAATAGACCAAAATCACAAGCGCCAAACCTGAGATGATATTTAGTACCGGCCAAATTGAACCAAAGATGATGCTCTGTCGGACTTTGATACCGTACTGCATCAAATTCGTCTCGCGGAACTCACTATAAATTAACGCTTCACGGCGAAAGCTCTTGGCCACACCAATACCACTGACTGTCTCACTCACAGCGCTATTGACCAGAGCACTCGCACGCTGTGCCTGTTGTGTCGCCTTACGAGCAATGCGACGGAATGCCAAAGCAGCCATGATAACCAGTGGCGATACGGCTAGCGTAATCCACGCGAGTGTCGGATTCACAAAGAATAACGACACCGTTACCACCAGCACTAACATTACCTGACTCAACAATTCAATCGTCAATGTTACCACTGAGGAAAAGTCTTGAGTGTCGGAGAGCACGCGGCTGACCACTTTGCCAGAAGCATATTGGTCGTAGAACGACATGTCACGTGCCAACACTGCATCCATTGAATCCTCACGAACCTTGAGGACTACATCACCCACTGCAATCGCAGTGTAGCGCTGTCGAATGTAGTTAACAACCCAACCGAGCAATCCAAGCAATGTGATAATCCCAGCCCACATCAACACCGTGATTAAATCACCACCATTAGTGGCATCATCAATCCCGCGCGAAATCAGGACGGCCGAGATTGGCGCAAAACTTGACCCCAGCGCTGTCACCACTGCCACAATCACCATTGTTTTGATATGTGGCCGAAAATATTTGGCAATGCGTCGCACCAAATCGCCGTCGCTATACTGACGATCGTATGCCTCTGCATCTAACCCATCGAGTACGAAACCCATTGTTATATACTCCTACGCTGACTACTTTTGTTCATCGCGGGCAAAAATACGGCGATATGATTCGCTTGACTGCATGAGCTCTTCGTGGCTCCCTTGAGCCTCAATCCGGCCACGGCGGACCACCACAATGCGATCAGCCCAACGAATTTGCGCCAAACGGTGCGTAATCAACAATGTCGTGCGCCCTTTGAGCACCTCACGCATTGCACGTTGAATCTGATCCTCAGTAGCGCTGTCGATGGCACTGGTTGAGTCATCGAGAATCAAAATTCGTGGATTGGTCAAAAATGCACGAGCAATCGCTATACGCTGACGTTGACCGCCCGAAAGGGTCACACCACGTTCACCAACTACCGTGTCATATCCCTCCGGGAATGATGAGATAAAATCATGCGCTTGTGCTTGTTTGGCCGCCCACTCGATGCGCTCGCGCGGAATCTCACCACGCGCACCAAAGGCGATGTTCTCGGCAATAGTCTTTGAGAACAAGAAGATGTCTTGCTCAATCATCGAGATTTGTGAGCGGAGTGAATCAAGATTCCAACGGCTTACATCGACACCATCAATCATCACACGCCCATTTGAAGCATCATACGTACGATTCACCAAACGCGTTAATGTGGTCTTGCCTGAGCCTGTCTGCCCAACAATGGCAATCGTTTCACCAGGATTGGCATGGAATGAAATGTCAGTCAGGATATTGTTGTCACCGCTATAACCAAACGACACGTTATCGAAGACCAACTCACCGCGCACCTGATGTGACTCTCCCTCAGGGTTCTCGTCCATCTCGGTTTCGGTGTTGATGATATTCAAAATACGACGGGCACCGGCCAAACCGAACTGCACCAAGGCAAACATGAAAAGTGAAATAAATGTGGGGAACTGAAACAAACTGATAAGCGACATGAATGCAACGACCGCAGCCGTGTCAATGGTCCCTATTGAGCGCAACCACATAGCATAGCCGAAAGCCAAACCGATGAGGAGCCCATAAAACAACGCTGGTAAGTAGCGTGCTTTGATTTCGCCCTCTCGGACAAACAAATCACGGTAGCGAGCTGCCACCTTACGGAAGCGCTCTGCCTCAAACTTCTCACGTGCAGTTGCTTTGACCACTTCAATACCTTGAATGGCCTCAGACAATGTGGCACTGACCTGACCGTACTGCCCGCGCAACATGCCAGCTACAGGACCAAGCTGACCACTGTAACGCATCAAACCCCAAACCAACGAGATGACAAACACGACAGGCAATGGCAACAACGATGGACTCAACGCTGCAATTGCAATGAGCGGCGTAATCAACTGTGTACCTGCCTCAATAATGAGGCTCAATCCTGGAGAGATCATCAGATTCAACTGTGACACATCACCAGTGGCTGCTGCCATCAAGTCACCAACTCGTTGACGGTTATGAAACGTCTGGCTTTTGCCGAGTAGACTGATATACAGCTCCTCACGTGCATCGCGCTCCATGCGTGACGCCAAAAACTCGCGCACCACCGTGTTGACCATGTCTACCACAGCAAATAGTGCGCGGATGCCCAAGAGGGCCAGTGATACGACCAGAAGCTGATCGATTGGACCACGGGCTTCAACGACCTTAAATGCCTCTTGAATCTGAAATGACGTGTAGGTAAAGGCACTGATAGCAAAAATAGCCATCGACGTAAACCCTATCGGCAAAAGTGGGTAGCGCATCATATGCGATATTACCCATCGCACTGCCGATGTGCGATTGTAGGGATACTCGTTCCCCGTCCGGAATTCTCGTAGCACGGTTACTCCTTAGTCGACCAGATGAGAAATCACGCATACACAGTGATACGCAGTTACTGCCTCGTTGTATGCATACCGGCAGATTTACACACGGACTAGCATTGTAGCACAGTGTTCTTTGGAAATAAATGCCCAAATCGCCGTATTTAGCTCATTTGTTTTTATTTTTAGGTTCTATTGATTTTTTTGCACACGGATTTTGTACACAGAGTGGTTGGTGGTTACCTATCATGATCACCTGCCACCCCGTCATTGCATGGACAGCTCATCGATGGAGTTCGATTATCCTTCAGCATCTCGCTGGCCGTGCAATCTTCTCCTTGGGTTCACGCATATCATCACATCATGATTGCACGCCGGGGTGGGTTTTGTCATGTGCGACGTGCATTGGCCGGCATGCAATGACGCAGTGAATCGTATTAAATTTATTGGGTAAAAGTGACTATATGCGATACACCCATCATCCACTATCATACCTACATCATAATCTATCACTGGAGCAAAGAATGGATGCATCACGACGATCATTTTGGGCTGCATTTATAGCAGCCGTCAGCTTTTTTGCAGCCTTTTATAGCCTCATCGTGCCATTGCCGCTTTATATGACAGAGATGGGGTTACCAGATTGGCAAATCGGTGTCATCATGGGAGCATTTGGGGTTGCCTCATTGATAGGTCGTCCATTTGCAGGATATGTCAGCGATCGCTATGGCTTTAAACCTGTCATTTTGTTTGGCAGTATGGCCTTGGCGCTCGGAGGCTTTGGCGTGCCGCTGACCACAGACCCTGCAGTATTGTTTGGCTTACGAATGCTCCAAGCAGCAGGATATGTTGCGTTTACCACTGCATCAACAGCACTCGTCTCTGCGCTAATTGGTGATCATGAGCGAGGCCGTTTTTTGGCGCTGTTTGGCGCAGCGGCGAATGTGGCGATTACCATCGTGCCGGCAGTTGTCACGACGATGTTGCCAAGTATTGGCCTCACTGGTGCGTTTGCGGCGAGTGGTATCTTGGCGGTAGGGGCTGGAATGTTGATTTGGTGGGTGATTCCACATCAATCGCTGTCTGATACGCGATTTGTGTGGCACGAGATCTTTGCATATCCACGGCAATTATGGCCGGCAATGGCGACGACAGCCTTATTTGGAGTCGGCTTCGGTGCATACTTTCAATATTTGCCGTTACTCGCCGAAAAACGTGGCATTGAGCAGCTGGGGTGGGCCTACACCGTCTATGGTGTAGCTATCATCATCACACGACTCGCGACCGGGCGCCTGCTTGATATGCCTGATCGACGGCGTGTGCTATTGCCTGCCGCGATAGTAATGGCTACCGGATTGCTCGGCTTTGCGTTGGCTGATTCGCTTTGGATGCTATTGGTTGCTGCGGCGCTGACAGCTAGCGGTGGAGGTGTCTTTCACCCAGCCTTGATTGCCATTCATGTCGATAGCATCGAGGCGCGAGGCAAGGCTACCGCAGCGTTTTATTTGGCCTTCGATTTAGGCATTGGTGTGGGCGCCTGGTTGTTGGCTCCCATTCTCGAGTATGCTGGCATTGGAGCGATGTATGCCGTGGCAGCAGTAGTTACGTTGATGGCAGGATTTGCCAAGCGCTTTATTGGGCAGACGCGTTAACAGCGCCACGCTGGATCGGCGTAGAACGTCTGGCGCATAGTGGCTTTGGCGGCATCATCAAGCCAACTCGCACTTATAGCGTTGTCAATCAGGGTGCAGATTTGCCCCTGCGTCAAGCCAAAGTGATCCATGAGCAAGGCATATTCGTCGACCAGTGTGTTGTTGAACATCTTGGGGTCATCGGTATTGATGGTCACCAACATGCCACGAGCGATAAAGTCTGCTACCGGGTGTTGGGCGATGTCGCCATACACTGCCGTGCGCAAGTTTGAGATGGGGCACATCTCGAGTGGGATGTGTTGTGAATGGAGATAATCTACGAGCGCTGAATCTTCGTTGGCGCGGGCGGCATGGCCGATGCGTTCGGCTTTGAGGTCACGCAACGCCCCCCAAATGCTCTCGGCGCCGGCGGCCTCACCGGCATGAGCCGTGGTGCGCAGCCCAAGCTGGCGTGCGCGGTCAAAAACAGGGGCAAACGGGGCTGGTGGATGTCGTTGTTCAGAGCCACCGAGGCCAATACCAATGACGCCATAGTCTTTGAGTTCAGCGACGGTCTCAACGGTGTGCAATGCGCGTTCGATCGGTGAGTCACGCACGACATCGGCGATTAGCTTGAACGTAATTTCGGGCACGCGGTTAAGTCCAGTGCGAATTGCACGTGTGATGTCGCCGATTTCGAGCCCATGTCGGGCAAAGTCAGTCGGTGAGTAGTGTGATTCGACATACTGGATGTTTTGATTAGCCAAATCCTGTGCCACAGCCTCGGCGATAAGTGTAAAGTCAGCATAGGTGCGGATGAAGCGGTTTTTCCAGACCCACGTATCAATAAAATGCGGGAAATCGCGGTAGGCAAAGCGTTGCTCTAGCGCGGTCATACTCGCCACTTCGTTATCTCCGCCGTACTGTTGGACTAATTGCCACAACGTAGGAAGTGGGATGGCACCCTCAAGGTGAATGTGAAGTTCTACTTTGGGGAGTGATGTAAGCCATTCGGTATGCATGTATTTCAGACTCCAAAACCCCCGTGGAATCTCAATTCCACGGGGGGATCTCAGTATTTAGGTGCCTTCTTGCCAGCTGTTCAGGTAGAGTTGTTGCTCGGGCGTAAGCGCATCTAAGCGCACACCCATCGCTTTGAGCTTGAGCGCGGCGATCATCAAGTCAGCACTATCTGGCAGGGTGTGGACAACCTTGGCCATTTTGTCGGCGTTGCGGGCCAGCGTCTCAGCGGCCAAGGCTTGATTGGCAAACGACATGTCCATCACGGCCGGCGGGTGCCCCTCGCCAGCCACAAGATTGACCAAGCGGCCTTCGCCGACCAGATTGAACTTGCGACCGTCAGCCATGTGGTAGGCAGTAACATGTGTGCGCGGCTGGCTTTTGCTGATAGCGAGTTGCTCAAGAGCAGCAACATCAACCTCAACATTAAAGTGCCCCGCATTGGCGAGGACACAACCATCTTTGAGTGTAGCAAAATGCTCAGTACTCACGACCGTACGATTGCCGGTAACAGCAATGATAATGTCCGCTTCGGTCACTGCCTGACTCATGGGCATAACCCGATAACCGTCCATGGCAGCCTCGAGGGCTTTGACCGGATCGACCTCGGTAACGATGACGCGGGCGCCGAGTCCAGCAGCACGCGACGCGACACCACGACCGCACCAGCCATAGCCCGCCACAACCACAGTGCGCCCAGCGAGGAGGAGATTGGTGGCACGGATAATACCGTCAATAGCACTTTGGCCAGTGCCGTAACGATTATCGAACATGTGCTTAGTACGGCTTTCGTTGACGGCAATCACGGGGAATGGCAAGACGCCTTGCTGTTCCATTGCTTTAAAGCGCTTGACGCCAGCGGTTGTCTCCTCCGAGGCCCCGATTGGCATTTGACCCGGATTGAGCCCTCGTTGTAAGAGCGCACTCGTCAAGTCGGCACCGTCATCGCACAACAGATGTGGCTTGGCGTCGAGGGCAATGTTGACGTGTTTGCGGAACGTCTCGAGTGACTCACCACGCATACCAAAGACGGGAATCTCATCGTTGACGACGAGCGAAGCTGCGACGTCGTCTTGAGTTGAGAGCGGATTTGACGCAACTAACATCACCTCGGCGCCACCAGCGGAGAGCGTGCGCACCAGTGCGGCTGTTTTGGCGGTTATGTGCAAACAAACAGAAAGGCGCATACCTTTGAGTGGGCGTTCCTTGCGAAATCGTTCACGGATACCAAGCAAAACCGGCATGTCACCTTCGTTCCAATCGATGCGATTACGGCCAGCCTCGGCTAGTGACAAATCGCTAATCTCAAAATCGGGCATGTAGTACCGTCCTTGTGGTGCTATATGGAGATGCAATTATTATAGATGCAAAAGATAGCCCCAATCTCATCATATATCGCGCCGAGACACAGAGAGCGCTGAGGTCTGCATATCCTCTTGTGCCTCGGCGTGCAAAAAGAAGCGCCACTCTCCCTACTTGGTTCGCGCGGAGGCGCAGGGCGCGCAGAAGTGTGTTGTATGCTCTGTGTTTAGGTGACACGCATACTACACGCATACTAAAAGACGCTATTTCTATGACATGACGGATGATCCCATCCCTATGGCCGTGTATGCTGGCGCATGAATCTTGGCAGCGATTGATCGCGCACTACGGTGTTCATCGTAATCTAAGGAGAAGATTGCACGGCCAGCAAGATATCAATCCAGTCGTCAATCGAATGAACGAGCTGGCCATGCCATGACGGGGAGGTGGGTACTTCATCCTCTGTGCATCGAAGTCTCGGCGTGCACATAGATTCTCGATACGCAACACTCGTCACAAAAATCATGTATACTTTAGTAACTTTATTAAGTAACGGAGGTTTTACGTGACTGTAGACACAACAGCGATACAACAGTGGCGCGACGAGCAAGAGCGGAGCTTGCGCGCAGACGATAGTTGGTTAACATTAGCAGGGTTATTTTGGTTAAACGAGGGAGAGAACACCTTTGGCAGTGGCGATGATCAGCACCTCGTGTTCCCTGCTGATGCATGTTTACCGCATGCTGGTACGCTCATCCGCGAGGGTTACAAAGTCACCTTACGCACCGCACCAGGCGCCAAAGTTACACTCAACGGCCAACCAGTCACTGAGGCAGTACTCACCGCTGACGGTGAAGGGAAGAATCAACCGGATGTGGTACGGCACGATACGTTGAGCTTTTTTGTAATTACCCGTGGCCAGCGCGTCGGCATCCGCTTACGCGACACCAATAGCCCGGTGCGGCGCAATTTTGCGGGACGTGTCTGGTTTGGATACAATCCAGACCATGTAATTGAGGCATCATTTACACCGTACGAGGCCGGTAAGACCATCCCGATTCTCAATATTTTGGGCGATGTGATGGACACACCATCCCCTGGATATGTGACATTTAATCTCGAGGGTCAGACCTGCACACTTGATGCGACCGCCGCTGGGAGTGGTTTGTTCTTTAATTTCCGTGATAAGACGTGTGGCAAAGAAAGCTACGGTGCCGGGCGCTTTTTGATGGCTGGCGCACCAGTTGACGGCAAAGTCACGCTGGATTTTAACAAAGCTGTCAACCCTCCTTGTGCCTTTACAATTTATGCAACCTGTCCAGTCGCACCAATGCAAAACCATTTACAGATTGCGGTTCCAGCAGGCGAAAAATATGGTGGTGAGCAACACTAAGCATCAATCCGTACACCGGATATGATGCGTACAGATTATTAGTTCACGCACACAGGTTGTACGATGACACGTGCAACCTGTTTTGATAGGAATCAACAATGTCACTCGATCTCTACACTCATCGGTTTGTACCGGCAACTGCAACCGGGCTACCAACAATTCTTGCCCTCCACGGCACCGGCGGCAATGAGCACGACTTAATTGGGCTGACGCAGACTATTGCGCCTGGATGCGCCATCATCAGTCCACGCGGTAACGTCAGCGAGCGTGGCATGCCACGATTTTTCCAGCGTTTTGCCGAAGGAGTATTCGACCTTGATGATGTCCAGCGTCGTGCAACTGAATTGGCCACATTTGTGACCGCAGCAGCGACCGAATACCACTTTGACACCAAAAACATCTATGCATTAGGCTACTCAAACGGTGCAAATATCGCGATCGCAACCATGCTTCTGTATCCAGCAAGCCTACGTGGTGGCATCTTTTTACGCGCCCAGATTACCTATAAGCCCGACGTGTTGCCTAACCTAGCTGGCAAAGCGATGTTCATTGGCGCCGGGCGGGCAGA
Source organism: Roseiflexaceae bacterium (assembly GCA_049428765.1). Classification (GTDB taxonomy): domain Bacteria; phylum Chloroflexota; class Chloroflexia; order Chloroflexales; family Roseiflexaceae; genus UBA965. The sequence goes on from JBMTAN010000035.1 coordinate 26,823, forward strand.
TCAACTTATTCCTGCCCATCAAAGCGACGAACTCCATCAGCTCCTGCAACAAGCTGGTGCGAGTGCGACCTTGGCCTGGCAAAATGCCAATCACGGGTTGGTACAAGGGGATGTTGAAATGGCGGCAGGCTGGTTTAATGCGCTGATTGCATAGATATTTCGCCACAAAAAAGGGTGGATGTGGTAAACCACATCCACCCTTTTTGCATGATTAACGCGACAATGACTGCCAAATCGAGTCGATTGACTTGCCCACAAAGCGGGCTGGCCCAATCCGTTGCCACTCGGCCTCGATCTCGTCAACCATGGTTGGACTTGCCACCGACTGGAGCGTGAGCTTGAACGCTTGAGCAGCAGCATATTGGTCTGGGGTGAATGTTAACCCTGCTGTTTGCTGATTGACCATGCCACGAATTGCTGGCTCAAATAAGGTATAGAGCTGCTCACCCTCGGCACGAATGGACTCATTGCGAGCCATGATGCCAAGAAGTTCAATTGTATGGCGATAGAACAAGCTTTGCAAACGCATACCGGTGGCATGTGATTGCAATACATTATCACGGAACGAGTAGAGCATTTGCATTTTGCTCTGACCGCTCGCAGATTGACCGAGCATCAGATCCATGCTGCATTCATTGCAGTTCGGATTCTGACTTTCGTCACAGGTATCAGCCACAATTGGCTCACTACCTGTCACAGGCATCGTTACTGCGCTGAATGCATTAATACGGCCATAGCCGAGTTCGTTATCAAAGGCACCAGGAACGGTTGCATCAGTAGCATTCTTGAGCAACCACCAGAGTTGTGGCTGACTCATCCCACGTGCCGATAATGCAAGACCAGCCACGCCAGCCACCATCGGGGATGCCATTGATGTTCCCGATAATTCGTCATACTCTGGTGTAGTATAGGTGCTCCAAATATCGTGGCCAGGAGCCACAATATCCAATTGCGTACCATAATTAGAGAAGTAGGCACGTTCACCAGAAATATCAGTTGCACCAACAGCCAACACGCGCGATGATGATGCAGGATAGCCGATTTTGTCAATGCCATCATTACCTGCTGCTGCAATCATGAACATGCCACGCTCATATGCGTAGTTGATTGCATTTGCTAGGGTCTCCGAACAGCCACAATTGGGATCCATCCCCAAGCTCATATTGGCGATATCAGCACCTTGGTCGGCAGCATAACGCAAGCCTTGGGCAATCGTGCTGACAGCACCACTCCCCTCGGCATCAAGCACTTTGACCGGCAAAATCTCACAATCGGCACAAATGCCCGCCACACCGATACCGTTATCGGTCGAGGCTGCCACAATACCGGCGACGTGTGTGCCGTGACCGTTATCGTCGTCAGCATTGTTATCGCTATTAATAAAATCATAGTCAATATCGGTACGTAATCGAGCACCAGCCAAATCGGGATGCGCAAGGGCAACACCTGTATCAATGACGGCAATCATGGTTGATGCGGCACCACGACTCACAGCCCACGCTTCGGTGACATCAATGTCCGTATCGTCAGCATTTGCCAAGCCCCATTGGTCGCCAAACATTGGGTCAGGCACACCTTCATCAACAGTTGGTGTAATAATCGGCACGTACTCATTAATCCAACTTGTGACACTGGTAATGTCAGTGTACACACCTGGATTACGATCAGTACACACCAGACTGCTACTAGCCACACCAATGACATACGAACCATCACGCCCTTGTGCCGTCAATGCAGCACCAATATCACTATTGCACAGCTGCGTACGAGTTTTGTTGGCCACAGCAGGTGTTGCACACAACATGCCATCAAAAAATGCTGTACCAATTGAACGTTGACATACGAGTTCGCTTTTGATAACAGCATCTGACTTGCGTAAGGCAGGCACTGCAGGTCGTACCCCTGGGCGACTCATCCCCCAACCTATCATAGTGGCGCGATTGGTATCGACATCAGCACGTGACAGCGCAATCGGTACGACTTGCACGTTTTTGTTAAGCGTAAACGGAACACGCAATTCTATGAGCGCGACATCATTGACCTTAATCACACGGTCAAAGCGTGGATGTACGACTGCACGTGAAAGTTGACGTACCTGCGCGCCACGGAATGTCAGTGCATTACGACTACCGGCGGTTACTTCGAGTGATGTAATGCGTCGTCCTTGAATACACTGGGCAGCCGTTAACACCCACTTTTTATCAATGATTGTGGCACTACAAACAGTTTTCCGTGTACCTTTCACACGAATGACGGCTTGCCATGTTGCATCGCCACTCGCAACGGTGACGCCATTCTTGCGGGTGGGCTTTGCTTTGGTTGGTTGTGCTAACAGACGCACCCGATAATTGACCTCGGCATAATCGACTTCAGGCAGATTCTTCGCATCAGCCATAAAGCGATTGACATCAATGCCACTTGGCAATGTCACAACTAAGGTCCCAACTAAACCATTGGTCAGTGCTCGACTATCCTGTGCAAAGCGCGCATTATCATAGAGATGCTCAATAGCCACCACTTGATATTGGGCAGCCAACTGGTTAATACTCGTAACGCCGCTACTCCGCGCTCCAACGGCTGTACGTTGGACGCGTTCGGCAAATGCGGGGGTCACGCCAATAATAATCTCACGCGTGGACTCGTTATTTACCACGGCTTGGCCGGCCTGTAGTTGTGGCGTGGTTCGCATCAGCACCGCGGCCATAAGCATAACGACTGCCAGAGTAAGCCGCCGCCAATCAACTGTGTGAATCATCGCCACCACTTCTTTCTTTTGTGCACCACACTGTTTGTGGCACAGAATCAAGGCCCAATACCGTTATGTTGTAATCATAACGTCATTCTGCCATCCGTGTGTGACAGTTATGACGCAATCCACACCACATCTGGTTGCAACCAGGCTGGTGCATAGCGTGCATTTGCCAAGGAGATCGGCAAAACCTCGTCGGCCAAGTGAATCCCCAGCGCATCCCGCATATACACACGGCGAGCTTGGATGACCTGCCACAACTCGGGGTCGAGCGCTGCGAGCTCAGCACGCAGGTTGGCATCAGCCAGCACCACCGCATCCTCACAATTCAGCGCCGTGCCATGTGGGGTCTCAGTTGGAATAATGTCACACTGAATCAATGCGCCTGACACAAGTGGATCCGTCGAACCAGGCCGAATAGGTGTATGACACCATTCATCGATGCTACCAAGATGGCCAGGGTTGAGTGAGGGCACAAACGGCGCACCGGCCAGCGACTGCATCACCACATTGTGAACAAGTCCTCCCTGCACACCAATCCCCAATGCCTCGTACCAGGCCTTTTGGGTGCGCATGTACGGCGCAACGTATTCAGTCAAAAAGTGTTCACTCACCGTCTCGGCCAGCACACCAGCCCGACAACACAAACCACCACGTAAGCCAATTGCCGTGGTCACGGCATCGTTGAGTTCGAGTTGACGGGCACTTGGTGAACGCAGGCCAATCACGTGCGTCTGACTGCCCGACATCATGCTGTGACAGGCCAGTGGATCCCCAGTGAACTGCATCGAGGCTGCTGCCTGGTATTCGCTCATACCCGGGCGGGCAGCACGCACGATACGGTCGACCATCTGCGAGGCACGTTGGGAACTCCAGGCAAAGTGGCGAATTTGGTGGGCGTCATTGCGCGAGCGCAGGCCAGTGCTAGGGTGCGTCATATGTTGTGTGACGTCGAGCAAGCGGCAATTCCCGCCACAGGCAGCCTTGATGGCGCTGAGGAGCATGGCTGGCACAAAGGCTGGCTCATCGCTGTCGCGCTCATTGGGCTCAAGATACTTCCACCCGACCACACCTACAGATGCGCCCTCGTGCAGGCCGATTTGACGCAACACAGCACTTAATTTGGGCTGTTGGGTACGGTCTTGGCCCATCAAGCCGAGACTTTGGCTAAGGTAGTACGGCAAATCGGGGCCGAGCATCGACACATAGCCGACGCCCTCGTTACCGACGATGATGGCGCGGTTGGGACCAATCACGACAATCGCCTCTTCGAAGCGCGGATCGAAATTACTCAAAAAGGTAATATCGGCGGCATGCTCACGGTCACCATAAATCACGACCCAATCACAGCCAGCAGCGGCATACAAGGCATCCAGTCGGGCTTCGTAGACTGCCGCGGGGATTGCACTCGGGGCGGAGTGCGTCAGATATGTCGGCATGGGGCGGTAGTGCAACATTGCATCTTCTCCTCAAAAAACGGGCTAGCATTATTATACGCCGATAGCAGAGATGTATGACCATGCGTCTCTGACGCTCGTACGGGTATCATGCCATCGGATCGGTTGTACCACACATCACGCTATACTACCCATATGACCAATCCGCCCACCTTTTTAATCGTGTCAGGTCCACCTGGCAGCGGCAAAAGCACCCTCGCACAGCAGCTGGCTACTCGTCTCACATGGCCATGCATCAACCGCGACGTCATCCGCGAGCAGCAGTTTGACGCCAGCGGTCATATCATCAATCATGTCGAGGTCAATCAACGCTTTGTGGCGCAGATCAACCAAACACTCGCACGAGGTTCATCGCTGGTGTGTGAGGCGGCCTTTCAGAATCAACTCTGGCAATGGATTATCGCACAGTTAGACACGCCCCACCGCATTGCAACCATCACCTGTCATGTGCCAGCGCCGATGCGTATCGCCCGTATGAGACAGCGAATGCTGACTGATCATAGACGCTCAACCATTCATGCAGACCACGAGTTACTTGATGCATATCATCGTGGCGATGTGGACCCAGATGGATTTGTGTATATCAACGGTGATTGGCCACAGCTGGCCGTTGATTGCACTGATGGCTATCAGCCGAGGGTTGATGATGTGGTGATGTGGATTGGTACCGCAATACGCTGATAGACAGAGACGCATGGCCATTATTTGGTTAATAACGGGCGCCCTTTCGGACGCCCTTACCATATGCGGGGCGCCGCAAAGACGCCCCTACGATGACATGGTTGGTTCATGATATTCGATACGCATAGCCATGCGTCTCTGCATATCACAAATATCCTTTGCGCATCGGCGCACCAAGCGTATAAACACCGAACCCCTTACCCGTGATGCAACACCACCATGCAATGCCCGCGAATCTCGGGAACCGTCACCTGCAAGCGCCCATCAACCGTCTCGGCGGCCACCGACACCCCGGCGGGCTCGATCGTCACGTGTGTGATAGGGCGATCAATGCGTACACTGACTTTTGTGTCAAACAACGGAATCACATCCTCAATCACATCGAATTGCTGGCCACGTCGCTCAGGGATGTAATGCAACAAATGCACCACCGTGCGCCCAGATTGTTGCATCACCGACGTAGTAATCGTTGACGGTCCTGCATGGCGCAATAGCGATTGTGGCACCAGCCGATAAATCGCATCACGCACCAACAATTTGACCCAACGAGGGGCACTGTCGTGGTACTGGCCAAAGACTGGATGAGCGAAGTAAATCACGTTGCCGCACTGCGTCACCGCAGCTGACCCGGGCGAGCCGTCAGACGGCGTATGCCGATGCGAAATAAAATGGCGCCACGAGCGCTCAAAATACGGCGTCAATGTCCCTGCTAAGACTTTTGTCCCCGGCTTGGGTGTGACATGCGCCCCACGCAAATACATGGCGTGCCCGGTACGCGGCAAATCAACACCGACCGCGTCACTCGGCACCACAAAGTCGGGGCTCATGGCAATCTCACCCACATACTCGACACCCACACATGGCAGTTGCATCTGGTCGTTGCGTACACCCGAATGGTATGACACCAGCAATCGACCGCCGTTAGCCACATAGGCCTCAATCTGGGCAGCAAGCGCATCGTCTACCTCAAGCACATCGGGCAAAATCAAGAGTTTGTAGTGAGACAAATCAGCCTGAGCATCGATGATATCAAACTGCATAGCCAGCTCCTCGAGCATGCGCACCACACCAAAGGTGGCCGGCGGGATGCCGTCAGCCCACGAGGAGGAGATGGGCTTTTCGAGCGAGAAGACGGCGATATCGGTCAGCGGCGTGGCATCGACACACCAGGCTTCACGCTTGGCCACCTCGCGGTAGACTGAGCCGACCAAGTCATACACGTCGGCATCGATTTCACCGTTGGGGTGCAGTTGATCACCGATGCTACACGCGGTGCCGTGAGCCAGCATGCGGAAGACCTCAA
>JBMTAN010000036.1:0-32942 GCA_049428765.1 Roseiflexaceae bacterium
GGCGCAGCACTGCTGCGCCTCTACGGTGACGATTGGTGGTGTGTGGTCGTGTATGGGTTTCCCCGAGAGGTGCATGGTCATGCGCATCTCGGGGAAACGAGGCAACTCTAGGCGCTCTGTCGGACGCCATTACTGTACGATTTGGTACACCAGTTCGCCGGTAATTTCGGCAAGTTGGATTGGGGCAAATTGGTTGACGGTGTCATCGTTGATGATGCTTTCAACAGGGTGATGGTGTACAGCATCCCAATTAAATCGTCGATGCACGCCTCGCATCATGCGTTTGCGGTTGCTAACCAGCGGTGCTTGGCCAACCGCCAAGGCAAAGGTGACATCAATCAAGTGGATGACTTGCCAAACCAGTGCGCGCACGGAGGGCGTAGCCACCACAATACAGGTGTCACCACTCTGTAGGATATCGCGGAGCATGACAATTGGCACGATTTGGCCATCGACACTAATAATCCGGTCGCTCATGTAGACAAACCGCACGCGTTCGATTGCCTGACAAGCGCGTTGCATTGGCATGATGTCGATACCTTCGCCAATCCAACACAAAATATGTTGTTTTTGGCGTAGCGTGGCGGTGATATGGTGGATGACCGCATTGATGTCATGGAGACACATGCCGTGATCAAACTCGAGGTATTGCGTATGTGAAGCGTTATGTTGGACTAAATCAGTGATAGTCGCCGTTGTAATTGGTGAATATCGTGTGACATATTCGGCAAAAAAACTACTAAGAGCGATTCGATCGCTTGGTACGAGCTGTGTGTGTAATGCCAAGCGATGCGCAATTGTTTGCATCTCGTTGACGCGCAACGATGTGCGTATCCGTGCAAATACCGGATGGAGGGCACTCGGTGGCAGTGGATTGCGATACCATTCCCATGCGTATTCAATGGGTTCAGTCATTGATGCCTTGAGTAATTGTTGCACTGGTGTTTGTTGTTGCCACAAACTTTGGGGACTGCCGAGTAATCGGTCGTCACCGTTGGCCAGTTGTTTGATGAGTTTCCATAAGTCTATGGCATTGGCCAAGTGCGACCGCATTGCAAACATGACGATGGCGCATTCACTGGCAAATACACATTCATAGGCGGGAGTGTATGCCACGTCATCAGTCATGAGCACACAGGTATACTCATGGATTCGTGCGCGCAGAAGTGAGAATTCGTTGGTGCCACAAATATCGATGAACTCATTGATGTGATTCGTTAATTGGAGATTGCTAAGCATCACCTGGATATCAGATAACTGTGTGTCTGGCACACACACCAAGACTCGTTGGCGTTGATGATGTGTGTAGAGTTGTGCCAAATACACCATACGAATAATCAAGGCTGTATAACTATGAACGATGTGCACTTTGCGCTCACCTTGTTGTACAACATGTACAAGTTCAGTGAGTACATGAATATCAGCTGGTGTCAGCCAATCAAGGTGTGCAGCGCGCAATGCAACCGGATGTACTTCGTTGGCTTTCATAAGCCGTTCAAGATGCTCATCTGTGATACTCATACCCCACGGGTGTTGCCAGAGTATGTCGAATTCTTGTGAGCTCCATGCGACACGTTGAGGGCTGGTGTCCTCCCAGACAATGCGATTCACTTGACGCGAAGCCGGCACCACAGTGAATGCGTGTTGCTGTTGGTCGATATATTCTGTGACGCCAAATTCTTGTAGGACGGTTTCAATGCCGCGGAACGGTACGACGCGAATCTGTACGCGCCCTTGGCTTTTAATCTCATCGTATAGTTGCCAGATGCGGAGTACATATGTATGTGCTAATGCGCGATCCAGCGCCCACCAGCGTTCACGATCGGTCATCTCATAATCAATCGACAAATACTCGCTAATGATGACAATCCTCGCAGTGCATGTCGAATGAAGCACTGACTCGAGCGTATCGATGAGATACTGCCAATCTGAGCGGATAACACAGTCGTGACGAAGTGCCGTTTTTAGGTCCGGCTTATGTGATCGCGGTGGCATAATTTCGTTAATTGAAAGCAAACGTGTGTACATTGGTGAATGGTTCTGTCGGATTTCATCTAAAGTATACTCTAGAAAATTGGCCGGGGCTATCTGTTTCACTACTTGTACAGAAAGATTAATCTGTTTCATATAACAAGTTTGTAGTAGATTACAGCTGTGAATAATTTGACAAATGATAAATAATCCGTATACTACTGATAAGTCCATTAGTTAAGGGATTTACTGTGTTTCAACGTGGTCAGCTAAACCTAGTAGTAATTATTGTAACCCTAGTCGTAGTAGCGATTACGGGTACATAACACTATAGGGAGCGGCAACACCGCACGAAGATGTACAGTCTACCTCTCCCGTAGTGATACGGGGGAGGTTTTTTGTTGGTGTATTCAACATGGAGGTTATATGTCGGAGAAGCGCACCGGAGCACAAATTCTGTGTGAAGCACTCATCCAAAATGGCGTGGATGTGATGTTTGGTATCCCAGGTGGGGCCATTATGCCGTTCTACCATGCCATGTGGGATTACCGCGATGAGTTGCGCCACGTGTTGTGTCGCCACGAACAAGGCGCCGGCCACGCAGCTGAGGGGTATGCCCGTTCAACTGGTCGTATCGGCGTGTGTATCGGCACAAGCGGTCCTGGTACAACGAATTTGGTTACGCCAATTGCCGATGCCTGGATGGATAGCACGCCAATGTTAGCACTCTGTGGTCAGGTTAGCAGTGCGGTATTGGGTAAAGACGCCTTCCAAGAGACAGACATCACCGGTATCACGATGCCAATCACCAAGCACAACTACTTGGTCAAGAACGTCGATGAGATTGCCTATGTCATCAAAGAGGCTATTCACATTGCAACCACTGGTCGCCCCGGCCCTGTCTTGGTTGATATTACCAAAGACGCTCTCCAAGCCTCAACCATTCCAGACTACAGCAAAAAACTCTTCTTGCCAGGGTACCGTCCAACCTATCAAGGTAGCAAGAAGCAAGTCAAAGCCGCTCTCGACTTGATGCTCAAGAGCGAAAAGCCGTTGTTGATGATCGGTAACGGCGTCATGATGGCCGAGGCCAGCGATCAAGTTCGCGCTTTTGCGGAGCGCTACAAGTTGCCGGTGATTACGACTCTCCATGGCTTAGGTGCATTCCCTGAAGATCACGAATTGTCGATTGGTATGCCAGGTATGCACGGATGGGTCCACGTCAACCGTGCCATCCAAGAGGCCGACTTCTTGTTGAATATTGGTGGTCGCTTCGATGATCGTGTGACCGGGAAGGCCTCGACTTTTGCGCCAAACGCGGCTATCGTCCATGTCGATATCGATCCTTCTGAGATTGGTAAGAACATTGAAGTTGACGTGCCAATTGTTGGAGATGCCAAGATGGTGTTGTTCTCGATGCTCGAGGAAGAGCCCGAGGAGACAAGCGTTGCCCAGTTCCATGCCAAGGCAACTACTTGGATGAACCACATTCGTGAGTTGCAGTCAAAGCATCAGCACAAGCAACAGTATATTAATCGCCCTGATACTTCGATGTTCATGCCACACGACGTGTATGCGGCCATGACAAATACGCTCAATGAGCGCGGCAATTATCGCGTGGTTACTGATGTCGGTCAGCATCAGATGTGGGCTGCACAGTTGATTGATTGGCATCGTCCGCGCACTCACATCACCAGTGGCGGTGCCGGTACGATGGGTTTTGCCATGCCGGCTGCGTTGGGTGTAGCGTTGGCGCATCCCGAGGATACCGTATGGGCAGTTGCCGGTGACGGTGGATTCCAAATGACGAATCAAGAGATGATTACCGTCATGCAAGAGGGTATCAAGAATCTCAAGATTGCTATTATCAACAACGGATACTTGGGTATGGTGCGACAGTGGCAAGAGCTGTTCGAGAACAAGCGCTACAGTGGTACGCCACTTACCAGCCCTAACTTCAAGTTGTTGGCCGAGGCATATGGGTGGAAGGGTATCGTCGTAGAGTCCGCTGCCGACGTACAGGCTGCCATCGATGAGGCTTATGCTACTGACGGTCCGGTGTTGATCGATTTCCGCGTCGAGCGCGAGGTCAACGTCTTCCCCATGGTGCCCCAGAACAAGAGCATTGGCGATATGATTACGGAGTAAATGATGAAGACGCATACCCTTGTGGTGTTGATGCAAGATCGACCCGGCGTACTGAACCGCGCGGTGAGCATGTTTCGCCGTCGTGGCTACAATATCGCTAGTTTGGCTGTTGGCCACACCGAGACACCCGGCATCAGTCGTATGACGGTCGTGGTAGAATCTGACCATATCGAACAAGTTGTCAAACAACTCTATCGGCTGATCGAAGTCCTCAAGGTAAGTGATGTCACCGATGATCCGGTGGTTGAACGCGAGATGGCGTTGATCAAACTCCACGTGCCTGGGCAGCAACGCGCAGAAATCGTGGCGTTAGCCGAGGTGTTTGGTGCCAAAATTGTCGATGTGGCCAATAATACGATGGTCATTGAAATGACCGGTGGCCCGTCCAAAGTCGAGAACTTTATCGACATTGTTCGTCCATTCGGTATCAAAGAGATGATGCGTACAGGCCGTATCACCATGGTTCGTGGCCCTCGTGGCCACAGCGGTGCTGAACTGGTCGATGCACAATGGCAGGGTGAGGGAATGAGCGCCGTTGGTTCGGTGGCTCAGTAGTTAATTAAGAGGAGCACATGGCTAAACTGTACTACGACAATCAGGCTGATTTGGGGCGACTAAAGGGTCGCACGGTTGCTATCATTGGATTTGGTAGCCAAGGGCACGCCCACGCACTCAACCTCAAGGACAGCGGTGTTAACGTTATCGTTGGTTTATACGACGGTTCAAAGAGCAAAGCCAAGGCTGAGGCAGCTGGCTTGACGGTTATGAGCGTCGCCGATGCCACCAAGGCCTCCGACATCATTATGATCTTGACCCCAGATACCACCCAGGCCGCCACATACAAGGACCATGTGGCTCCCAACTTGACCGCAGGCAAGACCTTGATGTTCGCCCATGGCTTCAACATCCGCTATGGTCAAATCGTGCCACCAGCCGGTGTCGATGTCAGCATGGTAGCCCCTAAGGCTCCTGGTCATCGTGTCCGTGAAGTGTACACTCAGGGCGGTGGCGTACCAGCTTTGGTTGCTGTGCACCAAGATGCAAGCGGGAACGCCTTGGCAGACGCCTTGGCCTACGCCAAGGGCATGGGTAACACCCGCGCCGGCGTGCTCGAGACAACCTTCGCTGAAGAGACTGAGACCGATTTATTCGGTGAGCAGGCTGTGTTGTGTGGTGGTGTGTCAGCATTGGTTAAGGCCGGTTTCGACACGTTGGTTGAGGCTGGGTACCAACCCGAGGTTGCCTACTTCGAGTGTATGCACGAGCTCAAGCTGATTGTTGACCTTTTCTACCAAGGTGGTCTCAATTACATGCGCTTCTCAGTCTCAGATACCGCTGAGTGGGGCGATTACGTTGCTGGCTCACAGGTCATCAATGACCAGTCACGTGCCGCTATGAAGCAGCTTTTGACTAACATCCAAGACGGCACCTTTGCCGAGGATTGGATTGACGAGAACGTCAACGGACGCCCACGCTTTAATTCAGCCCGCAACGCCGACGTCGACCACAAAATCGAAGTCGTGGGTCGTGAGCTCCGCCGCATGATGCCATTCGTCAACCCACGCGAGGTTATCCCCGGTCAAGGCGGTTCGTAGTCCGTATTGCGCGGTGTGGGGTAATTGTATACCTCACACCGCACCCGGTTCACGCTCAGGGTGTGTTTGCACCCACTTGTATTACATAAGGAACGATCATGCAGGAGAGTCACGTACGCATCTTTGATACAACGCTCCGTGATGGCGAGCAAGCACCTGGCTGTACGATGTCGCTTGAAGAAAAATTAGAGATTGCCCGACAACTACAACGCCTTGGTGTTGATATCATCGAAGCCGGATTCCCTGCCGCATCACCAGGCGACTGGGCAGCCGTTCATCAAATTGCCAAAGAGGTCGGTACTACCGATGGCCCGACCATTTGTGCCTTGGCTCGTGCCAACAAAGATGACATTGACAAGGCTTGGACTGCCATTCAGCCTGCCGCCAAAAAACGCATTCACACCTTTTTATCGACGTCGGATATTCATATAGAATTCCAATTTAAGTCTACTCGCGAGAAAATGCTCGAGCGCGCCCGTGAAATGGTACGCTACGCCCGCTCACTCTGCGATGACATCGAGTTCTCACCCATGGATGCTACCCGCTCCGATCATGCCTACATGTTCGAGGTCTTGACCGCCGTGGTGGCAGAAGGTGCTACAACGCTTAATATCCCCGATACGGTCGGCTTCACCACACCTGAGGAGTACGCCGATTTAATCAAGGGCATCTTGGCCAATGTGCCAGGCATCGAAAACTGCATCATTTCAACACACTGTCACGATGACCTCGGGATGGCGGTCGCCAACAGTCTGGCCGGTGTACGCGCTGGTGCCCGTCAAGTGGAATGTACTATCAACGGTATCGGCGAGCGCGCCGGGAATGCCTCACTCGAAGAGGTCGTGATGGCCCTCCACACGCGTCAGGCGTTTTATGGTGTCAATTCAAAAATCCACACTACCGAATTGACGCGCAGTAGCCGCTTGCTCAGCTCATTCATCGGCATTCCTGTGCCACCCAACAAAGCCATCGTTGGCGGTAATGCTTTTGCCCATGAGTCAGGTATCCACCAAGACGGCGTGCTCAAGAACCGCATGACATATGAGATTATGAGTGCCGAGACAGTCGGCCTCGACGGCAATATGCTCGTGCTGGGTAAACACTCGGGTCGCCATGCGTTCCGTACCAAGTTGGTCTCGTTGGGCTGGGAGGCCGAGAACGAAGACGAATTCCAGAAGTTGTTTGAGCGCTTCAAAGAGCTGTGTGATCGTAAGAAGAAAATCGATGACAGAGATATCGAGGCCTTGATTGCTGGTGAGCATCAACGTGCTGTCGAGGTCTATACACTCGAACATGTACAAGTTATTACTGGCACGAGTTTGACGCCAGTAGCTACCGTTCGTCTTATCGATCAACAAGGCAACGTGCACCTCGAGGCGGCTCATGGTACAGGCCCAGTCGATGCCATCTATAAGGCGATCGACAAGGTCGTTCAACGTCCGGTTGAACTGCTCGAGTTCGCCATCAACTCGGTGACCGAGGGCATTGACGCGGTGGCTGAGGTTTCGGTGCGTATTCGCGATACCTATGCCGCCCAACAAGCCACGAGTAAGCCAGGCATCGACTTATTCAACGGCTACGGTGTCCATACCGACACAATGGTGGCTGCTGCTGAGGCTTATATGGGTGCGCTGAACAAACTCTTGCAGGATCGTGAACGCCGTATCAACGCCGAAAAATCAGCATATGCTGATGGCTATGATGCACAACGCCCAGGTTATGCCGTTGATGATTTTGCTAATGCGCGTGCCACGCAATCGAAGTAATGAAAAGGGAGGACGCCGTAAGTATGCGCTTGCGGCGTTAACGCTATGCGCATAAGTTATCTTGGTCCTGAAGGTACCTATAGCGAGATGGCCGCGTTGGCATTTGCGCAACCCGGTGATTCATTAGTATCTATGTCATCTCTTCCTGCCGTGGTTCATGCTGTGGAGCATCAACAGGCTGACGCAGGTGTAATGCCCATCGAGAATGTTCTTGAAGGTGCTGTTACTCCCACACTCGATATATTAATTCACGATACATCACTGATGATTTTTGATGAGGTCGTCGTCCCGATTCGTCATCAACTCCTTGGACCAGCTGGGCTTAATATATCCAATGCCGAGGTGCTCTATGGACATCCACAATCGCTCGGGCAGTGCCGTCAGTTTATCGAACGACATTTGCCACATGTAACAACGATAGCCTCGCTCTCCAACAGTGCCGCCCCAGCTGAAGCACTTTCTTCGGTACGCCCGGCGGTAGCAATTGGTACATCGAGGGCTGCCGAACTAACCGGTGCTACGATTTTGTGGTCTGACATCCAAGATCGTTCGCATAATGTGACGCGATTTGTGGTACTTGCTGCTGCAGATCATGTACCGACTGGTAATGATAAAACGAGTTTATGTTTTGGATTTAATCGTGAGGATGAGGCCGGTCAAGTGGTGCGTGCCTTGCAATTTTTGGCCGAGGCAAACATCAATATGATTAAGCTTGAGTCGCGGCCATCTAAGGCAGTTCTCGGCGAATATATTTTTTTGGTAGACATAAATGGTCATCGTCATGATCCGCATATTGCTGCAGCGTTGCAAAAAATGCGAGAACAAACGGGCTTCTTGAAGATTTTTGGCAGTTACCCATGCTGGCAACAAAAGGATGAAACAAAATGACTGCGCTTTGGCTCTATGACACCACACTCCGCGATGGCACCCAACGCGAGGGTATCTCATTATCCGTTGATGACAAAATCAAAATCGCCCAAATTCTTGATGGCATGGGGTTTCATTACATTGAGGGCGGTTGGCCCGGCTCAAACCCCAAGGATGCCGAATTCTTTCGTCGTGCTGCTGGTATGCAATGGCAAACGGCCAAAATCGCTGCATTTGGAAGCACACGCCATGCCAAAAACACCTGCGACACTGATCCGAACATCCAAGCACTCGATGCCGCTCAGACGCCAGTGGTAACATTGGTCGGCAAAAGTTCTGTCTTGCATGTTGAGCACGTACTGGAGACGACACGAGCTGAGAACTTGCGCATGATTGCCGATAGTGTGGCGTACTTTGTGGCCAAAGGCAAAGAAGTGGTCTACGACGCCGAACATTTCTTTGATGGTTATCGCCTTGACGCCGACTACACTATTGCTACCATTCTGGCCGCTGCACAGGCTGGCGCTAGTGTAATTGTTCTTTGTGATACCAATGGTGGATCGCTCCCTAATCAAG
Source organism: Roseiflexaceae bacterium (assembly GCA_049428765.1). Lineage (GTDB taxonomy): Bacteria > Chloroflexota > Chloroflexia > Chloroflexales > Roseiflexaceae > UBA965. The sequence goes on from JBMTAN010000036.1 coordinate 8,924, forward strand.
TTGCTGACGCCGTCAAAACCGTACGTACGTATCTCGATCAAGTGCACCTATCGCCAATCATTGGCATTCATACGCATAATGATGGGGCACTGGCAGTGGCCAATGCGATGGCTGCGGTCGAAGCCGGTGCATTACATGTCCAAGGTACTATCAATGGTATCGGCGAGCGCTGTGGCAATATGGATCTCATCCCACTTATTGCCAACATGCAACTTAAGCGTGGCTATCACTGCCTTGAATCTGTACAGTTGCAACGGCTGAGCGAGTTGTCCTATACCGTGGCTGATATTGTGAATCTTAATCCCGATCATCATGCGGCATATGTAGGGCGTAGTGCATTTGCACACAAGGGAGGCATTCACGCCCAAGCAGTGGCTAAGTTTGCCGATAGTTACCAACATATTGACCCAGCCTTGGTCGGTAATGAGATGCGTATCGTCGTCAGTGAGCTCTCAGGGCGCAACAACATCAAAATGCAAGCAGCGAAGTTAGGGCTCGAAATCGACGGGAATGAACGGGCAATTCTGCAACGCATCAAAGAACTGGAGCAACAAGGACTGCAGTTTGAAGCAGCCAACGGTTCGTTTGAAATGCTGATCCGCCGCCACACCGAGGGCTATGTTGCCCCATTCGAGTTACGTGACTTTACAGTCATTGTCGATGCACGTGGCGATGGTGTGCGCTCACAAGCAATGGTCAAACTAAGCATTAACGGCCATGAGATGCATACTGCGGCCGAGGGAGATGGGCCGGTCAATGCACTTGATCGTGCCATTCGTAAAGCGCTCCTCCCTACATACCCAATGCTGGCTGATGTTGTCCTCGCCGACTACAAAGTACGTATCGTAGATGAACATCTTGGGACAGCAGCGCGCCCGCGTGTGTTGATTGAATCTGCTCGTGGGGAGGAACGCTGGATTACGGTTGGATGTTCAGAGAACATTCTGGAGGCAAGTTGGCAAGCCCTCTGGGACGCACTTGAACTTTCGATTGTTCGACATAACGCAACATTCACACGATAACCTCGTGTGCTATGCTATAGCTACTAGAGTGCATTACATGTAATCTGGTAGTCTGGTGTGAGAGTAGGTTCTGTGATCGTGGTTACAACAAAGGAGTTTGCAGGATGTCACCGAAACACATTTGGTTCAAAGGTCAGATGATTCCATGGGAACAGGCCAACGTGCATGTGATGACACATGCATTGCATTATGGGTCATCTATCTTTGAGGGTATTCGCTCATATCCAACCCCCAAGGGCACGGCAATTTTTCGTCTAGGACCCCACATTCGTCGCCTTTGGGACTCCTGTAAGATTTACGGCATGGAGATTCCTTACACGCCAGAACAAATCTCACAGGCATGTCGCGACGTCATTACTGTCAACGGCTTCACCAATTCGTATTTGCGCCCACTTGTATGGCGTGGTGAAGGACCTCTCGGACTTGACGGTAAAAATAATCCTATTGAGACGATGGTTGCTGCTGTTGAATGGGGTGCCTATCTTGGTGCTGAAGGTCTGAAGAACGGCGTTGATGTCATGGTCTCATCATGGAACCGTTTAGCAGCTAACACGATTCCAACCATGGCCAAAGCCGGTGGTAACTACTTGTCTTCATACTTGATCAAAAACGAGGCTATTCGCAACGGTTATAACGAGGGTATTGCCCTCGATACCAAGGGGAATGTTGCCGAGGGCTCAGGCATGAACTTGTTTGTCGTGCGCGATGGTGTCATGTATACACCACCTGTCACCAACAATATTTTGCCTGGTATCACCCGCGATGCCATCATGACAATTGCCAAGGACCTCAAAATCGAGGTGCGTGAGCAAGAGATGCAGCGCGAAGTGCTCTACATCGCCGATGAGTTGTTCTTTGCCGGTACTGCAGCTGAAGTTACGCCAATCCGCTCTGTCGACAAGATGCTTGTTGGCAGCGGTCAGCGTGGTGAGATTACGGCTGCCGTCCAAGAGCGCTTCTTCGGTTTGTTTGATGGCAAAGTCGACGACAAGCACGGTTGGTTGGATTACGTATAATAGTTGTAGTAACAGGCAGTGCTGCCTCACCCGTAGCACTGCCTGTCGTGTTCGTTCTCTAGCGAGGAGCCTGAAATGTCATCTGCCCCACAAACGCTGTTCGAAAAAATCTGGAATCGTCACTTAGTTCGTCCCGAAACAGAGTTGACGCCGGCTATCCTCTACATTGATTTACACTTGGTTCACGAAGTAACATCGCCCCAGGCCTTTTCTGATCTCCGTCAGCGCGGTCTTAAAGTACGTCGTCCTGAACAGACTATTGCCACAATGGATCACTCGACACCGACCACACCGCGCGACGCTAATGGCATTATTCCCGTGCTAGATGCACAAGCGCAAGCGCAGTTGACTCAACTTGAGACAAATTGTCGCGATTTTGGCATACCGCTCTTTGCCCTCGGTACTGAAAACCAAGGCATCGTACACGTGATTGGACCTGAGCAGGGTCTTACGCAACCTGGTATGACCATTGTGTGTGGTGATAGCCACACCAGCACCCATGGCGCATTTGGCGCCCTCGCTTTTGGTATCGGTACCTCAGAAGTCGGCCATGTATTGGCCACTCAATGTTTGCTTCAAAGCAAGCCCAAAACCATGGAAATCCGCGTGAATGGCCGACTCAAACCCGGCGTCAGCGCCAAAGATATTATTCTAGCCATCATCGCCAAAATCGGCGTCGGTGGTGGGACCGGCTATGTCGTCGAGTACACCGGCGAAGCCATCCGTGCCTTGAGCATGGAAGAACGTATGACCATCTGTAATATGTCTATTGAAGGTGGTGCTCGTGCAGGCTTAATTGCACCTGACGAAGTTACATTTAATTACATAAAAGGTCGTCCTCGTGCACCACAAGGTGCTGATTGGGATGCCGCAGTCGCCGATTGGTCAATGCTCAAGACCGATCCGGGTGCCAAATATGATGCTGTGGTTGAGCTTAATGCTGATGAACTCGTCCCCATGATTACCTACGGTACTAATCCAGGTATGGGTATGCCAATTACTGCCACTGTGCCAACCGTCGGAGATATGCACGACGATCAGTCAAAAGCTGGCCTTGAAAAAGCCCTCAAGTATATGGATTTGCAACAAGGCCAATCTTTGCTGGGCAAAAAGGTTGATGTCGTGTTTATCGGTAGTTGTACTAATTCACGTATCTCCGACCTACGTTTGGCTGCTGAGGTGTTTAAAAACCGTAAGGTGGCAGATGGTGTACGGGTCATGGTTGTCCCCGGCTCTCAACAAGTAAAAAAACAAGCCGAACAAGAGGGCTTGGCAGATATCTTCCGTCTGGCTGGAGCCGAGTGGCGTGAGGCCGGATGTTCGATGTGTATTGCCATGAATGGCGATCAACTCCAACCTGGTCAGTATGCCGTTTCGACAAGTAATCGAAATTTCGAAGGCCGCCAAGGTAAAGGTGGGCGTACATTCTTGGCTAGTCCGCTTACCGCTGCTGCGAGTGCCATCAAGGGGGTAGTCAGTGACCCACGTGAAATCCTCTCATAGTGAGCAACGGTCGCAGTGGCTCATCAAGGCGCCTCTCGGCCTGCTATTGATTGGACTAGGATTTAGTGTTGCTGGTGATGCTGTATCGCGCAAAAGCAACGGGCATACGTGGTTTTGGCGCGGTACATTAGGCCTCATCCTGATGAATGCAGGGGTTAGTATTGTTGGAGATGCAGTACGCCATCGTACTATGATGGATGTGCTCGCCATAAGAGGTGAATAAATGGACAAGTTTGTACCATACCAAGCACGTTTTGCCGTGCTCCCGGTTGAGAATGTCGATACAGACCAGATTATTCCAGCCCGTTTTCTTAAGACCACCAACAAAGCGGGGCTTGGTGATAGTCTCTTTGCGGATTGGCGCTACGACAACGATGGCAATCCAAACCCAGACTTTGTGCTGAATCAGCCGTTTGCCAAAGGAGTTGAAGTACTTGTTGCCGGTAATAACTTCGGTTGTGGTTCATCACGTGAACATGCACCATGGGCGTTGCAGGGGTTCGGCTTCAAAGCAGTGTTAAGTACCTACTTTGCTGACATTTTTCGCAATAATGCCCTCAAAAACGGCGTGTTGCCTATCGTGATCCCTGAAAACGTGTACAACTACCTGGTCGAAGAGGATGCGAAAAACCCCGGACAGGCCACGGTCTCGGTTGACCTCGAGAATCAATCAATCACGCTCCCAGATGGCGAGAGTATCAACTTTCCTATTGAGCCATTTGCCAAGTATTGTGTACTGAATGGCGTCGATCAACTTGGCTTTTTGGCATCAGCCGATGCAGATGTCAGTCAATTCGAGAATACACGTGCACCACGTGTCAATACGATGGGACTAGTATGAACGCTACAATCACTACTCTGCCTGGTGATGGAATCGGGCCAGAGGTCGTTGCAGAGGCAATTGCAGTCATTAATCGCATTGCGCAAATCTACGGGCATACGTTTGAAATTCGTACTGCCCTACTAGGCGGTTGCGCTATTGATGCCCATGGTACCGCATTGCCTCAGGAGACCGTTGATGCGTGCACAAGTGCACATGCTGTGTTGCTCGGTGCTGTTGGTGGTCCAAAGTGGGACAATCCATCAGCTAAGGTGCGACCTGAACAAGGATTGCTCGGGATCCGCAAAGCACTCGGGCTGTTTGCAAACTTGCGTCCTGTGACGATCCACGAGAACTTACTTGCAGCCTCACCATTACGCCCTGAGCTGCTTAAGGACGTTGATATGGTTGTGGTGCGGGAATTAACGGGTGGTATCTACTTCGGTGAGAAGAAACGCTCACCACATGCGTCCGGTGAGGTTGTCATTGACACCTGCATTTATACCACCGGCGAGGTAGAGCGTATCATTAGAGCTGCGGCTACGATTGCACGTGGCCGAAAGAAGAAGTTGGTCTCTGTCGATAAAGCAAACGTCCTTGAGACGTCACGCTTGTGGCGTGCAACTACCACCCGCGTGATGGCCGAAGAGTTCCCTGATGTAGCACTCGAGCACATGCTTGTCGATGCCTGTGCAATGCACTTAATTCGCCGACCTGCTGACTTTGACGTCATTGTTACCGAGAACATGTTTGGCGACATTTTGACAGACGAGGCATCACAACTCGCTGGCTCAATGGGCATGTTGCCATCTGCTTCGCTTGGTGCCGATAGTGGTGGATCAACGCGTATGGGTCTGTATGAACCTATTCACGGCTCCGCTCCCGATATTGCAGGGAAAGGGATTGCCAATCCGATGGCGACTGTGTTGAGCGTCGCTCTCATGCTTCGCCATTCATTTGGACTTGAGATTGAAGCACAGGCAGTTGAGAACGCTGTTTATGCCACGCTTGAAGCTGGGATTGTTACCGGTGATGTTGCGGCCAAAGGAGCTTCTGTGTCTGACACCAAGAGCGTTGGTGCAGCCATTGTAGCTCGGATTGCATAGTGGGACGAGGCCAATGAAGCGTATTTATATCCTTGGCGTGCCAATTGATGATCTTACCGAAACTGAAGCGGTTAGGTATATCGATACCTTGATGAACGATGGTCAATTGCACCAAGTGGTGACAGTTAATCCTGAGTTTGTGATGGAGGCACAGCGCGATCAGCGCTTTATGCAAGTGCTACAAGACGCTTCATTGGCCACGGCTGATGGCATGGGCATCCTCATGGCTGCCCGTTTGCTTGGTACTCCTCTGCGTGAACGTGTCACAGGAGTAGCGCTGGTTGAACGTTTGGCCAAACAAGCTGTGATACGAGGATGGCGTATCTTCTTCCTTGGCGCTGCACCAGGTGTTGCCGAAAAGGCCGCGCAAGTGTTACGCCACCGATATGCTGGTTTACAAGTTGCGGGCACATATGCCGGTTCTCCGAGTATCATCGAAGAACCGTTTGTACGTCAACAAGTCATAGACGCCAATCCGGATATCCTTCTTGTGGCCTATGGTCATCCTGCCCAAGACTTGTGGATAGCTCGCAATCAATCACTCGTGAATGTACGTTTGGCAATTGGAGTCGGTGGTACATTCGACGAAATCGTCGGATTGGTGCCGCAGGCTCCTGATTGGATGCATCGTGTCGGATTAAAATGGCTGTGGCGTCTTATACAACAGCCGTGGCGCTATAAACGCATATTTACGGCGCTCGTCAAGTTTCCACTTGCGGTCATACTGCGCCGTTCATCAACTAATACTCGCGATTCTCAATGATTGCTTAGCTATGAAATCAGTGCGTACTGCATTCGTGTTGCTCATTATCTGGGAATTGGCCGTGTACCTCTTTCAAATCCCCGAGTTCCTCTTGCCTGCACCACACCAGATTATTCAACGACTTGTGAGTGAGCTCACTCAACCCTACATGCATACCCATATAGCAGTTACGCTATTAGTGTCGCTGCATGGCTTGTTCCAAGGGATAGTAATCGGCGTGGTGACCGGTTGGATTTTTTACCATAATCCATTCATCCGCGATTACTTCGCATGGCTGGCGATGGGCAGTCAAGCAGTGCCTGTCATCGCTTTGGCACCGTTGTTTTTGATTTGGATACCAGAGACCTACTGGGCTCGTGTTTGGGTGGCCACAATCATTACATTTTTTCCAATATACTCAGCAACATTTACTGCGTTGCAACGGATCGCACCTGAATTACGTGAGGTTGCCCGTTTGTATGGTGCTACTCGTTGGCAAACATTGCACTACCTCGAAAGTATGCAGGCAGCTCCAGTTATTTTGAGTGGTATCCAAACCTCAATGGCACTCGCAACGACAGGTGCCGTAGTAGGTGAGTTTTTGGGAGGACGTGATGGCTTAGGGGCACTTATTAATGTCGCACGTGGATTGTTTGATACAACGTTGGTTTTTGTGTCGATTACGCTTTTGGTTGTCATAACTGTTATTTTTCACATATTTATTACAGTACTTGCCCAAAAAATCAATTCAATTGCCGATGGTACACGTAATTGAGTCACTATCTGTCAGAAAAATACTTATAATACGAAAAGGATTCTTCTAGATAGTAGGTACAAAGGTCATATGCGCCAGCGTCTTCGTCTTGCTCTGAAACTTGCATTGGTACTCTTGTTAAGTGCCTGTGCAATGCCGGTGTCTAACACCAATGAATTGCGTCCGATTGTAGTAGGAATGCCATACATCCCCAATATTCAGTTTGCACATTTTTATGTTGCTGAAGCTGAAGGGTATTTCGCTGAAGAAGGACTTGATGTCACCTTCGACTACAACTTTGAAAATGATGTCGTCCAGCGGATTGCCACGAATAATCAAATTACGTTTGCACTTGCAAGCGCTGATTCGATTTTGTTGGCTCGGAGTAAAGGCCTACCTATCAAAGCGGTATTGGCAACCACCCAAGCATTTCCTATTGGGTTGATTAGTAAGACATCAACTGGTATTGTTGATGTGCAGGATTTGCGAGGGAAGACCATCGGGATTCCTGGGCGTTTTGGTGCAAGTTATATTGGCCTGCAAGCAATTATGCGTGCCAGTAATTTGACTGAAAACGATTTAACCATCCAAGAAATTGGTTTTGCACAAGTAGCTGCGTTAACCGATGACAAAGTGGACGTTGTCAGTGGGTATATCAATAATGAGCCAATTCAGTTAGCAAATGCTGGTGTTGCTGTCAATGTTCTTGAGGTAAGCACACTATATCCACTTGCTTCGGATCACCTTATTGTCAGTGAGAAAACGCTTAGCGAAGATCGCGAATTAGTGATGAAGTTCTCACGTGCATTACTCAAAGGGATGAATCGGGTGAGTGCACAACCAAATGACACGTATCAAACGGCCCTTCAGTCAATTCCAGAGGCAAACCAAGTTGACCCACGCATTGGATTAGCTGTGTTGAATTCGACGATTGCGTTGTGGCAAGCTGCGGATGTTGGTGTTATTCAGGTTACAAACTGGCAAAATACACATGATTTGCTTGTGGAGATGAATTTGATTCCCGCTGAACTCCCTGTTGATGCCGCGTACGATACAACCATCCGCGAATAGTTCATAGAGGAGTAGAGTTATGCCAGCGTTATTGTTAGATCTTGATAATACAATGTATCCAGCATACGCTGGCGTGACTGAAGCTCTTGAGCAACGTATGAATGCGTATGTGGCACAACTTACTGGGTTACCCGATGCTCAGGCCAAAGAGCTCAGGCAACACTACTTTGAAACGTATGGGACGACTTTACGTGGTCTGCAAACCCATCATGATGTAGACGTCGAATCTTATCTTGCGCAGGTGCATGATATTAATGTAGAGCAATTCATTACACCTAACCCCATACTTGTTGACCAGTTGACTTCTTCATCATTGCCATGGGCTGTATTTACGAACTCTCCACTTGAACACGCAACGCGCATTTTGCATAAAATTGGTTTTACACATACGTCTTTTCCCATAATTGATATCCGTGTGATGCAATTTCAACCAAAACCACATCCAGAAGCATACCGAATTGCGTTACATGTAGTAGCAAGTAGTGCTCACGATGCTGTGTTTTTCGAAGACACGCTACATAATCTTAGCTATGCGAAAGCAATCGGAATGACTACGGTCTATCTCAAGACCCACGTCAATTCTGATCTCATTCCACCCTATGTAGATTTTTGTTTCTCTGATATCACTGAGGCTGTGGCGCACTTCATTCAGTGAGGTGATATGCAGCCGCATCTCGTAACATCCACACAAAATCATACGATTCGTAATTTGACATTGATTCGCCGTAGTCGATACCATGCCCAAGATATTGAACTATCGCTTTACGATGTACCACTCAAAGCCCGCCGTGCTATTCGTAAGCTCTATCGCCACTTGGTCGAGTTAACCTATTTATTGCGCCCATGGCTGGATAATCCTGATTTTCCTACAACCATGGCTGAAAAACGATTGCGTACATTTGTATTGACTGCCAAGTGGAGTCAGATGATTAGTGCACTCCAAGATGTTACTCCGACACAAACACAACTTGATAGCGCACGGGTGCATCGTGTCATTCACGACTTACGTGGTGGTGCCTTGTCATCATTAAGTTTGTATTTGCAACTTGCTGAATCTGGCGATTTACATGCGCAAGATATCCCGCACATGGTTTTATTGGCCAACGATCATGCCAAAATGTTGCGCACTGCGATTTCTGATCTTGATCGCATTCGCTATACGCGTGATGAACTGTTTTTGCCACAACAAATTGATACGATAGTACATCACTGGCGCAACGTATTGTATCGAATAGATACCGGTCAGTCAGCACATGTAACTTGTGAATCGCATGTCTCAGGGTATATTGCAGATTCGGTGATCGAATTAGCCGCACTTGAACGTGTGTTATACAATCTCGTTAATAATGCTGTACGACATACGCCTGATTATCATGTCAAAGTAAACATAATGTATGATTCATGTTTACAAGATTGCATTCGATTTTCTGTAAGTAATAAACTTACCTCATCACAAATTGAACTACTATCACAATTAACTGCAGATACGCCACACCGACTTATATTGACACCAATCACGACCACTGGAAGTGGATTAGGTCTTGGTATCTGTGCGGATATTGTGGCACACGTGTTTCAAGCTGATGTTGATGAGATTATTCGCCAACAATATTTCACTGTTTCCTGGGATACCGGTGAATTTCATGTTGACTTTGTATGGCCAAGAGTTAATTTGCCGTAATAGTTACGGTTGTTTGTGACTGTTTAGCACCAATCGTAACTCCGATTCAGTGGTGACTGGTTGTTTGCACTGATAGTTGTGACAAACATATACCGTCTGTTGATCATTTCGTTGTGTTTTGTTTTGACATAATGGTAATTCTGGATTTTGTTCTGCATATACCACTAGTGCATGTAATGGTGCATACGCATGGACAAGTGTGGTTAGTCCGCCCTTACCTGCAACGACGATTTCCATACTCGGTGTTACAACACGTTCCATTGCTTGGAGCACTTTGCCGAATCCGTGTGGCCAGCGCTCAATCAGTACTGCATACGTTGCAATTAACTGCTCGGCAATCAGACTGTAGTATGGTTCATTAATAATTGTGCCGATGCGCAGGAGTAGGTCGATTGCAGTTGCTGTACCACTTGGCGTCGCATTATCGGTTCGTTCTGAAGGTCTGACAATCAATTGCTCGTGTAAATCTGATGTATCGTAAAGCCGTGATTCAGTTGTATCATAAAATCGCAATACAATCTGGCGTACAAGCTCAATTGCAAAGTTCAAATTCCGTACCTCACCATTGGCATGATACAGGGTCAATGCTGCCTCCGCGACATTGGCATAATCTTCTAGGAAACCGATTGTTTGCCCGCGATCGCCATCTTTCCATATGCGATAAAGTAAGTTATTTGCAAACATCTCATTCTGCACAAAGTCAAGCGCAGTTTGTGCGTATGTGAGCCACATCGATTGCCCAACGTAAAGACCTGCTTTTGTCAAACCTGTTATCATCAGACCGTTCCATGAAGCAATAATTTTGGTGTCACATTGTGGTCGTGTTCGATTATTACGATAGGTATTCAGTTGGCTAATGCCGAGATCACACACTTGATTGAATGCTTCAGGCGTAAGGTTCATTTGCTCGGCAAACTCTTGCCAGTTGATGCGCCGTTGGAGCACATAGTGGTGCGCTTCAAAATTCGGTGCTTTGTCTACTTTAAAAAAGCTTCGCAGAATAGGTGCATTTTCGCCAAGTACTGTGTCAAGTTCTTCAGCACTCCATGCATAATACTTACCTTCCTCTCCTTCGCTGTCTGCATCAAGTGCTGAATAAAATCCACCCAACTCATGACGCATTTCACGAACTGCCCATGCAATAGTCTCACCGCAAATACGCGCGTAATCATGATTTCGAGTTAGGTGAAAGCCTTCGGCATAGACTGCTAGGAGTAGCCCATTATCATATAGCATTTTTTCGAAATGTGGGACCAACCATTGTGCATCCACACAGTATCGATGAAATCCCCCACCTATCTGGTCGTAGAGGCCACTATTTGCCATCGTGTCCAATGTGAATGTGGCCATATGCATGAGCTTGTTATCAGCCGTCCGTTGATAGGCACGTAGCAAGTGTGCAATCGTCATACTTGGAGGGAACTTTGGTGCGCCACCAAATCCACCATATGTTGTGTCAAATTCTGTTGCGAGCTGCGCGAGTGAGCGGTCTATCAGTGCAGTATCTACGAGTTGGCTTGCTGCAGGGACACTGAGCATCGTCGTGATTTCGTTTCGCAAATCATCTGCAGCTTGGCGCAGTTGGGACTCTCGATCAACCCAAGCGGTATGTACAGATTGGAGCACACGTCGGAAACCAGGCATGCGTCCTCTGTCCTCAGGTGGGTAGTAGGTGCCACCATAAAAAGGGTTGCCCTCTGGTGTCAAGAACATGGTCATTGGCCAACCACCTTGTCCTGTCATGCGTTGAACAGCTGTCATGTAGACTGCATCAAGGTCAGGTCGCTCCTCTCGGTCTACTTTGATACACACAAAATTAGCATTCATGATTTCGGCCATACTTGGATCGCTAAATGTTTCATGTTCCATGACATGACACCAGTGACACGCAGAGTAACCAATACTCAGCAAAATCGGTCTTGAAGTTGATTTGGCTAGTACAAGTGCATCTTCACCCCATTCATGCCAATCAACAGGATTATATGCATGTTGTAATAGATATGGACTTTTGGCGTGAATCAGTCTATTTGGGTTTGATTGATAGTTCAAGATGGGTGACTTTCTTCTATAATGCATCTATTCCATTGTACGAGGTATTTATTATGTGTGAGTGGTTGTATCGAACCGCACGATTGAAATGGCGCCAATTGTCGATAAAATATGACCAAGCTTTCATTTATCGGCAGTTTGCCGATGCTGATATGTGCCGCTATTATGATGAACCGCCTTGTACTCTTGCTGAGGCACAGGACATCATCACACATTATGCGCAAGCCACCATTAATGCACCCTTTGCGCGGTATGCCTTGATCACAGAAACAACAGAGGAGTTGGTCGGAACCTGTGGCTACCACTATCTGAATCGTGAGCAGGGCAGTGTTGAGATTGGTTATGATATTTGGAAATCGTTCTGGCAACAAGGATATGCACGTGAAATGTTACCGCAATTATTAGCGGTTTGTTTTAAAATACCGCAAGTTAATCTAGTGTACGCCGTCATCTTGCCAGAGAATACGGCATCGTTGAAAGTTGCGGCTGGTGCCGGATTGAAGCATATAACACCACCAACACGCATCGCAGATACACCACATTGTGTAGTGGGAATCAGCCGTGAATACTATTATTCTACGGTTAGTCCGTAAGGTATCTCAATGGAGCATGTATCACCGACTGAAATGCCGTGAGTGGCCATCCAGCCTTGAGGGACTTCAAGTGCGTATGGCAGTGGCTCAGGAGCTGTATGCACAGTTTCATTACGTGGTTGCATGGCAGCAATTGCTTTAATTTGCCCAGTTTTTGACATAAAAACAACCTCTAGTGGAACAATGGTATCTTTCATCCAAAATGATGGTTGATCTGTATCATTGAACACAAACAACATCCCGTAGTTGTCAGGTAGTGATGTAACCCCCATTAATCCTTGCTGGCGCGATCTCTCTGTGGCCACGATGTCCAATCTGAGTGTTGGTCCACAGTCACGTAGTACGCCTTGTGGGTGGGTATATTGGGTTGATGCACCACATGATGACATAATTAGCAGCAAAACCAAAACTATACTTATCTGTTGCACTCTGTGCGTGTTGCGCATTTTTGATTGCCAAACTGCATGATTCATCAGAGAATCCTCATCAGGTATCGAAATCACCTATATTTGGTATATTTTTACTTCAAAGCAACATTACATCCCTAATGTTGCTTTAGAACAGTGCTGTTCACGAAGCTCCGCTGCCAAATAGCATTGTATTGAGTGATTTACACACATCACGCCACGTTGCGTATTGCAGAGTTGTGTCAATTGTGAGTGATTCGCTCGCAAGAATCTGGCAAAGCATCTGCCATTCTTTGTCCGAAAGAGGTTGATCGAGTTCGATGGTAAGTTGGTTAGCGCGGATAGAACCATCCTCGAGAATGCCGTTTGCAAGCAAGTATTGAGTTACCGCAAAGCACTCGTGGCCAAATGGCACATCGATACTCCATGCAATTGGGTGGTTCTGCATGATTAACCGCTTTTGAAAAGCCCGTAATTTTGCTTTCTGATGCCATATATCAGCTATATTGCACTGGTGTTTCAACGCAGCATCGCATAACTCACCAGCCACTGCGCCGATATTCCATTCTACGGGATGGAGCCTATATGAGCCGTTGCTCAGGTGAGTAGTTGCAATATTTTTGTTACCCATCACCAGATTTGTGCAATCAGGTGGAATCAATGCACCGAGTGGGATTTGAAACGGCCGTGTTGGCGCAAACATGCTTTTGGGATTGCCTGGTGCAGGATGAAGATCCATAAAGTACCAGCCAATGCCGATGCTATCTTCATAGCAAATGGCGCGTGCGTTCTTCTGCTGTTCAACAAGCAAATCATCAGCAACAATCCGTCTTAACCCGGGAGTACGGCGTGCTTCACGGATATACGGGGTCATTGATAATCCATCAGCGGTCCCCATGACCTCGGGCATCAACTTGAGCCCAGGGTAGCCAAATCCACCGTCATCGCGGGGCATTTCGGTTTGCATCCAATACAAAAATGCCAATGACAGTCGTTTTGCCTCATCAAGCCGTGCAGATACTACTTCATCGGCCACATCGATAATCGTGCCATGATGATAATCGTTACTGTTCCAGTTAATCATGGCGATATCTTCACCAGCAGGATTCGTATGGCCACCATCCCAGAGTCTTCTATATGTCCAGAAGGGAGGCAATCCGGTTGTCCCCGTCGCAAAGACACTAAATGGTCGTGGTTCGCCTGCATCGCTCATTAACGTTAACGTAAACGGTTGTTGATCGCGTAACTGCTCATATCCTTCGGGTTTTGCGATGATATGAGATTCTCCGTCGTGATATGAAACGGCAAAACAGTAGGTAAAACCTTGAATTTCTTCGGGGCGGGCAACAGCAGGTGCCTTTGCTTCACCCGTGTCACATTGAGATTCTGCTCCCGTTATATATGTCAAGTTGGCTAGTGATAGGCCATCGCCGAGTTCAGATGCATCGATGAACAGGTTTCCATGTATCGTAGTAATTCCTGATGGACACTGTGTCACCACCTGGGTGATGCGATTGCCACTGCGGTGTATGCTACGCCATGTGGTGTTGCGCATGATATGACACCGACCCGATGCAACATAGGGCGCAAGCATCTCATCAATCACGTCGGCGGCAATTTTTGGCAAAAAGCACAAATTACTAACCCACGCATTACCCGGATTAAATGATGACCAATCGTGTGGCGAGATACCGTACAATATAGCCATACGTTGGCGAATGCGCATTCGCCAGTTCATATAATCAGGCGTGCCACCGAACGTTTCGATGTGACGATGCTCGTCAAGAGCACTGACGCCTTGACAAGTCGCTTGACCACCGAGCCAGGGGGTTGGTTCTACAATCACAACTGACCGATCATGCGCGCACAATCGTAATGCAGCAGCAACACCACCTAACCCACCACCAAGAATAACGATATCTGCTGTTACTGAGGATGGAGATAATGTCATGAGTACACCTGTTGTGTTTACGTTAAATGCACTGACTGCTAGTCAAGGGAAAGAAACCCCTACAGATTGGGAGAGTGCAGCGCGTTCAATTGATTCCTTTGTCAATATTGTACTTGGTGCTGGGATTCCTGTCACTATTTTTGCCACACCTGAGGCCGCACGTGCACATACGCCGATGTTTGAAGAATTTATTGACCGTGGATGTCAGATTGGCTTATTGCTCATCCCGCCACAGTCGCCACTACTTGAGGCAAAGAAGCACGTCGGCATCCTTAATCTAACAGAACAAGATCATACATTGGCTAGAGCCAAAACGCTTTTTCAAGAGTTTATGGGTTTTCGGCCAACTATGTTGCGTACAGGATTGCATTCAGCTACGACTGAGTTTTTTCAGTTATGTCAAAAGCACAACTTTACCCACACGTCTATTCGTTTACCTGGTGCACAATTAGCCCAAATCGGTACGGTATGGCCCGAACATGATGTTACGGTATCTGCAATCGGCGATGTAATTGATATACCGGTCACAACTGACCCTGAGCATCGGTTGTTCAATCGGTTCCCACTCTACTTATCTTCAGAGATAAGCGAAAATGGTCGCCATGCTGAGCTCATGGCTCGTGGTGTTCAGCATGGTCATATTTGCATGACATCGAGTAATGTGGCAAGTTATTGGGATCCAACAGAGGCAGCCACACAAAACTTGTACAACCTTATCGATTCCATTGTAGATCACACGAACTATTCGCCTGTGCTTCTGAGTCAATTACGGTCGAAATAGGCGTAGCCGGACGATTGTCAACACCGTCATGATAATTGCAACACCTGTTGCGATGTAATAGCCGTGCATTGCAGTCATTGCAGCAAACATGATGTACGATCCCATCACCGCGCTCAATGGAATTATGTGGGATTGTGGCGCACGAATAACCGTAAAAAACGGGTCACAAATATAACCCAATACAAACCCTACTGCCCACCATCCGGCAAAATTAATTGTCGGCACGCCATAATATGGACCGGTATCATACCACTCCCAGTAGTTGTTGATATGGGTGGCCACAGGTTCAATTTGAATATCAATAATCATGACGAATAATCCGGTAAGTGCTGCCCGTACAATACGACTTGATGAATCGAGTACTAGTCGACCGGTATACCAAGCACCGGCAATGACCATCAACCACGCAAAGAGAATGGCTACTGGCACTGTGTCCAAAATACGTGGTGTTAACACTGTGGTGTATGAATATGCACCAAACGGAACACCTGTAGTGGCGCCGATGTACTCAATCGCAAAGGAACCAGTCAATACCGCACCGATAGGAATCCATGCACGGTTGCCTTGATGGTGAAACAACCACGCACTCACTGCCAATCCTTGGATACTCATCAGCAATCCCCCAAACCAACGGGCATTATCAGGAATTGCATCAGCAAAGATTGTCACCAACGTGCCAGGGAATACCATGGCATAGACAAACATGATAATACGACTCCAGCGTTCTGGATGATGCCATACATATGTATTCCATATATTAGTCATGTCCGTATCCTCCACCTGCAGGGGTTTCTATAATAAATACCGAACCTGATTCCACATCGAAACTCCCCTTGCCAGGAAGAGTTACGATTTCCGAATCAATCAACGTATTATGTCCACATGCACCTGGCTTTCCTCCTTGTGACCCTTGTGGTGCATGTTGACGGCGTTCGGTTAGTACGGTTAGCGTAACAGGCACAAGAAAGCGAATCGCTTTCCGCAACCCATCTCCTCCACGGTGCCGTCCTTGACCACCACTACCCTCACGAATTGACAAGGATTCCACCCGTACGGGATAGAGGCGTTCAAAAGCCTCAATAGGTGTATTCCGAGTATTTGTCATATGAGTTTGAACGGCATGAAGACCGTCGGCGTGTGCTCTCGCGCCCATACCGCCTCCAAGTGTCTCATAGTAGGCAAATGGTGTGCCATCCGTGCGTGTACCACCCATCGTCCAGTTGTTCATTGTTCCAGCAGATTGGGCAGGAATATGCGCAGGTATTGCAATGGAAAGGGCGCGCAACATGACATCAACGACTCGCTGTGATGTCTCAACGTTCCCACCAGCAACAGCAGCAGGTGGCGCTGGATTGAGAATACTTTGATATGGAATTGTCCACGTCAAAGGCCGATATAATCCTGCTGAAGCAGGGAGATCATCGCCATCTAGCAGTCGAAGTGCATACAATACTGCAGATTCAGTAACTGCCATCGGTGCATTGAGTGGGCCACGGCATTGTGCATCTGTATTACTAAAATCAATATGCAATGTTGTATCAGATATTGTGAGTTGCACCGCAATTCGGATTGGAATATCGCTGATGCCGTCGCTATCGAGGAACTCCTCGGCCGCATAGACACCATTTGGAATTGATGCAATTAATTGTTGCATCCGACGCTCACCGTACGATATTAAAGCGACTGTGGCCTGTGCAAATGATGCAATGCCCATGCGGTCAACCAGCTCGCATACCCGTTCTTGAGCAATTGCATGACAGGCAAGTTGTGCCGCGAGGTCACCAGAACGCTCATCACTAGTACGTGAATTACGTACAATCAGTGCAAATACAGCCTCGTTCCGGACTCCACGGTCGATTAAGCGAATTGGTGGAATGATAATTCCCTCTTGATAGATTGACTGACTGAGGGGCATCGAACCCGGTGTCATTCCACCAACATCTGCATGATGCGCACGCGTCGCGCTGTACGCAACGAGCGTAGTGCCAACATAGACTGGAGCAACACTCGTGAAATCAGGCAGATGGGTACCACCACAAAATGGATCATTAAGTAAGACCACATCTCCAGGTTGAAGTGGTCCGCATTCGCGGATTGCAGCCTCAACGGAACGCGGCATAGCACCGAGATGAACCGGAATGTGAGCGGCTTGGGCAATCATGTCACCGTGAGCATCAAACAAGGCACACGAATAATCACGCCGTTCTTGTATATTTGAGGAGAATGCACTCCTTTCGAGTGCAGCCCCCATTTCTTCGGCGATTGCATTACAACGATGACGAAAAACCTCGAGTTGAATAGCATCCACACCGCGTTCTTTCCGCTCTATTGACACTTCATGGTATGATTATAGTGGAATCGTGAGTAGCCTGTGTGTATGAGCCCAACATGGATGTTGGTTCCCGCACGTGACGGTGATGGAATCCGTTGTCGGCGGACGGGAGCGGCCTGCACAGAACTGCTCGAGTGAAAGGCTTTTGTATGAGTACGTTGATCCATCCACCAATACAGGTTGTCCGTGGCCAAATCGCTGCGATTGCCCACGCAACCATGACTAAAACTACCCCTGAAACCCTTCATTGTGATTACGAATATGATATTCCTCAAGAAGTCCTCCATTTTGATGCTGACTTGGCTGATGCGGGCATTCCGTTCCGCCGTTGGTTGATTGGTGATGCCGAAAATCCCGTAGCAATAGCATTTTGTTTCCGTGCAACTTGGAACACCCCGCGCCATACCTTTTGGGCACATGTACGTGTGGCCCCTGCGTTTCGTGGCCAAGGAATCGGTTTACATCTATTGAAAACTGTACATCATTGGGCTGCAAGTGCTGGTGCACAACGTCTAAGGGTGATGAGTCACCCTGATGCGCATACGATTCGATTTCTTGAAAGGAATGCATATCAGCATATTGGTACCGAGCAACTGTTTGGTTTGTCAATTGGCACACACATACTACCGTACCAACAAACATATAGTGATAATCTCGAAATAACGACACTTGACGAATTAATGCGTAGCCATCCAGATGCTGTTGAGCATGCGTGTGTCCTGCATGCGGCAGTATCGTTGGATGTGCCAATGCCTGACGAACCAATTGTCACCTTAAGTAAGTTTCGTCGTTTGCTAGGTGAATCAATCGATCCAGCTGATTTTTTGGTAGCAATACGGAATGGAATGATGGTTGGAGAGTCAATTTTGACACGTGATGATGATAATCCACAGGTGTATTGGCAGCATGCAACCGGGGTTCTCCCAGCATTTCGTGGTCAACATATTGCCACCCGCCTAAAGTTAGCCGCTATTGAACGTGCCCATCTACGTGGTGCACATCAATTACGCACATGGATGGAGCTGAGTAATCACCCAATTATTCAGTTGAATCATACACTGGGATTCAGAACGCTTGAAGAACCAGGTAGCAAAATCTATATCTTTGAAACGGTGCTCTAATCAAGCGCCCAGTGGTACTTAGTACCACTGGGCGCTTGTTGTTAATAATGATGTGGATGATCGTTACAAAACGGATCGATTAACCAGCGGATACTTGCATACGAAAAATTAATCCCCTTCCGTGCCGAAGCGCTTCCGCGCCGTGGGACAAACAATGTGCGAATCAATTTTTTGCCCCCAGTATGGAGCCAATCGGCAATTGAATGGACAGCTCCTCCTGTAATAAATCCGACTGCAATACTGATACTAATCAGTTGATTTTGCGTAACCCACATCATTATCTGTAATGCTATTGAGTCGTACACAATCGGTATCGGCATGCCGACAAGTGATGCAATACTTTCAACGAGATAGATACTAATAATAATCATGCCAAAAAAATACCCAAGGCGTACTAATGGAGGCAATAATAACCCGTGACTCCAGAAATGTCGGTGTGGAATAATCCATTTATATGGAAGCCATATATAGAAAAACCAGCCCCAGCGCTTATGAATGCGGGAGTCTAGATCAAGATCGGGTGAAAACCATATACCTGAAACAAGATGCGACACAAAAACCAGTGCACTCACGATTACTGCTGTTTGCGTGGATACATTGGCCTCGTAAAGAACACCATATATGCCAGGTGCTATCACAATGCCACTTGCAACCGTCAAAAAATCATGTACTGGAGTGTTCGGCATGAGAATAACTTGCTAGCGCTTAATTCGATAGCGCATTCCTTGATCGAGGACTGCGATTATTTGATCAAAAAATATACGAAAGTCTTCTGTTTCAACTGAAACATTATGTACACTTAGTAAGTTGACCATGTAAGCACCTGCCGTTGAGAGAATGGTCTGGATAAAGTAGATAAACACTTCGGGGTCAATATCATCGCGCAATGACTTATTGGCAATTGCAGTATTTACCAAATCCACCACAAATGTCCTTTGAATAGTTGCCCCAATCGCCTGTACTTTGGCGAGTTGAGGACCACTATCTTGAAAAGCTCGTTGAATCAACGCAGATTCATGTGGGTATTCTTGGGCAACAATAACCGTTATTGAAAAATATTCACGTAAGATTTGAAATATATCCCCTGTGGCAAATATCGCTAGCGGAATACGCTGTTGAAGTTCAGCCATCATATGATCGCTGGCCAACTGGACAATGTAGAGATACAGTTCTTCTTTGTCCGTAAAATACTGATACATGCTCCCTTTGGCAATCCCGAGCTCTTTGACAATCTGAGACAACGATGCTTGAGCAAAATTCGCGTGCGCAAACTCCATGATACTTGCCTGAATAATGGCAAGACGCTTACGCTCATCAAGATTCCACCAGGTTTCACTCGGCATTCGACCTACTCTCGACATGTGACTGATTAGTCACATGATACCGATACTCATTCATACTGTCAAACGAGAAACCAGAAAAATATGCTAATGTATGGTGATATCGAGAAGAGGGAATATATGACCAGCAATGCCAGTGTTGAGCGCAACGTCCGGTATCTGATTATTGAGTTATTTTGGGCGGCGATTGCAACAGCAGGGTATTCCTTTGCCGCTGCATATGTCATTCGACTCGGCGGGTCTAATTTTATTGTGAGTTTAATAACAACGGCAGCAGCGATAGTCAACGCAGTGACAACCATCCCATTTGCGGCATTAATGGAGCGCACAGAAAAGCGGAAACCGTGGATATTTGGTAGCCTTATTGCGTTTCGCATGCTTCACGTGTTTCTCATCTTTGTTCCTTTACTTCCTGCATGGCGTGCAGAGGCAATTGTCGTCATATTGCTGATAGCTAATTTGCCAGTTGCATTATTCAATGCAGGATGGTTGCCTATGTTTGCAGACATCGTACCAATCCAAAGGCGGGCTCGCCTTTTTTCGGCACGGAACGTTACACTTGGGGCCACGATGATGGCTGGGACCTATCTGTTTGGGTTATGGTTAGAGTATAGTCATGATTTATTTCCATTGAATTATCAATTACTATTTACAGTGTCGTTAGTAACAAGCATGTTAAGTACTATTTTTGTCATGAAAATGGACATTCCCGACACACCAATCGATCACAGCATCAAGGTAGATCGTTCTATTAAGGGGATGGTGACGCTCTTCTCGGAGAGCCGGTCATATAGTGCAATCACATGGAACACGTTGATTTTCAATATTGCACCATGGGCAGCCGTTGCACTACAGCCCATTTACTTTGTTCGCGAACTTGGTGCAAGCGATCAATGGCTAGGGATTTGGTTTGCCATCATGAACGGTGGGGCCATACTTGGGAACTTGATTTGGCCGCACATGATGGAGAAACACGGCTTTCAGAAGACGATGACAACCGCAGCATTACTCAGCAGTCTTTATTTCTTTGCCATAGGATCAGTGCCTGATTTGACCCTAATTTTGGGTTTTGCCTTGCTAATTGGCATGATAAACCCTGGCATCGATGTAAGTCACTTTAATATATTGCTACAAGTTTGTTCCCCGCAACGACGTGCACTTGCGATGGGCGTATTTGTGACTATTATGAATGTCGGTTTGATGGGAAGTAGTCTGCTCGTCGCCCCGATGATTGACTTGATTGGAGCACAATCACTTGTACTTGTACTCGGTGGATTGCGGTTATTTGGCGCATTGTTATTTGTAGTGAATCCCATTTTCAAAAAAGGCATGGAACCGCAGACACCATAATGGCGATAGCAATGCGAGAAAATTGGTACAATGATAACTGGGAGTCCATCACAAAGGAGTTACACAATGGAATTTCGACGTCTTGGTCGTTCGGGTCTCAAAGTGAGTGCATTGTCACTCGGTTCATGGGTCACATTTGGCAATCAAATTGGCAATGATGTGGCATTTGAGTGTATGACAGCCGCCATGGAGCATGGTGTAAACTTTTTTGATAACGCCGAAGGGTATGCCGGTGGTCAATCTGAGGTTGTCATGGGCAATGCAATCAAAAAGGCGGGCTGGCGCCGTGAAGACCTAGTGGTATCAACCAAAATTTTTTGGGGAGGTCAAGGGCCAAACGATACCGGATTGTCCCACAAGCACGTGATTGAGGGCGTCAACAATGCACTCAAACGCTTTCAGATGGAGTACGTTGACCTCGTATTCTGTCACCGCCCAGACCCCAACACGCCAATTGAAGAGACTGTGCGTGCCATGGATATCGTCATCAAGCAGGGCAAAGCCTTTTATTGGGGTACATCAGAGTGGTCCGCAGACGAGATTCGCTCAGCATATGGTATCGCACGTGAATATGGCTTAACCCCACCGTTGATGGAGCAACCACAATACAACTTGCTTCACCGTGATCGTGTTGAGAAAGAGTATGCAATGCTCTATCGCGATATCGGTCTTGGCACGACTATCTTTAGTCCACTCGCGTCAGGGTTGCTCACTGGCAAATATCAACAAGGCATTCCTGATGCAAGTCGTGCGGCCGTCAAAGGCTACGAGTGGCTGAAGGACAGCGTAACCAATGGTGAGCGCTTGGCCAAGGTAGCACGCTTGCAAGACATTGCAAATCAATTGGGCGTAAGTTTGGCCCAGATGTCACTTGCGTGGTGTCTCAAGAATCCTAACGTCAGTACCGTAATTACCGGGGCAAGTCGTGCTGAACAGGTGCATGAGAACATGAAGGCACTTGATGTGGTACCATTACTTACATCAGATGTTATGGACGCCATTGAGCAGGCGTTACAGCCAGCCTAACAGATCATCGAATGATTCACTGCGCCGGCGGAGTATTCCGTCGGCGTTTGTGTGGCAGTGGAAAGTAGGTCGCTATGCGAAATCCCGAGAATATGTATATTTTGCACGCTTTACCCGGCTTTGATGCAATCATCAGCGAGGAACTCAAGAATTTGCCTGAACGGGCAATTATTCAAGATCAACTCGTACATGCAGGGCGTAACGGCATGCTCATTGTTGAGTATCACGGCGATATCGCCGATCTACTGAAACTTCGTACTGTCGATGATGTTTTTGTACTTGTTGCTTACTACAATGATTTGCCACCCAAGTATGCCGCACTCAAAGCCATCAAAGAACGACTATTGATGTCACCGACAGTCGGGAGTGCCACCCGCAGCGTGCGCGCCTTGTTCCCCAAACGCGGTGGTGAGGGTAAGATTCGCTATCGCGTAATCTCGCGACAACAAGGTGAAATGCCTTATCGACGAATCGACTTACAAGAGTCCGTGAGCAAAGGCATCGGCATGCGCCAAGACTTCCGTTGGCGGCTTGCTGATGACGGCCTTGAATTTTGGGTGACACAATCTCATGAAGTGGCTATCATAGGCTTGCGCGTCAGTGATGAAACAATGCGCCATCGCACCTACAAAATCAATCATATTGAGGCTTCATTACGTCCGACCGCAGCAGCCGCCATGGTGATGCTCACCAAACCTAAACCAACCGATGTATTCCTTGACCCGATGTGTGGCGCTGGTACTACGCTTATTGAGCGCGCATTGTTTGGCCGCTATCAAGAGCTCATCGGTGGTGATATCAATCCTGAGGCGGTTGCTACCGCGCTTGCCAATGTCGGGCCACGATACAAGCCTATCACTATCCAAGAATGGGACGCACGTGCGTTACCTGTCGATGAGGGCTCCGTCTCGGCGGTGACATGCAATTTACCGTTTGGTGTACAGATTAGTACTCCAGAAGAGAATCGCCGGTTGTATCCAGCCGTAATGAAAGAACTTAAGCGCGTAATGCGAATCGGGGCACGTGCCGCATTGCTCACCAATGATATGCGCGCGATTAACCGGGCACTTGAGCGCACCTCAGGGATGTATCTTGATCAACAGCATACCGTGATTATTCTTGGTCGCAAAGCACAAATGATGGTTGTACAAAAGCGCTAATCGCCGAACGTAGAACCGCCCCGCAACTTGATAAGTTGCGGGGCGGTTCTACATCACTATGTAACGGCTTTGCGCGTAGACGGATACTTGAGATGTAATCCACATACAACGGTATTGCGGATGCGATCCACGCCATGCCAAATCTCGGCATACGAAGTGGTCAGTGGGCTTAAGCCGAGACGTAAGTTGTCCGG
>JBMTAN010000037.1:0-32266 GCA_049428765.1 Roseiflexaceae bacterium
GTATATGCATCAAGTATAATTCGTATATACCAACACTACGAGAGATGCATGAGCATAACAGCAGACATACAACATTCTACCCCTCCTATGATCGGCATCATGCAACCATACTTTTTCCCGTATATCGGATATTTTCAGCTGATTCATGCGGTTGACACCTATGTAAATCTTGACCATGTGGCGTTCATGAAGCGATCGTACATGACGCGTAACACGCTCAAAAACGACACACCCATCAATGTGGCCGTATGGGGTGGCAGCCAAAACAAACAATGTGCCGAGGTGCTAGTCAATTTTTCAGACAATTACATCCAAAACTTCGAGGCTAAGCTCCATCATTTGTACAGCAAAACACCGAGCTACCGTATAATTTGCGACCTTATAATGCCCGAATTTTACGAGCGCGAGGTCACCATATCGGCGTTCAACTTCAACCTCATCAAACGTATCTGTGGCTATCTCGAAATCCAGACAACGTTGATTGACTCATCGACCACATTTACCGATTGCCATCTCCCGCGTGAGGCAGGGCTCAAGTGCATCACCAAAACACTCGGATCGACCATCTACATCAATACTATCGGTGGCCAAGCACTTTACACCAAAGAGGACTTCAAACGTGATGGAATTGACTTATACTTTGTTGAGATGCTTGAGGTAGATTTCGATAACAAGTATGCATCCATCCTCGATATCTTGTTTCGCTACGATCAACCCCATGTACAACGCCAACTGACAAGGTATCAACTAATATGAGCAACAAAGTTATTATTTTTGGAATTCGTGACACAGCCGAGCTCGCACATTGGTATCTCACCAATGATTCTGACTATGAAGTAGTGGGATTCACCGTCAACCAAGAATACCTCAAAGAATCAACATTCAGAGGCCTACCGGTTGTTGCATTCGAAGAGCTCGAACAGCACTTCCCTCCTGACCAGTATCGATTTTTTGCGCCGATGACCGGTATCAAAATGAACACCGTACGCCAGCGCGTATACAACGAGGGCAAGGCCAAAGGCTATCAATATATCTCGTATGTTTCGTCGAAAGCCACAATGTGTGGCAACACCATCGGCGAAAACTGCTTCATCCTCGAGGATAATACGCTCCAACCATTTACCACGATTGGTAACAACGTCGTGATGTGGAGTGGTAATCATATTGGCCATCATGGGGTAATCGAGGACCACGTCTTTTTTACCTCGCATGTGGTTCTCTCTGGCCATTGTCACGTCAAAGAACGCGCCTGGTTCGGCGTCAATGCCACCATTCGTGATGGTTTGACGATTGGCGAAGGTAGCTTAATTGCTATGGGGGCGCTCATCACCAAATCGACCGATCCAGACGGCGTGTATATGGGCGCTCCAGCCAAAAAGCAAGAAGCGCCCGCACATCGGGTATATTAATCCGACCAGTAATTATCACTGAATCAAATCTGCAATGTCCATTGTTGCATATCCAATCCCTGTACGACCAAATCCATCACCGTTGTAGTACATGTGTAGTCTACCCTGATGTATCAATACTTCAGGGTATTCAACCATGATCTGTTCCCACCCACTTGTGCCATTAATACCCAAACCGTATTGATCTATTTTTACCCAGTCTAGTAAGTTATCGCTAAATGCACAACGGATTCGATACCCATGATTGGGATTTTCACGATAATCAGACTCACTACGAACCGAGTACCACATGTAAAAACGATTATTAATTTTGATAACCGTTGCCTTTGAAACTCCGCCTTGACCAGCATCTAAACCGATTGCAATCTTATTCAAAGGATTCCAATCAATTGCATTTGATGAAGTGGCTATTTTAATATCATACTTAGGCTCAGGATGCCCATTCACTACAACCCATTCACGGCACGATAAATAGTACATGTAATATTGGTTATGTTCATAAATAATTTCTGCTGTACCAACATACCCTGGTTCTTTATATGATGTCCCAAAAACAGGTCCCGTCGAGAATTTACTCCACGTATGCCCATCATCATGACTTACTGCCAGACCCAATGAATTATGATATGGCACATCCTTACGAACCGACCACCCAATATAGTACAAAAACTTTGATGAACCAACAGTAATAATATCGGTGGGCATAATTCCAGCCCAATCAAATGATCCTATCTCACCACGTTCAAGGATAGGATGTGATGATTGTCGTATGATATGCGTTGGATTATCCGGTGAAACGTCGATATACATCGGCATGCTTTTGCCATCAAAACGCTGCGAATAGT
Source organism: Roseiflexaceae bacterium (assembly GCA_049428765.1). Classification (GTDB taxonomy): domain Bacteria; phylum Chloroflexota; class Chloroflexia; order Chloroflexales; family Roseiflexaceae; genus UBA965. Next base: position 2,255 of record JBMTAN010000037.1, read on the forward strand.
ATATGCGCCAATAGTCCTGATTTTTATCTACTACAGGTACTTGTGCATGGCTTTGATTAAAAATATTACCTTGACGAATCCATACGGCATTACTCACGCTAACCTCCACCAATAATCCATTGTCATAAATCATTCAATCATAAATATATTCACATCACGAATATACTCTCCGAAGCACCACATTATGCAAGCCTTGATAATTCTGTACCTGCGAAAGTGATGCAATTGCAAACCCATGCTGCTCACACAAACGTAAACACTCGTCGGTATCAGGGTTATGTTGCTCTAGTTCAATAAAAACTGATTTGAGTGCTGGATTGGCCAGTACATCTTGCATACCGCGCAACACCGACAACTCATTCCCATCCACATCAATTTTGATGTAATTCGGGTATGGAATATGGGTATGTTCAATAAACACATCTAATGAATAGCGCAAAATACTTTGCACGTATTCTGGCTCAAATTGTTCTGTTTTTCCTACCTCAATAGGTTTATCAAGAATCTTCATATGACCGCCCGGCTCAAATTTTTTGATATACATATTCCCAATACCTACCGTATCGGCTAATGCGACATTAAAGTTCCGCACTTGAAACTGGCATGCATGTCGATTGAGGTACGTATTCATATTGAGCAACGCAAAATTGGCAGCCTCTGGCTCAAAACAATACACTTGTTTGCCTGATACTGCAGCGTACATCGCAAAAATACCATTGCTCGCACCGATATCCATGTATATTTCACCATGTGGGATTGCATCAATAAAATCCAACAATTCAGATTCGATGTATTCGAGGCCGATTGCTTGCCACAACAATCTTTTTGAAGTCGTTGTATACACCACATCGATATTACGGATGTGCGTCGTCGTTGTCAGCACGGTCTGCTCATACTGTATTACTTGCGTATAGTACTCATGGCCTACCACCGTTTCAGGTGCAATATATAGCACATCCGACTGCGGTGATTTATGTAATTCTTCGATGCGGTATCGATACGTGTCAAGGATTCCCATATATAACCCCATTCCTATCAAATTCACACAATCTACTACATGCAAGAATCTTATTATGACACAAACCACCCTAGTATTCGCACGTACCCACCATGCAACGGAGAGTTCGGTTATACTGACCTTATATGCTAGATCTACAAAGGAGGCTGCGATGCTCCACCAACACGAAGATGGCGTCATTATCATCAAGCGCTTTTTCGAGCCTTCACGAATTCACGCAGTCCGTGAAGCGGCCAAAGACATCTTCAAAATCCAGTTTCGCCATTTCGGGTACACAAACTTTGATGATGATATCGGTTTCAAAAACGCTATGGTGCAACTTTTCAATGAACAGTTTGCGGTCTTTCAGAACTGCGGTAAGTTGGTTCAATCCGGCATGATCGAACTCTATCATCTTGCGTACGACCAAGGTTTGATTGACAAACTCAAGGAGTTCGGGCTTAGTCACCCATTAGTGTGCACACGCCCTGTGCTGTTCTTCAACCATCCTGAACTCGCCAAAGAAAAGCACTACTACAAAACTCCCATTCATCAAGACTGGCAATCGATGCTTTCATCAGCGGATTCAGTCGTTGTATGGATACCACTCGTTGATGTCGACAAAGATAATGGTGCTGTAATCTTCTATCCTGGTACGCACAAACTTGGCCCCCTACCATATGATACAGTTGGCGGGTTTGCCAATATTCGCTTTGACCGCACCCAACATCCTGCCATTCAGCCGGAGCTCGAGGCTGGTGACATTGCAGTGTTCTCAACACTCCTCGTTCATGAGTCAGGCGATATTGATAATGACAATATTCGTTGGTCATGCCACTTCCGTTACACGAATATGCTCGACCAAGATTTCATTGACCGTGGATTCCCGTCACCATACATTTACAAATCAACTGCAACACAACAGTAATCATTGTGCCCTCTTGTGACGCAATGTCACAAGAGGGCTTCACTCGCTCACATTTATCACTTTATAGCCTGATTGCATCAATAAAGCGAATTACGTAGTCTCTTTGGCGCTGTTAACTAATGATTCTTGTGTTGGCTTTTTGTTTGAATGTGGAAATGGCTGCGTAGGAACATCACGTCCTAAAAACGGACACAGCACATCCCAGCCAGCACCGTTCTCAAGGTCCATCTGCAAATATGAAACACCAGCTGCCTTCATAAATTCAGTCACTTCTTGATTATGTCGGTCATACTTTTCACAGATTTTCGACTTATTGTTGACCAAATTTTCAATACCAAACTCATGCCAGAAATAATACACAAACCCATATCTCTTACTCGCATGGAATGAGGCCAACGCAGTAGCTGGATTCTCATCAAACTTCGTGAGCATGCTATACAACGACTCGTACCAATGATTTGTTGATCGTACCGTATGCACATATTTAGCATCAGGGTACCACTCAATCAAGTGTTTGTATAAGTCACTCCCACCCCATGGTGCATCAGCGTATGCATCCCAATACGTTGTCATACGCCGAATCTCTGTGTAATCACGATTAACCCATAACGCCAACATAAAATCGCTATGATTCAATTGCCAGTTCCCACGATATGTTTCATACCCAAGAATCATGCTCGCTTGTTCAAACGATGTTGTTCCAGTTTTTGAGAAACCTACATTGAATACTTTTTGACCCATCGAATCACCACACAATCATACTATCGTGCACAACATGGTCATATTGTATCATCACTGTTTTGTTCCCATGCTAGTTACAAACTCTACGTATATAATGCATATAATTTGCATATATGTATTTATTTGGCATTATTGTACATCAATATCTTATGCATGCTAACACACAATACCATTTATAAATACTTAAACATCACAGATACCATCACTCATTCGCCTTGAGTCGCTCACGTGCCGTATACCGCCGTCCTACTGCCTCGGTATGATCCATGGCTGCCCCAAGTCCGAACCGTGGCATATTGCCGTAGACACACTCGTACTGATCGGGATTCACCATGTAGGTTTCGTGCCAAATGCCGACCGATCCGTCACTCCCCACCGCCTGATTGAAGCGCTTCCATGCCGCCACATGCGGGTCTGACGGATTACGCGCAAAGGACTCGAGGTCGTCGAATGAGCGCCAGTACTGCACGAGAATGGGTCCACGCATGTTCCAAAAGTATTCTGTATGCAAAAACCCTTTCTCGGGATGCGTATACAACGTCCGAATCATCGGCCCCATCGCAGCTGCCACCGGTACCCATTTGTCAACCCTCCACCATTTGTTGATGCGCATGCCAATCAAGAACACGACAAACGGCTGATTGGTTTTGGCAGTATAACGCCCCACAAATAGAGTACTCATATGCGCACCTTTATAAAATCATCTAATAAATCTGACTACTTAGTCAAAACATATTTCTTATCAATCGCATCCATCTCATATATAAATAACCCATCACCTGTCCCTCCAAATGGCGGAATCGATCCGGCAATCTCGAGCGACACTAACCCGTGCACCCGTCCCCAAATCATGATGGCCACCGTCAACGCCTCAGGCACCTGCGCCCCAGTATGCTGTTGCCATGCATCAAACATGGGTATGGCCACTGGCATCACTACCGGGATTGCCGCCGTATTGAGCATCTGGGCCGCATACAGCTGATCAATCACACTCACCAACGCCCGCAACGAGCGCCCTGCTACCGGCATCACCTCAGCCGGCGCGTGATATCCCGGAATCGGCGTGCCGAAAATCAGCTGATAGCGCTGTGGCATCGCATGTGCCCAGGCCCGATATGCAATGCCTGTCGCATGCAACCGCCCGCGCACATCGTCATGCGGCACACTGTCACGCGCTGCCAACTGATAATCCCCAAGTGACGTGTACGCATCCATAATCAGCGCCGTCACCAGCGCATCGCGATCCGCATAGTGGTTATAAATCGCCGGCGCACTCACGCCAATCGCCCGCGCAATCGCCCGCAACGATAACTCGGCAGCCCCGACATCCACCATCTGCTGCCATGCCACCTCCTTAATTGATTCCTTCAGGTTTGGGACCTGCTCATGCTTTTTGGGACGTACCATATCGCACTCCATCCATAAATTTACATTGTTAATATACAATGTTAATTTAAAAACGTCAAGAGGAAGCCCCCAGAGCGGCGCTCTGGGGGCGATGCAGGCACGAACCGAAGTTAGGCGCCGACGCTTTTGCGCACCCCAATCATCAATGTTGTCTCGTCGAGAGCGAGCGTCTCAACATGATCGCCAGCTGTTGGCTTGGCGAGGTAGAGTTCCTCGGCCAACGTCTCGGTGCACATGTAATCGCGCCACTCGGCAATCATCGACTCCAGCTCGGCGTTGCCCTTGATGCCGTCGATGCTGACGACAATCCGATCGGCAATTGCAAAGCCAGCGTTTTTGCGGGCATCTTGGATGTAGCGCACCACCTCGCGGGCCACACCCTCGGCCACCAACTCAGGGGTGAGCGTGGTGTCAAGAGCGGCCAACACGCCGTTTTCTTCGGCGACGACATACCCCTCGGGCGATGAGGTCTCGACCAACACTTCGTCGGGAGCAATCGTCAGCGTTTGGCCGTCAACGACCAAATCGAACGAGTTACCGCTTTCGACGGCCACGGCATTGGCGCGGGCGACGTCGCTCTCCATCTGCTTGAGGGCCTCGGTCAAGGCCGGCACGAGTTTGCCGTACTTGCGACCAACGACGCGCAGATTGGGCTTAAAGCGGTAGTCAATGAACGTCGCGCCGGTCTCGAGCCACTTGACCGTCTTGATGTTGAGTTCATCGCGAATATCGCTTTCGAATGCCGTAATCGACTGGGTCACAGCACTCGGCACGCGCACCAAAATCGACGGCAACGGCTGGCGAACCTTGAGGGCTGCGCTCCGGCGAGCGGCACGCCCAAGACCAACCAAAGTCTGCACCACGTCGATGCTGGCCACCAACTGATCGTCGCGCCAGGCTGGGTTGCTCTGGGGCCACAACGCCGTATGCACTGACTCACCAGCCTCAGGCATCTTGCTGAGCACGAGGTTGCCGTACATCTCCTCGGCAATAAACGGCATGAACGGCGCCAACACCTTGCTCAAGGTCACCAGACAGGTGTAGAGCGTGGCGTAGGCGGCTTGCGTATCAGCATCGTTGGCCGTCTTCCAAAAACGACGGCGCGAGCGACGCACGTACCAGTTCGACAACTCATCGACAAAGCGTTCAATGGCCTTGGCTGGGGCGTAGATATCGTAGCCGTCGAGCTCTTCGGTCACGGTGCGCACCAGCGCGTCAAGGCGGGCCAGCGCCCAGCGGTCGAGCGGGTTGGTCAACGTGTTGACGTCGAGATTCAACGAGCCGTCTTTGTTGAGCAGACCAGCCGGAGACCAGCCCTCGAGGTTGGCATAGGTCACAAAGAACGAGTAGGTGTTCCAAAGTGTCAAGGTGAACTGGCGCAACATGTCGCCGACCAACTCACGTGAGAACCGGCGTGGGTTGTACGGTGGTGCCGAGGCGAACATGTACCAGCGCACGGCGTCGGTACCGAACTCGTTAATCACGTCCCACGGGTTGACGATGTTACCCTTGGACTTCGACATTTTCTCGCCTTTGCCGTCCAGAATGTGACCCAAACAAATTACGTTCTCAAAGGCGGGGCGATCGAACAACAGCGTCGAGACGGCGTGCAAGGTGTAGAACCACCCGCGCGTCTGGTCGATGGCCTCGCTGATATAATCGGCCTGGCCGGCAATCTTCTCGAACAGCTCTTTGTTCTCGAATGGGTAGTGCCACTGAGCCACTGGCATGGCGCCCGAGTCAAACCAACAGTCGGCGACATCAGTGATACGGCGCATGGTGCCGTGCGTAGCATCCTCCCAGGTAATCTCATCGATATATGGCCGGTGCAAATCGAGGTCGCTCAGCGAGCGCCCGACTTTGGCCTCAAGCTCGGCTACCGAGCCAATACACTCCATATGCTTGCCGTCGGCCGATACCCAGATTGGCAACGGCGTGCCCCAATAGCGCTCACGGCTGATGGCCCAGTCGATGTTGTTCGACAGCCAATTACCAAATCGGCCACTCTTGATGTGCTCAGGCACCCAGTGGATCTCTTGATTGGCCGCCACGAGGCGATCCTTGCGCGCCGTGGTGCGAATATACCAGCTGGGCTTGGCGTAGTAGAGCAACGGCGTCTTACAGCGCCAGCAGAACGGATAGGCGTGATTGACACGGCCGCTCTTGAACAAATCGCCGCGCTCCTTGAGCACCTTGGTAATCACCGGGTCGGCTTCTTTGAAGAACATATCCGCAAAGCCCAACTCGGCAAATTGCGCCATCGTGCGCCCGTTCAAGTCAACCGAGAACAGCGTCGGCAAGTTATACTTGCGGCCAATCTCAAGGTCACCATACGCCGGCGCAATGTGCACGATACCGGTACCATCCTCGAGCGAGACAAAGTCGTCGCTAATTACACGGTAGGCCTGCGTCAAATCTGGCTTGTCGCCGGCTCCTGGCACACCGTCGAACAAGCGCGTATAGCGCATGTCAACCAGCTGATTGCCGGTGTAGGTCGACAACACCACATGCTCCTCACCGAGGACCTGTGTCGCTAGACTAGCAGCCATGATGACCCGCTCGCGGCGATCCTCGGGGCCGGTCTCGGCCAGCACGTACTCGGCATCGGGGTTGACGGCCAAGGCCACGTTGGCGGGCAACGTCCATGGCGTAGTGGTCCAGGCGATGAACGCCGCGCCAGCCAGTGCGCTGTCAAGGGCGTGACCAGATGGGGTCACGCCAAAGCGCAACCAGACCGACGGATCGTCGACGTCGTCTTCGAAGCCCAGATTGACCTCGGCGTCTGACAAGGTCGTGCCACAGCGTGGGCAGTGCATGGTGACTTTGTAATCGCGGAAGAGTAGATCGCGATCCCAGAACTGGCGCAGAATCCACCACAGCGACTCGATGTAGGAGTTATCGAAGGTGCTGTAGGGCTTCTCCATGTCAATCCAGTAGGCGATGCGGTCGGTCATCTTCTCCCATTCGCTGATATAGGTCTGCACGCTCTTTTTGCAGGCGGCATTAAACTCAGCGATGCCGTAGCGCTCGATATCGGGTTTACCGCTAAATCCGAGGCTCTTCTCGACCTCGATCTCGACGGGCAAGCCGTGCGTATCCCACCCGCCACGGGCACCGATGACGTGCTGGCCGCACATGCGGTGGTAGCGGATGATGATATCCTTGGTGACGCGCGCCTCGACGTGGTGGATACCAGGTCGACCGTTGGCCGTCGGTGGCCCCTCATAAAAGATAAATGGCTTGCTCGGATCACCGTGGGCTAATGCCTTACGTTTGACATCGTGCTGGCGCCAGTAGTCGCTGATGCGATCCTCGAGCGCCACAAACGATGCGCGTGTGTCAACAGCGCGAAAGGTCATGACTCTGCTCCGTTCAACGAAAAAACAACAACAAAAAACCCGCCCCACACAGGGACGAGGTACAAATTACCCCGCGGTACCACCCTGGTTGTTGTGCGTCTGCACAACCACTTGTGGGCGCCAACACGCCCTGTCCTGCTTTCGGTGGACTCCCGGTCGGCTTACACATAGCACACAGCTACTTGGGCCTTCTGCTCAGAAGGGATATCGGTCAAACTCGTTGGTGCGCCTCTCACCCATTGCACACTCGCTGGACAAACGCTGAATTACCGACGTGTCTTCGTCAACGCACGACTATTGTACCACACCCCAGATAATTATGCGGAGTTGATTGTGGCAATTCTGCATGCTTGTGGTATACTGTTTTCATGTGTCGTGAGCACGCACATGTGTGTTGTGCTCTGCGTATCAAATTAATGGAGTACGACAATGGCCAAAGATACCAAGGGCAGATCAAAGACCGACGTTACGTCACGTGATAAGAGCGGTCGCGCCACGAGCCACACCTGCATGAATTGTGGCGAGCGCATCATGAACGACCGCGAGATGATTGTGTTGATGGACGACCGTCGCCGCAACAAGACCTACCACCACCGCGCCTGCCACCAGAAGACCCTCGGTTAATTCTGGTATTAGCGCAACGCAAACGGCCGCATGGAGTTATTCCATGCGGCCGTTTCGTCGTTTACATCTGTTACATCGACGCTTTTAGTTGCGCAAACAACTGATCATCGGCTGCGGCAATCCCCAACCCTTGGGCCACACCCGTAAATGGATCCATCTCGACCATGGCCGCCTCACCAAAGCGCTCGGTAAGCATCTTGACAAATGCCGGGATGCGCGACGAACCGCCAGTGCGCAACACCACATGCACATCCTTGTGGGTCAGTCCAGCAGCAGCTACCGCCTGATCCACACAGGCAGCAACTTTGCGCACCTCGGGGCCGATTAGGCGCTCAAAATTCCATCGTTCTACTACTTGTTCGATATCAATTCCTGGCACATGCATCTGCACTAGCGCCTGATCGGCACTACTGAGTGTCACTTTGGTCCGCTCAATTGCTTCATAGAGTGGGAGCGCATAGTTTTGATTGATTAACACGCGCAGTTGGGCGACTTTGTCAGGTTGACTAGATGTATAAGCTACTTCGTCAATAATCTTCTGAAAACGCGGATGCGCTAGCTCTACAATGCTCTGCCACTCGCTCAAATGCTCGACCAACACGCCTGGGAACGGCATGCGATTGGGTCCAATCGTCGAACGCGAGCCAAAATGCGGCGTAATCGTACCCATCATGATATGTCGATCCATGATATCACCACCCACCGGCACACCGTCGTTGCCGAGCACACGACTGCCGCCACGGCCATCAGTCTCGATAATGGTCACGTCGAGTGTACCACCACCAAAGTCAAAGACTAAGGCACGCTGACGCTCGACGGCGGTGCGCGCATAGGCCAATGCTGCCGCATTTGGTTCGGGCAAAAAGACAAAATCCTTGATGCCGGCAAGTTCACAGGCATGGCGCATCCGCGACACCGCCACCGCATGATCGTGTGGGTTCTCAGCGTAGTTGACCGGTCGGCCAATCACCATGCGCGTCACCGATTCACCAGTAATCTGGTAGATGCGATCGAGTAACATACGCAAAATTATCGAAATCAGTTGCTCGATTTGGTATTGCCGTTGAATATCAATACCACGGGCGTTTTTGCCCTCAATCACCGTCGTGTAATCAAAATCAACGTCGCGCAAATGTGATTTAATTGATTGAAACAAGCGCCCTGGTGCATTTACGTCGATCATCGCACCAAGGGTCTGTTTAATCACCTCGCCGAACTGGTCGAGCATCTCATACTCGCCAAAGTTGCGCCATTCGTACTCAATCTTACGCCCAACATTGGCCGTTGTGTAGCGATTGATGGCCTCACGCCCAATAAAGCGTTCACCGTCGCGGGTCATAAACAAGACGGTCCGCATCACTTGGGGGTTCGTGTTGGCCGAATCAATCGGCAAAAGTGTGACCTGCTTGCCATCGTAAATAGATGCACTAGAATTAGTAGTACCAAAGTCTAAACCGACTTGCATAACAGGAGTCCTTAGCTATGTCTCACAGTGCGAATGTGGCCCGTGCGCTTTTGGCAGCCCAAGCCGTCTTATTGCGCCCCACCGACCCATTTACCTTTGCCTCGGGCATCAAATCGCCGATTTATTGCGATAATCGCTTGCTGATTGGCAACGTCGCCGTTCGCCAAATTGTCAGCGATGCTTTTGCTAGCATCGTTGGTGACGCTCAAGTCGTCGCTGGCACTGCCACCGCCGGCATCCCTTGGGCTGCCTGGGTCGCCGAACGTGCCCAACGCCCGATGGCCTATGTTCGCAGTGGCGCCAAAGCGCACGGGCGCGGACGCCAAGTTGAGGGCGCCAGCATCGCAGGGCAGTCCGTCTTGTTGCTCGAGGATACCGTATCAACCGGTGAGAGTGCCGTTACGGCTATCGAGGCATTATACAACGAAGGGGCCGCGCGTGTCACCTGTGCCTGCATCTTCACCTATGGCTGGCAAGCCACATTTGATCGATTTGATGCTGCCAAGGCCCCACTCACTACGTTGACTTGGCTCACGCCGGTGCTCGACGTAGCAATTGCTGAGGGCTATCTCAAAGCAGACGAGCGCGCCACCGTCGAGGCCTGGTCGGCGAGTCCCACCACCTGGGGCGTTTAACACATACGAGCCGGCGGGCGTGTCAATAGACACACCCGCCGGCTTTATGTTGTGCAACGAAATATTCGTTATGCTTTCAATGCAGTAGCATACTTGGCGTTGTAGTCACTCATACCACCAGGTACCACCACCGTGGCAATCTGCTTACCGAGTGACTTGAGGTAGGTAGCCGCAATAGTGGCGCGCGTGCCGCTCTCGCAAACGAGGTGCAGAGGCATATCAGGCAAATTCTTAGCCTCGTGGGGCAAGGTCAAGAGTGGGAGTAGAATCGCTCCTTCAATCGTTCCCTTTGCATGCTCATGTGGTTCACGTACATCAACCACTTGGCCACCATTCAACACTGTCTGATGCAGGTCATCAATTGTGACAGTCGGCAATGTCACCACATCGCCGAGCTTGGCCATGCTGACACCGACAACTTGGAACCCAGCTCCGCGCAACTCGTTAGCCGCCGTCTCGGCCGTGGCCAACGTGTCGGCATACACAATCAACGATTGTGCACTCCCTAGTAGCGCACGCGCGCGGTCAAGCATCACCTCACGCTGGAATGGGATATTAATCACGCCCGCCATGTGACCCAGATTGAATACGGCCGTTGGGCGAACATCGAGCACGATCACACCTTGGGCTTGGGCATCGCGGATATCGTTGAGTGGCATACTGGTGGCATGACTACCAAAGTACCCAGCCGGCAACGGCAACTCGCCACGATTGGTGTTGCGGTGGGTCAAGATGCCTTCAACGGCCTCGCGTACATCCTGCTTCATCCACTCGTTAAACGTCTGCTCATCGGGAGCCTGCAAGGCCCAATTAAAGCGACGCTCGAATCCAATCGTGCTCGAGGCTTTACCACTCATGGCACGTCCACCACAGGCCGATCCACCGAAGTGGCCTGGATAAATCTCAACATCGTCTGGTAACGCCAACAGCTTTTGCATGCTGTTGTACATGATATCGGTACCAGTGCCCGGAATATCAACCAGGTCGACACGAGCCACATCACCAACAAACAGCGAATCACCCGTCATCACAAACCATGGTCGATTAGCGCGTGGCGTGTCACTCACCGCATAAGCGGTATGCTCAGGGGTATGCCCCGGTGTATGTATGGCTCGCACTACCAAATTACCGATATGGAACTCATCATTGTCATCGACTGGTTGATGCGGGAACTGCACGTCAGCCAACCGTGGGGCATAGATTGTTGCTCCCGTCAATGCCTGAATGGCGCGGCCCGTCGAGTAGTAGTCGGCGTGCATGTGCGTCTCAAAAATAGCTTTAATTTGCAAGCCCTTCTCAGCTGCCAGCGTAATATACGTCTCGGCAGGCAACGCTGGATCAATCACAGCTGCCTCACCCTTGGCTATACAGCCAATCACGTATGATGCAGCAGCCATACCCTCGTGGAACAATTGACGGAAAATCATCGCATATCTCCAGGTTATGCACTACATCCACCATAAACAAATAATGAATGATGAATGTAGTGCCTCGATTAACAAATCACCAAATCACGATTTAGAACTCGGTTGGCAAGTTGGCACCGCGCCATGCGCCGATACCACCCAACACATTGGTCACATTGGTGTAACCCTGCTGGCGCAACATGTCGCAAGCAACTTGGCTACGATTGCCTGAACGGCAGAAGCAGGCCACGGGGCGATCCTTGGGCACTTCGTTCAAGCGCATGGCCAACTCAGGCAAAGGAATCAAGACTGATCCTGGCACGTGACCATCCTGGGTGTACTCCTCGGGTGAGCGCACATCAAGCACTAGCAAGGTCTTGTCACTCTCCAACCGGGTTGCCAAATCTTTGACCGAAATGTTCATTGGTAATCCACCTTCTGTATTGCTAGCCTGTGACCCATTGCCACAAGCACCGAGCACAAGTGCTGCTACTGGAGCCGTCAAAAACAACCGTCGTGTGCGATTCATTGTGATTCTCCTCTTGTCATTCATCTATTCGGCATGATCGCCATGATCTGCCTGGCGTAATTCAATCCACTGCTGCAGGAGCGTAATAACCGCAGAATCCTGACTCGTCACCTCAATCATCGCCCCACTTGCTACATCTTGGTAGGTGATGGTCATCAAATCTCGGTTCTTGGCAAGTTGATCGGCAATTTGACTAGCTGACGGACTATACTCATCGCCAAAATCTCCTCGTAAGTAGCGATCGTATTCACCCTGCAGGTAGCGACGCGCCTCATTCACACGCTCCTGTTGTTGCGCATCGTTTGCCATCAAGCCAATCACAATCCCGTCAGCACTCGCGCCAAACACATGCTGCGTATCAGCGACAACAAACTGGTGTGCGACTCCGTGTTCTGCATGGCCACCAACAATCCCAAAAATCGGAATCATTGCCACCAATACCCCAGCGACCACCAACGAGATGATCAGCTGTACCCACGTTGCTCGATCGATGCGCTGCATTTACTTGCGCGTTACTGGCATCTTTGCCGACTGCCAACCCATCATGCCACCACTCAAATTGCGAATGTTCGTATACCCAGCCTGCTTGAGCACGCCGTAGGCAGCACTGCTCCGTGCACCAGAGCGACACACGCATACCACCATACGATCCTTCGGTACTTGCTTGAGTTTGTTCGGCAAGTCACTCAAGGTAATCAGCGTAGCCCCTGCAATATGTCCATCCTGCTTGAACTCCTGCGCTGAACGTACATCCAAAATGAATGGCTTCTCTTTGCTGGTACGGAGCGCCTCTAACACTGGTGCACTAATAGTGTCTGGTGCACCGGTCGCCTCACGGAGCCAATTACCGATTCGTTGCCACAAGCTCGTCATGCAATGCCTCCACTAAAATACTCACCGCTGCCACCACATTCGCCCGCTGCGCTGGCTCAACCCGCTCCAGCAATGCGCCAAACCGTTGATTCCGCGCCTGCACAATATCCATGCTGGCCTCGTGTCCACTCTCGGTACGCCGCAATAACTGCATGCGCGCATCGTCCTCCGATCGTTCGCGTTGAATCCAGCCACGTTGCTCGAGATCAACTACCAAACGACTGACCGTGCTCTTCTCCAAGTTCAAGGACTGACATAAATCACGCTGTGAAATAGGCTCGTGATGCATCAGCTCAACCATCGCACATGCCTCGGCCATTGATACCGGATACTTGCATGGTGTGGCATCCACCCGATGTAATCCCAGCCCCCGAATGAACTGCATCAGCTGCTCTTGGAATTGTTGCACTAAGACTTGCTCGTTTGTCATGATAGTTGCTCCATACAACTATTTATTAGTTGTATTCTACAACTATTTACGTATTTGTCAAGGAGCAATATGTACATACCCTCTGTACAGAAACACCCTAGACTTTGTCTAGGGTCTCGCCGTATCAGAATCCGCCACTAAAGCGCATTGTAATGGGCTGTATTGTCGATAATGCGATCATATTTTTATGCTACAAATGTATGGATAAGCAGACATACGATCACAATCTTCTTATTTGTGGTCAGCCGTGAAATAGTCAAAATAACTAATCATATTGCCTTGAACTTAGAAACGTACTCCTACACCCACGCTAAGTCAACGATATGCTATAGTAATAACGATCTTTTCGTATTGACACGAATCAGAGACAGCAATGACGCACATTTGTTTGATGCTTAGCATGTACAATAGCAATTCAGCCGTATTATCACAGCTCTATAATGCACACGGCTATCATATACATGGCACAATAAATACGCACGCACTCTCTACCCAAAAGGCGGGTTACGGCGAGCCCTCACAAGTTGTGGAGATCAACGAACGGTTGCTCGCCCATAATTCGAGTCGCTGGTTTGATCTCCATTCCATCGATAGCCTGACCGTATGGCACAATACCGACGATATTCGCCAGCAGATGACAGACTATATCAACTCGCTACCAACCGCTGCAATAATCGAAGACCCTCGCTTGAGTTACACATTGCCATTATGGCATGATGTCCTTACACCTGCGGGACTTGACATCAGTATTGTCGTTCCATATCAAAACCCATTACTCTTTGGCGCTATGATGCACCAGCAGCACCACATATCAACCAGGCTAGCAATCGCATTATGGGTCTCCTATACATTAGCAGTCGAGACGCATTCACGCACATATCGGCGTATCTTTGTCAGTCATGATGCCATCCAACATGATTGGCAACACGCATGTCAGCCAATCATTGAGCTCCTAGCCCCTGCTGGCCTTACGAATGATCTCATAGTCCAGCTGAATGCACACGTGCATATGCGCCGACACACAACACCAACCACACCACAATTATCACCACGCATTCGCGAGTTAACCATCGCCCAAATTGCGAATGACCTGTACGAAGCAATTCAACAACCAAGCATCGACGAAGCCATCATGACAACACTCCGTCAACGCTTCGATGCCGAGTTAGCTGATCCGCAATATGTCCATGATATCGGCCAATTTGATACCATATTCAACGACATTTTTCTTGATCCAGAAGCACGAATTCATGCATTAAATCTCAAACATGCCCAAGAACTACATACTCGATTGAATCGCCAGCATAGCGAATTCAGCTATAAAATCTACCAACTGAGTGAAAAACACGACAAAAAATTAGCTACCTATGACAAAAAATTAGCTACCTATGACAAAAAATTAGCTGACATTACAAACAACCACGACCTTATATTGGCCGAAACAATTGAAAGACATGAGCTACGGATAAATCACATGCGTACGACGTTTGAACAAGAGATTCAATATCTCAACGACAAAATCGCTACTATGCACGCAGAGATTGAATGGCGCACGAGCGTCCAACAACAACAACAACATACACTTGACAGTGTCAACTGGGTGATCCGTATCCAGACATTTATCAAACGTATTACCCATCTCAGACACAAATCATAAACACGCGAGGATTGATGCTTCCGGGCTTCATAAAAGCGATAATTAGCTGAAGACACCTATTGATGCATTAATACAGCAGCCACCACATGTTCGGCAATAAACGCTACATCATCAGCATCAATCGTCAGCCCGGTAGGCAAACAAAACACCTCTTGGACCAACTGTTCTGACATTGGTACTTGTGGCTTATAGCCAAACTGCCGATGCGTCAGATGATAAAAGTATTTGCGCGCAAAAATATCGTGGGTTTTGAGATATTCAATAATCGCATCTCGTTTAGGATGGCGACAGACCACATATGAGTAATTCGTAAATGGCCCAATCTGTTGGACAACCTCATATCCCAACCGTTGATTAATAAGCAGACGATAGCGCTCGTAATGCGCTTTATAATGTGCAATCAGTTCATTGATATGATTCAAATTTGAAAGCGCCATGGCCGCATGGATCTCAGAGAGCTTGGCATTCGTGCCATAGCTATATAACCCTTGCTCCTCGTCAGCCGGACAAAACGGCACAAAATCGCCTTCAGTACTTTTCGGTGGGCCAGAATGATGTGTCAAATAATTAAAATTGCGCAATTGCCGCAACCGCAATGCCAACTCCGCATTATTGGTGGCGACTAAACCGCCCTCAAACCCGTTGATGAGCTTCGTGGCATGCAGACTGAATACCTCTGCATCACCATAGATTTGACACGACGTACCTAACGTGTGGGCACTGTCATAGAATACTTTTAAATTGTGTGCAGCGGCTACCTCAAACAAAGCCGGATCAATGTCTATCCCACCATACAAATTCACTGGCATGATAGCCGTTACATGCAGTTGTTTAGCACGACAATCAGCCAAAATCTCACGCAAATGTTGAAGATCTATTTTGAATTGATCAGTGACATCAACAAATATCGGGCGCAATCCAGCGCGCAAAATTGCAGTTGTAGTAGCAATAAACGTATACGATGGCGATATGACATACGAATGGCGTGGCAGTGTCGATAACAGCAACTCAAGTGCCACCGTTGCATTACTCAACGCAACGACATGAGTTGCACCGCTTATCTCACTCGCTCTCGCCTCAAGTAACTGTGCATACTTACCGTTATTCGTTAAGACACCAAGTGCAAAGATGTCGTCCACATATGACTGAAACTCGCGTTGATCAAATACACTAGGACGACCGACGAAATATGGCATACCAACCACCTTACATTACCTGCATTGGCTGAATTGTAGCATACTAAATATGTCGACCATGCTGTGCGTCATACACCATTCGCAGAGTTGTATAGTGCATTCGCGCTCGATTTGCCGGATTGCTATTCATCCCTTGCATGTTAATCCGATATACCGACAATGACTCTGGGATAAACCCTATCTTGTACGTACGAGCGATATTTAAGTAGAGTGGATAATCCATAAAATGATACTCAAATGGCGGTTCTGCATACGCCTCTAAATCAAGATAACGCAAATAAATATCTGTCCGAGTCAAAAATGCACACGTCTGAATAAAGCTATGCACCAATAATTCTTCGAAGATATTGCCCTCGGGAATCGTCGTCGAATAGCCACGACCAGTATTTCGCCCTATCGTTCGCCAATAATCATAAATAAACCGATCTTCATGTGTAATGTAATGATCAATGTCAGTGTGTACTGCGACATAGTCAGGATGTTCATCAAGGAATCGTACGGTTTTCAGCAAAAATCCAGGTTTGAAGTAATCATCGCCCTCGAGCAACATGCAATAACGGCCCAAAATCGGTTGTGCAAGAAGTTTGATACCACCCGCAGTGGCGCCAATATTCTGCGGATTCTCAATTAAGGTCGCATGAATATGTGACGGCAATGTATCGATAAGTGTACGCACCATCGCACCAGAACCATCCGGACTCGCATCATCGATTAGATACCACTGTACTGAGATAGCAGGATCCTGTAGGGCCATCCCTGAGAAGAGCTGTGACAAATACGCCTTGTGGTTGTAGACCAATGTCAATATCGTTACATCATATGACTGCATGATGAGATTTCCTTTACATGAAGATACCAATACAAACATACGTCTACGTACATATATAGTACTATATTTTGTATTTCATAACAATCAGACGTACGACACCCCCTTGATATACATCTGTCGTGACACGGTCGCTATTTTATCGTATATTGTAGAGTATATGTTTCAATCATTTTAAGGTGATACACATGGCACGAATTGGTATAGTAATGCATGCGCCGCGGAGTACATATACCGTGTACCAGTTCATCCTACGGCTATATCAATTCAATACCAGTGGGAACATTGAACCACAAGCAGTGATTCATGACCCATGTGTGGGCAGCCCTGACAGCGTTGTCCGTATCAACAATACTATCTTTCAACAAACACAGCAACAATGGTTTGATGTGCTCACCACACGCCAACCATCACCAGCCGATCTCACTGACGAACTACGCCATGACATACAGGGCATCATCAACAAACTATCTTCGGACACTGTGTTTATCGATCCACGCTTTTGTTACACGTGGCCAGTGTGGCGCCCTTTGATTGCCAATACACACGATGATGTATTTTTTGTGGTGCCATATCATGCACCACGCGAGTATGTGGCGATACTCAACTACGAAGACGGCATTCCACTTGATGCGGCATACCTGCTTTGGAGCTCATATATGCTGGAGGCCGAACGCCATTCACGCAATGCTCCTCGGTTTATGATTGATCACGCAGACGTACTACGCAACTGGGAGACTGCATGTGCCCCTCTTATCACACACCTACATCATCAGTTAACCCCTAACGATACACAAGCAGTCATCAATACGTTTATGCGTGAGTATAGTAGTGTTGGCCACACACCATCACATGAATCACTTGACACTACCCCCGCTGCCGTGTTCGCTGAACGCGTCTATCACGCATTGACACATCACGCTGATCCAACAATATTTGATCAATTACACGATGAATTTGTGCATACCATTATTCCTAGCATGGACCTCGTTCAGTATCGTCAATTTGTCACTGCCCAGACTGCACGAATGCACACAAGTGAAGCATACATTCAACAGCTCCATACACATCACCAACACGAGGTCCAGGCTCTTCATGATGACTATAAAACACAGCTTGATGAGATGTATAGTCACCTCAATGAAAATGCCGCTGCCATTCATGAAAAACTCACATTGCGAATCCATGAACTGCATGACTTCTATGCCGAGAAGCTCAAAGAAGTTGACAACTCAGAACATCAAGGTACACGACAGCTCACTGCCAAACTTGAGCAGACAAATAAGATAGTGCAACAACGCACACAACACATTCAAGACCTCAAGTTTGCCTTAGAAAAACAAAAAAGTGCACACGATACGCAAATGACCACCATATCAAACAATATTGCGACCGAGCGAGCATATTACCAACAGACTATTGATAACCTGACTAAACAGGTAGCATGGCAACAACAAACAATAAATGAACAACGCGATCAACTGCATCTAGCTCGTTTTATTATGCCTATTATTGTGTGGATACATCGCATTCGCAAAACGCTACGGCGCACATAATCCACCATCCGACTAACAACAAAACCGGAGCATATGCTCCGGTTTTGTTGTAACCCCTACACTCTGATTAGATTAAGTCAATTCCTCGACCGTATCCTAGATAGATAAAGTCATCACCATACAACTCCTCAACAAGTTTTTTGGTCTCTGGCGTATAGTACTGCAACACTTTTTTGTTGGCTTCAGTAAACACATATTGGCGTTTTTGAATTGACTCAAATGGCTTATGATAGCCACGTACACGACCCAAGGCACGTGCCAAATCAGCATCGAAGTTCTCAAAACGGCCAATAAATTCGTACTTGAACCCTTGGGAAATGCCGAGCAAGTACGTTTGTGGTGTCCAGTGAATATCCATTTTGTTGAGCGGCTGTTGTTGTACTGCCCGCAAAAAATCGATATATGTCACTTCGTCATCCATGGCAAATCCCAAAAATTTACGCTTTGCAGCTACCTCGTCATGACTGCCGTTGACGATTTTGTCGAGATAGCACGACAACGTTCGTGTATATGGATTACGCACAAACATGAAGCGAAAATAGTCTGGACCGAACATGATATTGTTGAGCTGTTCATCGGTCAGGTTGAGTTCACTAATACGTCGAATTGGCGAGAATGCACGATTGTGAACATCACGATAAATACGACGCTCGTCTTCATCAAACTCAATCATTTGCAAGTGGTACTTCACCGTACTACATGCCACTTTTGGCGTTTCAATATATACATACTTAAAACGCTGAGATACATTGACTAAATAGTCAAATCGATTTGGTGCGAATGGGAAATATTTTGCTATCTCTGCGTTCATCAAATGCCACCATCTACTCGCCTATGCATAGTTATGCTAGTACCACAAAAGTGCGCTTAATTTTAGCATAGGCATGTTGCATAATCAACCACGCCCAATCGTACATGATTCGTAGCCACCACACCAGCAATCTATTGATTGTCAGGTATCAAGCCTATGCCTCATGAATCTCGATACACATACATGATTAAGATGCATTATCTGACAATACCCACACATATCAAATAGTTCACCGTATAATACACGCATACTATTCTCGAGAGGCAAATTGCATGATACAGAAACTCTGGACACGCTTCATTCATCCAGATCCATTGACAGAACCATCAGCAGACATACCAGAGATGTCATCACCTCCGCCGAAGATTTTCTGTGTTGGGATGAACAAAACTGGCACAACTTCAGTCGATGCCGCGCTCACATCTCTCGGGTATCGCGTCGCCCCCCAAGCACCCGCTGAACTCCTCATTCATGAATGGGCAAAGCGCAATTTTGCGCCAATCATCGAGTTTTGTCATACTGCTGATGCCTTTCAAGATATCCCGTTTAGTTTGCCATACACGTATCAGGCACTTGATATGCACTTCCCACAGAGTAAGTTTATTCTGACAGTGCGCTCATCAAGTGAGGAATGGTATCGCTCAATTTGCACCTTTCATGGCAAACTATGGAACAACGGTCAAGTCCCACAGATCAATCATCTCAAAGCGGCAAAATATCGTTACCAAGGCTATGCCCACGAAGCATTTAAGTATGTTTACAACACGCCTGACGACGATTTATACAACCAATCAATGCTTATTCAGTTTTATGAGCGGCATAATGCAGCAATCATAGAATACTTCCGCTACCGACCAAAGGATTTGCTCATACTTAATGTCAGTCACCCAACTGCATTTCATCAACTCTGTGACTTTTTGGGTAAACCTCGCGTCGATGCCGCGTTCCCCTGGGAGAACAAGACCTAATTGCAATGAACATCATAGTTTCCAAAGGAGTACATCCATGCCCACACTCGCCGACATCTTCACCCACATCGAGTCCCACCGTGCCGAATCAATCAATCGCCTCATCGAGTATGTCAGTCGCCCCAGCATTAGTGCCCATGGTATCGGTATTGGCGAGACCGCCGAGTGGTTGACCACCTATCTGCGGAGCCTCGGCTTCGACACCGAGGCCTACCCCACCAAAGGCTGGCCGATGGTAGTCGGGCGCCATCATCACAAACCCGGCAAACCAACCGTACTCTTTTATGGGCACTACGACGTCCAACCACCCGATCCACTCGAAGCCTGGGTCTCACCTCCATTTGAGCCGGCTATCCGCGATGGGCGCATCTATGGGCGTGGCGCTGGCGACAACAAAGGCCAACACTTTGCCCAGCTCCTCGCCATCGAGTCATATCTCAAGGTGGTCGGCGAGCTCCCCTGCAATGTAACTTTTTTGCTCGAAGGTGAGGAGGAGGTCGGTAGCCCCAACCTAGCCGAGTTCGTCACCAACCACAAAGAGCTCCTCAAAGCCGATCTGGTCATCACTGCTGACGGCCCCATCCACGAGGACGGCACACCGCAAATCGAGTATGGTGTGCGTGGCGTTTTGTCGTTCGAACTCCATGCCAAAGGCGCCAACACTGACCTGCACTCAGGCAATTGGGGCGGCATTGCACCTCAACCGCTGTGGAAGTTGGTGCATCTGCTCTCAACCATGAAAAACGCCCGTGGCGAAATTACCATCCCCGGCATCATGGAGCAAGTGGCCCCGATTACACCACTCGAACGCCAAGCTCTCGACAACTTACCGCTCGACCTCGCACGCACTATGGCTGGCGTCGGCATAACCGAACTCGATGGCCCGCCTGAGGTGCCGTTCTACGATCGCATCGCCTGTCGCCCCACGCTGACCATCAACGGCTTCCATGGTGGTTACGGCGGACCTGGATCCAAGACAGTGCTACCATGTAGTGGCTTCGTTAAGTGCGACATGCGCCTCGTCGGCGGCATGAGCCTCGCCGCCTGCGAAGCTGCCATCCGCGCCCACTGCGCTACCATCGATCCTAGCATCGAGGTCATCGTCGAGGGAGGCATGGAGCCGTCACGCACCCCACTTGAGTCGCCATTTGCCCAACCATTGCATCGGGCCGTGCGCACCGCTTGGGGCGTCGATCCGTACCATATCCCCTCACTCGGCGGTAGCCTGCCCGATTATGTCTACACCAAAATCCTCGGCATTCCTGCGTTTGTGGTGCCCTACGCCAACGCCGATGAGCGTAATCATGCCCCCAATGAGAACATCATCATCGAATGCTACATCAACGGCATCAAAACCGGTGCTGCCTTGCTCGAGGAACTTGCCCAACAATAGACTCATCCGCACACAGGGAGGGTGTTAAGCTCTCCCTGTCACATCTTATATCTACGCTAGTCCCCAATTATTGAGATTATTCACACACCACCGGTAGTGGCCGTCTTGGCACATCACATCAAAGTGATTTGCCGATATGATGCTGTACAAAAGCACATATACGTGCCAACGTTGCGTTAAATTGGTACCAAACCGTTGCTGTAACACGGCCAAATATTGGTTATTAGCATCACATTCAAGTTCGTCGTACATATCAAACCATACCCAACTTGTAGCAATATCGTAATGCGGATCGCCCCACATGGTATGCTGACTGAAGTCCAACACCGCCCGAATATGCAATGCATCATCCACCAGCAGATTGCCTGGGTACAAATCACCGTGTACCAACACATAATCGCCTTGATACGGTTGTGACAGATAGGCCTGCAGATATACCAAGAGTCGCGCAAGTTGTGGTACATCGCGTTGCAAAAACGGATACACGCCACTCTGCGTAAGTACCTGTTGTACGCGCGCCCACCACCACGCATGCCAATCGCTGATACCGTACTGCCAGGTTGGGTTACTCATCTGTAGGCCACACGATGGTTTATCAGTCAATGTAATCTGTGCCACTGCCATAGTCGTGTCGCAGTAGCGTTGCATGACCGTTGTCAACTGTGCGGGTGTCAAGGTGGGCAATATCGTCTGAAGATTGGTGCCATGCACACGTCGTTCACGTACCACCACATATCCCAAGTCTGCGCTGACCTCGAGGATTTCAGGCATTTCAAAGGGATATTTGTGCCGATTGATGGCACGATAAAAGCGCTCCAGCCGTTGCATATACTCCATATCACACGGCTGACGATAAAACTTCAGCACTTCGTTTGGGCCATATCGATAGACTTGCGCCTCCATACCACTCCCTAGGTGGTCAGCCACCGTCAACTGGTATTTACGCAAAAGTGATTGCATAGACTCGTGCATTCTCCATTCTCCATTCTCCATGGTAGTATATGCGTGTGCGCCGTTGCACCCCATATTGATCGTGGAGGATCACTATGAAAGCGAAGAACGCTCCCAATCCAAACCTCAAGCCCGAAAGCCAGATGATGAGCTATGGCTACGATCCTGATTTAGCTAGCCATAGTGTCAAGCCCCCACTCTACTTAACCTCAACGTTCTCGTTCAGCAGTGCAGAGCACGGCAAAGCCTATGCCGAGGTCATCAACGGCTTGCGCAAACAACGCCCTGACGAGGACTTTTCCAATACATACATCTACAGCCGCGATACCAATCCCAATCTCGAGATTTTCGAACGTCGTTTGGCAATTTGGGAGGATGCCGAGGCTGGCGCAGCTTTTGAGAGCGGCATGGCCGCAATCGCCTTCACATTCCTTGGCTTCCTGAATCCCGGTGATATTTTAGTACATAGTGAGCCCACGTACGGTGGTACTGACTATTTGATTAAGCGCATCCTTGTACGCTTCGGCATTCGGCCGGTCGGCGTACGCCTGCGTGACGGCAAAGCCGGCCTTGATAAGGTGCTCAACGACCCCGCTATCGGTCCCAAAGTCGGCATGATTTATCTAGAGACGCCGTGTAATCCGAGCAATCTGATGGCCGACATTGCACATGCGGTTGCGCATGCCAAACGCCTCGAGCGCGACGGCAAACGACCTCTGGTGGTGATTGACAATACCTTCCTCGGACCCGTGTTTCAGCAGCCGCTCACACATGGTGCCGATTTGTCGCTCTACTCGGCCACCAAGTACATCGGTGGCCATAGCGACGTAATTGCCGGCGCCGCGTTGGGTCGTGCCGAGCTGATTGGCCAACTCAAGCTGATGCGCGCCATGCTTGGGGGCATCCCTGCGCCACACACCTGCTGGTTACTCACACGTAGCCTTGAGACACTCAAACTACGCATGAATGCCCAAGTCGCTGGCGCCCAAAAAGTAGCAGCATTCCTGGCCAAGCACCCCAAGGTTGACTATGTGAACTACCTTGGCCATCTCGACCCGGCCAGCGAGCAGGGGCAGATCTATGCCAAGCAGTGTTCGGCACCAGGCGCCATGATCTCGGTCTATCTCAAGGGTGGCGAGGCGGAGTCGTTCCGATTCCTCAACAACCTCAAGCTCTTGCACATGGCTGTCAGCCTCGGTGGCAATGAATCACTCGCCGAGCACCCGGCCAGCATGACGCACATCGAGGTCGACCTCGAGGATCGCATCGAGGGTGATATCACCGATGCCCTAGTGCGCCTGTCGATTGGCATCGAGGATCCCGATGATTTGATTGCCGACATCGAACAGGCGTTGCTGCACGTGTAATTGTCGTCGCACACCGTAGAGACGCGGCAGTGCTACGTCTCTACGGTGTGCGTTTCGTTTTGTCCTGTACAAACGGTATGACCAACATATTCGTTCGACAGGAGGTTCCACGTGACACTGTTCCGACATCGATACCGTATCGAATCAGCCCGCGCCCACTGGTGGGATTACAATACTCCGGGAACTTATTTCATCACGATCTGTACCAAATATCGCCAGCCAACGCTTGGGCAGATTCATAGCAACCACATGCATCTATCGGTGGTGGGCCAAATCGCCCTAACCTGTTGGCACCAAATCCCCCGCCACCAGACCATCCCGGTTACCATTGATGCCTGTGCCATATTGCCCGATCACATCCATGGGTTATTGACATTGGGGCACGCCGACGTCGTAGAGACGCAGCAGTGCTGCGTCTCTACGACGTGGTCCAAACGTATTAAACCCGATTCAATCCCATCGATAATCCGCAATTTCAAATCGGCGGTTACCACGTACGCCCACCAGGTGGGCGCCGATTTTGCCTGGCAACCGCGATATCATGACACCATCGTACGCAATCAATATGCATATTGGCACATTCATCATTACATCACCCATAATGTGGTCAAACATGCCGGTCACACCACATATGGATATCACCAGCGGATAATCAAGGATTTGTAATTATCAGGTATGATGTCATCATCGTAAAGAATCCCAATCAATAGAAAGGCAGCCATATCATGGCCGTCAAACATGCATTCGTCTGGTGGTGTCTGACCAATCGTGGCCTGAATGACATGCAAATCCTCGACGCTGGCCAACAGGCTGGCTTTGAGGGGGTCGAGATGGTACCCGAACACCACTGGGCTGAGGTGCGCACCCGAGGACTGACCATGGTCTCCACCCAAGCCCACGCATCCATCGAGTCAGGTCTTAACGATGCCAGCCAACACCAACGTATCATCGATGAGACCACCGCCAAACTCGAGAAGGCAGTTAAATGGGGCATTCCTAACCTCATCTGCTTTAGCGGTAATCGCGGCGGGCGCAACGACTTTGCTAGCATTGCCACCATCAACGAGGGCCTCGCCAAGCTCGCACCACTCGCCGAACAAGCCGGCGTCAATCTTGTCCTCGAGTTGCTCAACAGCAAAGTCGATCATCCCGATTACCAATGCGATACAACCCCCTTTGGCGTGGCCTGTGTAGCGCCTGTCAATTCCCCGCGCATCAAACTGCTCTACGACGCCTACCACATGCAAATCATGGAGGGCGATCTTGTGCGCACCATACAACGCTATCACCAGCACTTCGGCCACTATCACATCGCTGGTAACCCGGGGCGCAACGACCCCGATGACAGCCAAGAGATTCACCACCCACCGCTGATGCGTGCCATCGCCGCCACCGGCTACGACGGTTTTGTAGGGCACGAATACCTACCACGCAGCGATGTGGCAAATGCCTTGATTGCCTCGCGCAGACTACTCAACGTCTAACGCTTTTGCCAAGGAGACAATGATGTCGACTCTCCCGCCGGGGCCGTTTACTGCCGATTGGCCGTCACTCCAGCGCTACCAAGTCCCACACTGGTACCGTGACGGCAAATTCGGCATTTTCATTCATTGGGGGCCATATTGCGTACCAGCGTTTAGTAGCGAGTGGTACCCACGCATGATGTACATGCACGGCTCCAAAGAATACACCCACCATTTGACCACGTATGGGCCACACGACCAATTCGGCTACAAGGATTTCATTCCGCTCTTCAAAGCCGAACGCTTTGATGCCAACCAATGGGCCGAACTATTTGCGATTGCTGGTGCCCGTTTTGTGGTGCCGGTAGCCGAGCACCACGACGGCTTCGCCATGTACGAGACCGCCCTCAACCGCTGGAACGCCGCCAACATGGGGCCCAAACGCGACATCATCGGCGAGCTAGCCCAGGCCATCCGGCGCCACGGCATGGTGTTTGGGCTGTCGAGTCACCGCGCCGAGCACTGGTTCTTCTTCGAGGAGGGGCGCAAGTTCGATAGTGACGTCAACGATCCGGCCAACGCCGATTTGTATGGTCCGGCCCAGCCATCACCCGCCGATTGGCACCAACTTCACTCCGATGAACAACCAGACGAGGCCTTCATCGATGATTGGCTGGCACGCTGCACCGAGCTCGTCGACAAGTATCAACCTCAGCTCTTCTGGTTTGACTGGTGGATCCAACACAAAGCCTGGGAGCCTGCGCTCCAGCACTTTGCTGCTTACTACTATAACCGTGCCAACCAATGGGACAAAGGCGTCGCAATCAATTACAAGTACGAGGCGTTTGCGCCTGGGAGCGCCGTGTTTGACATCGAGCGCGGCCAAGTTACCGACATTTACCCGCAGTTCTGGCAAAACGACACCTCAGTCGCCAAGAACTCGTGGGGCTATACCAACGCCCAAGACTACAAAACGCCGGCTAACCTCATCAACGATTTGATTGATGTGGTCAGCAAAAACGGCGCGCTGTTGCTTAACATCGGGCCCAAGGCCGATGGCACTATCCCCGACCATGAGATCTATCTCCTGCACGAAATCGGCGCCTGGTTGCGCGTCAATGGCGAAGCCATCTACGCCACCACCCCGTGGCACATCTACGGCGAAGGTCCTACCCACGTCGCAGACGGTGCGTTCACTGATACCAATCGCGCTGATTTCACCGGGGCTGATATCCGCTACACCTGCCACGGTGATACCCTCTACGCCATCATCATGGTCTGGCCGGGCACACAGGCCACATTACCCACCCTTAAGCTCGGTAATACCTACCGTGACCGTATCACCCACATCGATTTGCTCGGCTACGACTATCCGCTCGAGTGGCAACAAACAGACGAGGCCCTCGTCGTCAATCTCCCCACCGACCCTATCGGCGCATACGCTATTACCTTGCGCATTCGTTAACACAGCACACCCCACCAGACCCTACAATCATGGCGTATTTGGTGGGGTGTTGCGTTGTAGGTTCGATATGATACACTCAAATCATATCCGTTTTACGCAACAGTGAAATACAAGCATGCGCATCATTGACCAACACCACATCGAACTCGATGGCGAGCAGATTGCTCTCCGCATCGAACCGCTCGGCACGCCACCGCCAATTGTAGAAAATTCAATCGATAGACCGCACCAATACGCCTTAATCAGCGATTTGCTTAAGGCCCACACCCAAGTGGTTATCTATGGTATGCCGGGTAGTGGCAAAACCACACTCGCACAACAATACGCCCACAATCAGCTCCTCTCAGGGGGCGTGTTATGGGTCACGGTTGGCCCCAACTTCTCGACGATAACCAGCTACACCACCATGGTTGACTGGATGCTGGCAGCCCTCGATACCGAACGTCTGCCCATCGGCTACGAAGTCGAGAGCAGTCATCTCCAAGCCGTGCTCGCCATGCTGCCGCCGTGTCTGGTCGTCTTCGACGACGTGCATCATGCCCACGACATCGAGGATTTGCGCGCCTCGTTACCGCATCATGCCCACGTCATCATCACCACGCGCCACCAACACATCGTCAATGAACTCGGCCTACATACCATTCAAATCAGTCAATTTGAGCCGGTCCAAGCCCTGGCGTTGATTGCCAACGTACTCGAACAACCCATCCACATCGTCGAACAATGGGAGTGGTGTCATAACCTCGCAGCTGCCGTCGCGTTCCACCCACTGGCGATTCGCTTAGTGACCCGCTATCTTCGCCAACAAAGCACCAACCCGCACGATTGGCATGGAGTCGCCGAACGTATCATCCACGAGTTACCCATCGACCCGTGGCAAGAGCTCCTCGAGAACGACACCGTCAGTCAAGGCATTCAACCATTGCTGGCCCGGAGCTTTGCGGTGCTCGCACCCATGGAGCGCCAAATTCTTTATTCCATTGCCACGTGTGCCCCTGTGAGCGATATCAGCATTGCATTTATCGCTCATATTTGGAATCTCGATACCACTCAGATGCGCCGTGCCATGCAAAAGCTCATCGATCTTTCGTTGATTGAGCCAGGCTACAGCATCGACAGCTGGCGCCAACATGTCGTGCTAAGGACCTACACGCTGCTGCAAATGGCCATTCACAACGCCCACGATGCCATCCTGCAGACTGTCATTCAGCGCACAACTAAATGGCTGAATTCCCACGTCGAAGACTACACGTTCCACGCCCTGCACGATGACTACCGGCACATCGAATACCTCTTTGGCCAAGCTCTAATGTACGATCCCGCCAACGCCGTCGCCATTGCCTACAACATGAGGCATTACCATGACGCCACTGGCAATTATCGGGAGCAAATCAAATGGTCAACGCAGTTACGCCAGTATATCGAGCACAACAACTATTCTGAGTTACTCGTAGATGCCTACATTCTCTCAGCCATGGATTTATTTGAGGTGGGGATTCACACCGGCGAGCATCGAGTCGAATTCTATCAACAAGGGTATGCGTTGTTTCAGCATGTTAATCAGCTACGTGCACAATTGAATCAACAAGACATCGATCCACAAATCGCTAACAAGTTCGGCATTGCACTCCAAGAGTATGCCACGCTCCCTAACGTACATCAGCTACAGATTCTCGATGATGCAGTCGCATTATATGCCCATATTCGCAATGCCCCCGGCATCGAGGCTGGGCTGTATGTCAGTATCTGCCAAAACTATGCCAATACGTTGGCTGCTCGAGCCGAATATCTACACCCCAACGGTGCCCACGACTTTGAGACCGCCATTGCCGCCTGCAACGAAGGGCTCCAATGGCTCCCTCAAACTGCTACCAGCTACCACTTTATTGGCCTGCATATGACCAAAAGTAGCATCTATCAACGCTATTCCGATATCGTGGTCGACCGCAAAGCAGAGCTCCTCGCCGCTGCCTATGACTCAAGTAGTGATGCCTTGCACTATCTCAACGAGGCCGACGACCCACAACGCTATGCCAAATTTATGATGAATCGCGCCAATCTCTGCAGTTCATTTATCGACGTGCCCAACGTCAATCATCACAAATATCTCAATCAGGCCCTTGAATGTATTCACGAAGCACTCAAGTACCGCACTGCCGAACGTGTGCCACTCGAATACAGTTGGACCAAGCACAACCAAGCGCATCTCCTCCGGTGTCTTGCGACGCTTGACGAGGCTGATCGTCATGCAATGCTCCGGAATGCACTCGATACCAACCGCGAGGCACTACGATTCCGCACCAAAGAGAGCGTGCCTGAGCACTTTATGCGCACCCAATATCAAGAAGCTGAGATTTGTCGCGATCTCGCCGACATTAGTCAGCCCAATCAGCGCCTGACGTTGCTTCATCACGGACTAGCCGCCTGTGACCAACTCCTTGAGGTCAGCGTGCAGTTCCCGGACTTTTGGCCGGCAGCTGCGTCAGACCTCAAATCATCACTCTTATACCGACTTGCTGATGTGGTACCCGAATCTACTGCATCCCTCATCAATCATGCCCGTGCAGCCAATGATGTAGCGCTCGGCATCTACGCTCCTACCGATCACGAAGATCTCACCGAAGTCTGGCTCAATCGCATGCACATCGAGTACATCGCCTATCAACACGGCATCGATGCACCAACTGCCCTCAAAAACCTGCAATATGCCGCCCAGACCACCCTGGGACACACCAAACAAGCCGCCATTCGCGCGCCGTTGCTCGCCCAAATCCATATCGATATTGCTGCGCTCCTCTTGGCCTTGCCGTATACACCATATCAATACCGACAGGCGCTCGAGCTAGCACAAACTGGTCTCACCCTCGCCCAAAGCCTGCACCACAGTCCACTCCAGCTCAAAGCCCAACACGTCATCGTGCAGGCTCGCAAAGCCCAATAAAAACTAGCGGCCGGGGGCCGGCTG
>JBMTAN010000038.1:0-32076 GCA_049428765.1 Roseiflexaceae bacterium
GTCCGCCACAGGCGCGGAAGAAGTGTGTGTAAGGGCGGTTCGCAAACCGCCCCGACAGATGAGATATGTCCGCCACAGGCGCGGAAGAAGTGTGTGTAAGGGCGGTTCGCAAACCGCCCCGAACTGACCATCCATCACGTGTATGTAATCTGCACATCTATCAACACCGAATCATCAGTAAACCCGTGTGGCATCGGATACATCATCACTTTGACGGCGATGCCGTGAGATACCTGTGCCTTGATGTCATTAAGGGCATCGCGGATGTCGTGTTGGGCCGACACAGTTGCCCCACGATAGCCGAATAACACCCGGGTTTGGCGCTTTTGACAGGCGGTGGTGAGGCGCTTACTGAGCTGTGCAGTGCCGACCACCGTGTATTCGGGTTCGAGATAGGCCAGCCCGGTTTTTTGCTGAATCTGCATGATGATGTGCCGCAAACGAGGGATCGTCCGCCCGAGTTGCTGCAAGTGCTCGCGATACTGCATGTTAGCCTGTGGGAACGGTTTTTGACCGGGTAAGAGTGTAACCGTGTGCGTGCGCTGCATCTCTTTGTCGTTGAGCAAATAAAAGCGATAGACGCTAAACGGCGTATGCTGATCATCGACGGTGCTCCAGGTGCTGTCGATGTGGTACCAGTAGGCATCGAGTTGGACCATGTTCCAGGCGTGGGCCTCGAATTTGCCGGTACCAGTCACGACACGGCATGGAATCGCCGCGGCGTTACACATATGCCAGAACAAACTGGCATAGCCGCTACACACGGTTGATTTGTGCAACAGTCCATCATAAGCTGTGCGCCGTGTCAGCGTGTGGTCATACTGCACGTTGGAGGTAATCCAGTCGTGGATGGCCATGATTTTTTGATGGAGATGCATCGTCGGCGTGATGATTTGGCTGATAATCTGGTGGACTGTTTGTTTGACATAATTTAATTGATTTGCATCTTCGAGATAGACAATTTCAATACTCAACATGGTTTTGGTGGCATAAACAGCAGTGCCGATTTGGTAGTGTGAGACAGCATGGAAATGCGGATCGCTACAGCCATGCAGTAACTCCGTTACGAGTTTAGCCGGATCGGCGATGCGCTTTTTTTCGTCATAGGTAATCTGAAAGGCCGCCACGCGTTGCTGGAGCATGCTATCGATGTTGGTGCCGATGGCGGTGACTGTTTTGGCAGTAAAGTGTGGGAGAGCGTTTGTCATGCTACTCATTATAAATGGTATGATACGTTTGGGTTTCATGCTGATATTGGAGAGTTACAATGCCGTACAACGCACATGGGGACCGTTATGCCAGCATGCGCTACAACCGGAGTGGCAAAAGTGGGCTCAAGTTGCCCGCCATTTCGCTCGGTTTGTGGCATAACTTTGGTGGCGTAGATCGTTACGAGACGTCACGGGCGATGGTGCTCTCGGCCTTTGACATGGGCATCACGCACTTTGATTTGGCAAATAACTATGGTCCACCAGCTGGATCTGCTGAAGAGACGTTTGGTCAAATCATGCAACACGACCTCAAGCCATATCGCGATGAAATCATTGTTTCGTCAAAGGCTGGTTACTACATGTGGCCTGGTCCGTATGGTGAGTGGGGGTCCCGCAAGTATCTAGTGTCGAGTTGTGACCAGAGCCTCAAGCGTATGGGACTTGACTACGTCGATATTTTCTATCATCATCGACCAGACCCTGATACTCCTCTTGAGGAGACGATGCAGGCGCTCGATTACATTGTTCGTAGCGGTCGTGCACTCTATGTGGGTATCTCGAATTATCGGCCAGAGCGCGCCAAAGAGGCATTTGCCATTCTCAAGCAACTCGGCACGCCGTGTGTGATTCATCAGCCGTCGTACAACATGTTTGACCGCTGGATCGAGGATACCGGCTTGATTGATTTGCTCGGCGACGAGGGCGTGGGTTGTATTCCGTTCTCACCTCTTGCGCAAGGTATGTTGACCGACCGATATCTTGGAGGGAGCATTCCAGACGGTTCACGAGCCTCAAAGCCACACGGCTTCTTGAAGCCAGCCGGTGTGACCGAGGAGAAGTTGGCTAAGGTGCGTAAGTTGCAGGCCATGGCACACGAACGTGGCCAAAATACGGCCCAGCTTGCGTTGTCGTGGGTGCTTCGTGATGCGCGAATCACCTCGGCCTTGATTGGTGCTAGCTCGGTCGACCAAATTAAAGAGGCGGTCGGTGCGCTTGCTGCGCCAGCATTGACGGCTGAGGATTCGGCTCGGATTGAGACCATTTTGCGCGGATAGTTGATGATAAGTGAGGGCGATGTGTTGGCGCGAATTTTGATTTTTCTAGGTGTGCCGTTGACGATTTTGCCGCTGGTGTTCCGATTTGCGGTGCTGAATGCGACGAGCATGGCCGAGCAAAAAGCCTTTGGGCCAGTAGTTGATCAATATGCGCACCATACCTCGCCCTACTTGTTGGTTGCCGTCAACGTGGGTTTGGTGGTCGGCCTGATTCCGTTGATTGCGGGTGTACTACTGTTGGTGCGTGAGCGTATGCGCGCTGTGTAATCAAATAGCGCCCCCAGCGACTGGCTAAACCCAGCCGCTGGGGGCTTTTTGTATTTATTGCAGGCTGGTAATCTTTTGTCGCATGGTGTTGGCTGACGAGTTATCGAGCGTGCCAACTATAAAGTCACAACGCCATGATTGGCCACCAGCGATGCTCTGCAAGTTGCCTTTGGCCTTCTCGGCGCTATAGCCCTCGGGCTCAGCTGTGGCCGGCATCGAGAACCCTAAGCAGTCTTGGTCAGGTGTGCGCGATATCCAGCGAATGCAGTACGGCAACTGCTCGGGTCGATGAGCGACGTAATCGGCACTACCGTCAGGTAATTGTTGCATGCTGTGGGCCCAGCCTGAAGTGTCACTATTTGGTTTGATGGTGAACACAACCTCGGGATCGAATCCAAGACCGGGCGTGAGTGTATTCGCAGGAGCGGGATTTGTGGCCAATTCGTCGATGAAGTCTTTGTAGCCAGCTGCTGGAGTAATGTGCGATGGGATGCTCTTGCGCACCTTGATTTGGTCGGGGGAGTTGGCGGCACTAGTGATGAGTTGTGCATGATCAACCGGGCGGAAGTTGATGTGCGCCAAGTACATCAAATCCATCGGCGTCTGCTTGAGATTCTCGATAGTCAAGCTCACCGTGAAGATGCGTTTGTTGGCATACAAGCGAATCTCGGGCGTGGCTACATAGTTGTCTTGGAAGGCAACAGTGTAACGGAATTGTCCGCTGATGCCAATATAGTCGCCGTTGACGTCGTTACCGAGTGTCAACCAAGCTTGTTGATACTTGGCATTTGGCAACTCACCATGCAGAGGATGTGTATCATTTGGTCCAGGAACGCCCATCCGAGTTGCGCCACAGTGGATAAAGAAGCCGCCGTACGTATGCAGATAGGTGCTCGTGGGGTAGGGTTGATCAAACATTGATTTCATACCCAAGCTACGGCCATCCATGCGTGCTGACCAGATTTGTTGCCCTTGAAACGGCAGGACTATGAGGTCACCGTGCTCGTTGCTGATGCGCACCGCTGCAACTCCACTGTCGAACGTGAATGTGGTGGCGGTGAATGTACCTTGTGTGATTAACTCTCGTTCGCGTTCGCCAAACATGGATTGATACAACGATACAACGGTCTGCATGTTAGCTCCTTCATCGCAAAAATGTGTGTTCATTGTACGACATGATTAGTTTGTTTCGATGGAAACTTGTACACCATGACGGCAGAATGTACCATCGATGTGTACGATTTGTGGGAGGTTTTGGGTGATTTGTGTGAACATCTGGTGTCGCTTGGTAGGGTTATCGCTGGCGATTACCGAGATTGAGCCACCATCACCACCGGCACCGTTTACTTTCCAGCCCCAGGCATCATACTGTTTGGCAATTTGGATGATGTGATGTGCGGTGTGATTGACTAGCTCGGGATGTAATTGTGATTGCGCGTTGGTGTTGTGAATGAGTGTCGTGGCAAATGCGCGCAAATCGTTGTGACGTAAGGCATTTGCAGCTTGTTGTGCGGCTGTGCGCATTGGTTCAAGTGCATTGATACTCGACTGTTCGCGAGTGATGCGTGTAATAACCTGCTGGTGGATGTCTGATGAGCGATGTGGTGTGCCGTAATAGAATAGCGCATGTTGTTGGTTGAATGCAGTAATGAATGTATCAGCTAATTCAAGGTGTTCCACCGTGGTCGCAGGATAATCGGTGATAGTGATGAAGTTCGCTCCGCCGTAGGCCGCGCCGATCTGGTCTTGCACTCCGCTTTGTTGACCTAAATGTACTGTTTCGAGCCGGTGTGCACGTTGGGCAAGTTCTTGATTGGATAGGTGTATATCGTTGTATGTGGCTAAGGCGGCAAGCAGTGCTACTGATACTGCAGCCGATGTGCCAGTCGAACTACCAGGTGGCATATCCGCATCGATCGTAATGGTGTATGAGTGCCCTGGTGGTAAGGGGATTTCGTCGAGTGCTACTGCCAAGAGTGGATGGTGCTTGCGAGTCTGGTCAAGAGATAGTCGCTGTTTGTAGGTGCGAATGTCAAATGTAATTGTTGCTGGAGTGAGTTGCGATGTGGTGACTGACACATGGACAAATCGAGTAATGGCGATACTACACACATTCCCTGTGCGAGCAAACCAGGTGTCGGTCCAACCGCCAACGTCGCAAACACGGACTGGTGCACATGCAGTTGCGGTGCGAGGTGTCATTGTCGATTTGTCCATTATTTGTCTCACCCATCAGCGATCATTCAACGGTGTTGGGTATGTCTCGGTTGCTCTTGCGCAACGGAATTTCGGGTAGAAAGATCACAACTAGAATAAACGATAGTGCAACAAGCCAAATTGCATCTTGATAAATTTGACGAATGCTGGTGGCAAATGCACGCTGCAGAGCGGGTTTGATTTGTTGATCGATTGTCTCTAGTTGACGAGTAAGGGTCGAACGTTGTTGCTCAAGCAGGGCAATCCAGCTGTCTATGGTTGCAGGCGTTACTGTTTGGGTATTAATTGCATCCTTGAGGGATTGCGGTGTCGTTGCATTGTTGAGTAAGGTATCACGTGCGACGGTATCACCATTGACCATGTTGGTCAACAGTTGTATTCGCTCTTGATGTGCATTAGTGATGTCTGATTCGATGGTGCGGATAGGCGAAACCTCGCCTGCTTGTTCGGTGCCAATGGCATTACGTATTGAACGGTTATCGATTGACATGCGCTGCTGCATCTCGGCAGGTAACTGTGCCATGATTGGTTTGAGCTCGACAGTAATTTGCTGCGTTAATGTTGTAGTCAGAATAACGCCAAATACGGCTGCACCAACAGCTTGACCAAGTTGTTGAAAGAACTGGCGATTGGCTACGGCTGTTCCTACTAATGCATATGGAATAGCATTTTGCATAGCGAGATTGAGCAGCGGCATAACTGGACCGAGACCCATACCGAGCAATAGCATTCGCCAGACGACATCGCCAGTTTGCATGTCGACGGTGAGTTGCGTCATCGAATAAAAACCAATTAACATAATGCTAAAGCCTATCAAAATGAATGGCTTATAGCGGCCAGTGCGAGCGACAAGCTGTGAGGCAACAATACTCCCAACGACAAAACTGAGCATGAGCGGGATTTGGGCACTCCCGGCCTCTGTAGCGCTGACACCAAGCGAGTTCACCATGAATAAAGAGATAAAGAGGAACGCGCCAAAAAACGCAGCACCATTGAGGAATGAGGTAAACATGGTGACACTGAATAGTTTACCTTTGAATAGCGATAGATTGATGATTGGAGCTACGGCTTTGGTTTCAACATATAAGAACACCGCGGTGCCAATCGTTGCGAGGATGAATAGTCCTACAATTAGTGGCGAACTCCATGCGTGAATCTCTTTATCGAGCGTCAGTGCCAATAGTAATGGGACCACGCTAAAGACAAGGCTGACACTTCCTGCCCAGTCAATGACTGCCTCACCACCGCGGCGTAGTGTTGGCATACTGCGCAAAATAAACAGAAACGCAATCAAGCCAACTGGCAAATTAACAAAGAATACCCAGCGCCAGCTGATTGCATCTGTGAGATATCCACCAAGAAATGGGCCGATGATGCTCGATACGCCAAATACGGCACCGAATAAGCCCATATACTTGGGGCGTTCAGCAGGTGAAAAGAGGTCAGCAGGAATCGCGAATGCGGTCGATGTTAATGCAGCTGCGCCAATTCCTTGAATTACACGATAGCCAATTAACTGAAAAATATCTTGCGAGATGCCGCAGAGGATCGATCCTACTAAGAAAATAACGATTCCACTGAGTAAAATGACACGTCGTCCATAAATGTCAGATAGTTTGCCGTAAATTGGCACCATAGTGGTACTTGCAAGCAAGTATGACGTTGATGTCCATGCCACGTATTCGAGGCCACGTAATTCAGCGATAATTGCCGGCATGGCTGTTGAGACAATTGTTTGATCGAGTGCCGATAAAAACAATCCGAGCATAACGCTCGCGAGAATAAAGAGTTTGGTGCGATGTGGGAGGTCTTCAGCGTAGAATGGAGCAGCCGGTGCGGGTTTGGGATTTGTCACTTGACGTCCTTGATGAGATATGGGAGTACTTGTTTAATGGCAGTATACAACGATTGTACATGTTCATTTGGCACGGTACTAAGTTGTTGATCAAGTTTGATGCTAGTCATCACATGTACCGCGTTGAGGATGTTTTTGCCTTTTTCGAGCAAGATGATGCGGCGTACGCGCTTGTCATTGGGTGCTTCTTGACGAATTACTAAACCGTCGTTTTCTAATCGATCAATTAATTGACTCGCACTACCAAGTGTCAGTTTGAGTTGTTGTGCCAGGGTGGTAATTGTGATACCAGGATGTAATGCGAGAATTTGAAGTGCCATGAATCGAGGTGGACTAATATCTTGCTCCTGAAGATAACCCATCAGTTCACCAATGCTATGTACCATGAGAATTCCATTCAACTCGTTGAGTAAATCGACAAGTTGGCTTCGTGATACAAGATTGTTTGTCATGGTAACCACACTCACTAAACTGAAGTCGAACACGCAATTACATGTAACATGTTAAGCAGAATTTTACCTACTATGTTATATGCATTAACCCATGATTTGTCAAGTAATATTGTGGATAAACTATTTTACTAAGGATAGAAATTTATTTGATTGCTCAATATTTCTGACAAAAAATGTATAAAGTGTTGACGAAATATAGATGACACTCTCGCTGAGACTATTAAATTGAATTAAACAACAGTTGATTGCGATGGAGTCTTGTTGATGCCAATTTTAAAGAGAATAAAAAGTGCCGCCCCAACAAAGTGTAATCCGGCAGCCACAAAAAGCGCAGTAGTGCTATCGGTTGTTCTTGCAAGCCACGTGCCGGCAATTGGCGCCAACAGATTCACCCCAAACATGACTAGCTGATATGCAGGCATGACCGCAGTAACTTGGCCAGGAGGGCAACTATCAAGCAATATATCAATGATGACAAGTTCAATTCCAGCTGTTGCAATGCCCCAAAGAGCTGCCACAAATATTAACGGTTCCATGCTGCCGACAAGTGCTGTGATAAGTGGATAAATTCCAAGTGCAATTGCACAAATGCGTAATATGGCTACACGTGCGTTAAATTTGGTAGCAAAGTATGTTCCTAGTGTGTATCCAATAAGCAGTGTAACACTTTGGACCATCGAGACAGTACCTATGGCATTATCGTCGGCATTAAGCGTACGCACCCAATGCAGTGGGAAAAGTGGTACTGACATGATCAGACCTGCTTGAAATACCGCTTGGCATATCACAAATAATCGAAATGCTGGGTAATTTTGTAGGTAATGGCGGATATTCGTCAAAGAACTTTTGATTGACGGTGGCGCTGTTTGGATATCACGACGATCAATAGGAACCTCGTATTTGCGTGCCGGAAAAAAGGCAAAAATGGTGAAAATTGATGCGACTCCGATGACTGTAGCATACGCTGTCAACGTTGCATTGCCAGTTGCATCGGCATGTGATGTCAGATATCGACCAGCTAAAAACACCGCAATCCCGTTAAAAACTCCAAGAATTGACCAGCGCAGACTCATCAAAAAATAGCGGCGAGAGATATCAATAATTGAACCCATAACTACATTGAATACCAACGATAATGCAGTTTGGGGTAATGTAGATAAAGCGACGACAAGTAACATGAGTACGACAGCCGTAGGTGCATCTGTAAAAAGCGGAATAAATGCGATAATTGGATAACTTAAAAAAAGCAATAACCGACTCCAGGCATACCATGGAATGACATGATTGGATTTATTGATTAGCATTCCAAGCGGGATTGCCAAAAAAATACCAGCTATTGCTGGCATAGAGGAAAGTAGTCCAATGATGAGTGGATCTGCACCAAGTCGAGTAAAGAGTACCGGAATAAAAATACGCACCCCCTCGACCACGCCAACACCAAAACCATCAAGCATACCGCGCGTCATGTTGCGCTCATCTCCATCGCGGGGAGTCACGAGCCAACTCGGCAAGCCAAGGGTACGCAGCCATTGCGTAAATTGCGTGTGCATCTGTATTCCTTCATAAACCGTACTAAGATTATAGCAATTTCATGGGTGTTTTGGTGAAGCAACAACAACAAATTCAACAGTACTATGATGCCACTACTGCGTGGTTTATGCGTTTTGGATCCACGCGTAAGCATGGAAGTATTCATCGTGCGTTGTATGTCGATCATATCGCGGTCAACGATCCAACGCAGGTGATTCATCATATGATTCGAGATGCCGTGATGCGGTATGCACCGCATGCGAACACTCTCCTAGATGTGGGGTGTGGTGTTGGCGCATCAATGGCTGCAATGGGTATATTGATGCCGCAACTTGTGAGGCGCACTGGCGTGACGTTGAGCCATGTTCAGGCTACACATGGTGTTGAGAGTGGAAATGCGGTCATCGTTGCGACCTTTCATGCGTTGCCATACCCAGATCAAAGCGTTGATGTGGTAATTGCCATTGAATCAGTAATTCATAGTGATCAACCCTGGTTGTTTTGGCATGAGGTTCAGCGTGTGTTGCGCCCGGGTGGCGTGCTTATTATGTGTGATGATGTGTTATGTGATGAACATGACGAGATGATTCCCATCTTTCAAAAAGGATGGCACGCACCGAATTTGTGTCGCAAAGAAGAGCATGTACAGCGGGCCTATGACTGCGGTTTGTACGTACAAGAATCAATTGATTTAACGCGTTATTTGCGTCTCTTCACAGTGCCTCTTCCAATAATGCGCATGTTGGTCGCACCATATCACGTATTTGATCGTATCCCGCTGATTACATCTATGCTAGGGAGTATGGCATTGCAACACCTTTTGGAAAAGCAGGCGGTTGCTTATACGCTGTTGGTGTTTGTACGACCATGAACCATGATCAACCGGTGACATTTGTGGCAGGAGGGACGCGTGGTGATGTGCAACCATATGTCGTGTTGGCTCGCGCGATGCACGAGCATGGTGTGCCTGCACAAGTAGCAGCCAGCCTACGATGGCGTACGTTGGTTGAGTCAATGGGGGTTGCATATCGACCGTTGCCTGCTGATCCTGTTGAGTTGTTGTTACAACCACGCTTTCGTAGCGCACTGACGTTGTCGTATGGAGTTGGTGCTGGAATACGATCGACGTGGCAATATTTGCGAGCGATGCGGCCATTTGTTGCTAAATTTGTCGATGAAATACCGCGTTTAAGTGATGAGTCAAGGGCAATCGTGGCGGGTATTGCATCGCAATGGATCGCCCATCCGACAATTGGGGTGTCAATGCCATTCATATGGGGGCTTTTTCAGCCTGTTGCGCCGACTCGTGATTTTGCGTCACCATTTGTGCAATTACAGTTACCGCATAAATTGAATCGGCTGTCTCATGTATTGATGAACCACATGATGTGGTTATCGTGGCAGATGCATGGGTTTGGCGCAGGTGGTGGTCTCACCAATATCTCGCACCAACCAGCATTTTTTGCATGTAGTCATCAACTGGTGCCACCTTGGTCGGATATCTCCTCACGACACGCAATTACTGGTTGGTTAGGTGGTATTGATGCACACTCACTGCCAAGCTTGAGATTGCAAGAATTCTTGAATAATTCAGAACCATTCGTGATGGCCACGTTTGGTACCCCTGCAGAAAATGAATCAGCCATGTTGTATGCAAAAGTGATGCAAGCTTGTCGGCAACGCGGTGTGCGATTACTTATTCAAGCTCCTTCGCATCTTACTGAGATGACGGTCCCTGACGGAGTCTTGGTAATTAACGAAAATATCAATCATCAGTTAGTATTTGCACAAGCGTCGGTGGTGATTCATCATGGTGGTGCAGGTACCACACAAGCATGTCTAGCTGCTGGGGTGCCAATGGTCATTGTGCCACGTGGGATTGATCAATATTTTTGGGCGAACCGTGTGTATCAGTTGCAGCTCACACCGACATTAATGACACAAAATGGATTTAGCGTTCAATCGTTGTACGATGCACTCACGCAGATAGATGTAGACGTGCGCTATCACACACGCATGCGTGAGATGCGGCAAGGTGAGTTGGGTACGAAGGGGCTTGACAATGCGATACAATTTATTCGTCGCTGGATATAAATATTGACTTTGCCAATTGAAGCTGTTACAATACCGCCACTTTAGCAAATAGTGTGGGAAGGAGACGCAGATGGCACCTTTTTTTGATCGAGTGCATGTTTTTGCGTCACCTGTTTTGTCGAACTGCTGAATTTTTTCAGTGATTTGCGCCGCAGGCATGACGCCTGCGGTTTTTTGTGTTTACGAATGAAACAAAGGATGTCTATGGCCACTCGTGTGAAATTTGGGCAGTACCAAGCGCTGTTGTACAAGTATTTTTGGCCACAGCGGATTCAAGTGGTGGTGTTGTTTGTGTTAATTCTGTTGGACAATGCCTTTTTGTTGTATGGACCTAATCTGCTAGGACAATTTGTTGATGCAGCCATCAGCGGGGCTGAGTCATCAGTACTCCAACAAATTGGCGTACTGTATCTGGTGACTGCACTTCTGCGGCAGGCTGCACGTTTGACTACCACATATGTCGGCGAGATGACTGGGTGGCGTGCGGCAAATTCGTTACGGTACGATCTGGCCAAACATACGTTGGGGCTTGACATGTCATACCACAAGCAACAGACTCCAGGTGTGATGATTGAACGTATTGACGGCGATGTCTCGAGTCTGAATCGGTTCTTTTCACAGATTGTCTTGCAAATCGGTGGCAGCATTTTGTTACTTGTCTCCACGGTTGGACTGCTGATGTGGCTTGATTGGCGCCTTGGTTTGTTACTGCTTGGTTTCACAGTTCTGTCAGCATGGGTTATGTACTCATTGCGCGAGATTGCGGTGCCATTCTGGGAAGGTGGCCGTGAGGCGTCAGCTCAGTTGTTTGGATTTCTCGAGGAGCGTCTCGCTGGGATTGAGGATATACGTGGTCTTGGTGCGAGTCAAAATGTGTTACGGCGCCTTGATGCGTTGATGGAGCGCAAAAACCACTTTGATATTCGCGGGCGTGTATACGGATCATCCACGTGGATTATTCCGATAGGTTTGGCTGGCTTGATGAGTATGGTGATTTTGGGAGTAGGATCTTGGCTTTACTTGCGTGGGGAGATTGGTATTGGTCTCATCTTGATGACGATACTATATGGTGAAATGATTGTTTGGCCAATTCGCAATATTGCCAGTGAAATCGATCAACTCCAACAGGCGGCAGCCGGAATCGTGCGCGTAGCTGAATTGCAGAGTATCAAGTCAAAGTTGACTGATGGCGAGGCAGATGTGCCACATGATGTGCCGTCGTTGTCGTTTGAAGATGTGACGTTTGCTTATACTGATGGTGAGGTTGATGCAGCGCCGGTCCTCAAGAATGTTACGTTTCAGGTTCCTGCAGGTCAGACAGTCGGGTTACTAGGACGAACCGGGAGTGGTAAGAGTACATTGATCCGATTATTGTTTCGGCTTTATGATGTGACATCAGGCCGGATCGCTATCAACGGCACGGCACTCCCTGAGTTCCGCTTGGAGTCATTGCGTCAGCATGTAGGCTTGGTAACTCAGGATGTGCAGTTATTCTATGCGACGATTCGCGATAATTTGACCTTCTTTAATGCTGATATCAGTGATGAGCACTTGCATGCAGCCTTGCGGATGCTAGGACTAGAGCGCTGGTTGCAGCGACAACCCGAGGGGCTTGATACGCTACTAACCTCGACCAATATGTTGTCTGCCGGTGAGGCGCAGTTAATTGCGTTGGCACGTGTGTACCTAAAGCAACCGCAGGTTATCATTCTTGATGAGGCGACCGCTCGTATTGATGCAGAAACCGAGCGTATGGTCGAGCGTGCTCTTGATACCGTTTTGGCCGGAAAAACAACGATTATCATTGCCCATCGACTCCAAACGGTGCGCCGATGTGACTACATTGCGATTCTGTCGCAAGGCACGTTATCGGAGTTTGGCAAAGAGAGTGACTTGCGTGATACGCCAAGTTCACGTTATGCGACGTTACTGCGTCATGGAAGTACCGAGGAGCTCGTATGACCACCAAACCGCTGTCCGTTATTGGAATGATGATGCGCAAGGGAGGATGGTGGTATGTCTCCAACCTCTCGATTATTGTAATTGTTCTGTTGATTGAACTATTGCCAGGCATTATTACTCGCGATATTTTGAATGGTCTACAAGACGACACCATGATGAGTATGCCATGGCTATTGTTAGCAGGGTTGTTAGGTATTACATTGATGCGTGTGGTGATGTTTTTTGTGTTGAGCTATGCACATATCAAAGCACGTATACCTACCGAAAACACACTTCGGCGTTCATTATTGACACGTATTTTGCAGATGCCTGCGGTGCGAGCACTCAAAGGATCGCCGGGTGAGGTTGTGTCACGGTTCCGCGATGATATAAATGAGATGACACACGTTATCTTTCAACTTAATGACATCATCGCACTTGGGATATTCTCGGTTGTGGCATTGGTGATTATGTACCAAACTGCACCTGATGCGACGCTGTTAATCTTGTTGCCGTTGATTTTGATTGTGGCTGGTGCCCGATTTGCATATGGGCGTATTTATTATTATCGGCAGGAACGTCGTCGTGCCTCAGGTCGAGTGGTTGGGTTTATTGGTGAGACGTATGGTGCAGTGCAAGCAGTGCAGGTTGCTGGTGCTGAGCGTCATGTGCTGAAGCATTTTGCTGAGCTGAACAAAGCGCGTGAGCATGCTACATTGCGTGAGGTTTTGTTTGATGGCCTGCTCGATTCGATGTTCCGTAATGCTACTACAATTGGTACAGCCATCATGATGTTGATGGTCCACGGTCAGGCAACGAGTGGCGAGTTCGGTGCTGGAGATGTGGCGTTCTTTGTGTACAGCTTGGGTGTAATTGGAGAGCTTCTCGGTGAGTTGGGTATTTTTCTTGGGCGCCAGCAGCAGTTACGTGTGTCGATTCAACGTCTAGAAAACATTGCACACAATCAACCGATGTCAGCGTTATTTGTGGGGGATTCTGAACCCGCTTTACCTGCATTACCGCAACTACGCGAGTTTTCTGTGAGTAATCTGACAGTTACATGGTCGGATGGTACACACGGCATAACTGACGTTGACTTTACTGTGCGACCGGGTGAAATGG
This sequence comes from Roseiflexaceae bacterium, assembly GCA_049428765.1. Taxonomy (GTDB): domain Bacteria; phylum Chloroflexota; class Chloroflexia; order Chloroflexales; family Roseiflexaceae; genus UBA965. The sequence continues at coordinate 13,745 of JBMTAN010000038.1, forward strand.
TGGTTGTTACTGGATCCGTAGGTTCAGGAAAAACGACGTTACTGCGTGCAATTATGGGCATGTTACCCAATACCACCGGGAAGATTTGTTGGAACAACGATGTTATAGCCCAACCTGGTGTGCAATTTGTGCCGCCAGCGGTTGCATACACGAGTCAAGTACCAAGACTCTTCTCGGATTCATTGGCAGAGAACATCGTCCAAGGGCGGAGCATGATTGATGCCTCTATGCGTGATGCGATTCACGGCGCTGTCTTTGAATACGATGTGGCGCAGTTTGAGCACGGTGTTCAAACCATGGTAGGTGCACGTGGTGTTCGCCTCTCAGGTGGGCAAATTCAACGCGCCGCATTTGCACGAATGCTCTACGATCGTCCGCAACTTTGGTGCATCGATGATATCTCGAGTGCACTTGATATCGAGACTGAACAACAGTTGTGGCAGCGATTCGGTCAAATACGTGCCGATGTAGCTTGTGTTGTTGTCACACATCGTTCACAGGTAATGCAAATGGCCGATGAGGTGATTGTGCTTGATCAAGGGCGTGTACGTGTGCGGGGCACATATACCGAGTTGGTGGCAAATGGCGAGATTGAAGTTACTGCATCTGCACATTAGCGAAGAGCATGTATCTAGTAACTGACTGCCGAGGAGTGTAATACTCCTCGGCATTTATGTGCAGATTCTCAGTTGTTCCACTATAATCGTAGCTACAATAACACGACGACGAATCTCCATGTGAGTTGCGTATTGTTTGCGTGTTCACGTATATCGTTGGTGAATGAGAGGTACGTATGAGTTTGTACGGGGTTGTAGAGACGGGTGGTACTAAAATCGTTTGTGCCATTGTATCTGGACCAGACGATGTGCGTGACGAAGTGCGTTTTCCTACAACGTCACCCGCAGAGAATATTCCACAAATTATCGCGTATTTACAAGAACATCACCATCAGTCGCCTTTGACCGCGATTGGTATTGGCTCATTTGGCCCTATCGTGCTTGACCGGAGCATGTCTAACTATGGCTCTGTGGCACCAACCACCAAGCCATACTGGAGTAATGCTCCGGTTGTCGCGCCCATACAACAGGCACTTGGGATACCTGTCGGCTTTGATCTTGATGTGACAACTGCGGGGTTGGGCGAGTTGCAATGGGGGGCAGGCCAAGGGTTGCAGCATCTCGTCTATTACACGATTGGTACGGGTATCGGCGCTGGTGTAATAACGAATGGTAGTCCAATTGCTTGCTTGGCTCACCCAGAGGCAGGCCATCAACGTGTGTCGCGTCACCCCGAGGATTCCTTTGTGGGTGGGTGTTCGTTCCATGCCGATTGTCTTGAGGGTATGGCATCGGGACCTGCCATCGAAAAGCGGTGGGGTGTCAAGGCGCATTTGCTCCCACCCGATCACATTGCGTGGCGGATTCAGGCTGATTATCTGGCGCAAGCTGTGATGAATACGATTTTGTTTGTCTCGCCACAACGTATTATTTTGGGGGGAGGTGTGATGGAGCAACTCCACTTGTTTCCGCTGATTCGTCAACTGGTGCTTGAGCGCCTCAATGGGTATATTAATCTTGATGCGATTCTCAACCATATCGACGACTATATTGTGCCACCTGCATTAGGTAATCGAGCTGGCATGCTGGGGGCGTTGGTACTGGCGATGCGTGCGGCACAACAATAAATAGATAAGGATTGGCGCCATGTTATACCCGAAATTAGACTTCATTGGACTAGAGGGCGTGCATCATTTGGCGGCAGGTGGCGAGACACCTATGCTCAAAAGCCATTTGGATGCCATAGCGCAATTTGCTGCAGATAAAGCATTAGGAATGCATGGTCGTGAGCGTTTTTTTGCGGTACGTCAACGTGCAGCGCACCAATTGGCGTCTATGCTGTCGGTTGATGCGGGCGATATCGCATTTGTTGGGAGTAGTTCGGCAGGGATTAATCAAGTCACCCATGCATTACACTGGCAATCAGGTGATGAGGTTGTAGTTGTGGATGACGAATATCCGAGTGGACGATATGCGTTTGTGTGGTTGCGACGCTTTGGGGTGCGTGTTGTTTTGCCGGCATACCAAGAGAACCCTGACGACGAATTATCGGCGATTATTGCGGCACTTACTCCGCGTACTAAACTTGTCTATGTGAGCCATGTGAGTACGCGGACTGGTCGGCGAATCGATATTAATGCACTGGCTGATGCTGTGCATGCTGTAGGTGCACATGTCATCGTAGATGCAACGCATTCGCTTGGGATTGTGCCAGTGAACGCTGCAAATATTGATTTTTTGGTGTGTAGTGGGTATAAATGGTTGCTTGGTACCCATCTTGGTATTCTCATGTGGAACCGGACATTGGTTGATCAACTCCACCCTCCTGTGGGTTGGCGCTCAGCAAAGCCAACATTGGCGCCCGATGTATACGAATTACACCTTGATGCGTCGCGTACTGAAGTTGGCAACCCGAACTTTGTTGATATATACGTGCTGGATAATGCATTGCGTTATGCGAATCAAGTGTCAATTGCTGATCGTGAGGTTCATGCGCTGATGTTAGGCGAAACACTCTATGATTTGTTTGAATCGCTTGGACATCGACCAATTACACCGCGCGATGTACGCCATCGTGCAGGTAATATTTGTGTGGCTACTCATCGGGCACCAGAGATTGTCCAAGCGGCAGGCGCACAGTCGCTGGTTATTTGGGGCGATCATGATTTGCTGCGTATACGGTGCTCAGTACATGGGTATGTCACAATCGATGATATTAATGCGTGTTGTCATATATTTACACAATTGCAAATATAGTTTAATGATGGTTTAATTGTGAAATGTAAAGAAATTTAAATTGCAAAAATCGTATATTATGATTATAGTGATGAGCACTTTATGTTCAAAGGTCAAATTCAATATGAAACAACGACCCGAACGATATGATGATTTTATTTCATCGGCTGGTGTGCCGACAATCCCACTAAAGGCGGCCAAAAAGCGTTCCTTCGCGAATACACTTGTCTATGCACTCATTGCAATTGCAATTATTACCGTAATGCTGATTGGGCATGAACTCATTTATAGCCTGATGTATGGATTCATGGTGCTGTACTTTGGTGCAGGAATTGTGGTATCTGGATTGCTTGCGATTTTTGGCGTTGTACTAAAGAAAAAATGGCTTTTCCTAATTGGTTTATTGAGTTCCGCTGTGATAATTGGGTTCGCCTTGGCAGATATAAGTTATGGTGTATCAATTGCAGGCTCACTGATGATTGCTGTATTTGTCTATCGTTGGTATTCTGCAAAATACCACTACGTGTCTGTGAGTTGGCCTTTGTTTGTTGGCGTGTTGGGGTTGATATTTGGCCTGCTTCTGATTGTAGTGCAATTGCAGATTATTGCTGTGATCATCATTGCACCAGTCCTGTTAGTTATCACTAGTGTAATGATTATTTGGGATTTGTGGAAAGTTTTAAGTATTGGTTTTCGTAATTCAAATAAATAATTACATATTTCATGATTGAAGTAAGCACGTTAATAGGATGAAATGCGTATGTAATGCCTACACACCAGCCGTTCTATAACCATACATATTTATGTGTAATAAGCGCCATCGCTTTATGCGATGGCGCTTGAACAGAAATTTCATTAGAAACGCTGCTCCATGTGAGCAATCTTAAGGCACTGATCAGTAATAACGGTGATTCCGGCAGCTGCAGCTTTGGTCTCGGCCTCGGCATGGTGAATCTCGAGTTGGAGCCAAAGCACTTTGGCTCCAGCGGCGATGGCATCATCAACTACCTCGGGGACATCTTTGGAGGCACGGAACACGTCGACGATGTCAATTGGCACCGGAATCTCCTGGAGCGAGCGATAGACGTGTTCACCAAGCACCGTGGTGGCGTTTGGGTGAACTGGAATAATTGTGTAGCCGGCTTTTTGCAGATAAGCGGCGACTTGATATGCCGGTCGGTCGGGCTTCTCTGAGAGGCCGACAATAGCAATAGTTTTGCTCGATGCAAGGATTTCTGTAATAGATGACATAAAAACCTCTTAACTCCCGACGACATGGGTAACGAGTTGATGGATTGGCGCAGCAGTTCCATCGCCAAACGCCGCTTCGTCAGGCTTATCGGATAAGCCAAATAACAACGCACCTTGACTCTGCCAGCGTTGTGCCACCTGCCATACCTCGGCCGTGATTACAATCTCACGCGTGAGCAAATCGATTGCATCAAGCCCTTGGGGGGCGCAACCGAACCGGGCTGCAGTCTCGATGTACTCCAGATAGCGGAACGCCTTGAACGGCGTCATATCGCCTTGTTCGTACAACGAGGCAAAATTAGTCTGGAACGGCAAAAGTGGCGAATTAAAAGCGCTTATTCGTGCACCGGTCAAATCAACGAAGTGATCAAAATCACGCATAATACCCTGTTCAAGCATCGCTTGCAAGGCGTCTGGTGTGATAATTCCACCTCCAGCCATGACACAAATAAACGCCAAGAAATCTTGGTTATCACCGGTAAACCGATGAAACCGTGGCTGGTTGAATCGGTGGTATGTATCACTAAACACCACGTCATCATACGACTGACCCAACACATCATTGACCGCTCGCTTAAGTGCAGTCAAGCGAGCACTATCGATGAGTTGATGATTGCGGCCACGCGCACCAACAAGTGTCTTGTCAACATCAATGATAATTGCGGTCTGGCTGTCGACCTCCATTAACTCAGCGAACTGCTCAATATTACGCCATCGGTTGGCGATGTAGACACCGACATCATGCGACTGGCTGAATAGGGGATCGTCATTGCGCTTCTCATCGCAAATATACGCGCCACCTTGCCACCCGGTACGTTTTGCGATGGTCATGTAGGTGCCGCCATCACTTTGGCGTGTATCGCCAATCATCATGAACTTGGTGATAGGTGGCCCACCACGTAATTGTTGGGCAGCGTTCAAAATGGTGACTGCGACATTGGCATATGCATCATCACCTTTGCGCGGTTGTGTATTTGGTGCGATATCTTGTAATCCGGGTAATCGTGAATCTGCCGGTCGAATGTTGCGAAAGGCAACATGGTCGCCGAGGAGATCGTAGAGGGATTGCCGTGAGTAAATCTGCATCAGGCGCTCCTTGTTAATTGCTCCGAGTATACCCGGCTGCTACAAGTAATTCGGCATTCAAAATAGCGCCACCCGCTGCCCCACGAATGGTGTTGTGCGATAACGCGACCATGCGTACATCGTTGATTGGGCAATTTCGTACGCGTCCAATTGAAGTGCTCATTCCATTGCCCGCATCGCGATCGCGTCGTGGTTGTGGGCGCTCTGGATGGTCATGAAGAATAAGTGGTTGTATAGGTGCTGACGGTAGTCCACGCACAATCTCGGGGCTTTGGAAAGTACGAATAGCTTCAACAGCGGCATCGACGCTGATAGTCTGTGTGCCTTTGATAGAGAGGAGCGCGGTGTGCCCATCAATTACGGGGACACGAGTGACTTGGGCGCTAATACGCATCTGAGCAGACTGAATGCCGTTTGATATGTATGCGCCAAGAATTTTGTTGGGCTCGCTCTCTATTTTCTCCTCTTCTGTGCCACTCGCAATGTTGGGGATAATGTTGTCGATAATATCGAGTGAGGCAACACCTGGGTATCCAGCGCCTGAGACTGCTTGGAGCGTTGAGATGTGCATCTGAGTAATGCCGAATGTTGCTACAAGTGGTTTGACTGCCATCGCCACGCCGATGACTGAACAGTTGGGATTTGTGACGAGTGCTCCACGCCAGCCCCGATTTTTGCGCTGATCGTCAATCAAATTGACATGCTCGGGATTGACCTCGGGGATAATCAAGGGGACATCAGGTGTCATGCGAAATGCCGATGCATTTGAGCAAACTGCCGTATGTGCAGCCCAAAGTTCTTCGTAGGCGCGTGCGGCATCAGTGGGTAGTGCGGATAAAGCTAGTGCTACATCAGCAACCTTGTCAGTGGGTTGGACAATCATGTTTGCTACATGTGTTGGTGGATTGCCGTCAAGCACCCAGCGCACCAGTTCGCCGTATGGTCGGCCGACGGTACGGTCAGACCCAGTTAGGACGGCTATCTCGAACCATGGGTGGTTGGCCAAGAGTTGGATCATGCGCTGACCAACAGCGCCAGTTGCGCCGAGAATGGCGACAGGGATACGGTTCATCGGTGATTACTTTCTAGGATAGACATAACGCAAATGAAGAGCATCAATATCAATTCCATCAATATGCAGTAATGCTGGTTCGTAGGCGTATCGCTCAAATCCAACTCGGCGGTACAATGCAATTGCAGCATCTTGGTTTATGGTGACGCTCAATTTTAGCATGTGCAATCCTTGTTGTGCGCCGTGTGCAATGACGTGATGAATGAGTTGCTTACCGATTTGTTTCCCCCGATGTAAGGGATTGACATACATACCCCAAACAAAGCCGACGTGACGCATTTTGGGAGAGGAATCAATTCGCACTCCCACGCACCCGATTAATGAATGCATGTGCCACGCCACAAAGATGGCATCACGTTGACCAGCCATTGCACTACTACAGGCGTGTTCCCATTGGTCATGACTGAGTCCCAATAATTGTGTCTGGCTAATAGCAAAAGCCTGATTATTATGATGAACACTCTCGAGTCGAATGTCTCTGAGTTGTTGCCCTTGACCTGGTTGTATACGTGCTATTCGGTACATGAGATTATCCCAAGGCAAGATCGTGTAGCGCACGAACGGCAATATCGCCGTCGCTGGCCGCTACCACCGTGCTAATTGAGCATTCAGAGGACCCTTGAGCAATCACCAAAATGTTGACGCTTGCCTGAGCTAATGCAGAGAAGACCCCGGCTGCTACGCCTGGACGCTCATGAATGCCTACGCCAACGGCAGTAACAATCACTACCTCGTCACGTGACTTGATTTGATCGATATCACCGCGCTCGATTTCGTGCTTGAGGGCAGACTCGAGCGCGTCAACGACGTGGCGAGCACTTTCGTTTGGAATGACAAAACAAATGCTTTGTTCACTTGACGCTTGCGATATCATCAGCACGTTGGCACCAGCGTGGGCGACAGCTCCAAAAGTACGGGCAGCAACGCCTTGGACGCCAATCATGCCACGCCCCTCGACCGTAATCAGATTCATATTGCGAATCACCGTTACTGCGCGGATTGCGTGTTGTGTGGCCTCGGCTTGACGCGTGACCAAGGTTCCCTCATGTGCCGGATTAAACGTATTGCGAATACGGATTGGGATGCCGCGCTCAATGACAGGACGGATCGTCTTGGGATGTAATACTTTGGCACCGAAGTAGGCGAGTTCGCTCATCTCTGCGTATGAAAGTCGATCAAGTACTTTGGCGCTCTTTACTAATCTTGGGTCAGTTGTCATAACGCCGTCAACATCGGTATAAATATCGACCATATCGGCATCAAGCGCCTCACCAAAAATCGCACCAGAGTAATCGCTACCACCGCGACCAAGCGTAGTTACGGCACCACTTGCAGTTACGCCAATAAACCCAGTTACCACTGGGGTAATGCCTTGTGAGAAGAGTGGCAGAATTTTGCTCCGAATCTGTTCACGGGTTTGTGGGTAAATCGGAGCACCATTGCCGAACTCGGCGGTAGTCAACACCACATCAGAGGCATCGATTGCTTCTGCGGCAATTCCTTTGGCCCGCAAGGCTGCTGCAACGAGGCGTACACTCATGCGCTCTCCAAGGCTTGAAATAGCATCGATGGCGCGCGGTGATGCTTCGCCAAGGACACTCACCGATTGCGTGAGCAACTCATACTCATCTACCAGAGCCATGATTTGGGCATTAACAGCCTGGGCGTCACCACTGTCACCAGCTAAATCGTGTAGTGTGCTCTGGTGACGGCTCCGCAACGCATCGGCAGTCGTTTTGGCGCTAGCACGATCGCCACGTGCTGCCGCGTGTGCTCCGCTGAGGAGCATATCCGTGACTTTGCTCATAGCGGAGACAACAACAACGACATTATCCCAAGTGTGTTTTTGATCCGATACAATTTGGCAGAGTTGGCCAATTGCTTCGCTACTGCCTACCGATGTCCCACCAAACTTCATCGCCAAGACACTCATTGAATACTCCTTGATTTATAAACCCAACCACTTGGTGATGGCATCCATGTTGGCAGGCACTGGTTCGGGTGTAGCAAATTGATCAACCGCAGTGTTTGGATCCTTGAGCCCATGACCTGTCAAGACGGCAACGTACGTGCCGTCTGGATCGACGCGCTGTTGGGTCACGAGCATGCGTAATCCGGCTACACCAGCCGCAGAGGCTGGTTCAATAAATACGCCCTCGAGACGAGCTAAATCGCGCCACGAATCGAGGATTTGTTCGTCGGTGACGGCATCAATCACACCCTCAGATTCATCTCGTGCACTTAAGGCATAACACCAGCTAGCTGGATTACCGATGCGAATGGCAGTTGCAATGGTCTCAGGATATGCAATTGGTTCGCCTTGGACGATGGCAGCCGAACCAGCAGCCTCGAATCCCAGCATGCGTGGTAACTGCGTGATTTTGCCAGCCTCGAAGTAGCGACGAAAGCCAGCCCAATACGCAGTGATGTTACCGGCATTGCCTACAGGCAAGGCCAAACCATCTGGAGCACGACCTAGTACATCACAGATTTCGTAGGCGGCAGTTGCTTGGCCATCAATCCGGTATGGGTTGACTGAGTTCACCAAGGTGAGCGGATGGTGTTGAGAGATGTCGCGGACAATGCGCAATGCATCATCAAAGTTGCCTTCAATGACAAGCAGACGCGCGCCATACATCAGGGCTTGGGCTAATTTTCCAAGGGCGATTTTGCCTGATGGAACAACCACAACTGCCTCGATACCAGCCCGGGCTGCGTAGGCAGCCGCACTTGCCGAAGTGTTGCCTGTTGAGGCGCATATGACGCTGCTCGAACCTTCTTCGATGGCTTTGGCAACGGCCATTACCATGCCACGATCTTTGAAAGATCCGGTTGGGTTCATACTCTCAAGTTTGAGGTACAACTCTTTGACTCCGATTGCTGCGGCGAGTCGAGGTGCCGCGAGTAGTGGCGTGTTGCCTTCGCTTAGTGACAACATTGGTGTGTGCTCTGTCACCGGTAAATACTCGCGGTATTTGTGTAGGAGCATACGACATCCCTTCATAACAAAAACCCCCCTCCCTGTTTGGGAGGGGGGCGACAACGCTGTCGACCTACAGACCACCACCTCGCCAAACCAATCCGCCCGAACCAGTCATGGTCCAGGTTGTTGTAGTGGTTGTAGTTGTCATAGCGGTCATATGATTGTCTCGCATGGCAATACTATACGCTGAATCAATGCACGTGTCAACTTAATAATGACTAGTTGAACAAATGTTTGAGTGTTATAATATCTAGCATTCTGTGTGGAGGTTAGGTATGTTTAATCAACGTATGGTGGCCATCGATGTCGAAGCTACCGGTCTAAATGAATTTGATGACGAAATTATTGAAGTTGCTGCAGTACGATTTGAAGGTGAGAAAGAATTAGAAACCCTCTCACTGCTGATTAACCCAAATCGAGACATTCCCTACAAAATTACTCGTCTTACGCATATTACTAATGCGATGGTCGCCGATGCGCCGACATTTGCGCAGGTACGCAAGCAAATTGCTGATTTTGTGGGTGATGACCCACTTCTTGGTCATTCAGTTGAATTTGATATTAAAATGCTCGCTCAAGCAGGTTTGCGATTCAAACAACCAGCGGTTGATACCTACACGTTTGCAACACTTGTGGTTCCTACTATTGGAGGCTTTCGTCTCGGGGATTTAATCCAAAAGCTTGCTATCCCGATGCCTGTTGATGGTGATGCACATCGTGCCCTATTTGACGCCCAAATGTCTCACCGTCTGTTCGTAAAGCTCTATGAATTGCTGTGTGCGCATGAGATGGATCAGATTGATGAGATATTGCGGATTGTGCGTGGGATGCCAAACTGGCCGTTGCGCGCGCTATTTGTGCAAGCCAAAAGTGATATTGCCCGTGGCGCATTTAATCGTCCAATTAAGCCACGTGTTATGCGTTCCCTCGATGATTACACACCGCTTGAACCAACTGACTCATCAAACCCGATTCAGCGTAGTACGATTCAACGGATGTTTTCGACTACCGGTGTACTTGGGCGAATGTTCCCTGGCTACGAACAACGTGATGCACAAGAAACTATGTCACAAGCTGTCGCTGATGGTTTTAATCGCAGCCAACATGTAATTGTTGAGGCAGGAACTGGGACTGGCAAAGGTATGGCGTATTTGGTGCCGGCAGCCTTGCATGCGATGGAACGCGGTCAACGCGTCGTGTTAGCCACACACACAATCAATCTACAAGATCAACTCTACTTCAAAGACATCCCCAAGTTGATTGAGATGTTTGATGCCGAATTGCATCATCAAGCAACTGATGGTACCCCCTCAATACCTGATGTTGCTTTGCAATCTGCCCTGCTGAAGGGGCGTAGCAATTATTTGTGTTTACAGCGGCTTGACGATGTTAAATCAACTGCGCTCTCCGATGACGAGGCTAAGGTGGTACTCAAGGTGGCTACCTGGGCCAATCATACTGTGTCGGGTGATCGTAACGAGATTTCGTTGTTTGATCGCGAGATGCTCGTATGGGACCGGCTGCATGCATCATTTGATTTGTGTAAAGGTCCAGGGTGTCAATTTTTCGATCAATGTTGGTTCTTTCATGCCCGTCGCAAGGCTGAAGCCGCGCATCTGGTTGTGGTTAATCATGCCTTGCTGTTGGCCGATATGGTTATTGACTCGCCGATTTTGCCAAACTACGATCACTTGGTGATAGACGAGGCGCATAATCTTGAGGATGTGGCCACAGATCAATTTGGCTGGAGCTCAAACCAAAAGAAACTCGTTGAATTTTTTGATGGGTTACTTACTGAGACAAACGAAGAAAGCGGTGATGGCCTACTGCTACGGTTGCCGTCATTCCTTAAAGGGAGTACCGCCACGCCGCAAGTCGTTGAGCAGTTTGGTCGAATTCTACGCGATGCGCGCCCTGCCATCACCCGGGCTCGTCAGAGTGGCGATGAATTATTTGCTGTGCTGACTACGTTGATGGATGGATTCAATGAGTCAAATGCACATGATACGCGTTTGCGACTGACGGACGTGGTGCGCTCATCGCGTGATTGGCAAAAAGTCATTCCAATTTGGGATAATCTATCGCTATCGCTACGAGTCATCGCTCAGCAACTTGAGATCCTGAATAAAGCTGTAACAGAGTTGGCCGATGCGAATTTGGCTGATTACGAGGTGCTTGTGACGATGTCAGTGAGGTCGTTACGCTTTGTGACTGAGTTTGTTGAAAATGTCAATCATATTGTTTCTGGTGATAATGACAATCTGATTACCTGGATTCGCTACAGCGATGCGAAGCACATCCTTGATTTGAACATCAATCCGCTCGAGGTTGCAACCTTACTACAAGAGCGATTGTTCAGCAAAAAAGCAAGTGTGGTATTAACATCGGCCACGTTGTCGGTCAATAATAGTTTTACTTATATGCAACAGCGACTTGGTGCGCAATTACCAGCCGAACTGTGCTACCAGCTTGATTCACCGTACAATTATCGCGACCAAGTCATGGTCTATTTGCCACAAGACATGCCCGAGCCAAAGGATTTTCCGTATCAAGGGTGTGTGGAGCAAGCGATCCTTGATACAGCGATTGCAGCAAATGGTCGGACATTAGTACTCTTCACCTCAAATAGTGCTTTGCGCACGACTTACAATCAGTTGGTGGACCCGCTTAGTCAACAAGATATCATTTTGCTTGGCCAAGGTATCGACGGGTCGAATCGACAAATTCTTGAGCGCTTCAAATCGGAATCACGGAGTGTGTTATTTGGGACCTTGAGTTTCTGGGAGGGTGTTGATGTGGTGGGTGATGCGCTTTCGGCGTTGATTATTACCAAACTCCCATTCTCGGTGCCGAATGACCCGGTCATTGCTGCGCGCTCTGAACAATTTGTAGATTCGTTCAATCAGTATTTTTTGCCACAATCTATTCTCAAATTTAAACAAGGATTTGGCAGATTGGTGCGTGCAAAAGACGATCGAGGAATAGTCGTGGTGTTGGACAAACGTGTCCTTGCAAAAAAATATGGTGCACAATTCTTGGAGTCACTGCCTGATACAACGGTGCGCACAGGTCCATTACGAGCCATCGAATCACTGGTGCGCCGTACTGTTAATCTGACCTAACAGATAAATTAAACACCCGGTTGCAGAATACGCAACCGGGTGTTTTGATTTGTGCGCTTAGCCGTGACGACGCTGAAACTCACGCATTAGGTCGGCCAATGCTTGAGCTGAGGTCAACGGGAGTGCGTTGTACAATGATGCACGTAACCCGCCTACACTCCGATGTCCGGCTAGACCAATCATGCCGTGTTGTTGGGCTTCGGCAAGAAACATTTTTTCGAGGGATTCATCCGTGATTCTGAAGGTGATGTTCATCTGTGAACGTGCGCCGATATCGCTGTGCCCACGGTAGAATCCGCCTGACGTATCGATAGTGTCATAAATTAGCATGGCTTTGGTGTGATTTTTTTGGGCAAGAGACTCAATTCCTTGGGCTTCGATCCACCCTAAGACTAAATCAAGGACATACACGGAAAATGTCGGTGGCGTATTGTAGAGTGATTGATTGTTGATATGCGTGCTATAGCGCAAAATCATTGGCGCTTTGGTATGCATTTGTTGGTAAAAATCATCCGCTATTGCAACTACAGTTACTCCTGCTGGTCCAAGATTTTTTTGGGCGCCAGCATAAATCATTTTCGCGTGTGTATGTTGGAGCGAACGTGAGGCAATATCACTACTCATATCGACAACTAGTGGGACAGTGCTTGTCGGTAAGTCACTCCACTGTGTGCCATAAATCGTGTTATTTGACGTAATATGTACATAGGCAGCATCAGCAGAAATCTGCCAAGTATTTGATGATGGAAGGAACCGATACTGCTGATCTTTGGTTGATGCCGCGATATGAGCAATGCCAATCCGTACTGCTTCTTCGTAGGCTTTCTCTGACCAGACACCGGTTAATACATATGCACCGCTGTTGTTTGGATGTAACATATTTAGTGGTAGCATGGCAAACTGATGACTTGCTCCTCCCTGTAATAACCCGATATGATATGTCTCAGGTAACGCTAAAATGCGCCGTAATCGATCTATGACGCGTTGATTGATTTGCTCATATTCTTTGCTACGATGACTTGATTCAAGAATAGAGATGCCGGTGCCGTGATAATTCGGTAGTTCAGCGCGAATGTGATCAATTACTTCAGTCGGGAGGACTGCAGGTCCAGCATTAAAATTATGCGTGCTCATGAGTATTCCTTTCAACTCTCTAGTAGCATCATAGCACTACGAACCAGATTGTGCCGAGTACATGACTGTATTGCATTGATTGCGTGTCAAGGTGTTTTAATGTGTATTACAAACATATCGGTAGCGTGGAACGTGAGGGGATATTTTTATGCTCCTAAAACTGTTCATTTATTGAATATGATATGATATAGGCGTAATCAATATTTTTATGTTGGAGATACCAGTGTTAACACATGCCGAACGACAAGAAGCAATCGAATTGATGCGTACTTCAGCTGATGAGATAGCTGCTACTGTAGTTGGACTTTCAAAAGTTGAATTAACGACAATCTATATACCTGGTGAATGGACTGTGGCACAGAATGTGCACCACATGCCAGACTCGCACAGTTACGCAATCAATAACATGCGACTTGTGCTGACCGAGGATAAACCGACGTGGAAGCCATATAGTCCAGATGGGTTTGCGTCAATTGCAGATGCAATGAGTGCAGACATTGACGTTTCACTAGAGCTCTTTCGTGCCATGCAGATTCGTTGGGTACGTATGCTTGAATCACTGAGTGATGCTGAGTTTGCCCGTGTTGGGATTAGTATGAGCTACGGCGAGCGCAGTATTGATGACTTGTTGGGCATTTATGCGCGACATGCTCGTTCACATGTTGCGCAGATTGCTGCCACACTCGCCGCCAAGTAGTCTACCGGTATAGGGCACTCAAGATGATTGGATGAAGTAGTGTCGGTGCTTCATCTTGAATAGAGTGCCCGATACCATCTAGAATATGTAGTTCACACTGTGGGATTTGGGCAGCAAGTTGTTGAACAACAGGGATTGGGTTGCCAATATCTTGTTGCCCATGAATGATTGTAACCGCAGAGTGTATACGATTGGCACAGTGGAACGCAATATCCCCTCCACGTTGCGAAATGGCCTCGGCTGCGTTGACCCATCCTTCGATCATTGGTTTGAATTGTGCGACACCATGGTTGGCAATGATTTCTGACTTCCATTCAGAGCGATCATCGCCCCAGTCCTCGACCGGTAGCCACCGACGAACACGTTGCACCATCTCATTGCTGATTTGACCACAGACACCCCAGACAATGACACGTGCAATGAGACTCGGTGCTGTAGCGGCTAGTAATAGTGCTGACTCTGCGCCATCGCTGAAGCCGATTACAGTGACATTTGTTAATTGTAAGTGCGTAAGCAAAGCAAACATGTCGTCGGCATCGCGTTGATAAAAGTCCGGACCAAATTCACGATATGGCGGCGTGCTTTGGCCATATCCGCGTAAGTCCGGTGCAATAATGTGAGCATGTGGTGCTAGTAACTGAATTTCATTGGCGAAATGACTAGCTGCAGTACCAGTGAATCCGTGCATGAACAGGACTGGTTGACCAGTCTCTACTCCAAAGGTGGAATAGCTGATTTTGGCACCATTTGGAAGCACAAGTGAAGGCATATGAAACTCCGGTTATGAGGTAGATATGCGGTTAGCAGTATTAGATTTTGGTCTCTTTGAAGTGTACCAGAATGGACGCATGATTGGTGTGCCAGGATATCTAATTGATGCGGGTAGTCGGAAAATACTCGTGGATACTGGATTCCATGCCGATTACTTGACTGATCCTGTGGGGATATCAGCTGCAGATCAAATGGCAACATTTGGCCGGCTAATCAACTACTCTGCGCGTAATACTCCGGCTAGTCAACTTGCGTTGCTCGGTATTTCTAAAGTAGAGATAACTGACATAGTGTTGACTCACAGCCATGTTGATCATGTAGGTCGTATTGGTGAGTTCCCGCATGCGCGTTTGTGGATTACCGCGCACGAGCGTGCATTGCCGCGTCCTATTTACTGGGCAGGTAAGTCACGCATTCCCGCATGGCCAAAAATGCAGACGACTATAATTACGAGCGCAGCTGAGCTTATTCAAGGTGTCACTGTTATTCCTACACCGGGACATACGTTGGGGCATATGTCACTGCTAGTGACACTGACAAACACTGGCAAAGTGGTGCTGGCAGCTGATGCAATATCACGCCCTGATGAAATGGCTGATGATGTATGGGGTGATGCTGAAGATCCAGAATTGGCGCGACAATCTGCCAAAGTACTTGTTGATCTGGCGCAACGCGAGCATGCGTGGTTGATTTATGGTCATTGCCCTAAGCAGTGGTTGGAACTGCGCAAAGCCCCGCATTGGTACGACTAGCGTACGTCACGCCCTTGATTAAGAATAATTACGTTGCCACTGCAGGAATTGCCTGCAGGAGATGCCAAAAATGCCACCCAAGCAGCTATCTGTTCTGGTTGCATTGCATCACCGTGGGGCATGGCTGACAGCGCTTGGGCTAGCACATCCTCAGGTACCACATCAAACAAATCCGTGCGGGTCATGGCTGGGGCGATCGAGTTCACACATATCTTATCCTTGGCGTGTCGACGTGCTAAATGTTTTGTGAGGCTGTCAATTGCTGCTTTGCTCGCACGATATGGTGCGGGATCGAACACATCAAAGTTGTAGGCTCCGTTTGATGAGATGTTCACAATTTTCTTAAACCCGGGGCGCTCCAACATCTGAGGGATGGCCATTTGACAGCAGTAGAATGCACTATCAAAATTCACTGCCATTTGCTCATGGAGCATAATGTCAGTGGTATCACCAAACTCAGCCATAATACATGTTCCGGCATTATTAACAAGTACATCAACGCCACCGAGTTCACGCTTGATACGATCAAACAGCGCTTTGACGGTCTGTTGATTAGTCAAATCTGCGTGATATCCATTGAGATATGGATGCTGGTAATCAATCGTGTTCACGTCTACGGCAGCCACTACAAACCCACTGGTAAGTAGTGCTTCGGTAATTGCTTTGCCTATGCCTCTTGCAGCGCCGGTTACGATTGCAACTGATTGCATGATGTTATTCCTTTTGTGAGAGTGTCCCACCATTATACGTGTTGGTGCGTTCTGCATTGATGAGTAGTGCTTTGATTTTTGTACCCCAGCGATATTCACCAACTGTATTATCGGCAGGCACTACCCGATGGCATGGCGTTATGATGGCAAGTGGGTTTTTTGCACAGGCGTTCGCAACTGCACGTGTAGCATCGGGCTGACCAATTGCTTCGGCGATTTCATGGTATTGTCGTGTTTGACCAGGAGGGATTGCTCGGATAGCGTGCCAAACTTGTTGTTGAAAAGCGGTTGCACGGATGTCTTTGGCAATCGCTGATGGAATTGTATGATTATATTGGGTTGACAACATATTGCGTAACATGTGTGATTTTACTTCACACACTTCATATACTTGTTGTCCAAAAAGTTGCTTAATTGCTGAATCTGCCGCCTGTTCATCGGTGTATACGCCACAATAGGTGAGTTTCACGTCTTTGAACGCGCCGACGACGACCAAGTCATGGTAGATGTGTTTGCCGAATGTAATGTCGTTAGGGTGTGCTTCGAGTTGAAGCTGCTGACGCTGAGATTGTGCATAGTAATAACTGCTTACGCTTCTAAACCCTGCTTTGGTAATTGCATTATTGATGTTTGTTTCTGCTGTGAGGAACTGCTGTAGTCGTAACCACTTGATTGCATGAGCATATTTAAAGGGAGAGATGCCCATAACCTGTTTAAATGTACGTTGTAAATGGAAAGGGCTATACCCTATATGTTGGGCTATTTCATTTAAAGATGGTGCTACAATTTGTGATTCAATGAAGCGGCATACTTTGTGGCAAAGCACGAGGTCAGCCGAAAGGCTATCAGGGGTACAGCGCTTGCACGGGCGTAATCCAGCCCGTTTTGCACTTTCGTTGTCTGCAAAAAAACGCACGTTATTGCGCAATGGTCGCGCCGCACATGATGGGCGACAGTATATTTTGGTAGACATAACACCAACTACAAATACCCCATCATAATCACTATTCTTTTGGGTGAAGATTTGCCAACAGAGATCGCTGTCGTGATACATATGTCCTCCTTTGGGTTATGATAATCCTATCGTAATTTTTTGACCAATGATGTATTAATTCTTGCGGTTTAGGTATGAAGGAGCGTCTTGATGACGAGTACAGTATGTCTTACATTTGATTTTGATGCGATGTCTGTCTGGTTTGGTTATCAGCACACTACACCGGCGATGCTTTCACGCGGTGAATATGGTGCACGCGTCGGTGTGCCGCGTTTGCTTGCACTCTTGCGACAATACAACATCAAATCGACGTTTTTTGTGCCAGGTCATACAATTGAGTCGTTTCCTAGTCAAATAGATGCTATTTTAGCTGATGGACATGAGATTGCACATCATTCATATGCGCATACTGATCCAAGTGAACAAACTCCAGACGAAGAGCGTGCTGATATGGAACGTGCACTTGCAGTTTTGCACAAGATTGGTGTGACGCCACAAGGATTTCGCTCTCCATCGGCGGATTTTTCGAATGTGACGTTATCGTTGCTCGAAGAGTACCAATTTCGATATGACTCAAGTTTGATGGCCGATGATTTTCGTCCGTACCATCCACGAATTGGCGATTACGTGTCTCGTACAGAACCATTAATTGCGGGGCGCGAGGCGCACTTGTGGGAGATTCCATTTTGTTTCGAGTTTGATGACTGGGTGCATTTCCAGTTTAATTTTAACCCCTATCGAAACGGGACTTCTGCGCCAAGTAAGGTGCTCGAGATATGGACCAAAGATTTTGATTATATGCATCGGAATGTGGCGAACGGTATATTGACGGTGGCAATGCATCCGCAGGTGATTGGGCGTGGTCATCGTGTTGATATGCTAGATGAATTTATTCAACACTGTCTCGATAGTGGTGATGTGCAGTTTAGTCGGATGGTTGATGTACTAGATACACTCTAAACAGCGTC
>JBMTAN010000039.1:0-29766 GCA_049428765.1 Roseiflexaceae bacterium
AAAAGTGAAAAGTGAAAAGTGAAAGGTGAAAGGTGAAAGGTGAAAGGTGAAAGGTTATTCTTTGAAGGCGAGGGGATTGCGCAAGAGGACACTGCCGAACTGAACTGCTGTCGCCCCTGAGGCTAATGCAGATTGTGCTTGCTTGCGATCGGTGATACCGCCACATGCCATGATAGGCAAACTGGTCTGGGTACTGAGTTGTTCGCATGTGTGTAATGTCATTGGGAATAGCGATGGTGTGAGCATGCGACCGCCGCTGACGCGTGGTGGTGCCGAAACCGTGAGTGCGTCAATGTGATGTTGTGTACATAACGTCATGAGCGGTTGTAATAGGTATGGGTCAACAAATGGCAATTTGATGATGAGTGGAAGTGATATTATCTGGCGCAATTTGCTAAGAAAGTCTTCGGTGATAGATTGCTCGACCGCAATTGTGACCTCAAACCCGGCGATGCCCTCAACTTGATCGAGCTCGCGTGCGGCCGAAAAGACGTCGGCATCACTGCCATCGAGTGATACGATAACCGGTATCTCCCATTCGGCCCATACCGGTGTACACCGACGCCCAACCCACTGTACTCCTGGATCATGCCAGGGTTCGGCATAGATGAGCCCGTGACG
This sequence comes from Roseiflexaceae bacterium, assembly GCA_049428765.1. Lineage (GTDB taxonomy): Bacteria > Chloroflexota > Chloroflexia > Chloroflexales > Roseiflexaceae > UBA965. The sequence continues at coordinate 622 of JBMTAN010000039.1, forward strand.
GTGTTCGAAGAGCTTGTTGGGTCCGTCAGGTGAACGACCATGCAAGGTGATGCTGGGTGTAATCAGCGCCGCTGGTGCGATTTGGTGTACGATAGATGCAGTATGAATACCGAATCCGAGTGACCCTGCCGCTGCCACGTATGGATGCGCAAGGTGGATGGGGTATGGATTGTGCGGTGTTAGTTCAATCATAAAGTATCTGATAAAGGAATGGCGATGACTACAGTATACCGTGTGTTGCTAGTCGGTATGGGTGCTGCTGGCCAAGGATTTGTGCAGATTGTGCGCGATCACGCTGCCCGCATCAAGGTAGATAGTGGTGTAGAAATCAAAATCGTTGGGGTTGCCACGGCCCGCCGCGGCAGTGCCTATGATGCCAATGGACTTGATCCGGTGGCGCTATTGCATGCCGCAACGCTCCGTGAGTTGCCACAAGCCGTCAGCGATGATGCATTGACTATGATTGCCATGCGCGATGCTGATGTGATGGTTGAGCTTACGCCGACTAACTTGAGTACCGCCGAGCCTGCCACGAGCTATATTCGACAAGCGCTTGAGCGTGGCATGCATGTGATTACGGCAAACAAAGGCCCAGCTGCGTTGCACCTCAAAGAACTGCGCGAATTGGCTGCAAGCAAGGGCTTGTTCTTGGGGATTGAGGGGACTGTGATGGCGGGTACGCCGTCGTTGCGCCTAGGGTGGGCTGCATTACAGGGGTGTGATGTGTTAATGGTGCGTGGGATTGTCAACGGTACGACGAATTTTATTTTGACGCAAATGGAACAAGGACTCGATTACGCTGATGCTTTGGCCGAGGCACAACGGCTTGGCTACGCCGAGGCCGACCCCACTGGTGATGTCGAGGGGCATGATGCTGCTGGTAAAGCGGCAATTCTGGCGAATGTACTTATGAACGCAGGTCTGCGTCCGGCTGATGTGGCAACTACTGGTATCACCAAGATTAGCGCCGCTGACGTCAATGCGGCGCAGGCAGCTGGTGAGCGCTGGAAGTTGATTGCTGAGGTCACGCGCACCCCGACCGGTGTAACTGCGAGTGTTCAACCAATGCGCTTGGCGGTGTCACATCCGTTGGCTGGCGTGGCCGGGGCGACCAATGCGCTGACGTACACAACTGATTTACTCGGCGAGGTAACTGTTATCGGCGCTGGTGCAGGCGGTGTGGTTACTGGTTTTGCGGTGGTTGGTGATCTGTTGGCGATGCACCGCGGCGAACGCGAGCGCGCCAATACATAAACCCAGTAAATGCCAAAGCGACTAGAGGAATGAGAAACCACGGAACAGTAAAGTGGAAACGAGCGGTCAAGGTGTAAATCAGGCCGCTCGTGACGAGGAGCGCAAAAAAGAAGGTCGTGACGCTTTTTTCGGTTTGTGAGGGTGGTTTGAGAGTCATCGGTACTTCTCCGTTATGGATACATCCTGCATGTATTATACGGGCAAGGCAGAGCAGATTTGAGCAAATATATGCCTTTTCCGACCACAATGTTACGCAATCCACGCTTTTTTGTGGGGCGGTGGATTGAAATTCAACAACTGACTGAATCAATGGAACAGCGTACGCCGGCTTTGGTAATCGGTCCAACCGGTAGCGGTCGCTCAACATTACTGTTTCATGTAGTTGAGGCAGTACCGGTATTGCTTGATCAGACAGGCATGCGGTCATATTACATTGATTTGGCGGAATTTCCTGATATTGATGCGCTCCGTGCTACTGTGGCAGCTGCGTTCCAACAACAACCAAGTCGTTGGCTGATGATGCTTCCCGAACTGCAGTATCCGCCACTGCTCGCATTTGATAATATTGATACTCCGCAACTCGCTGGTACGATTCAGCAATGGTGGGCGGAGTTGCTCCCTGCTATCAGAATGGGTACGTTGCGTTGTATTGCGGCCTCGACAACACCTGATGTGTCATATCCGTGGCGCGAGGTGCCGATGCGTGCTGTGGATGTGGCCATGCTCAATGAGCTAATCGTAGCGGTGCTGGGTGAGGATGGTCTGCGACCGACGCGCAACGAACAAACGTGGCTTGTCAAAGCCTGTGGCGGCATGATCGGCCCGTTGATGCCGATGCTAAATATTTGGTATGACCAGCGTGGCCAACCCGGTGATTGGCGAGTGTTGGCACAGGCGCATGCGGTTAGGCCGGTGTCGCTCCAAGAGACGGGCGCGATGCAGAGTGTGGTGCCACGTGATGATCTTGAAGTGGCGGAGAGCGATTCGCCACTACTGCGTGGTGACACGACCGCTGAACAGCGTGAGATGCCTGAGATGCACACATTCGAGGTGCCGGCGATTTTGTGGTGGATGATGGGGCTGATGGCTATTGGTGTCGCAGTGTATTGGTGGATGCAGGGGTAGATAATGCGCATTTTGTGGCTTGATGCCTTTCATGCAGGTTCACATAAAGCGGTTGCGACCGGGTATGCGGCCCATAGTGCGCATCAGGTGACTGTGATAGGTCTGCCACAAGATGGTGGTTGGCGTTGGCGTATGCGCGGGGCGGCGCTCTCGTTTGTGCGGATAGTGCGTGAGCGCTTTGGTGATATGCCGTTGCATCAGCAGTTTGATGTGTTGGTGGTGACGGACATGTGTGATGTAGCGACGTTGCTCGGTGTCGGGCGTAAGTTATTTGCTCAATTACCGGTGGCGTTGTACATGCACGAGAATCAGCTGACGTATCCATTGCCAACTGGGCGTAAACTTGACTTAACGTGGCCATGGATCAATTACACGGGCATGGCGGCGGCTGATTTAATTTGCTTCAACTCAGACTTTCATCGACAGAGTTTGCTCAAGGCCTTGCCGAGTCTGCCGCGGCGCTTTCATGATTATCATGAGCTAGCGTTTGTCGAAAGCCTAGCCGCACGGAGTTGTGTGCTTTACCCTGGTATTGATTTACACCGCCTAGATGCGGCTGATGCCCCAGCCGCCCGACATGAGGCACCAACTGTGTTGTGGAACAGTCGATGGGATTACGACAAGCAGCCGCTTATTTTTTTGCAGGCAGTCAGTGAGGTAATTGCGCGGGGGCATGATCTGCGACTGATTGTACTCGGCGAGTATGTGGATCAGCAGGCTGAGGTGTTTGAGGAGTATCGGCACAAACTGGCTGATTATACGATTCATTGGGGGTATGTGCCTGATATGGCACAGTATTGTACATTGTTACATCAGGCGGACATTGTGGTGAGCGCGGCAATTCAAGAGTTCTTTGGGATTGCGGTGATTGAGGCGACCTATGCCGGTGCAGTGCCGTTGTTGCCACGGCGATTGACGTATCCTGAACTGTTGCCGAGTACCTATCATGCTGATTGTTTGTATGACGATGATGCGCAACTTGCTAATGGATTGGTGCATTTGTTACAACGTCATGCGCAGATTGATCGGCAGGCGCTACGCAGGTGGGCGTTGCGGTTTGATTGGGAGCAGATGGCTCCAACCTATGATATTGCGCTAGCTGGTATGGTATAATTAAGTAGATATATTTGTGTATAAAGGAGCCGCAGCGATGAAGCTCACTTGTCTGCAAGAGAACCTCAAGCGAGGCATTTCGATTGTTGGTCACGCCGTGGCCGGCAAAAGTACCTTGCCTGTATTGTCAAATATTTTGTTGTCGACAGACAATGGGCGTCTCAAGTTGGCGGCCACCAATCTTGAGCTAGCGATTACCTGTTGGATTGGTTCGAAGGTAGATCGTGAGGGGGCTGTGACGATTCCGGCCAAGTTGCTGAATGACTTGGTGAGTAGTCTGCCCAATGACCGGATTACACTCGAACTTGAGCCGACTTCACAGAGTGTTAAGCTGACGTGTGCGCGGTATGAGAACAACATCAACGGCATCACGGCTGATGACTTCCCTGATTTGCCATCAAACGGCGCACAGGACCCAATTGCGGTCTTTTCGTGTGATGTATTACGCGAGGCCATCGATCAAATTGCTTTTGCGGCAGCCACCGATGATAGTCGGCCGGTGTTAACGGGTGTGTTGGTGCGGTTGCGTGAGAACCATGCAACGTTGGCGTCGGCGGACGGATTCCGTTTGGCTCAGCGGATTATCCCGTTGGCGACGCCCATACAGACGCCAGTCGAGATGATTATTCCGGCTCGAGCATTGATGGAGTTGTCACGCATCATTGCTGGAAGCGAGGGCAATGTAGCAATGACGATGACGCCGGGTGGTTCACAGGTTTTGTTCCATACTGAGGATATCGACTTGGTGACGCGTGTGCTCGATGGCAAGTATCCCGATATTGAGCGTGTTATCCCGCAGAGCTACACCACGCGGACGTTGGTGGATACGGCTGAGTTGGCCAAAGCCGTCAAGATTGCTTCATTATTTGCAAGTTCATCAGCAAACATCGTGCGACTCGATATTCAATCGGGCGGCGATATGGCGCCTGGGCGAGTAATGGTGAGTGCGAACGCTGCCGAGGTTGGCAACAACAGCGGTGTAGTGGATTGTATGGTACATGGCGACGGCAATAAGATTGCACTAAACGTACGATTCCTGCAGGAGGCGATTAGTGCAGTCAAAACGGCCCAAGTAGCGATTGAAACACAGACTGAGCAGCAGCCGGCGGTGTTCCGCCCGGTTGGACTTGATGGCTATATTCATATTGTGATGCCAATGATGGTCCGTTAAATATTTGGTACACTGCAGGTAATGCACGCCGGTGGCAGTTGCCACCGGCGTTTTGATACCAGATGAGGAGTAGTCATGAGTGATGTGAAGCGCGCCTTGGCAATTGGCGCTCATCCCGATGATTGTGAATTTGGTGCGGGTGGCACATTGGCCAAATTAGCGCGCCAAGGGTGGGAGATTACCTACATTATTGCCACCAACGGTAACAAGGGCACGCACGATCAGAATTTGAGTCCATATGTGCTGTCCGATACACGTGAGGTTGAACAAAAGAAGGCACTTGACGTGCTCGGTGGCAAGCGCGCGATTCACATGCGCTACAACGATGGCGAGCTTGAGGGGGGCATGGCACTCCGACTCGAGATGGCGTTGTATGTGCGCATGCTCAAGCCACACTGGGTGTTTACGCACGACCCGTGGAAGCAGTATATGTGGCATCCAGACCACCGTGCAGTCGGCTTTGCGGTGATTGATGGTGTTGTATCAGCCCGTGACCACTTGTTTGTGCACGGATTACGCCAGTTGGGTATCGATTTGTGGCGCCCTGAGTTCTTGTTCTTGTGGGGGGCTGAGCAACCTGATTATTTTGAGGATATCAGCGAGACCATGGATGTCAAGATTGCCTCACTTGTAGAGCATCATACGCAACTTGACAATGCCAAAGGCTGGGAGGAGCGAGTGCGTCAGCGTGCGGCTGAGCTCGGTGCTGCCCATAACATGGCGGCGGCTGAGGGTTTTAAGAAGATGATTGTTTAGACGAGTTCAATATCAGAATCAATCCAAATCAAATCGGGACGTGTCTCTTCGACAAAACGAAAGACCGTCTCGATTTGTTGTTGGGCGTGGTCCCCTGAGGCTGAGATGGCTGCCACGCCGAGCAGCGCGCGCCCGTGTAGGTCATGATCGCCGATTTCGGCGGCGGAGACGTTATAGCGGGCGCGGATGCGTTCGAGCAACGATTTGACAATCGAACGCTTCTCTTTGAGGCTGCCGATGCCGGGCAGATGGAGGGAGACGGTGCCAATTGCAACGAACATGACTAGTTCCAACTCCAGGGGCCAACATGACTGCCATGAGGCGCTTCTTTGGGAAGCGTCTGAGTCTCAGCACGAATGGCCGTGATGATACTACGCAGACGCTGGGATGTGCTCATCATCAGCCATTCTTGTTTGCGTACCTCATCGACTTGGAGCATGTGGGCCAGCTGCCAACTCATCTCGGCTGCGTCGAGTGCTAGATCAACCGGTGATTGCTCGATGCCGGTAGCGCGGTGGATAGCACGCCAGTAGCGGCCATAAATCTCGGTGAGCGCCACAGCAGCAGCCTTGGCGGCAGGTGTAACCTCGGCAGGCCAAGGCTCAACCTGCGCGACGAGATATGGTGTGCGCCGACTAAGGCCTGTGAGGCGCACGCGTTCGCCGCCGACGCACTGGAGCAGGAATCGTCCATCCTCGAGTTGCACGTGCTCGGCGATGATGGCGGTGGTACATACGGCGTGAGGCAGATAGTCAGGATACTCGTCGCCTTCGTTTTCAAAGCGATTGAGCCACTCCCCCATTGCCAAGCGGTCGGTAAACTCGCCACTGAACTGCGTGGCTGGCTCGACTAAGACCACACCAAATGGGAGTCGGTTACCGACACAGTGGTTAATCATTTGTCGATAACGCGGCTCAAAGACATGCAATGTCAGTGGTGCATGTGGTATGAGCACAAGTGGTAATGGGAAGAGCGCAAGTTCATGCATGAGTGTATCCTACCAAACGCGACAAACCAAACCTTTGAGATATTCACCTTCAGGGAAGCTAAGCAACACTGGATGATCAGGAGCTTGTGTATGCCGTTCAATGATTTGTACATCGCGGTGGGCGTCAACCGCTGCGCCAAAGATGACCTTTTGGAAGAGGTCGGCCGATACCAAACCCGAACATGAATATGTGGCGAGTAATCCACCGGGTCGCAATAGCTTCATGGCGAGTAAGTTGATATCTTTGTAGCCACGAGTGGCGCGGTCGACCTGGGCTTGACTATGGGCAAACTTGGGCGGATCGAGGATGATGACATCGAATAGACGATCCTCATCTCGGTAGTGCCTGAGTAATTTGAAGACATCAGCCTCGACGACCTCGAGCGGAGTACTGGTGGCACCGTTGAGTTGCATGTCATGTTGTAGTGCAACAAGGGCTGGCCCACTGGCATCCACTGCGGTAATCGAACGGGCACCACCGAGGGCCATGGCTACACTAAAGCCGCCGTTATAGCAGAAGCAGTCGAGGACGTCGGCGTCATTGGCGTAGGCTGCAAGAGCCACACGATTGAGTGCTTGGTCGAGGTATCCACCGGTCTTTTGGCCACTGTCGAGATCGAGTGTCTCGCGTAGGCCCGTGGGATGGGTAATCGTCAGGGTCAACGGTGGCGCCTCGCCCCACAGGACGCCGTCGTTGTTGGGCAGACCCTCGAGTTGGCGCATGTCGCCGTCGCTCCGCTCGATGATGCCACGCGGCTTGAGGATGTCGACAATCACCGATACAATCTCGTCTCGGCGGGCGTCGATGCCTCGTGATAGGAGCTGGACGGAGATGTAGTCGCCGTAGCGGTCGATAATCAGCCCAGGTAACAAGTCGGATTCACCATGAACAATGCGCATAGCGTTGGCATCGTTGTAGGCGGGATGCGATAGCCGCATAGCAAGCGCTTGGGCGATACGTCGATGGAAGAACAACATGTCGATTGGTTCATCGAACTGCCAGGTCATAATGCGGGCGCGGATTTGTGAATATGGACTCCAGAGGGCGCGGGCGAGCCAAGTACCATCACTGGCGTAGACCTCGACGATATCGTCATCGACGTCAGCTGACTTGTCGATGGCGCCGGAGAAAATCCATGGATGGCGTTTGAGGATCGAACGCTCGCGACCTGGTTTGAGCACAATCTCTGACATGCGTGTTCCTTTGGGTGCCTTTGCACCATATATCTCTATCATACGTGAGATTTGAATGTTTGTGCAGTGCCTTTTGGCTAAAAGCGCGACGCATGCCCCAATCGGCATTGAATCCAATTATTTTCATCAAAAAGAGATAGCAGGTTGTCGATATGGGGCTGGCGATCGATGTCATCTGGGCTGAGGTAGATTTCACACAAAATAAATACCATGTAATCAAAATACTGGCGGTAGGCGGCCAACTGGAGCTGATAATCGTCGCGTTGGTAGTGGGGCACGGCCTCGAGATAGCCACGCCAAAACGCAGTATCATCGCGGAATACCCACAAATCGCGCTCGGGGTGTGCGAGTGCCAGATAATCCCAATCAACGATGGTTAAATTGGTGGCGTTGTTGGCCACTACATTACCACCGGCATCGCCGTGGGTAATTACCCAATCATGAGCGTGCTGGGCGTAGTTTCGCTGGAGTGCGTTGAGGTCGTCATAATGTTCGGCAATCAACGTACGCCATGGCTGCATGCGCTCGTTGAGTTGAGCCTGCCAAGAAGTAGTACCTGGGCGGTAAACGCGGGCCATTAGTTGGCGCCAGATGGCGTCGTGCTCGAATGTGCTGACGCGTTGTATCGGTGTCGTGATACGTGCAGTCGCTTGATGAATCTGGCCGATGAGGCGCCCAAATGCTGATGTGTCGTATTGCTCGCTGTTGGGGGCGTCGATGTACTGCGATATGGTGACCATGGACGGTCCTAGTACGCTGATCCATTCACCTGTACGCGTGGCGACTGGCTGGTTGACGCCGTGTCCAAGCGTGGCGGCGAGGGCTGCATGGGCAGGTGCGCTTTGACGTAGGCGGTTTTTGAAAAAGGGCTTGGCGTTGACTTTGACAAAGAAGCGCTGGCCGGTATGACTCGTAGCAAGAAACGTCTCGGCTACGAGGCCACGAGCTGCTGGCTGGATGGCGGCGATTTCGATAGGGTAGTGAGTTTGGAGATGGTTGGATATGTGATGCATCATGAGAATCTTTCTGGTATGGTTATTGTCTCAGTAGTGATGAAATAAGTTGAGGTTCTTCATTATACTCGCAGAGGCGCAGGGGCACGGAGGGTGCGATAACTCGGCGTGCTCTGTGACTCGACGAGATAGGATTTGGACTGGGCGCCCTGTCGGACGCCCTTACACAAACAGTTGGAACACTTGGTTGCCGTATATTCGTCCACGTTCACTGAGTCGTAGTCCGATGTCATCCACGATAAGTAAGCCGCGTGATTGGGCCTCGGCGATGGCATCAGCGTGAGTCTGTCGTACATCGATGCCACTGCGATCGACGATATGGGCAAAACTGATGCCTTGGTTGAGGCGTAGCCCCATCATCATTGTCTCAGCGAGTTGATCGGCTTGCGTGAGTTGGGTTGTCGACTGCAACGGCGATTGACCATGACCGGCATGATTGATATAGTCATCGACGCCGAGCCGTACCACAAAGCGTTGATTATCGAGGTGACCATGAGCACCGGCACCGGCAGCGTGGTAATCGGCATTGAGCCAATAGGCGACGTTGTGTAGTCCGGTGTGTTGGGGTAATCCACCGATGCCGGTATGACCGCGCCCCCAGTTTGAAATCTCGTATTGGTGGTAGCCTTGGGTGGCCAAATACTCCATGGTGTACTCGTACATTTGGCCGGTGATGTCATCGTCGGGCACGCTGAGGCGTCCACCCATCACTTGGGCATAGAGCGGTGTGCTCTCCTCGAGAATCAGCGAGTAAATAGCAAAGTGGTCGACATCCCACTGTACCGCCTCGTGGAGGGTTGCTTGCCAGTCGGCGATGGTCTGGCCAGGTAGACCAAAGATGAAGTCGAGGTTGACTGAGTCAAAGCCGGCGGCGCGTGCATCGAGATAACTTGCCTTGGCTTCCTCGGCCGTGTGGATACGCCCGAGCATGCGTAGTAGTGGGTCGTGCAGGCTTTGGACTCCCATGCTGATGCGATTGACACCCATTGCCCGAATCTGGCGCAAATAATCGCGCCCGAGTACAGTGCCAGGATTGCATTCGACGGTGACCTCGGCTCCTGCAAATGGTACGACGGCATCGGCAGCCTGCAACACCCGCTCCATCAGATGCAAAGGCAACATGCTAGGCGTGCCGCCCCCTAAGAAGATAGTCGGTGGTAAATCGGCGCGCATCAGCGGATGTGGGTGGGCTGGCGGAGTGATGGGCGCAGTGTAGCGAGGTAAGGTGGCCAACTCGGCACAGAGCGCATCGACATAGGCCTCGATACGATCCTCCATGTTGGCATAAGTGTTGAAGTCGCAGTATGAACAGCGACGATGGCAGAACGGAATATGAATGTACAGGTGTCGAGCACCCGCAGATGTAGCGCGCCAATCCATGATGATGATGTCCTTTGTTGCGTGGGAATCACGCCTGCGTTCATTGTACCAGTCTTGGTTGGCGCTGAAGGGATTTGGGTATACTAGATGTAGGAATGTGTCGCGCAGATGAGGGACGAGTTGTGTCTGAATCAACCTTTCGAGATGCCGTAACGGTGATTTTGTATTACCCCCAACGCCAAATCAATGTGGCCTCGACGGTCCGAGCCATGAAAAATATGGGCTTTCGCCGCTTGCGTTTGGTTAATCCACGTGAGTACGAACCCGAATTAATCGAACAGGTGGCCCATCGTAGTCAAGACGTGGTTGACGCTATTGAGGTCTACCCGACGCTCCAAGATGCACTCCACGATTTGACGTGGGTGGTCGGAACCACGGCCCGGCATCGTGATACGCCATTACCACCGCTTGAATTGCGCCAATCGGTGCCAAGTATTGTGCAAAAGACGGCAGAGGGGCACCAGGTGGGCTTGTTGTTTGGCCCTGAGGATAACGGTCTGCAACAAGCAGAGCTCGATCAATGCCAACAATTCGTGACGATTGCGACTGATCCGACGTACGCATCGCTTAATTTGGCACAGGCAGTGTTATTGGTCTGTTATGAGGTGCATATGGCCGAGCCACCGATACGCCCTGACCGCAAAATTACCTATCCGCCGGCGCCGTTGCCCCGGATTGATGAATTTGTGGCTACGCTCGAGGAGGCCCTACGTGCGATTGACTTCTTTAAGAGTCCAAGTGCACCAGCCAAAATGCGCTCGTTGCGCAGTCTGACCCATCGGGCACAACCGAATGCGCGTGAGATTATGTTGTTGCAGGCGATTTGTCGTGAGGCGATTAAATATATCGCCAAATTGCGGGCGTGATGTGTGGATTACCGTAGAGCCGCAGCATTGCTGCGGTCTACGGTAATATCGGATGTATTCAAGGGCGCAAGAATTATTGCATTATAATTATCACAGGTTGTTTGGTATGAGGAGAGAAGCTGATGTCACCACTCGATACCCTTATCAAGGCTGATCCGATGGTTGCCCGGATGCTCGTTGGCGAAGCGACGCGGCAGCGCGATGGTCTTGAGCTGATTGCCAGTGAAAACTACACCAGCCGCGCTGTGATGGAGGCGCAAGGGTCAGTGTTGACCAATAAGTATGCCGAAGGCTACCCAGGCAACCGTTATTACGGTGGCTGTGAGTGGGTTGACCAAGTTGAGAACCTGGCCCGTGATCGCGTCAAAGAAGTCTTTGGGGCAGCCTACGCCAATGTCCAACCACATTCTGGTACGCAGGCGAACACGGCAGTTTATTTTACCTTTTTGAATCCCGGCGACAAAGTGCTCGGTATGAATCTGGGGCATGGCGGCCACTTGACGCACGGGTCGCCTGTTAACTTCTCGGGTAAAATGTACAACTTTGTGCAGTATGGGATTAATCTTGAGACTGGCTATATTGATTATGAGCATGTGCTCGAGATGGCTGAGCGCGAGCGCCCCAAGTTGATTACGGTTGGTGCAAGTGCCTACTCACGTTCAATCGACTTTTCGATTTTCCGCGAGATTGCTGATAAGGTCGGCGCATACTTGTTCGCCGATATTGCCCATCCAGCCGGCTTGATTGCCGCAGGCCATTTGCCTAGCCCAATCCCGTATGCCCACGTGGTTACGTCGACGACGCACAAGACGTTGCGCGGGCCGCGCGGTGGCATTATTTTGATGGGGCAGGATTTTGAGAATCCGTTCGGCCAGAAGGCCGCCAAGAGCGGACGGACCTTGATGATGTCAGAGGTGCTCGACAAAATGGTCATCCCGGGTGCCCAAGGTGGTGCTTTGATGCATGTGGTGGCGGCTAAGGCAGTTGGGTTCGGTGAGAACTTGCAGCCTGAGTTCAAGGTCTACGCTGCACAGGTCATCAAGAACGCTCAAGCATTGGCGAACGGCTTGATGAAGCGTGGTTTCAAGATTTTGTCGGATGGTACTGATAATCACCTGATGATGGTCGATTTAACCAACAAAAACGTGACTGGCAAGCAAGCTGAGGCTGTGCTCGACCAAGCGCATATTACTGCAAACAAAAACGTCATCCCGAATGATCCACGCTCACCGTTGGTAACATCGGGAATTCGGTTTGGATCAGCTGCAATGACGACGCGCGGCATGAAAGAAGCCGAGATGGATATCGTTGCCGGGTTTATCGACCGTGTGATTTGCAACATCAATGACGAGCAGGTGGTCGCCCAGGTCAAGGCCGAGGTAACGGCGTTCTGTCGTCCATACACGGTCCCTGGTGTCGACATTTTTGCGAACATCGAGGTGTAAATCATGACACATCCACGGATTGCGATGATTGGTGCCGGCATGATGGGTGAGGCCATGATTGGTGGACTCATCAAGCACGGTATTCCTGCCACGCATATTACGGCATCAGAGCCACGCCCTGATCGCCGGGCTGTCATGCACACGCAGTACGGTATTAATATGGTGGCGAGTAACCGTGAGGTAGTAGTGCAGGCCGATGTGGTGGTATTTGCCATCAAGCCTCAGTTGGCTGGGATGGTGTTGCCAGAACTGAACGGCTATATTCCCCCTCAAGCACTAGTGATCTCGATTATGGCCGGCATCACGATTGCCACTTTGCGCGACGGCTTGAATCATGCGGCGATTGTACGGGCTATGCCCAATACCCCAGCCATGATTGGTGCTGGTATCTCGGGATGGACTGCCGTTCCAGCTGTGACTGATCAGCAAAAAAGTTGGGCACAGCAGGTGCTTTCATCGCTTGGACACGCAGTATATGTGGATGATGAGTACTATATCAACCATGTGACGGCGGTGTCAGGCAGTGGGCCGGCGTATGTCTTTTTGATTCTCGAGGCGATGATTGATGCCGGTGTGTCGATTGGTCTGCCGCGCCATTTGGCCAAGCAGTTGGCTGAACAAAACCTGCTCGGATCGATGCAGTACGCCTTGGCGAGTAGCAAACATCCAGCTGAGTTGCGCAATGACGTGACCTCGCCAGCTGGGACAACGGCTGCGGGTGTGAATGCGATGGAGAAAGCCGGTTTGCGCACTGCCGTGACAGAAGGTATCAAAGCGGCCTTTGAACGATCGATTGAATTGGGCAAACCCAAACACTAATCGCTTTCAGTATTTGAATGCGCCTCGTCCGGCTGGTTCGGCGGGGCGCATTCGCATAGGAGGAATCGATGAAGATTCGTGATATCAAAGCCATTGGTCTCTACGGCGCTTCACCTGAGGGTGGCTGGAGCGAGGAGATTAAGCCCGATGATTGTATCCATACTCTCATCGAGGTCCACACCGATGAGGGCTTGATTGGTTACGGCAGTGTCTATACGAATGATGCGCTGGTCAAAGGTGCGTTGCAGGTACTCGAGCCACTCTATCGGGGTGAATCAGCTATTGAGCCAGAGCGCGTCAGCGAAAAACTGCATCAGCACACGTTTTGGTTGGGGCGCGGTGGCGCCATCACCCACACAATTAGTGGCATTGATATTGCTTTGTGGGATATTTTGGGGCAAGTGACGCGTCAACCAATCAGTCGCTTACTTGGTGGTCGCTACCGCGAGCGTGTGCGCCCATATGCCTCGATTTTGATGGAGGAGCCGGCGATTATCACGCAGCATCTGCTGGCCCTCAAAGCTGAGGGGTTCAGAGCCTTCAAAATCGGCTGGGGTCCCTTTGGCCGTGAGAGTAATGCCGTCGATGAGGCCATCGTGCGGGCTGCCCGCGATGCAATCGGTGATGGCTGGTTGATGGTTGATGCCGGCGCGAGCGATGCCTATTGGGGACAGGGCTTTAAGTGGGCGGTGCGTACCGCTGAGATGTTGGCGAGCTACGACGTCTACTGGTTTGAGGAGGCACTCAAGCCCGATGCGCTTGACGATTATGTGGCACTGCGCCGACAAGCACGCTTGCCGATTGCCGGTGGTGAGGTACTGACGCGCCGTCAGTCGTTCCAACCGTGGCTACAGGCCGGAGCATTCGACATCGTGCAACCCGATGTGACCAAGGTTGGTGGGATTAGTGAGGAGCGCCGAATTGCTTGGATGGCCGAGGAGAACGGCGTGCGCTTTGTTCCGCATGGCTGGAACACGGCCGTCGGCCTGGCTGCCGATTTGCAACTTGCCGCCGCATTTGCCCAGACGGATTTTGTGGAGTATTTGACCGGATCACCCTATATCGATAAGTTAGTTGCAACCCCGTGGCGGCTTGATGCCGACGGCATGCTAGCCATTCCAGATGCGCCTGGACTTGGGCTATCGCTTGATGCGGAGGCCGTGCGCTTCTATGGCCGCTGATGTAGTAGCGTGGCAACGCGCCACAATCCAAGTAGCTGGCCGTACCGTGACCGTTTTTGGCCGCCCGGGGTTGCCCTCGGGGCTACTGCCAACTGCGGCGGCTGAACGATTGGCAGTAGAAAGCGTCACGCTCAACCCAGACCGCCTGTTGCTATGCGATGTGAGTATGGCGCTGCCGGCATTGCTGATGCCACCTCACACGCAAATAACGGTGGCGATACGTCATGCAGGGATGAAGGATGCTGCTGAGCGTACATTAACACATGCGGGTATCATTGCCCAGTTTAGTGCCGATGGCTTGGTGCCTGCTGGTGAGTATGATGTGGCGCTAATCGAGGTTTCGCCCACTCGCGAGGCGTGGCGCATGCGACTCAATGAGGCCGCACGCTGGCTACGGCCCGGTGGTGTGCTCATTGCAGCTGGCCCCAACGATGCCGGTGGCAAATCAGCTGCGCCTGATGTCAAAGCGGTGTTCGGCAGTATGAATGAACGTTCCAAGGCGCATCAGCGCGTGGTGGTGGCGGTGAAACCGGCACAATTATTTAAAAGTGACATAACGTCAAATTCATTCATCGTAGGCACACGGACGTATCACACCTATCCGGGCGTCTTTGCGGCTGATCGGCTTGATGTGGGGAGTGCTGAATTGCTTGCGGCATTGCCTGATGTAACTGGTTTACGCGTGCTCGATATCGGCGGCGGTGCTGGTGTGTTGGCCGGGGTGGTGCATGATGCAGGAGCCAGCGCCGTCGATGTGATTGACGTGGATGCGCTGGCGGTTAAGGCTATGCAACAGACATTTGTCGCTGATGCACAGGTGCGTGTGGCGTGGGGTGACGTGCTGGATGGTGTTCCGTGGGACGAGCGGTATGATGTGATTGTCACCAACCCGCCCTTTCATGCGGGCAAACGCACCGATGATAGTATGGTACGGGCGTTTGTGGCGGCGGCAGCTCAACATCTCCGCCCACGTGGTGCGCTGTACTTGGTGGCCAATGCGTTTTTGGCGTATGAGCCGTTGTTGCGACAGTTTTTTACGCAGGTTGAGCACGCCCGTGTGACCAAATCGTTTGTGGTCTGGCGTGGTAGGCTATAATAAGAGTGACCCTTTTGTATCATCTGACAGGCTTGCCCAGGTCAGCAAAGGAGCTGTGCATGGATACACGAATCGCAGCATTAGCAGCTGCGAAAATCGTCGCCATTGTGCGATTAGAGAATTATGATCGTGCGCTCGAGGTTGCCGAGGCGTTGTTAGCCGGAGGTATTACTGCGATTGAATATACCTTGACTGGTCAAGGGGCGTTTGCTGCGATTAGTAAGGTGCGCACCGTCATGGGGGATCGCATGTTAATTGGTGTCGGTACGGCGTTGACGGTTGATGATGCCATTGGAGCAATTGATGCTGGTGCGCAATTTGTGGTGACCCCCACGGTGCGCCCACAGGTCATTAGCATTACTGCCAACGCTAAGATTCCAACAGCGTGTGGTGCGTTTACTCCGACCGAGGCGCTCACAGCACATGAGGCGGGTGCTGCATTCGTCAAAATCTTCCCGGCCCGCACCCTTGGCCCAGGCTATATCAAGGACGTGCTCGCGCCACTGCCGTTTTTGCGGTTGATGCCAACGGGTGGTATTGGTGCCGATAATCTCAAGAGTTATCTTGATGCTGGTGCGGTTGGTGTTGGTATCGGGGGCAGTTTGGTTCCAGCCAAGGCGGTAGCGAATGGTGATTGGCAGGTGTTGACCGATGGGGCCCGTGCCTGTGTTAATGCGCTAGAGGGGAAGTAGCAAATGCCAGAAGTCATGACATTTGGGGAGTGTATGGCGGTGCTCTATCCGCCTGACCCTGTTCAAATCGACGATGCACCGCTACTCAAGTGGGATATCGGTGGGGCCGAGGCTAACTGTGCGATTGCGCTGGCTCGCCTTGGCATCTCGGTGCGCTGGCATTCACGCATCGGTAACGATCCATTTGGTCGCAAGATGATTAGCATTTTGGCGGGAGAGGGGGTTGACACGAGTGCGGTGGCAATTGATGCGACCAAACCGACGGGTGTCTTCTTTCGCGAGTGGTTGCCAGACGGCATGCGTCGTGTCTTCTATTATCGGGCCGGGTCGGCTGCGGCCAATATGGGCCCCGAGGACCTCAAGTCAGAGCATTTTGTGGGTGTCAAAGCTATGCACATGACCGGGATTACCCCGGCCTTGAGTGAGCGAGCTACGGCGACGTGTATGCGGGCCATTGAGCTTGCCAAGGCGGCGGGATGCATGATTACGTTCGACCCCAACTTCCGACCACGGTTGTGGAGTGCCGAGCAGGCGCGTGTAGCTATGATTCCGATGGCACAGGCGAGTGATATCATCTTGATGGGACACGAGGATGCAGCGGCCATGTTTGGCGAGGGTGACGATGAGCACTACTTGCAATCAGCTGTGGCGCTCGGTATCAAGACGGTCGTACTCAAGCGCGCAGAGCGTGGTGCACTCGCAATCCATGACGGAGAGCGCTTTGAGGCAACGGTGGTTAAGGCCGAGCGTGTGATTGACCCGGTTGGTGCTGGTGACGGCTTTGATGCCGGGTTTATTGCTGGCCGCTTGCGTGGTAAGAGCATGCCTGAGTCTTTGCATTTGGGGGCGATTGTCGGCGCTGGATCGGTTGCTCACCTGGGCGATTACGCGGGTTATCCAACCATGGAGTTGTAGTTTTTACAAAAAAGCCGGTGCAGGGGAATTAAGCCTCCGCACCGGCTTTGTTTATTTAGCGAGGGAATACGTCACCAATTGCATCATCAAATGTTGGTTGGAACGACCAAATCATCAGGCCTGCGCCACCACTTTCACGGATAAGCTCGCGGGCAAACTTGAGATCGGTATGGTGTTGGGTGAGTGTGCGAGTTGCTTCTCGACCTTCGGTAACAAAGCCGATTTCGGTGACAACCACCGGCTTGTTCTGCCCGAGAGCTTTGAGCTCTTGGAGTGAGCGGTAAAGGTCCTGCGGGAATCCTCGGCCGTAGTACCAGTGCGCTTTGTAGCGCCCGCTGTCATAGGGTGAGTCGTCGTAGTAGTGGAACGTATAAATCTCGACCATGTCGGCGACGCGTAGTGCTGATTCGCGTGGCTCGAAGTGACTTTTGGCGAAGGCCAGCCCGGTGGTGCGGAGTCGATTGGGATCGAGCGATTTGATCTCGCGGAGCATGGCCTCCACAAAGCGCATGCGCTTTTCGGCCAAAGGGAAGCATTCAGGGTAATCGGCGTTGTCCCAATCCCAACAGCGCTTATCGACCTCACTACCAATATCGGGTTCATTAAAGACATCCCACGCCACAATGCCTGGGCGATTGGCGAAGTAACTCACCAGTGGCCGGACGTGCAGGCGAATCGCACTATCGTAATGCGCAGGATCCATCTCGTGTTTGGGGTGGTCGATTAATAGCACAGGGATGACATAAATACCACGCGCATTGGCTAGGTTAATCAATTCCTCGAGGTGCTGTAGCGCGATATTGGGGCGCCCAGCACCGTCAAAAATTGGGACTGCGCCACCGAACACGTAGTAATTGAGAAAGAGCCGGATGGTGTTGACGCCTAACCCGCGCAAGCGATCGAGATCAGCGGTCATAGCAGGGACATCCCACGGGCAATTGGCATCAGCGCCGAATTGGAGTGACCAACAGCGGTTCGCATCAACACCGGTTGCACGTACGTAGTTCATGCCGCGCACCTCGAACGGTAGACCGCCGGCCATCAGGCGCGGTCCTTCAGTGCTAATCCAGTGCATGTGCGGATTGGTGGGAACGTTGTAGAACCAGTTTTGGTACTGTTGAATCGACTGCACTTCGTTGCCGAGTAACCCGAGTAGCACCTGATTGCCAGGATGTAGCTCAAAGCGACGACGCTCGAAGTACTGCACTGTCAAGGTGCGACCCTCAATGGTAGTGACAAACTCTGAGCTAATCGGGAATCCGAAGCGGGCTACTCCGCCGTTTCGTTGCCAAAATCGGGCGAACTCTCCACAGATGTGATGTCCTGTCTCTGAAAATGTTTGACAGCCGTTAATGCGTTCTTGGGGGCCGAATTGCCATGATGTGCCTTGGATCTCAAGCACGCGTGCGCCGAGGCGACCAGCTGTGACAAGGCCGTTGAGTTGAATCTCGAGTCGATCGCGCTCAAACCATTGCACAGTAAGTGGCACACCTTCGACGATTTCGCGGGTTTGACTGCCCTTGGGGAATCCAAATACGCTCAGACCGCCGTTGCGCTCCCAGTACTGTCGAATTGGTCCGCTGATACATTGTCCTGTCTCAGGAAAACAGCGCGCATCAGATGCCGATGAAACTGTGGGGAAAAGAGAAATAATCGAAGCAACTACGAACAAAAGAATAGTGTGCCGCAGACCTCGAAACATGCATACCTCAGTCTAGAATAAGGCATATATACCACTGCAACTATAGCATATCGTTTGTCAAAAATAAAAAGTGGGTCACCATCGCAGTGACCCACTTGAGGAGTATGATACTGATTATTTTGTGATGATTGAGGTTTTTGTAACGATTCTGAAGATAAATCGGGTAGGCGATGGCGTACGTTTCAAAGTTGTGGGGCTGGGTGTACGTGTAGATGTTCTGAAGATAAATCGGGTACGCGTTGGAATGCTGGTATTGGTAGTGGTTGACGTGCGGGTACGCGTTGGAATTCTGGTATTGGTGGCAGTTGACGTGCGGGTACGCGTTGGAATTCTCGTGTTTGATGGTGTCGGCGTGAGCGTCGGCGTTTTTGACTGTACCACAGTCGGTGATGCGATTTTGCGTGTGGTGGTGGGAATAACGACAATGACAGGTGTTCTACTTGCCACGCGTAACGCAGTAATGGTGGCAACAAACGCGGTCTCTGCGATGTCATATTCAGCCCAACGCGTTTCAGTTAATCTAATATTCAGTGCGTTGCGTGTTTGTGTTGCGCCTGCAACGCGTGTGCGTGTACCTGCAATCATCGTTTGTTTGTTATTGACGCTGTGTGAGGCAGTGACGGTTAATCTCGCCCAGTGAGTTCTTGTCGCTGGTTTAATTGGAGTAAATGTCTGTAATGGGCGTGCAGTCTTTGTGACTGTGCGAGTTTGTGTGTGAGTCAGTGTCGGGCTAAGATATGTAGCATCGATACCTCCTGCATATCGTCCTGCAATTTGATTTGCAGTCAGAGCAGTATTGTGTAATTCAAATGCACTTATCTCTCCATTACCGGCTGCAATGCCGCCAATATTCAAGCTGGTGCTACTGGCAACCCGGAATGGCAAAAGTGACGCAGCTGCTGTTCCCTGAGCAACGAGATTCCCGTTTATAAATACTTCCAGTGTGCGTCCACGTTTGACGAGTGCAAAATGGTGCCAGCTTTTAAATGGATATGCTGTGCTGTTGTAATTAAATGCCAGCCCCGCATACGAGAATCGATTTGTAGTTGTCAGTACTAATGACGGACGATTGCGGCCAGACTGGCTAATAAGCGTACCGTTGCCGTTCAGATTGCCGAATTGCGCCCAGAACATGAAAGTACTATCTGTGCCACGCACTACCCCGGCTGTGGATGCAATAGTGAGCATTTTGCCTGAGGCAAGTTGCATAGCTCCAATGCGTTCAAGTGGACGTGGTAGGTACTCTCGATCTGGATAGTAGATGATGGGACAAGTGCCGCCTTCACAGCGGATTGAATTTGTACCACTCGAAAATATGACATCATCAAATCCTAGAATGCCAATAGGGCTTTGTGCTGGTTTGGTTCCAGGAAATCTGAATAATGTGCGCACTGATGCACTTGTGAGCGTGCTATTAAAGATGTTAACTTCGTCGAGCTCACCATCGAACGAGTTGTATTGATCGGCCCGTCGTCCAATAGTAAAACGATTGCCGATGTTGTAGATTGCAGTTGAACTGCTTGTGCGGTTAAGCGTTTGTACTCCATCAATAAACAACACACGTTGACGCCCGTTGACTGTGCAGATATAGTGATGCCAGTCGCTGTCTTGAATGGGTATTGGGCTTGCGACTTCGTCGCCATATATACCGCAGATAAATTGCCCTTTGTCATTGAATCCCATATTGAAATTCGTATTTGGTGCAAGCACGCCGTGTGAAATCATGGTTTCGGCAATATCGAATCTGTCACGTCTCGCCCATACGCCTACTGAGAATGTTCGATTGAACCTGATATTTGTGGTGCTTTGAAGCATACTGTTTGTTGCTGGATTAAACTCGAGGGCACGTCCGTGTTTGCCTCGGACACTTACTGGACAGCTACTACCTACACAGCTGTATTGGCGTGTGGTGACTGTAGTGCTATTTGGGCGGTCTGAATAGACTTTGCTAGGTGTGAGAAATTGGTTGAGACTCAAATTGAAGTGGAATTGACTGCCGCTCCATGGCTCCGGAGTAAATGTAGGTGCTAGGTTACTTGTGTCAATCGTGATATAGTCTGTGGCACTACTGGCTAATAAATGTGTACCGGGGAATATGCATCGTGCATATTTGGGGAACAAGAGCTTGTCTTGAGTTAGCGCAGTAAATGACTTATAAAACGCTCCGTTTGATCCAATATCGCTGGTAGCACGATCATCAAGTGGTATTGGTTTTTTGAGGTCGTCGAATAATTGTACATAGGCCCGTAAAGGCGTTCCGGCCTGGTGGATGCCTTCGAATCCATCAAGTTCGCCATGGACTTCAACCTGCGAACTACGCCCATATACACGACAGCCGATGTTTGTAGGTGCCAAAACATTGACGGTGAAGTCAAAGCCACCAAGCTCGACTTTATCAAGATGGGTGTTTTTGGCATAAAAGTCAATCTTTTCAAGTGGGTCGGTAGGTACAGCTACATCAATTCTTCCATCATTATCTGTGTCGATTTGATCCGATAGAAGGTCACGAATACTAAAGGCGTTTACCTGTACTGTAAAGTCTGTCCCCAAGACTGCTGTGCCTCCCACGGTTACAGTGATGGGTACTGTTGTGTAGGTATTGGCTGGTACTGTAATGTTCAAATCGCCTTCATTGAGATTAACATCCCAATTAGGTGGTGTATTCGAATCGATTTCGAGCTTGAAGGTTTTTTCATTGATGTTATCGTCGTTGTGTAAGGCAAAACTATGGGTGAAGATTGGCGTCGAGATATCAGGAGTTGCCTCAAATTCGACAATATTTTCTTGTTCCATTTCACCATCTTGATTACCCAAGGTTACTTCACCGACTACAGGGTCAATTATGATGCGAATACAGGTATGGAATTCAAAGATACCGGCTGCCACTTGTTCATCGGTGAGGGCGTAGTCAGCATTCCATTCAAGATAGACATCGGTATATCCTCCAGCGGGAATGGTTGTAAGCGCTGGGAACGTGGTTTTATCGACTACACCGAGTTCAAGCCAGCCTTCTGAGCCGCGTACTCCAACACCACCTGGGTCTGAGATATTAAAACGTACGACTACGTTGTTTGCATCCATGGTGCCGAGATTGCGCACACGCGCATAAATGCGGTTGATTGAACCGACTGCAGGTGCATCCCCGTTGCCACGTGGCACAGGTACGCCAGATAAATCGTTCCACATTCCGTTACGATAGACGTTATAGCCGTTGAGTGGACTATCAATCCAGATGTCGGTTGTTTCATAGCTGTTGCCGGGTGCTTCGCGCCATGGACGAAGTCCTACGTCTGGTTCGTTCACAACAGCGCTAAAACGGACACGCACACAGTAGATTTCGGGATCATTAATACCACTTTGGGCGTCAGTCAAGACATCAATAAATACGCTATCACCGATGTTAATATTGGTATCGCCCTTTTCAAAAAGGTTATCGCGATCTCCAGTTTCTCCTATCACAGTAACCCATGGATCATCGCCACTTGGCGAGGTATTGACCCGTTCAACGAGAATGCCTTCATCTGGTATTCCCGGACTCGAATAAAATGCATTGAGCTCATCACCTAAGATTTTGATACGGGCGCTCAGGAGATAGTAACGCGAATTGGTAATCGGTACTTTTAGTACTTGTGGGCGTGCATCTGGAATCTGCTCGAGTACGCGAATACAAATACGATCACTGGCGTTTTTGCTGTTGACTTCGATATAGTTGGCTTTGGGTAACCAGCCAGGGAATGCCTGATCATGTTGCTTCTCGAATGCACCTGTTTGTCCTGGGTAGTTTGCATCCATCAACTCGAACGAATTGTCATAATTGCTAGGGTGAGCAGGCCCGTCCTGTTGGAACGCATGGCCGAGCTCGTGCCCCATACGACCGTACGTGGCCACCGATGATGCATTAGGATTTTCGCTCATGATGACGCATCCATAGTCTGTATTGTTTGCAACGCCGGGCAATTGATACTTTGTCCCCCAAGATGTATTACATAGGGTTGCTTGTCCACGGTGAAATTCAGTTGTGTCAGTCTCTGCCATGAAGACTAATACGCCATCATATTTTTTGAAGTCATATGAGCTTGGCACAAGATTAACGGCATCTGAGATGAGCAGTTCAAATTTGCCATCATTGCTCAAATCGCCATCATCAAAATCATCTATGTATGAAGACCGGTTTTTGGGGAGTTGGTAGAGGTTAGTGATATCCCATGCAAATGAAATGTTGTTATATGAGGTGTTGCGCCAGAGTGTATCTTGGGGGACCATTAAATCATCTTCGACATTGCCACAGGATGGATTATTGGTCGTCGAGCTATCACTAAGGAGAGCTGATTCGTCTGCGGCGTCTTTGGCATAACACGACACTGCAGTGTAGTCTTTAAAGTACACGCGGATAATCAAGAACTTCTGTTCACCTGTGACTTTGGCACGTGGTTGTGGTTTGACACCACGTGTTTCGAGCCATTGTTCCATGCCGGCAATTGGCTCTCCGGGTGTTGGTTGGCCAAAGTCGACAACGAGTGGGGTGTCTTCAGCGTTATGCCACTCAGTCCCTATCGCGTGTGCGGCCGTATCGGTTTCGAATGCGTCAAGTTGGCGCACCAGTGGTTGACTATTGACCTGTTCGGCTCCATCGTTGTAAGTGGGATTCCATACGAAAGCGGCAAGAAGTAACAGTACCAGAACCGTACTAAAATTACGGCGATTGAGACGTTGATGCATGATGACGCCCCTTTCTCCATACTATTAATTTGATTCATTAAGTCTTTTGAGTATAGCAATCAAGTGGAAACATGTAAATAATTAATTCCTTAAAAAAACCTAAAGGTATTTGTCTTTCTCAGTTGATGCGATATGTATATCATGTATGAGGTCTTGTTCATTAAAAACCACAGGGTCTTCGACTGCAATGTATTCGTGACCGATACATTCTACGAGCGCTCGGTAGTTTGGGTTATGAGGGTATGCAGTATAGATGGCGCGGGCATGGAGATAGGCGTGACGTTTGCGTTCGATGAATTGCGCTGAAGGGCGATTGATATAGCTCCCACCCAATAAAAATGCCACTCCAGCCACCATGATGACAAAGATGATCCACATATATGACTTCCTACCAGCTCGTGATATCTCCGATGCCAAACTCACGAAACCCATTCTCGTCGGCAACTACTGAATCAACATCGATGATGCCGCCGATGAGTTCGACGAGTTCATCGGCGCGTGTAGGGGTAATTCCAATTACTCCGGTGCCCGGGTTATCGATAACATAAACGCCAATGACGAGATCTTCGCGAAAGGCAACAATTAACGTGACATCTTGGGTATAGCGATAAATCGCCGTCTCGTTGGTTGAGGTGCGATCGGCACGCACAGTCCAATCGTTCAGCAACGCATCGACTTGGGCTTTGGTTGATCCCATGACGCGCGTGGCTGGTGCCTCGGGCGTGCTGGTTTGTGTATTGTCTGCACCGTATGGCACGACGACAGTAATGACAATAGGTTCGGCGGTGGATGGTGTACAGGCGGTAAGGGAAATCACGCTCATGATGAGAATTGATATGAAACCTTGGCGCATGTAGTTCTCCCCAACACTGTTCAGGTATTGTACCTGTATTTATCGATGACTGCCGATGGTATACTCGACACTATCCACATATAGGAGTGATGATGATACACCAAACCGCCATGCCGACGGCTTTTCCGTTACCTGGCACATTTGCCGTTGCACAGCAGATTACATTGTTGTGTGAGACGCCGGGTGCAGTGATTCGTTATACGCTGGATGGCAGTAGTCCGACTGATGTGAGTGCTGTGTGTACGCCCGATGATTTGCCCATGTTGGCTGCCATCAACGAGGGTACCAAAGGCATATGCAGTGAGTATGTGATTACGGCGCAAGCGATTGCACCTGAGTGTGCGCCGAGCGATGTGGTGACGTTTGCCTATTGCATTGATCGGCGTGATACCGATTCATACATTGCTCACGAGGTGATGCCCGGCTTGTGGCAGATTCGTGATTATGACGATACCAATATGTATCTCGTCAAAGGCCAAACCGGGGCGCTGTTGTTCGATGCTGGTATGGGGAATGGCCAATTGCGTGCATTTGTACATCAACTCATCGGTGACATGCCGCTGACGGTGTGTATCACGCATGGGCACCCCGACCATGTGGCAGCGCTTGGTCAGTTTGAAGACGCCTATGATGTCTATATGAGTCATCTTGATCTGCCGATGGTGCGCTCGTTTGGTGAGCGCTTGGGCATGCATCTCGATCTGAGCGATATCATCGACATCCACGAGGGCATGGTATTTGACATTGGCGATTGGCGCTTTGAGGTGCTACATGTGCCTGGTCACTCGCAGGGGAGTATGGTCTTTTATGAGGCAAACCGCCGACTCGTGATTGCTGGCGATGCGTTCGGTAGCAACATGCCAACGGTACCACATGCATTGTGGATGCAAATCGCGAGTGCCTCGCCGATTGACCACTATTTGTCGGCCCTGCGTCGCTACGATGCCACGATGCGCGGGCGCGTTGATTGGTACTATGGTGGACATAACGATGGGCCACTTGATGAGGCATATCTGCAGAACTTGATTGCCTTGGTACAACAAGTGGTCGATGAGCAAGTGCCACTGACTCCATCACTGCGCCCGCGCGGTGGCTGGTGGGTGCAGCGGGGCAATCGAGTAACCGATGCTGATTGGGTGGCCATTAATCTACCCAAGGATAACCACCTGTCATTGCCATCAATCCGCATTGCCACGTTGGCGAATATCGCGGTGCAGGGTGGCGTGTTGTCACCCGCATTTACGCCCGATCAACTCAGCTACACCATTCGTGGCACAGGCTCAATTACCATCGTGCCAGTGGTAACGGTCAGCGATTACACTAGTCTGACTGTCAATGAAGTGTCGCACCAGTCTGGGCAACCGTATGTCGTTGATGGGGATACGGTCGTCATCAGGGTTATTGCTGCTGACGGTGCCATGGCGCAACGCTACCATGTGCACGTCGTGAACGGTGTGGCGTAATCAGACTACGCCGTTTCTTCGGTTCGATTGAGCGATTGACACCATTGGTGGGACACGCGGTGGTAGGTTGCAACTGCAGACGCAAGTGCGCGTTCATACGCCGCTTGCGTCGCTTTGGCGTGCTGTTGACTTGCATCGAGGTGGGCATCGGCCATTGCGTTCGGTCCACCGGCAATAGTGATAGCGCGGCGATGCAATCCGACAGCCTTGATGGCGTCGCGCTCGGCTTTGTCGCGGGAACGACGGGCCATGTTGACTGCTCTGTCGGCCTCACGTAGGTCGGCAAGCACATGGATAAACGCCGTCGAGAGCATGGTGTAGGTTGATTCGTTGGTCGGTGACATGAGGGAACTCCTTTTCATTCTGGTGAAATCTTGGGCTATAAATTATTTATTTCATTATTACGTATTTAGTGTTATAATTGTTGCAAATATTCATAAAGCACCCGGTACATATAGGAAGTAGAGGAGAGTAATGTCACGGAGATGGTTATACATTGGTGGGATCGTGGCATTGATTGTGGTCGTCATTCTAGCCATGTTGCCCCAAAAGCAATTGAGCGCCGAATGTCAAGCTGCGACGAACATGTGGGTGACAAAGATGACCGATGTGTTGGTGATGATGATCCATACCGATGATACCAAACCAGTGCAAACCCGTGAATCACTCATCAAGGCGCAACTGATGTTACAAGACTTTGATGTGCCAGTATGCAACGAAGAAGTCGTTGGTATGGACCGCTTAATTCGTCAATCATTGGCGCCATATATTCGTTGGACCGATGCGTTAATCCAAAATGATACCCAGTTAGCCCAGCAATACAAAGACGAAGGCGATCGTGTATTTGACCCAGGGATTACACAATTTAGCGAGTATTTGCAGGCTAACAACTATAACGATGAATGGAATCAGATATTTGGTGATGCGTTGCGTGCCGTGCAAGCTACCCAAGAAGCCGCGAAATCTGCTGTTGTGACGAATACGCTCGTTCCAACCGAGACGCCCGTGCCGACTGAGACAGCTGTGCCGACCGAGACAGCAGTGCCTACGAAAACGTCTGTGCCAACAGCCACTCCAGATAAACAAGCAGCCTGCAATGCTGAGCTTGCACCGTTTATCCAAAAGGTCACGAGTATGCGCCGAAATGCTGGCGTGCTCGCAAATGTGATGTCGTACTACGTGCAAGAAATCTATATTCCTGGCACGAGCGAAGGTGCCGTGAACGAGGTGTTTGCCGGCCTCAATAGCTTGCGCGTACCGACGTGTGCTGATCAACCAACCGAAATTGTGTATTACCTGAAGTTGATGCGCGATACCATGCTGCCTGCATTTGTCGAGATGCGTGTCGAAATCGCTTTTGGTGAGCCAAGCACTGCCTCGCGGCGCTTGGTATATGGCTGGGTTGTTGAGGTTGTGGAATTCGACACCGAGATTGGTAAATTATTGGCGCAAATGCAGTAATTGATAGTGATTTTGTGCTGAACATGATGTGGTGGACCCACGTTCGTCCTTGGAATGACATCAGATCGAGCGTGGGCGGTCCTTGGATAATGACGTGGTTGTTGCTATATAGAAAGGAAAAACGATGCCATCCGATGTCTTTCAATTTGTCCAAAAACATCTTCCCGACGCACAATTGCGCCCTGGTATCCTGCGCCTTTTCGCTGAGAGCCTAACTTATGCCCAGCGTGTGGCCCCCAACAAATGGACATTGACGTGTAACCGTGATGCGTTGCGGTTGAACGTCGGCATGATCGAGGTGTTGGTGGCCATGCGCGACGAGGTGGTGATTGTGGTTGACGAGGAGCGCTTTAATCAGATTGATGCAGTCACCGATTGGCAAATCACCATGGAGGGCAGCTTTGCGGAGGATGGCGAAGTTGGCGCATACCCATCGGTACCGGGATCGGCTGCGCTGTTCGCCGATGCGGTTGACGCGGTGACGGCCATGGGGATTGTCCGGCCCGCCCATCACCTACTGATTGAACATGCGGCACAGACGCGGGTTAATCCGGCCGTGCAAAGGGCGCATCAGGCTGATTTGGCCAGTTGGATTGCCGCCGGCAATTACGTACTTTAAAAAGGAGAAACGCGATGCAAATACCACAAAAATTGACGTTGCCGATATTGACAATGGATGATTTGTTGATGCCACGCCACGACGCAGCGGTAATGGGGCATAAGACGCAGGATATCGTTGCACAGGGGTGGTATCTCAATCCGCATGGCCAACAGATTGATATTCGAGCGATGCGTGATGCCGCAACGCAGGCGAAAGTGGCGTATCGACCTGGGGATGATCTATTAGTTGGCGCACCTCGGTATGCCCAAGTACCGACGTTTGTCTATAACCAGACCACACTTGCAGTGGCTGAGGCGCGTGTGATGCAGGGATACCGGGTGGCCATATTGAACTTTGCCAGCGCGACTACGCCTGGAGGCGGATGGTTGGAGGGTGCACGAGCGCAAGAGGAGACGTTAGCGCGCTCGTCCGCATTGGTCTACACATTCCGTGATGATGCGCTGTATGCAGATGCGACGCATTGGCAAAACCCGTTCTATAACGATACCGTGATTGTTTCGCCTGGTGTGCCGTTCTTTCGGCATCATAACGGCCAATTCATCGATACGCCGTGGCAGGCAGATGTGATTACCAGTGCGGCGGTGCATGCCAAAGCGGTGCGGAATTATCTGCCGGAACGTGCAGGTGAGATTGCGCCGGTCATGCGTCAACGCACCCAAAAGGTCTTTGAGGTGGCGACGACGCTCGATGCCGACATCTTGATTCTGGGTGCCTGGGGTTGTGGTGCGTTTGGTAATGATCCCGAGATTATTGCCCAAATCATGGACGACATGATGCAGGTAGTCGATATGCGCCGATTTGTGGCGATTGATTTTGCAGTGGTTGATTTGTATGACCCACCGTTGAACTACACGGCGTTTGCCACGCGCTTTGATGGTCGGGTATTTGGTGGATAGTGGTCGTATAACTCACCGAGTCACACCAGACTTACAGCCCCCAACGTAAGGGTGTCCGACAGGGCGCCCCACATCGCGCGGAGGTACGGAGGATCTAGCACTCAGCGTATGGTGGGCTAACAGGGTGCCCTGTTTTTTCACGCGGAGGCACCGAGGGCATATACGATGGGGTAATTGGTAGGGGCGTCACTTGCGGCGCCCCAAATGGGGTGGAGTCACCATTACCTATGACACGCGGAAGCCTGTAGAATCCAACGTATGGGCATCCGACAGGGCGCACCACATTTGTTGATGTTGTTGATACCCATTACGTCGTTAGTCGTATAATGACTGCATCTACACATAGTGCGAGGCATGTCATGACAACGCCAACCCGGTTTCAGTTTGTCGAAGAGACGTTCAGAAACTACGAAAGAACCAA
>JBMTAN010000040.1:0-29168 GCA_049428765.1 Roseiflexaceae bacterium
GGTTTGAGGGTAGAGTCGTTCGCATGAACGCCGAGACCGGTGAGATTCTGCGACAACAACCACTCGTCACTAATTTTGGCGACATGATGTTTCTTTCGAGTTATCTCCACAAGAATGAACTAATTGTGTTTGGTGTGACGCGTCACGACACTCAAAGTGTAGAAAAAGGATGCGAATTACAAATTCTTGACCCAACGACACTTTTGCGCACACGCTGTATCGATACACAAGATAATCTTGTCGCACCAAGTAGATTCATCAAAATCGATCACGACACACTTTACATCCTCAATAAATCAAGTGCATTTCTCGAATCAGAGAACCGACCTGCCACCGACATCTTCCGTTATCGCACTGGCGACCGTGAGCTGACGCCACTCGCAAACTTTGGCCGTGCGCCTGAGATGGGCACTATTCTCGATGGTTATCTCTACACTGTCCACAATCTCTGGGATTCGTATTACCTCACTGAAGAATCCAAGACCCGTATCCACAAGACCAATCTCACCACTTGGGAGAGCACCTACTGGGAATATGAGTTTTTTGAATGGCGCTATATCGGCGATATTGCAACTATTGATGGGCAAATTCTTGTCACTCGCTTTGGTCACGACGATGTGGCAAATGAGGGTCTCTACCGTCTCAATACCACGACCGGTGATCTTACTATGATTGCGGCCTTGCCCGGTGTTTCTATGATTTTGCAATCCAAAGAGTAGCAGACACAAGGATACAGTGCCCCTAGAACGCCATATCTGCGCACTCAGGGGCATTGTACGTGCAGCGCGAGCTGCAACTTAATCAGATACACACACGTTGTATTACATCGGTAATCAGCATCATGTGCGATTATCACGAGTCGATTCTACCCATACTGCAGCCCACTGACGCCAGTGCCATGCGCTGATAACCACCCCAACACACACCGTCAGACTCATCAGTAGTCCAACTCGATACACCACAGATGAGGCGACAGATGGGAGTAACAAGACATAGCAACACCAGAGTCCGCCCAACCCCACTAGTCGCATCCAATCGTACGCAATCGGCTGCCATGTCTGATGCAGTCTGACATGCACCAGTGGAATCACGAGTGCAGCCATCGCAGTTGCCCACGCAGCACCATATATGCCGTACAGGGGAATCAGCCAAATATTTAGGCCAATGTTCGCAAGCGCACCGGCCAGTGTCGCCCAGGCAAGCAATGATGTGCGGTGCGCCTGAATGGCCGGCATACTCACCACTGCCACGACACCACTCAGTAGTGGTGCAATCAGTAGCCAAGCAATCAACGGTGTAGCGGCGCGGGCATCAGCGCCGCCAATCCACGCCAATAACTCAGGGGCACATGCCATCACCACTGCGCTCGCAATCAAGGCTACCGCACAATACATGGTGAGTGACCATGCAAGAAACGCTGGTTGCATCTGGCGACGAGCAACTGGTTGCCAGGCTTGTTTAAATGGCTCAGCTACAAATGCTATAAGCGATGCAAGGAGTGCTGCAACCGCATATTGCCCTTGTGCGAGCGGGGAGACATACTGGACCAAAAACCATCGATCAATAAATAACAACATCCAGACCGATATACTGGCTGGGAGGAGTGGTGCTCCTAACCGTACAAATCGTGTGATTTCACTCCAGTCGGGTTGTATCCACCACCAACGCCAACTCATGGCTACCCCAAGAAGTGCCACAACTATGTTTGTTATCGCCACTGCAAGCACCATGCCTACAACCCCAATATCAAACCACACAACCAGAGCCAAGCGACTTAGTGCGAGCAATGCCACATACGCCACCATCAACACAATCGTACGCCCTACATGTTCGAGTAAGCGCGACATTGACAATACCACACCATATACCGCCGCAAATGGTAATGAACATGCATATATGCGCAGAAGTTCACTCAGCTCTGGACGTTGTGTGGTAGCTGCAATAATCGGTGCGAGAAGCAAACACAACCCACTCAGAATGCTTGACACTAGTAGCGTCAGTGTCATCGCGCTACTAAACACGCGCGATGAGGTCGTAGCCGACACATGCACATCAGTTTGTGCAATCAAGGTGGTAGGGAGCCCCCACACCGCAATCGGAATCAGCAGTTGGACCACAGTTTGTACCAGATCAACCGTGCCATACCCAGCCACGCCAATCGCTGCCACATAGAGTGGTGTCAGGAGCAACGCAACGACTGGGCCGAGTATGGCCGTCAAACTATAAAGTGTGGTGGTTTTGATGAAATGGCGCATGCATCGGCGCTTTCTTGCGCAATCTACAAGAGATACGGGTACAATAACAAAGAATCTTACCGAAGGAGTTCTGTGTGCGGTATCGACTCTTGGCGCTTGACTTAGATGGAACCATCGTCAACCATGACTTGACCATTCGACCACGCGTACGGCATGCCATCGCTGCGGCCCAACAAGCTGGCATCATTGTAACGCTGGCCACCGGACGCATGTTTGGGGCTGCCATGCCGTTTGCTACGTCTCTGAATATCACAGCACCACTAATCTGCTATCAAGGCGCCGTCATCCGCAATGCGAGCGACGGCACTATCCGATTTGCCGCTACTATGCCAGGCGAAGCCACTGCAGAGGCTGTGCACTACCTACTTAGCCAAAACATCTTCGTGGTGGCATATATCGACGAAGTGCTCTATATTGCCGAACGACGCGCCGAACTTGACCTGTATCTCAGTTATCACCCTGAGGGCGCCGAAGTGCGAATCAGCGATAATTTGCCAGATGTCGTACGGCATAACCCAGCCACCAAAGTCTTATTTGTCGCAGATCCGGATGTGGTTGGTCCCACATTAGCGTCACTCAAACAACTCGTGGGGGATAGACTTGTGACCACACGCTCACATCAGCTGTTTGGGGAGTTGACAGCACTTGGGGTCAACAAGGGCGTAGCACTAGCCGAACTCGCCAACCAACTAGACATTTCTCGGAGTGCGGTGGTGGCGATCGGCGATCAAGCCAATGATCTAGAGATGGTGCAATGGGCAGGGCTTGGGCTCGCCATGGGCAATGCCATCCCCGAGCTCAAAGCAGTTGCCAATCAACAATTGCCGAGTATCGAGCATGACGGTGTAGCAATTGCAATTGAGCAATACTTATTATAAATACCATAAAAGCCAAAACCCCTAGGGTAATACCCTAGGGGTCGTTGGTTGCGACGAAGCACGCAATCTTCTATAATTAAAGACTAGCGTGAACGGTACATGGTGCGCAAGCACTTGGTGCAAACGCTAACTTGGACCTGCAGACCACCCTCAAGCGTCAACGTAGTGCGCTGAATGTTAGCCTTGAAGGTTCGGTTGGTGCGTGGGGCGCGGCGGAACCAGCCACCGGATGCTTGGTGACGGATGTTGCGACCAAACGTGACGCCCTTATCGCAGATTTGGCACTTCGCCATGGTAACTCCTCCTCAGGAGACGACTTGCCGACACAATTATCGTGTGACACACTAATGAAGGATAATACCATACATACACATGTGATGCAAACGAGTCAGACCGAAGTTGGTCAAATTTGGCTGAGTACGCCAGTAATCGCCAAGTTTGTGATTGCACAGCTCCAGCTAATCCCCAGTGTTCTTGGTGTCGGCAAACAGGTTATGCCGTTGAACCATCCAGATGCCTGGCAACAAATCATTGTTCATCGCGCCGATGCGCTTGAAGTTCCACTCGTCATCGTTGATACTGTAGCATTAGCGCCGACAATCGATGCCGTTACAAATCACCTTCATGGGACAGTCAGTCGTTGGTGTGGCATGGAGGTGGTAGTTGATGTTGCCGTCGTCCGTGTAGCCCCAGCGGCATCAACGCATCCTGCATAAGCATTTTCACAGACAAAGGGAGAGTACCGTGGCTCGTATTAAAATCGTCTCAGACAGCACCGCTGACATTGCCCCGGAGCTCGCCAATGAGCTTGATATTTCGATTATCCCAACCCGTATCCAATTCGGCGATCAATCCTTTCGGGCCGGCGTAGAGCTTGGTAGCGAGCAATACTACCAGCTTATATCGGATGGGCGCTTACGGCCGCGTTTTTTGCCACCACATACCGACGATATTGATACGATGTTTCGCCGGCTGACGGTGCAATACGACCACATCTTTTCTATTCACATGGCAGCCCAGCTGACGCCAATATATCGCGCTGTGCAACAACTCCATACTCGAATCCCTGCTACTGCTGCCAAGATTCATGCGATTGACAGCAAGTCATTTTCAGCTGGTCTTGGCACGATTGTTACGATGGCAGCGCGCGCCGCGCAAGATGGAGCATCTCCTCCTGAGGTAGAGAACTTGATTGCTGATGCGATTGGCCAAACACACTTTGTTTTTTTTGTGGATACGATTGATGCACTTGACCAAGCTGGGTGTCTTGAGTATGCCAATAGTTCGCTCAGTTCGCTACAACGCATCAAGCCACTCCTGTTGCTTGATGATGGCGAGATTGTACTCTACGAGCGCACACGGACACGGACCAAGGCTATTGAGGGGCTAGCAACATTTGTCGAGGATTTCCCCAAGGTACAATCAGTCACCGTGTTGTATACGACTGGACCCGAGGATGTCGAGAAGTTCCTCGAGCGAGTAGATCCCGTGTTCCCCCGTCATCAAGTCATAGCCATGCAAATGAGTCCTAGTAGCGCAGCCATGCTCGGCCCTGGTGCCATGAGTGTCGCCGTCTACGAAGGCATTCAATAGCACCAGCGGAGTAGCATCATGCGACTTCAGGCCATCATTGATCTCGGCAAAGGGTTACGCGCCGAGCGCGATACCAATTACCAGAACACTACGCACCCTGATGGGCTCGATGCTTTCATCGACGATTGGCAGTGCA
This sequence comes from Roseiflexaceae bacterium, assembly GCA_049428765.1. GTDB lineage: Bacteria > Chloroflexota > Chloroflexia > Chloroflexales > Roseiflexaceae > UBA965. The sequence goes on from JBMTAN010000040.1 coordinate 4,863, forward strand.
CCTACTACGCCTTCGTTGAGGATACCGAGCTGAAGCCGATTGTTACACAGATTCGTGGGTATTATGCGTTTGATCACGCAACTCGTAGCGAGCGCATCAACACGGCGATTACTATACTACGTATGCTCTACCGCGCTCTAGAGAGCAAAACGGTTCAGCAGACGCAACAACCGGTTATGCAGACAATGTCACCAATTAACACAGACGTCGTACCGACAATTGAGATACCTAACTCATCAACGCAACTAGCTGACCCCACTCCATCTGTGTCAAAAAACCCGCCCAAGCGGGCTACCAAGCGGAACGACAAGGCTACCAGCAATGGGCCGGTGACGCTCAACTCGCCTCTAAAATTCGCACCAGGGATTACGCCGTCGATGGCACGAGCTTTCAGTCGACTAGGCGTCAAAACCATTCGTGATATGTTGCATCACTATCCCTTCCGCTACGATGATTTCAGCAAACGAACGACGATTGAGGACGTGCGACCGGGTGAAGTAGTCTCAATCATCGCCCGTGTCATCGAAACTAAGACATTCACCATGCGTAATGGCAGTATGGGTCTCAATGTGCATGTCGAAGATGATACTGGCATGCTTAAATTAGTATTTTTCGGACAACGCTGGTTAATCAAACAGCTACAGCCCGGGATGAGTATCATGGTAAGTGGCAAAATCGAGGTATTTGCGGGTATGCGACAAATGAGTAGCCCCAAATGGCAACCATATGAACCACCACGTGAGACACCAAGCGTTGCAGAGGTAGATGATACACAAATAATTGATAATGATGAACTCATCCATGTTGGGAGAATGGTGCCCATTCACCCATTGACGACAGGATTAGCAGATCGTGGTGCCCGCACGGTTATCAAACACATCGTTGATACCTATGCCGATCAGCTTGCCGATCCACTCCCTGACAGTGTACGACAACGTGCGGGATTGATTGATTTGACGAGTGCCATTAAACGCATCCACTTCCCCCAGACTAACGACGACGTGGTTGCCGCCAAAACCCGCCTTGGTTTTGACGAATTTCTGATCATTCAACTCGGTGTATTGCAGCGACGCATTAGTTGGCAGGGCACACCAGGCTATCCGATGCCATATAACGCTGATGCCCATCATGCACTCCTCAGCGCATTGCCATTTGCTCTCACCAATGCGCAAAATCGTGCATTGGGTGAGATTTTTGCAGATATCAACACCACCATCCCGATGGCCCGGTTGCTCCAAGGCGATGTCGGCAGTGGCAAAACTGCCGTGGCAGCAGCAGCTGCACTGCAAGCAATCGCCAATGGTTATCAGGCAGCAATCATGGCACCCACTGAGATTCTCGCCGAACAGCACTATCACGGCCTCAGCAATTTGCTTGGACCAATCAGCGTGCGTAGAACGAGTCAGTGGCAAGAGAGCATCGATGATGATCGGCGCACCCGATTGGCTGAGATTCAGCAGTTGCTAGGCATGGATCCCAACCAAAGCGACGGTGTACGGATTGCCCTACTCACCGGCAGCCTCGGCGCAAAAGATCGTCGGCGCGTACTCGAAGGTGTGGCGCGTGGCGAGATTGATCTTATCGTCGGCACACATGCCCTCATTAGCGAAGGGGTGCAATATCTCAAACTTGGCTTCGTGGTGATTGACGAGCAACATCGGTTTGGTGTCGAGCAGCGTCAGCGACTTAAAGACAAGGGTCATAACCCACATATGCTGGTGATGACGGCTACTCCCATTCCACGCACACTCACGATGACAATTTATAGCGATCTTGATGTATCAGTGCTCGACGAACTCCCACCTGGTCGCCAAGAGATTGCCACTAAGCGCATCGCCAATAGCGATCGTCCCAAAGCATATGCTCATATCCGCAAGCAAGTTGCCGCCGGTCGACAGGCGTTTGTGATTTGCCCGCTCGTTGAAGAGAGCGACAAATCCGATTTACCGTCGGCCGAGGAGATGTTCGAAAAGCTCCAGCATGAGGTATTCCCTGATCTGCGTGTCAGCCTGATTCACGGCAAGATGAACGCCAAAGACAAAGACGCTATCATGGTGGCGTTTCGTAATCATGAGGCTGATATTTTGGTGGCGACGGCCGTCATTGAGGTCGGCATTGATATCCCCAATGCCAGCACGATTATGATTGAGGGCGCCGATCGCTTTGGTCTAGCACAGCTCCACCAGTTCCGCGGTCGTGTCGGACGCGGTGCACACAAGAGCTACTGTATTTTGGTGAGTGACAACGATTCTGAGACCACAGAAAAACGCCTTACGGCAATGGTTGAATTACGAGATGGCTTTGCGCTCGCCGAGAAAGATTTAGAGATTCGCGGGCCGGGCGAATTCTTTGGCACACGCCAAAGTGGCGTGCCCGACCTCAAGATTGCCCAACTCACTGACACCCGTCTGTTACAGGCAACCCAACTCGAGGCTCGTACGATTCTACGCAAGGATCCTGAATTATCGCTGATTGAGCATGCATTGTTACGGGCACAGGTTGAAGACTTTTTGGCACGAGCCGTCGATGCCAACTAAATCAACACCACGACCTTCGGAGCAATGATTGGAGTCCAAGATGCCGATGCTTTCGTTTGACAATCAGACAGGTCACTTTCATGTGCGGACGATTGCAGTCTGTATCCACCACGACTGCGTCTTAATTCACCAGACGCCCGGCCATGCCTTGTGGTCGTTGCCAGGCGGGCGTGTTGATATGGGCGAAAGTAGCGAGACAGCACTGGTACGAGAGATGGCCGAAGAGCTCCACAGCCGCGTGCAAATTCAGCGACTGATGGCCACACTTGAGCTGGTTGACAACGCATTCAACGGCCAGATATTCCACGAAATAGGCATGTATTATGCCGTTGACTTACCCGACGTCACCTGGCAACCAATGCCCTTTCGTGGGCCCGAGCAACACAATCCGGCTGATTTTTGGTGGTGTCCACGGAGGCAACTCAATGATATCCCACTCATGCCAACCGCTATCAAACGCATGATCCTTGCTCCCCACGATACCTATCAACACATACACTCATCGAATCAAAACTACAGCGAAATAGCCCACGCCATCATCAACACCTGATTGTCAAAGTAGAACATTTGTGTTATTATCCTTACTAAATGATGACAGTGCGCATCACAAAGGAACGGGAGCATGAGCGTAGCGCGCGACACACAACAACGACAACCGAACGAATCAACTGGTCTCAGTGCGTATCAACTGGGGCGAGCGATGCGTATCGATGACTTGGCAGTGTATTACTCAGCGCAACGGGCGAACGTCAATCATGCATTGACTATAGCTATTTTGCGTCGCAATGATCCGCTTTCGCTGGCTCGGTTTCGGTTGGCCGCCAAACTCGGCACACAGGTTAGTCACCCTGGGTTATTACCCGTACTAGCCACTGGTCGTGATGCCAATTACGGCGACTACATGGTAACACCCGACACTGGTGGGCAGTCGCTTGATGCAATCCTCCACCAGGGAGCACTAGATCCTATCCATGTAGTACAGATCTTTGGCCAGCTGGCGACAGTGATTGATGCGCTCCATGACCAACAGATCATCCATCGTGATTTACAACCGGCCTATATTTTGGTGGCTGACGATTTGAGTATACAACTGACGGGATTAGGCTTTGCCGCCTGCGAGATAAGTCGTGAGTTGACAGGGTTTGATGATCGCGACTTGAGTAATCCATATTATCCGGGCAGCATGCACTTAAGTGTCGCTAATGCAACCAACAATGACGATTTGTATGCACTCGGCATGTTGCTCTATCACATGGTGCGTGGTGGGCCGATTCCCGCTACTCCGCTTGAAAGTCTTGCCAACATCAATCCCGACTATGCGGTCTTTGATCGGGTCATCCGTCGTTTAATGGGCACAGGTGGGGGGCAACGCTACTCAAGTGCAACGCAGGCAGTTGAATCATTGCGTCATACCAACGGCAGTCCTGTCGCTGAGAAGCACTTGATGGCCGATCGCACTGACGAGGCTTGGGATGCGATTGCTGAGTGGCTGGAGAACCCGCTTGAAGTGCTGTTGGCCCACGAGCTTGATCCCGACTACTTGAGTCGCAGTCGGGCGCGCGCCGATACATTGCATCACATTGATGCAATTAGGCGCCTACTTGAGCGTTGGGCACGACAAGGGATGTTTCGGCGCACGACCATCAGTCAACTCATCCAACCCACACAAATCTTGAGCTCGAACTTTTATTTGTACGAGCTACGCGTACACTACGAAAAGCGAAGTGAACCACACGTCAGTCGCAAGGTGCATCGTTCGGGGCATGCGTTAACGCCACAGACACATATTTCGGATGTATGGGAGGTCGACATCACTGCGCCAGAACGCTTCGTTGATGTCCCCCCTGCAATAGTACGCATCCCAGGGACGCAACAAATCGTCCGGTGCGAGGAATGTAGCGGATCTGGCAAGTTGTTGTGTGGTGAGTGTAATGGGCGCGGCACTGTCGACCGCAAACAACGCGTGCGTAACAGTGATGGGAGTGTCGAGCAAATAGTCCAGAGCGAGACCTGTAGTAGTTGTCGAGGTTATGGCAAAATCAACTGCACCGTGTGTGACAGCATTGGTAATATGCTCGAGGAGCAGTACTTTCATTGGAGTCGCTACGGCAAGCGATTCTTCAACGAGGATGACACCACTGGACTGCATTTGCGAACTCTCGAGAGTCATGCTCAAGTAGTGTATAGTGTGGCTATCGACCTCAGTGAGCCACGCTGGCGTCAAGTGGCCCCACTACGCGAGATGATGACCGAGGCCACACGCGAGGAGGGTGACCACGTGCGCGCCATTGATGCGGAGTTAATTATCAAAGCAACGCCCGTAACTGAAGTCGACTACTTGTTGAACAGCAATCGCCGCACACTGACAGTTGTTGGTTTCCAGAACATCCTACGTGGTGATATTCAGCTCTATGACATCGAGCGTATTATTTTGTATGCCACCGTCACCATTCTTATCATCGCCGTTGCGGTCATGATTGTGGTAGCCTTGTAATATGAGCGCTCGCCTATCAGCCAAAAACATGCGCTGGCAGTTTATCTCTACGCCAGTAACAGATGTCGTCCACGAACTAGCACGCGCCACGCATATTCGTCCATGGTTAGCGCACATCTTAGCGGGGCGTGGATTTGTGAGTGTGCAATCAATTACGACTTTTTTGCAGCACCATGATGCGAAGCACGATCCGTTTTTGATGCACGACATGCGACGTGCTGCGGAACGGCTTATCCACGCAATTGATACGCACGAACAAATCGCCGTATATGGTGATTTTGATGCAGACGGCATCACTGCAACCAGTCTCATGTGTGATGCACTACGCCAGCTCGGCGCACACGTTGCGCCGTACATCCCGCATCGTACCAGCGAAGGATATGGGCTCAATTGTACGGCGATCGATCGCCTTGTTGATAGTGGGGTCCAGCTATTACTCACTGTCGACTGTGGAATCAGCAACGCCACCGAGGTAGCGCATGCACAATCACGTGGTATCGACGTCATTGTTACCGATCACCATGTCCCCCCCGAGGTACTCCCTCAAGCATATGCCGTGGTGAACCCAAATCAAGCACAGTGTCCATACCCTGACAAAGGATTAGTGGGCGTTGGGGTAGCATACAAAGTCATCGAGGCCATCGGCATCCTCGGCAAACCGTTGTCAAGCAATGCGATGTACGATTTACTCGATTTAGTAGCACTCGGCACTATCGCCGATCTTGGGCCACTCACCGGCGAGAATCGCTCGCTGGTCCATCGCGGGCTCCAGTGTATGCGCTATAGTCAACGGCCTGGGATTCAGGCGCTGATTCGGAGTGCTGGAGTTGATCCACGCACGCTCAATACCGAGGATGTCGGGTTCAAACTTGCACCACGCATTAATGCTGCAGGGCGATTAGCGGATGCGGAGCCTGCATACGAACTCCTGCTCGCTGACGACATTGTCATCGCAAGTCAACGGGCTCAAATCCTCAACGATCTAAACCAGACCCGCCAACAACAAACGCGAGAACTCCAAGAGCGATTAGCGCATGATATCGAACGCAACGGCTACCATCAGGACCTGATTATTGTGCATGCAGACCCTGATGCACATGCAGGGCTCGTTGGTCTAGTGGCCGCGCGCATCGCCGATCAATTTGCTCGCCCAAGTGTTATTATCGAACAGGGGAACGTGCTTTCACGAGGATCTGCGCGTTCAGGTGGCATGATTCATATGATTCAAGCATTACGCGAATGTGGTGCAACGTTCGTCAAAGTAGGCGGGCACGCCGCTGCTGCCGGATTCACCATCGAGAGCGACCAGATTCCTGTACTGCGCCAGCAACTTAATGACTATGCCCAGGCACAACAAATTGAAGTTGGCACTCGTCAACTCACAATTGATTGTGAACTCGCAGGCGTGGAGCTCGATATGGCAGTGCTCAACGACATCGCCTTATTAGAACCGTGCGGTCAACACAATCCACATCCCAATATTCTTACACGCAATTGCCGCGTCATTTCCACGCGTACCTTGGGGAGTGATCAACAACATTTACAACTATCACTCGACATCGCTGGCCAAAAAGTGAGCGCCATAGCGTGGGGAGAGGGTGCGTGGGCACCGCACTTTCAACGGATTACCCACATCGACATTGTCTATCAACCACAACTCAACGAATGGAACGGCAAGCGCGAGCTCCGCCTCAACCTACGTGATTTTCGCTCCGCACGTGGTCAGGATGCAGAGCCACAGCCACTTCATCACACATAGCCTCATCGCTTGGTACTTTCTCCATCGACCAAAGGAGGTACGATGAGCATACCGCGAATACGTCTAGGATTTGTGGTAAAGGGTGTGGCATTCATTTTGCAATCGCGGATATGTTCCACTCGAAATTATTGCCCCTGGCCAAGATGGGCTCTACCTGTTTATCAATCAAGGTGTCACGCACCAATAAGCAGTGGACACAATAAATCATGATGAAAACCACGAGTATGCTATACTATCCTCATCTACTATCATCTGTCATAATTACGACTAAGGGAGTGACGGCATGACCAAAAGCAGATCACGGCAGACCGGTGCGAATGGGCGCAAAGCTCAGCGCAAAAGTGCCATAACCCTGCGCCCAGAGCATCAACGCGAGCTCTTCGCATTGGTGCTGATTGGCATTGCCGGAATGACGATTATTTTTTATTTGACCGGCAGTACAGGCACACTCGGTGCCGGCTGGACCCAAATGATGGAGGTCGGCCTCGGTTGGGGGGCGCTCATCGTACCACTCGTGATCGGCATGTTAGGGATTGCGCTCTTTCAGAGTGGCCATCGCAATCAAACACCACTCCAACCGACTCAGATTATTGGCACCGTACTCGTCATGATTGCGATGCTCGTCATCCTCGAATTCGGCATCACCCCACGCCAAAGTTTTGCTGATCAAATCGGTTCAGGTGGTGGTAGCGTAGGCTATGTCATGTTGACATTACTCAGCAATGCTATCGGCCGACCAGCGACCTTTGCACTAAGTAGCTTGATTGGCCTAGCAGGGATTATGTTGGCGTTTGACATCACTCTCGTGCAAATTCTTGCCAGTGTGCGCCATGCATTCATCGTTTTGTGGTTGACCATACGCGGCGATCAGAGTCGCGTACAACCCAAACGGATGCCCAAACAACAATCATTTGTCGAGGACACCGGCACGAGCGAAGCAATCATTACACCGATTGCTGAGCGTCGCACCAAAGCGCAATACCGCGAGGAGCAAACGACAGCCCCAGCTGCACCGGCCACAACCAAAGCCGTTGCCAAGCCCAAAGTAGCCAAAGAGAGTACCAAGGCACGCAAAGCTGAGAAAGCACAAGCGGAGGCTGAGCATATGGAGTTGCTTGACAACATGCTCCAAGGTAATCAGCCACGACCACCTGTACCAATTAACACCAAACCCGTCAGTAGCGGTCAAGCAGTCCAAACGGCGCTCGATGGCTTTGAGGGGGGGACCGCCTATCGCGCCTGGCCCATGCCTCCCACAGACTTTTTGCGCTACTCGATCGAAGCCACCATCAGCGATGAGGAACATCGCACCAAGTCACGCCTCATCGAGGAGACTTTAGCCAGCTTCAAAGTCGAAGCTCGTGTGGTCAATATCAACGTCGGTCCCGCCGTCACCCAGTATGAGCTCCAACCAGCAGTTGGCGTCAAGGTCAACAAAATCACCACACTCGACAAAGATTTGGCGTTAGCATTGGCAGCACCATCGATTCGTATTGAGGCGCCAATACCGGGCAAATCGGTTGTCGGTATCGAAATCCCCAACTCCAGCATTTCATCCGTCGCCATGCGCGATATCATCGAGAGCGATGACTTTACTCGTTCCAAGGCCAAGCTCAAACTGCCACTCGGTAAAGATGTCTCAGGCTCATCGGTAGTCGCTGGCATGGAGCGCATGCCACACTTGTTGGTTGCGGGTAGTACGGGTAGCGGTAAATCAGTTGCTATTAACACCTTCATTTGTGCCCTGTTAATGCGCCATACTCCTGATGACCTCAAGTTCATCATGGTCGACCCCAAGCGCGTCGAGCTCGTCGGCTATAACGGCATACCACACTTGCTCTCACCCGTCGTCACCGAGGTCGAGCGCGTCGTTCCCACGCTCAAATGGGCAGTGCGCGAGATGGAGCGCCGCTACAAGCTCTTCGCCAAAGTCGGCGTACGCAATCTCGACAGTTACCGCGGTATGGCGCGCGAGCAAACTGACCTCGAGACGATGCCCTATATTGTGATTATCATCGACGAGCTCGCTGACCTGATGATGATGGCACCCGATGATGTCGAGACGCTCATCTGTCGTTTGGCCCAAATGGCGCGCGCAACCGGTATTCACTTAATCATCGCTACTCAACGCCCATCGGTCGATGTCGTAACAGGTTTGATCAAAGCCAACTTCCCGTCACGTATGGCCTTTGCCGTCACCTCCCAAATCGACTCGCGTGTCATTCTCGACCAACCCGGCGCCGAACAGTTGCTAGGCCGTGGTGATATGCTCTTTACGGCAGCCGACTCACCACGCACCATTCGTGTGCAAGGCACCTACCTCACTGACGACGAGGTCGAAAAAATCGTCCGCTTCTGGCGCACTGCGCAGCCACCCGATGAGCCGAATGATGAGAGCAAACCTGCCGACAAACCACGCGCATCAACCAGTATGCCGGTAACGACAACAGCTACTGATACCGAGCTCAATCCAGAGCTAGCCAAGGTTGAACGCTTGCCAGTCTACCCACGTGAGCCGGTGCCGCATGCTGACGAGCCAATGCGCTCACCTGCCGATGATGCTGATGACGATGTCGACAGCATGCAACCAATTGCCGAATATTTGAGTAGAAACGAGCAAGATACACTCTTGCCTGAGGCCATCCGGCTCGTGCAACAACACAAACGAGCCTCAGCATCGCTCTTGCAACGCCGGCTCCGTATTGGCTATAGCAAAGCTTCGCAATTGATTGATATGCTCGAACAACAAGGGATTGTCGGCCCGGCCGACGAAGGACGCTCACGCGAGGTACTTATCGGGGATCAACGACGCCCCGAATAACCCGCAATAGATACACAAATGGGCCGGCAGTGCGTTATGCACTGCCGGCCCATTTGTTATGTCCACTCGACAATTACGAGATATCGACGTCACACCCAAAGGCCTTGCGGAACAAACCTGCTGCCCGATTGGCATCCCAGACCTCGAGTGCGTTGTCACCTGCCGCAATCGTGATAATCATGACGATTGGACCAAGCTCGACCGTGACATCCTGCACCACTTGGCTTTTGCGGCGCTCCAAAAACTCCGCTAACCGCAAAATCGCCGCCATCTTCGCCACCAACACATCATCTCCAGGGACGAGCACTTGTTTGAGCGACTCGGTCGACACATCGCCTTTACGATGATAGCGCACAAGTAACGCCAAGATCGCAACCTCACGATGACTAAAGCCTTGCATCGTACTATTGAGAATCAAATAGGCTCCATGCTTATGATGATCGTAATAATTCACCGCATTACCGATATCATGCAAAATTGCCGCATGCCCGAGTAACTCACGCACGTCAGCACCATACCCATGCATCGGGTGCATTTGATCAAACATCGACAGGGCTAAATCGCGCACCTTAGCCGAATGAATCGCCTCATAATGGTACATGCGCGCCAAATTATAAATGCTAAACGAGCGAATATCAGGAATCAACGGTGATCGACCATGCGTGAAATGTTCAAAGAACACTCCCTCGCGTAGCCCCTGACCACTAATCATAATTTGGCTAAATTGACCTCGACGCATAACCTCAGCCAAAATTGCCGCTCCAGCCAAAATCAAATCAGCACGGTCACGACTCAGACCTGGCAGTCCTTCACGTTGCTTTACGGTCATACCACGAAACATGTCAATCAACTCGTACACTCGATCAGCGTGCAAAATATGCCCGTGTACCCGATCAATCGGATGATTACGCATCTTTTGATCAATCTCTGCTAATGCACGAATTGTGCCACCAATGCCAGCCAATGTACCGCCATACCCACTAAGCCATGGCACACTATCAAACTGCATACTAATGGCTTTTTGCAGTTCGCGAAAATCACGATTACTGATAGGATCACTCTTTACAAAGCGATCCGTCAGACGTACCGCCCCAATCGGTCGACTAATGGTCTGACCCATCTGCCGTCGATGCGCTTGACTGACTTGCGTACTCCCACCACCAATGTCAATTACGCATCCATCATGAATATCAAGGGTGTTTATTGCACCCAAAAAACCATAGTAGGCCTCTTCTTGAGCAGATAAGACTCTAAAATCTAACCCAGCCTCATCTTTGATGCGTTGCAAAAACTCCTCGCGATTCGTTGCCTCACGGACGGCACTTGTCGCTACTGGCACAATACGGTCCACACCAATCCCACGACACATCTGATGAAATAGTCTCATCGTCTTGATGGCGCGATTCATTGGCACAAGTTGTAAATTGCCATCACTGTCAATCCCATGCGCCAATCGTACCGCCTCACGAATCTCATCAAGGAGCTTGTATGTCTGATGTGGTACATAACCGACTACAATCATTCTGGTGGTATTTGACCCTAAATCAATGACTGCAATTCTTTCTTGCATGCCCTACCTCGTGCTCTTCTGCATGTACTATTGTACGGCATGGATGGCAGACTGTCACAGGCATATCAACGCATAAATTGACGCATCCAAATCAGCATGCTATGCTACCAATCGTAGTATCAAAGATATTGCTAAACGGGGGATCAATCCATGATTGATGATTTTGGGCCATCCGGCACGCCACCGATGGTGGGTGAGCGGCTCAATATCAATGAATGGCTCACATATATCGCTTCCTATCAGTTCGGCCCAGTGATGCCAACCAAGGTGGTCTTACACCACACCTGGCGCCCGACAGTCGCGCAGTGGCAAGGTGCAACCAGTATGAAAGGCATGCAACGCTATTTTGCGGGTATGGGCTGGACTGCTGCACCCCACTTGTTTGCAGCGCCAGACGGCATTTGGCTTTTTACACCATTGCGCGAATTGGGCGTTCATGCAGGCACTGGTAACGGGAGTTTTACCAAGGGCTGGTACACCATCGGACTCGAGATGGTCGGCGATTATGACAATGAACGCCCGAGTGGCCCCGTATGGGAGAATACCTTGGCCATCCTAGGTGGCATGTCACTGCGCCTCGGCATTCGCCCCAAACAACTGCTCGCGTTTCATCGCGACTATAGCAGCAAAACCTGCCCAGGCAGGGCCGTTACTCCAGATTGGGTCATCGGCCAAGTCGAGGAGTGGCTCACCCGCAATACGCGACTCCCGGCCATCAAACCCGGCGCTATCGGTCAGCCTACGCCATCCATCCAAAAGCTCCACGATATTCTGGTGCAAGCCGCCTGGCGTCGCTTCGGCGATGGATTTAGTCCTGTATCAAATGTCCACCTCAAAGCGCTGGATATGCGCCTTGGCGCGCCACTCGGACGCGAGCGAAACATCACCTTCCAGAACCGCTCATATCTGTTTGTACCATTTGCCCTTGACTCGCTCTTCAAAGAACCCGGCTGGGACAGTGCCGGCAGTATGTGGCAGACAATAAGTACTGCAGTTCCTGCCGAGAGGACATTTGAGCGCCTATTACTCGACGAGACGATGCGTGTCGGCGGCACTGGATTCCGACCAGACAACCCTTTCCACTTGTACCTGTTTGCCAATCGCGACATCGGCCCACCCCTTCGACCTGCTAGCATGGTCGAGATTAACAATTTAATGTATGTCTACCAAATATTTGCTGGCGAGACACTTTATGTCCAAAGCAACGACCCAACCAATGTCGATTGGCGCAAACTGTCACGACTTAGTTATCTTGGGGGGCGAATCGATGAACCAGCAGTTACCATCCGTGATCATCTGCTTGCCGAGACATACCGCCACATGAATGCGACCTATCACACTAGCTGGCAGTTCCACCAGCTTGCCCGCGCTTGGGCTATCGGTACGCCGATTGGTTTATCACAAAACACCTACATCGATGGCACCCAGTACATGTACCAAGTCTACGCCCACGATGTGTTGTTCATCAAAGTTCCCGAATGGCAAAAAGTGCACCGCCTCAGCACATTGCAGGCCAGCGCTCGCCGCCGCAACGCAACAGGATCTCTATGACCGACAATCTTCGCAGTATCTATGAACGTGCTGGCGGCGACGAGCCGTTCCGCCAATTAGTCGATATTTTCTATCGCAATGTGATGGCAGATGCGCGCATCAGTCACATGTTCCCCGCTGATCTTGAGCCTGGCAAAAAGTGGCAATTTTTGTTCATCACACAGTATTTTGGAGGTCCAACCCGTTATATCGAAGAGCGTGGTCACCCGCGATTACGCATGCGTCATATGCCGTTCGCCATTGGAACAAACGAACGCAACGCCTGGGTCGAGGCCATGCTATCAGCCATTGACGAAGTTGGCTTCGAGCCCGAAATCGCCGAGATTATGCGCAATTATTTTACTAGCACGGCGACCTTTATGATGAACCGTAGCAACAGCGATATCAATTTGAACGGCTAAACAACCAGCGCTGTATAAATGAACGATACCATTCCCATGCTGGGATGGCAGCCAGCCACATCGCTGTCCCAGCAATAAATCGATAGTTTTCACCATACTCGACCATGTTTGGAATAATCAGCACCATCATCATGATGAGCATTAATCCGACAGGGTACCACTCTTGAATATACGTACGAGTCCGTATCGATGCAACGATCATCCGCACCACGGCAAGCATCAAAAGACTATGTAACACCATCATGCTAACCATCATCATCCGATAAATATCTATCCACCATCCATTGCCAATCACTGCAGGAGCACCCGCAATATATGGCACAATGACGATATTGAGCAACAATTCGCCTGCTCTCACTACTGTTTGTACTGGGTGAGTTAATTGATAGATTAGCCCACTTCGTAATAATTGCTGACTATTGTGTTCGTGTTCTGCAGTATTAATATTCGTCCATAGTCCGTCGGCCACCGGAGGTGCCTCAGGATACAAATTCGCTGGTTCAGGGCATTCCCATGCATTACACAAATTAAACCCTGTATGATTGCTCCAATTTGATTGCCCCAAGGTAATAATGTGATGCCCATGCCACATCACACTCAACAATAATGGGACACACAAATACAAAACACCACGGAGTCGATGTATTCGCCAACTTTTGATTGCTAGCCATGGAACAACAATTGCCAAAATAAGCATACCAAATGGACGCATTGTATCCATTAATACCAATAATATTCCCACTACCGCCCACTGCCAAGAACGAATATCTGAACGATATGCCATGTGCACAGCAAACAATAATAATGACCCCAAAAGAAAATCATAAATGAAGTAATTATCCAGTGGCTTGATCATCGTAAATGCATACGTCCATACCATCAACAATACACCACGTATGAGTCGCTCACGTTGAGAAGTTACCCCACGAAATACAGCGAGCAACATAGCCACAAGCAGGATGATCCGTGGGATAATCCACCCATACGCCAACATCAATATGTCATTATCTTGAACGGCAAATTCAATAATTAATAACAAGGGTGAAACCGCCACACGCGAGGTTCTCAAGAAATCCCAAACACCCTGCCAGTTAGCCAAATATTCCAACGAAATGACATTCATCCAGCCATGTGCTGGCCAATATCCATTATGCAACATGGTCAGAAATGCGCATCCAGCACTCCACAAGATCCACCACGCATCAGTACGGTAATCACGACCGGCAACCAGCTTAATCCCTACCAGAATGCCCAACCATACAGACCAACTCCAATACGGCTCCCACACAGAAGGTAACGGTAAATACGGCTTGTAGTTATCTAATTCAATATCACTTGCTAACCCATTTTGCCACCACATGGCCCATATACGAAAAGCCACTAATGCCCATACAACAATGAGATAGATAGCCCATGACCATCGCCAGGGTTGTAACATCCACCGCAATAACAGCACTGTGGTTGCGACAAAACACAGCGCCATGACGACTTCAATATTACCTGCCGGAGCGCCAACCCACCACACAAGCCATGCGCCTACATGCAAAAAACTGACCCACCATGGTACAGACGACGACACAATCCGCTGTATACCGTATGACACAATCACTAACACAACACATACGAGGAACACTTGTAGCCACAGCACACTATAATCACCCAAAGACCATACTGTGGACTCACGCATTGCCCCAAACAGCGGAACACCTAGCTGCCGTTGCTCCGGCGACAGATTCACTTTGCTGGCAGTAAATGATATAACTGGGTGCTGTGCAGTTAATAATCGATAAAAACGCGGTTGCGTATCGATAGCAAATTGCGTGGTGCCAATGTACAGTTGTTGCCCTGCATAAATATCTTGTACGTGTATTTGGGTAATCTGTGCCGTTGATTGCGTAGGAAACCACGCATAATCAACCCAACGCTGTGGAAAAAGTAATGTGGCATTGATAAATGACCAACGAAATTCGCCACGCTCAGACATTTCTGCTTCGCCAAAACCATTAAAATATCGTGATTTTTGAATATCTACTGATGTCTGTGTATGCTGGACAAATATAAACGTAATAAGTACCGAAGACATTACAAGTATGAGTAACAAACCAAGAGTCATCCGGCTTATTTGCGTAGTTCTCGCCGCCATCCATACCCTCTTTGTGTACAAAAAAAACGAAGCACAGGCGTATTCTAACACGCCTGTGCTTCACAAATTACGTCGATTAACCCTTCATGTTGGCAATCACCGCATCAGCAAACTCCGAGGTCTTGACCTCTTTGGCACCATCCATCAAACGCGCAAAGTCGTAGGTCACAACTTTTGAACCAATCGTCTCTTCGATGGCGGCAATTATCATGTCAGCAGCCTCGGTCCAGCCCATATGGCGCAACATCATGTCACCACTCAGCACCACGCTGCATGGGTTAACCTTGTCGAGGTTGGCGTACTTGGGGGCAGTGCCGTGCGTCGCCTCAAAGATAGCATGGCCGGTCACGTAGTTGATGTTCCCACCAGGCGCAATACCGATACCACCGACTTGTGCGGCTAGGGCGTCGCTCAAGTAGTCGCCGTTCAAGTTGAGCGTGGCAATCACATCAAAGTCCTCGGGGCGGGTCAACACCTGCTGCAAAGCGATATCAGCGATGGCGTCCTTGACCAAGATCTTGCCACTAGCCAAGGCAGCCTTTTGCTCGGCATTGGCAGCAGCCTCACCGCTAGCCTTCTTAGTACGCTCGTACTGTGCCCAAGTGTAGACCTGGTCTCCGAACGTCTGCTCGGCCAACTCGTAGCCCCAATCCAAGAAGGCACCTTCGGTGAACTTCATGATATTGCCCTTGTGTACCAAGGTCACGCTCTTGCGCTTGTGCAAGATGGCATATTCAATTGCCGAGAAGATCAAGCGCTGTGAACCGGTCTTACTGACCGGCTTAATACCAATACCGACCTCAACCACATCATTGTTGTTACCGATTTGCGTGTTGAATGATCCTGTCTTCTCACTCGTACCGAAGCGAATTTTGGCGAAGTCCTTGGGGAAGTTCTCGGCAAAAAACGCCAGCACCTTGGCAGCCTCATCTGACCCAGCAACATACTCGATACCAGCGTAAATGTCCTCGGTGTTCTCGCGGAAGATGACCATATCCACCTTCTCAGGTGCTTTGACCGGTGAAGGCACACCCGTGAACCAGCGCACTGGACGCAAACAGACATACAGATCAAGCATCTGGCGCAATGCCACATTCAAGCTCCGGATACCCTTGCCGATAGGCGTGGTCAATGGGCCTTTGATTCCGACCAAATAGTGGTTAAAAGCCTCGACGGTGGCCTCGGGCAACCAGTTGCCCGTCTCATTGAACGCCTTCTCACCAGCCAACACCTCAAGCCATTCGATTTTACGCTGGCCATTGTAAGCTTTGGCTACTGCCGCATCGAAAATACGCACGCTCGCATGCCAAATATCGGGGCCAGTGCCGTCACCAATCACAAACGGGATGACCGGATTATTGGGCACCTGAAGCTTACCATCACGAATGGTGATTGCCTCACCACGAGTTGCACGGTACTGGGTAACATTGCTCATCGTACTCTTGCCTCTTCGTATTGAAATAGATTGGCTGGACAACATACACAGCCAAACGGGTCACAAATTTGAATGTGCGCCATTATAGCACGATTGTGTTATATCGATGTAACGGGCGCAAGCATCCGTTCAATTTGACACAATCGCCAAACAACTTATAATAACGCCGAGGAAAAAATCTCTGCAGTCTTGTTTTGTCTAATCGAGGATATGCCATGCTCGATGCGTACGTGCCAATATTGGCCATGTTTGGGATAGCGGCGTTTATCGCCGTCTTTGTTATTACCCTCTCTCGCTTCCTTGGCCCCCAAAAGCCAACCGTCCGCAAGCTTGCTCCCTATGAATCAGGCATGGAGCCGATCGGCGATGCGATGAGCCGCTTCCCCATCAAGTTTAACTTGGTGGCAATGAGCTTCATCCTCTTCGACATCGAGGTCATCTTCTTCTTCCCATATGCCTTGGTCTATCGTGATTTGGGCGTTCCAGGCTTGTACGCCATGGGCATCTTCGTGTTGGTTCTTTTGGTCGGTCTCATTTACGAATGGAAAAACGGAGCACTCACATGGGATTAGAGACCAAAGCCGGCGACATGGGAGTAGTCACCACGTCGCTCGAGACAGTCGTCAATTGGGGTCGCACCAATGCAATGTGGCCCTTGCTCTTCGGTTTGGCCTGCTGTGCCATTGAGATGATGGGCGCCCAAGGCGCCAACTATGACTTATCGCGCTTCGGTATGGAAATTAACCGTGCCTCGCCGCGCCAAGCCGACCTCATCATCGTGGCCGGCCGCGTCTCGCGCAAGATGGCTCCGGTCATCCGCCGCTTGTACGACCAGATGTCAGAGCCCAAGTGGGTCATCGCCATGGGCGACTGTGCCTCATGTGGTGGCGTGTTTAACAACTACGCCATCGTCCAAGGTGTAGACGAGGTTATCCCGGTCGATGTCTATGTCGCCGGTTGCCCACCACGCCCCGAGGCCCTAATCGACGGCATTGTCCAACTCCACAAAAAAGTCGAACGTATGAAGCTTGATGGCACGTTGCGCGATCGCACGCCCATTCATGTATAGGCGAGGGGAAGTTTCGCAATGGAGAATGCAACCGTCCTAGCGCGCTTACAAGAGCGCTTCGCTGACAATATCGGCACCATTGGTGAAATGCGCAGTGGTGAAATCACCATCGGCATTCCCCGCGAGCTCATCGTCGAGGTCACCACCTTTTTGCGCGATGACAGCGAGTTGGCCTACAACTTCCTCGAGAACTTGTGTGCCGTCGACTATCTCGGCCGCACGCCACGCTTCGAGATTGTTTACCACTTGCTCTCATTCAAAAACCGCCACCGCATCACGCTCAAGGTCGGCGTACCAGCCGATGACATCCACGTGCCAACCTTGACCGGTGTCTGGCAGACGGCCAACTACCAAGAGCGCGAGGCGTTCGATATGTTCGGCATCGTCTTCGATGGTCATCCGAACCTCGAGCGAATCTTGATGCCCGACGATTGGAACGGCCATCCACAGCGCAAAGATGTCCCTCTCGGTTACGAAGAGGTGGCGTTCAACATCAACGATGACCAGATTTATGCCCGCAAGCCCTTTGCCAAAGAGTAAAGGGGAGGGAGTTATATGACGACGATTGACCATTCACTCTCCGTACCATCACCCAAAAGCATCACGGATCCAGCCTTGGCCGGCAAAACCGAGACGATGGTACTTAACATGGGCCCCCACCACCCCAGCACCCACGGCGTGTTGCGTTTGGTGGTCGAGCTTGACGGCGAGACAGTCGTCAACGTAGCCCCTGACCTTGGCTTTTTGCACACCGGCATCGAAAAGAACATGGAGTACAAGACCTACCAGCAAGCGGTGGTCATGACCGATCGCACCGACTACCTAGCCCCACTCTCAAACAACTTGAGCTACGTGCTAGCCGTCGAGAAGTTGCTCGGTTGTGAGATTCCCGAGCGTGCCACCACGGCCCGCGTCTTGTTGGTCGAACTCCAGCGCATCTCAAGCCACTTGGTGTGGTTGGGCACGCACGCCCTCGATCTTGCAGCCATGAGTGTGTTCTTGTACGGCTTCCGCGAGCGTGAGCAGATTCTCGACATCTTCGAGATGGTCTCAGGGGCCCGCATGATGACTAGTTACTTCCGCGTCGGTGGCTTGGCGTACGATTTGCCCAGCAACTTTTTGCCGACTGTCAAAGCGTTGCTCGACATCATGCCCGCCCGCATCGACGAGTACGAGGCGCTCCTCACCAACAACATCATCTGGCAAGAGCGCACCATGGGCGTTGGCGCCATCGATACGGCTGCCGCCATCCAATACGGCTTGACCGGTCCTGGCTTACGTGCCACTGGCCTCTCGTGGGACCTCCGCAAAGATATGCCTTACTGTGGCTATGAGACCTACAAGTTCAACATTCCAGTCGCCAAAAACGGCGACATCTACGATCGCTACTTGGTGCGCGTGGCCGAAATGCGCGAGAGCGTCAAAATTGCCACCCAAGCTTGGCAGCGACTCAAAGACATGGGGCCCGGTGCTTACGTCACCAGCGACCGCAAGGTTGCTCCACCACCCAAGAGCGAGATTACCCACAGCATGGAGTCGCTCATCCACCACTTCAAGTTGTGGACCGAGGGCTTCAAGCCACCCCGTGGCGATGCCTTGGCCGCCATCGAATCACCTCGTGGAGAGTTGGCCACCTACATCGTCAGCGACGGTAGCCCCAAGCCATATCGCGTGCACTTGCGCACACCGTCGTTCATCAACCTGCAGTCGCTCCCACACATGGCCAAAGGCCAGTTGGTTGCCGACCTGGTTGCCTTGATTGCCTCAATGGATCCCGTGTTGGGAGAAGTAGATCGCTAAGCGGGTACCCGCTATTTGAGTAGGACAACCGTATGTCACTCCGTCAACAACATGGTGCTGAGATTGATGCCATCTTGGCCCGCTACCCACAAAAGCGCAGCGCAATTTTGGCGCTCCTCTACATTGCCCAAGACACCTATGGCCGCTTGACTGATGAGGCCATCCGCGAGGTCGCTCAAATCATTGATGCACCTCCGACCGATGTCTTTGAGGTCGTCGGCTTCTATACCCTGCTTTACGACGACAAGGTCGGCAAGATGGTGTTGCAAGTCTGTGACGACGTACCATGCGCATTCTGCGGTGGCGAGGACTTAGTGCGCAACCTCGAGAGCAAGTTGGGCATCCACTGCGACCAGACCACGCCAGATGGGCTATTTACCCTGCAACGCGTCAAGTGTTTGGCTGCCTGTGACAAAGCGCCTATGCTCCAGGCCAACCTCGATTACTACGGCAATCTCGATACCCCCGAGAAGGTCGATGATTTGCTGACTCAGTTGCGGGCGCGCATTGCCAACAACGAACGCATTAGCATTTCGGGCCGCCAAGCCGATTTGTAAAAAATCCAATCCCCTGTAGAGACACAGCATGCTGTGTCTCTACAGGGGGCGTTTTTATTGCCAATCCGCCACAAAAATAATTGTATTTACCTGACAATAATTTCTTCACCTGACGATCCATACCCCAACCCGGATGGGCTGAACAGACAGCTCATACCTCCATCAAAACAATATGAAGCCCACCCACCACCACAATCGTACATTCCAGTTGCATCATTAAAACACATCTCGTATGTGCCTTTCGGCAATCTCACTGTCTGCATCTTGCTACTAGACAAAAAAGTCCAGCTACGGCGACCATTTGATATGCGAAACTCAATATAACCACCATCGAGCAATATGCGAATTGGAGTATTTGCCCTAAATGCAAGATTACGACCATACCCCTCTACATATGCAGACGGCGCTTGGTACCCACAAAAGTGCCAATTCTTGCCCCAGTTTCGCTGACAAAATGTTGGATATGGGGTGCGTGTTTTGGTTGGTGGTCGACGCGTCACGGTCCGTGTTTTGGTTGGTGGTCGACGTGTCACAGTCCGCGTTTTGGTTGGCGGTCGCTTTGTTACTGTCCGCGGCGGTAATGTTCGTGTCAGACGCGGTGCAGCGCCATATACGACATTCTCTCTCGCGAGCCCTTCTTGTACAGACTTTGGCCCACGCCAATCTTGATACACTACAACGATTCCTACCATCAGTAACAGTATCAATACAAATGCATGTCGCATATCGGTTGCCCTCCTATCATGTATGCACTCATAATACACACAGGCAACCGATATATTGTTGTAATTTTTTACATGTTTATCGCCAATCCGCCACAAAAATGTTACCACCACGAGCAGGGATGCCAACACCACCAGCTACGGCGACACCATTTGCATTAAACACACTAAAGGTAAACTCCTGACGCCGTCTTAGTCCACAAAAGCGTGCATTACCAGCACTGTCAAACGTAGCACTCGGCTTCAAGCCATCGGCCTTAATCACCCAGCCACTCGTACGAATCCCACTAATTTGCATCGATATACATCTTGGATCATCATCGGAGTTCTTGAGTGATACGCGCAACGCCCGATTATCGACGGCCGGTGCACTCGTCGCAGTCGGTACTGCAGCAACAGCGCCCCACTCAGCCACAAACGCATCACCACCACGTGCCGGGATGCCGGTACCACCGGTGACGGTCATCTCCTTAAGGTCATACACACTAAAGGTAAACTCTTGTCGTCGGTTAAGACCACACAACTCAGCAGTACCGTTATCATCAAACTCGGCACGCACCTTGAGACCATCTCCCTTGACAATCCATCCGCCTGTAGACACCCCATTAATGGTCACGATTACACAGCGCTGATCAGCATCTGAGTTACTCAGTCGAAAGCGCAGCCCTCGCGTGCTACTATCGCCAGAATCGGCTGTAGTTAATCCGTTACCATCAATCCACTTGCCATACAAGGCTGCACCGCCTTGCGTTGGCACTGATTGGGCCCCAGGCACAATATCACCGTTTGCATCAATAATCGTAAACTTCACAGGCTGTGAAGCTTGTAAACCACACAAGTACACACTACCCGCACGGGTAAATGGTGCAAACTGTACACCATTATCAAGACTCATCAACCATTCAGCAGTAGAAATACCAGTGACAATCACAAAAACACATGAAGTATCCTTGTTTACCCCATCAACGGTCTCGAACTGCAACCCACGCTGATTTTCAACATCCACGTTTGTATCACTGATTATTGATGTAGCAGATGCAACCAGCCGTAATCGACGCGGCGTGGCCGTCTCAACCGATTGCGCAGCTGGTGGCGTCGCAACAATTGGTACTGCAATCGTGTCTGCCGAATCATCACGTGGAGCCGGTGCAAGGACTGCAGGCTCAGTAGCCAATGGCATCGCATCACTGGCCGTCACTGTAGGTGCCTCTGTCGTTGACGATGCTTGACAACTCATCAACCACATCGCTATACCTACGACGCTGATTATTCGTCGAATCATACGCTATCCCCTATTGTTAAAGCGACAGGTGCCCATTGGCACCTGTCGCTCTTATACCGCCCCGAGATTAGCGTATCAAACAAACGTCACTACACCTGGCTTTGGTGTGAATGCAGAGATGACAACCACAATAGTTTAGGGCAAAAACTGCGGCTGAAGCGCTTCACCCTTTTGCCACGCCTGCAAAAATAGATACGGATTCATCTCACCGCGCCGTACCTGCCAATCCTCGGGGTAGGTCGGCCGCGAGATACCAAAGTGCACGTGCGGATCAGTTCCCTTGGCATTACCCGAATCCCCCGTCAATCCCAGCGATTGACCGGCACTGACGCGCACACCGGGCGCAATCCCCTCGGCAATCGCACTCAAATGCGAGCCGTAGTAGCGCACGCCGTCATCGCCGATAATTCCCACCGCTAGGCCGCTTTTGAGCGCCGGATCGGTCGACTGATAGGTCCATTCATCCTCGTACGACACAAACTCCACCACACCGTCGGTCACCGCCACAAAGGTACTGCCAATTGGACACATGATATCGTTGGCCGGATAATCGTGGTGGTAGTTGACGTAGCTCACCGGCGCATCCTGCACCGGGAACACATAGCGGAATGCCGTATCAGCCACGGCCGTCGCCTCGACCATAATTTGCGTCACCGACCCAACCGCCGTAGTTGGCACCAGTGTGGCGGTGGGGATGGGCGTCTCTGTCGGGATGGGAGTCACACTCGGCTGGACCGTTGCCGTCGGCTCAGGTGTATCGCTCGGTATCATTCTCGCAGTTGCTGGGAGCTCGGGCGCCTCCAACTCTACACTTGATTGGGAAGATTGACTACACCCAACTAACAAGACATTTATGATGAAAACCCAAAAAATCATCCGCATTCAGCATCCCCTTTTGATTAGCCCATCATCCCCCACACACCCAATCCTGCAATCACCATGCCAGCGCTACCACGCATGATGCGTTGCACCAGCGGGCGTTGTAACCAACTGCCAGCCCACCCAGCCAGACTGCCAATCACGCCATAGATAGCCAGTGTCAGCCCGGCATAAGTAGCCCCCAGCACCACAAACTGCGAGGCAATGGTCTGTTGTGGTTCCATAAATTGCGGCAAAAAGCTGACAAACAGCACCAGTGTTTTGGTATTTGTGATACTCGAAAGTATGCCCTGCATAAACGGTGTCTCTAAGCGCGGCGCTGATATAGAACGTACGCCACCAGCCGGCCAAATCTGCTGGTAGAGCATATGGGCGCCTAGCCAGAGCAAATACAGGCCACCAGCGATTTTGACCCAGGTCAGGGCAGCCGGCCACTGGTGCATCAGCACGGCGCCGCCGGTGGCCGCCAGCGTCGTGTGTAACAGCACACCACAAGCCAAGCCGAGGGCGGCCCAGCGCCCAGCCGTGGCCCCTTGGCTACTCGCCAGCGCCAGCATCATCACCATGTTGGTGCCCGGGGCCAAAATCAGCAATGTTGTCGAGACAATATACAGTGTCAGCATGTCTCATAGTATACGCCTCATCTGGTACGGGCGTGGGCGTCGCAAGCGACCTGTCACGCAAACTACCTCTCGTTTGGACTAGTCTTCCGTTAGGTTCCCGCAGCCGTTGGTGGTATGCAGATGGGGGCACAGTTGTGCCCCCATCTGCATACCTTTACACGCCAAACCACCACAGAGGTACCACACGGAACAACACTGCACCTCGGGGCGCCGCAAGCGACGCACCCTACGTGATCAACCCCGTCATCGCATGGCCACATACCCAATGCATGCATGGCCTCGCAGAACCTCCCGGTGGCCGTGCAATCTTCTTCTTGGTGCAGAATGGGGCGCCACAAATACATATGCATATCCCTCTCTGCGCCTCTGGGCGCCGCAAGCGACGCCCCTACGTCGGTCACCCAGACGTCCTCGGCGGCTACCTCTGCGCGATCACGGTGTGGCTGGGGTACAATGAGTGCAATTCAGTGATACAAGGCGAGGCACAGGCATGGCACAGGTAGTGTCGTTACACGATAAATCGATTATTCGCGAGTTCGCCCTGCGGCAACCGTTGCGCTATATTTACGAAATCGGCGACTTGGACGACTTCTTCTGGCCCAACACCATCTGGTACGGCTGGCAGGTCGACGGGCGCATCGAGCAGTTGGCGCTGATCTACAT